>CAZMVL010000036.1:0-38835 GCA_964569335.1 uncultured Paraperlucidibaca sp.
TCATCTTTGATGAAGTGCATGGTCATCATGATCATGCGGGCGACCCAGAAAAAGATGATGTCAAAGCCTGTGACCAATACATTGGTGGGGTGGAAGGTGCTCAGGTCTGGTGTTTTGTCTGGCCAGCCCAGTGTGGAGAATGTCCACAGGGCGGATGAGAACCAGGTGTCGAGTACATCGTCATCCTGTCGCAGTGTGACATCCGTGCCCAGATTGTGCTTTGCACGCACTTCGGCTTCGTCGCGGCCGACATACACCTGACCCTGATTGTCGTACCAGGCCGGAATGCGATGTCCCCACCACAGTTGGCGTGAAATACACCAGTCCTGGATATCGCGCATCCAGGCGTAATACATATTCTGGTATTGCTCTGGCACAAACTTGATGCGGCCATCTTCGACGGCTTCCAGCGCTGGCTTGGCCAGAATGGAGGCTTGGACATACCACTGATCTGTCAGCCATGGCTCGACTACTACACCGGAGCGATCGCCCGTGGGTACTTTCAGGGCATGCGGCTTGATTTCGTCCAGCCAGCCTTCAGCCTCGGCCAGCGCCACAATTTGTTTGCGTGCGACAAAACGATCCAGTCCGACAAAGGCTGGCGGGCAACTTTCTGTTGGCATCGGCTCGAAGCTGCCGCCTGCCATGACCTCAAAGTTGGCCAGAATCGCGGCATCACGATCCAGCACATTGATCAGTGGCAGTTGATGGCGCTTGCCGACCTCATAGTCGTTGAAATCATGTGCCGGAGTAATTTTGACGCAGCCGGTGCCAAAGTCCTTGTCGACATAAGTGTCGGCAACAATGGGAATCAGACGGCCAGTGACGGGCAGGCGAACCATTTGCCCAATCAGGTGCTGGTAGCGTTCGTCTTCGGGATGCACTGCCACGGCGGTGTCACCCAGCATGGTTTCAGGGCGTGTGGTGGCAACTACCAAATGATCACTGCCATCTGCCAGCGGATAGCGGAAGTGCCACATGGAGCCGGTTTTTTCTTCGGACAACACTTCCAGATCGGAAATGGCGGTATGCAGTTTGGGGTCCCAGTTAACCAGGCGTTTGCCACGATAGATCAGGCCATCTTCATGCAGACGGACAAAGGCTTCCTGTACCGCCTTGGACAGACCGGCATCCATGGTAAAGCGCTCACGGGACCAGTCTACCGAAGAGCCCAGACGGCGAATCTGACGTGTGATGGTGCCGCCTGACTGCTCTTTCCACTGCCAGACCTTTTCCAGAAACTGTTCGCGTCCCAGGTCGTGACGGCTAACACCATTAGCCGCTAATTGACGCTCGACTACCATTTGGGTGGCGATACCGGCATGGTCGGTGCCGGGCTGCCACAGGGTGTTGTGGCCGCGCATGCGATGAAAACGAATCAGTGCATCCATGATGGCGTTATTAAACCCGTGGCCCATATGCAACGAGCCAGTGACATTGGGGGGCGGGATCATGATGCAGTATGGGGTGCCCGTGCCCGAAGGCTTGTAACAGCCTTCGTCTTCCCAGCGCTGGCTCCAGCGGCTTTCAATGTCGGCGGGGTTAAAAGTCGAATCCATAACGTACTCACTCGTAAAGTCAGTTCGGCGCAACGCGCAGCAAAAAATAATGTGGTGAATTATAACGGGTTATTCAGGCTCAGGCGCTTAACTCGTGTGCCTGCACAGCGAATCCCAGGCGTTTGTATTCTTTCCAGTGTTGACGGGCTTGCTCACGTTCGCTGTCGGTGCCTGCCACAATTTCAATGACGCGCTGAAAGCGATCAAAGCCAGTCGGTATGTCGGCGGCCAGATTGATCAGAATGTCGCGGCTGTCGGTGGGTAGTGTGTCCCAGCCAATGCGTACTGGCGGTGGTGGAGTCGGGCCTTCACCCACCAGATGATGCGGAATAAATGATTCGGCACGAAACGTCCACAATAGCTCATCGACTGCTTCGGCTTCAGCCTGGTTGGCTGCGTGCACCAATACCTTGCGATTTTGTTGCCAGGCCTTGTCGATCAGGCGACAGGCCGTGGTTAGGCGTGCCGACAGCGGAGCGTCGGCAGCCAGTACATAAAAGGTGATATCCAAAACTGCCTCAACCTGCCGCGCGGGCGCGGAGGAACTCCAGTAACAGCGGTACCGGGCGTCCTGTCGCACCTTTTTTGGCACCGCTTAACCAGGCTGTGCCGGCAATGTCCAAGTGAGCCCAAGGGTAAGCTTTGGCAAAGCGATGCAGATAACAAGCTGCGGTGATGGAGCCTGCTGTGGGGCCGCCAATATTGGCTATGTCGGCAAATGGCGAATCCAGCAGCTCCTGGTAGTCATCCCAGACAGGCAAACGCCAGGCGCGATCATCGACACGCTGGCCTGCTGCGAGGAGCTCGTCTGCGAGCTCATCCGTAGCAGAAAACAGGCCGGTAGCGACCTTACCCAGAGCGACCACGCAGGCGCCTGTCAGGGTGGCAATATCGACCACGGCAGCGGGCTTGAAGCGCTCAACGTAGGTCAGGGCATCACACAGAACCAGTCGGCCTTCGGCGTCGGTATTCAATATTTCAACGGTTTGGCCTGACATGGTTTTCACGATGTCGCCCGGGCGCGTGGCGGTGCCGGACGGCATGTTTTCGGCGCAGGCAATCACACCAATCACATTGAGTTTCAGTTTGGACAGTTTGATCGCGGCCATGACGCCGAGCACGGAGGCGGCTCCGCACATATCAAACTTCATTTCGTCCATGCCGGCACCGGGCTTGAGGCTGATGCCACCGGTATCAAAGGTGATGCCTTTGCCTACCAAGACCACGGGTGCTTCTTTTGCCTTGCCACCCTGATAATGCATGACAGCCAGTTGCGCTTCGTTTACCGAACCGGCGGATACCGATAACAGGGAGTTCATGCCCAGTTTGAGCATTTCGGTTTCGCCCAGTACATCCACTTTGATACTGCCATCATCACCCAGGGCTCGGGCCATTTCGGCCAGATAGCCGGGATAGGCCACATTGCCGGGCTGATTGCCCAGATCACGGGCAAAGTTTTGTCCGGTGCCAATGCATTGACCCCAGACCAGGGCATCTTTGGCTGCTTTATTGGCTGATTCAACCGCCAGTGTGAGCTTCAGGCTTTTGCTGTCTGCCTTTTTGGATTTGTGCGCATCAAAGCGGTAGCTGGCTTCCAGGGCATAGCGTGCATGGTCACTGATGCGTTCCAGAGTATCTCGCGATTTGACCTCGAGATCGGTGAGTGTTGATAGTGCGGTGCTGATACCTTTGGGTAGCGCCTTGATGGCTGAGCACACAATGTTGTGCCACGCCTGCTCCGAAACGCTGTCATCGTTACCGGCACCTGTGACCAGCACGAGTCCGGCATGGACGCCCGTCAGGCCGTAAAGTGGCAATGTTTGTCCTGCCTTGCCCTCAAAGTCGGCTTGTTCAATTGCCTTGGTCAACGCACCGGCACTGGCGGCGTCGATAGCAGTGGCTGCTGTGCTCAGACGCTTGCCGTGTGTCGCCACGATAATGGCTTGTTGTTTGGCCTGTGCTAGTGTGTCGGGACGGACAGCAGAAACAGCGAGTTGCATAAGACACCTCAAGACAAAGTCATTTTGATAACGGATAATAACTCGCTAGTGTACTGTGCAGTCGGCTATTTGCCAGTGTTCATGACTTTATAAATATCAGGAAGCCCTTGCGCGTGATCATTCGCAACTACATCAATAAGCAGGTCTTGCTGACATCGCTGGCAGTAGCGGGTTTGTTGTCGTTTATTCTGGTGAGTGGCCGTTTAATTCAATATTTTGAGCGTGCTGTTGAAGGTCGTTTAGCGGTTGATCTGTTAATGGCCATGATTTTTTATCGCCTGCCTGCTTTCCTGGAAATCATTTTGCCGCTGGGGCTTTTCGTTGGCATTTTGCTGGCGTTTGGGCGCATGTATCTGGATAACGAAATGGCGGTGCTGGCAGCGGCTGGTACCGGCAAGCGACGCTTGATTCGCTGGTTGCTGCCCTCGGTGGTGCTGGTGACGATATTGAATGCCATTATGGTGTTCTGGGTGGCTCCGACAGGTCATGAGCAGACCGAAGTGTTGTATGCCGAGCAGGCACAGCGCAGCAGTTTTGACCTGGTGCAGCCCAAGCGTTTTCAGCGCATTGGTGATCGCGTGTTCTATGTCGGCAGCATGACGGAGGAAAAGTCATTGCTGAACGACATCATTGTTTTGCAGGAAAAAGATTTGCCGGACGGAGTACGTCAGCAGATTGTCCGTGCCAAAACAGCAGCCCGAGTTTATGACAATGTGCTCGACGGCATGGTAGTGGAGTTGCGCGATGGCGAGCGCTGGCAGCTGCGTGCCGGTGCTGCCGACTATGAGCGTGTGCGTTTTGATCGTTATCGCTTGCGTCTGGGACAGGCCGAAAAACCTGAAATTGATCTGGAGCTCAAGTCGCAGCCAACACTGACTCTGTTGCAAGGCAAGCATGCCGATATTCGATGGCAGTCTGAGTGGGGGCGGCGCTGGTCTTTGGTGATGCTGGTACCGATTGTGGCCTTGTTGGCACTGCCTTTGGCGCAGGTTAATCCGCGTCAGGGGCGTTATTTGAAGCTGCTGCCTGCCATTGTGCTCTATCTCAGTTATATCGTGGTGATTATGGCGGTGGTCAATGGTGTGGGTCGTGACCAGATGTCGCCATGGTTATTCTGGCCGGTGCATATGGGGTATCTCACACTGGCGCTGGTGTTGTTGTCCGGGCCGATCAGGCGCAGAAAGGTGGCGATATGACCAAGCTTTCGCGTTACGTCAGCTTTACCGTTTTTATGGCGATGTTGCTGGTTCAGGTGCTGTTGCTGGGGCTGGATCTGGTGTTTTCGTTTATCGGTGAGCTCGACAGTGTGCGTGGTGATTATCGTGCCCTGGATGCGTTTTTCTACACGGTATTGATTGTGCCTGGGCATGCTTACGAGATTTTGCCGGTGTCTGCTCTGGTGGGAGCTTTGGTGGGTTTGGGTGCGCTGGCATCAAGCTCTGAGTTAACCGTGATTCGCGCCGCCGGTATCAGTACCCTGCGCATTGTGTGGTGGGTGATGCGGGGGGCTTTGGCGATTGTGCTGTTTGGTTTGGTGCTGGGTGAGTTTGTGGTGCCGCATACCGATCAGCGCGCAGAGGCTGGCAAGGCCATTGCGCAGGGCAAGGATTACCAGCCTGGACGTGTGGCAGGCTACTGGCAGCGCGAAGGTGATGAGCTGCTGAATATTCGTCTGGTAACCCCGCAGGGACAGTTGTTGGGCGTGAGTCGGTATAGATACGACGACAATGGTCAAATGACGGTGGCCAGTTATGCCGCGCGTGCAGATTTCTCGGCACAGTCAGAGCCTCCGGGCTGGCAGTTGCAGGATGTGCAGATCACCGAGTTTCTGCCTGATGGCAGGGCGGTGGTCAGTGAGCATAAGCAGGCGTCATGGCCGGTGGCGCTGACGCCGGAGTTTTTGCGTACCGCTGCGGCTAGTCCGGAGCAGTTGCGTTTGGGAGCATTGCTGAATTTCTCGAATTATCTGCAGTCTCAGGGCCAAGATGCGGGTGTGTATGTGCTGCAATTTTGGAAAAAGGTGCTGAGTCCTCTGGCTATTTTTTCCATGGTATTGATTGCCTGCTCGTTTATTTTCGGGCCGTTGCGATCGGTGACTTTGGGTTTTCGTATCATTATCGGTGTACTCGTTGGTCTGACATTTCGTTATACCCAGGAAGCATTTGGCTTTGCCAGTTTGCTGTTTCAGTGGCCACCGTTATTGGCGGTGTTATTTCCCATTGTGTTGTGCATGGCTATAGGCATGTATGCGTTACATCGAGTGCGTTAATTCATGATTTCGTGGCAGCGCTGGTCCGCAACGGATGTAGGTAATCGTCGTGCAGAAAACGAGGATGCTCTGGTGCTGCGTGATGCCGATGGTTTCTGGGCGGTTGTTGATGGTTTGGGCGGGCCGGATGCCGGTCGTGTGGCCAGTGCGGCATTGGCTTATGCACTGGAAAATCTGACTTTGCAACCCGGTTTGGCTGATGCGGTTGATCAGCTCGAAGATGTATTGGTTGCCGTGCATGAACAGTTGCTGGAATTTTCATCGCAGCAACAGCCTGCGCGTTTATTGGGTTGTACAGCGGCAGTTGTGCGTATTACCCAGGGCTGGTCATTGCTGGCCTGGGTAGGGGATGTGCGCTTGTATCGCTGGCGTGGTCGTGACCTGAAACAGCTGGGCGAAGATCATGTGGGGTTTGGTGCCGAAGACCTGACCCGATTGATTGGCGCCGACGTCATGCTGCCAGACTTTCTCTTATTCAAGCCGATGCCGGGTGATCGTTATCTATTGTGTAGTGATGGCCTGCATGGTGAGTTGGGTGCTGCCCGTATTGCACATTGGCTGGCGCGTGATCCGGCACTGGCCCAGCGTGAGTTGCTGGCTGAAGCGCTGGCGGCGGGTGGCAGAGATAATTTAAGTTTTGTATTGCTTGATATTGGTGGAAGTGACGATGAGCAGGGATGATTTGCAGCTGGTTAATCATGCCCTGCGAGAGCTGACGCGCTTGCAGCTGGAAGAAGGTATGGATGCGCAAGTGGCTTGGCAGGAGCGTCGTGCCATGTTGCAGGCAGTGGAAGAAAACTGGGATCATATTCCTGAACTGGCAGGGCATGATGCGACAGTAGCCGAAGCAGCAGAGCCAGTGAATCTGACAGTCAGAAGGCGCTCATATTGGGTGGTTGTGCGCAGTTATTTGCTGGACCAGCGCTTTATTGTCAGCGTAGCGCTATTGTTGATGGCGTTGCTGACGTTTGTTTATGTCGGATTGCTTTAGGCTTTCTTCGGTTTTTTGGGCAGGCGCAGCACATCGGTATTAGATAGCAGGTCGTGCAGGCAGAGGCCGGAAGGTAGGCGTGATATCGGCAGCCAGGCCCAAGCGTAATTGAATAAAAACCCAATGCCCATGAATAGCGCAACACCCTTGCTGGTGGCGCCATAGGCCCAGACCAGCAGCGCCAACAGTAAGGGCATGATCAGAGCAGCCAGGCAGCGCTTCAGGCCATCACCCCAACCCAACAGGTCACCATCACGTCGACGCGCACTTAGTCGCCATGTTTGCATGCCCAGTGTCTGACCACCACGTTTCCAGCAATAGGCGTAGAAGCTATAAATGACCAGCAAAGAGGTGGGTAACATGACGCCGTAACGAATGCTGGCCGGCAGTACGACGAAGTCCTGGTTGCTGGCAGCGTCAGAAGGTGTGACCAGTGCAACCAATAGTGCATTGCTGATGGCAAGCAGGCCAATGATGAGTAGTCCATCGTAAATCAGGGCGGCTAAACGAACCCAAACGGAAGCGCGAGGTAATATCTCGATGGGTTCAGCAACAGGCTTTTTATTGGATTTACGATGTCGGCTCATGGTGGCATGGCCTCGGACTGTGCATACAAAGTATGGTGTTCAGTATTGGTGCCGGGGAAGGGACTCGAACCCTTACGATGTCACCACCGGCGGATTTTGAGTCCGCTGCGTCTACCAGTTCCGCCACCCCGGCTAAGAGGTGGCGCGATTATAGCGAGGCCACGCCAGAGGTCAAGCTGGTGCTATAATCTTTCTTCTGTTTGTCCATAAATTGGCTTGTTCATGCTGCGTAGCGATTTCCATTTTGATCTTCCCGATGAGTTGATTGCCCGTTTTCCGTTGCCGGAGCGTAGCCAGTCTCGTTTGCTGTGTCTGTCTTCCGGCACGGGAGCTGTTGAGCATGCCTGTTTTCGTGACCTGTTAACGTTGCTGCGAGCTGGTGATTTGCTGGTGTTTAACCAGTCACGCGTCATGCCGGCACGTCTGTTTGCGCGTAAAGACAGCGGTGGCCAGGTTGAGATTCTGATCGAGCGTCTGCTGGATGATCGTCGTGCGCTGGCGCATGTGCGTGCCAGCAAGTCGCCCAAGCCTGGCAGTGTGATTGTGCTGGCCGATGGTTCTCGTGTGGTCATGAGTGGGCGTGCGGGTGAGCTGTTTGAGTTATTGGCGGATGAGCCTTGGCGCGGTGTACTGGCTCGTCTGGGGGAAATGCCACTGCCGCCGTATCTGGCCCGAGCGGTGGCGGATAGTGATCGTGAGCGTTATCAGACGGTTTATGCCCAGGAAGAGGGCTCAGTCGCAGCACCTACGGCTGGGCTGCACTTTGATCAGGCCTTGCTGGCGGAGATTCGGGCCCGTGGCATTAATACGGCGTTTGTGACTTTGCATGTGGGTGCTGGAACATTTCAGCCTGTGAGGGCAGAACATATTGATCAGCATTATATGCATGCGGAGTGGTTGACGGTTGATGCGGCTGTTGTTGATGCCGTGAATACCACCAAAGCTAACGGTGGGCGCGTTATTGCAGTGGGTACAACCAGCGTGCGCTCGCTGGAATCGGCAGCCTGGGCAGCTCAGGGAATTGATCCGGCACAGTGGCAGGCCGGTATGGGAAAAGCGCCGGGTCAGGGCAGGTTGGCTCCGTATCAGGGCGATACCCGAATTTTTATCAATCCAGGTTATCAATGGCAGGTAGTGGATGCGCTGGTGACGAACTTTCACCTGCCAGAGTCCACCCTGTTGATGCTGGTGTCGGCGTTTGCTGGTCGAGATGCGGTGATGGCTGCCTATGCAGAAGCGATCAGGGAGCAGTACCGTTTTTATAGTTATGGCGATGCCATGTTTATCACGCGTGAGACAAATTAATGCAGTTCATTTTAAAGGCGACTGATGGCAAGGCCAGGCGTGGCGAATTACGTTTTGCGCGGGGCAATGTGCAGACTCCGGCATTTATGCCAGTGGGTACTTACGGCACCGTCAAGGGCATGTTGCCACGCGATATTCATGCCATTGGTGCCGAAATTATTCTGGGCAATACCTTTCATTTATGGCTGCGTCCCGGCACGGACATCATCAAGGCTCATGGTGATCTGCATGACTTTACGCAGTGGCAGGGGCCGATCCTGACCGATTCGGGTGGGTTTCAGGTATTCAGCTTGGGCAAGCTGCGCAAAATTACCGAAGAAGGTGTGCGTTTTCAGTCTCCGGTTAATGGCAGCAAGGTGTTTTTAAGCCCTGAAGAAAGCATGCGGATTCAGCGTGATCTGGGTTCGGATATCGTCATGATTTTTGATGAATGCACACCATATCCTGCAACACATGCCGAGGCTGAGCGTTCACTGCAGCTATCTTTGCGTTGGGCCAAGCGGTCAAAGCAGGGGCATGAAGGAAACCCCAATGCCTTGTTTGGCATTGTACAGGGGGGCATGTATGAAGACCTGCGTTTGCAGTCGTTGGCGGGTCTGGAGGAAATTGGCTTTGACGGTTATGCCATTGGTGGCCTGTCGGTGGGAGAGCCCAAGGAAGACATGATTCGTATCCTGGATTTTCTGCCTGCACATTTGCCTGCAGATAAGCCGCGTTATGTCATGGGTGTTGGTAAGCCTGAAGATCTGGTCGAAGGTGTGCGTCGAGGCATTGATATGTTTGACTGCGTGATGCCGACGCGCAATGCACGAAATGGCCACTATTTTGTCAGTGACGGCATTGTGCGTATTCGCAACAGTCAATACAAAACCGATACCGGCGCACTTGATCCTGAGTGCGATTGCGAGGCGTGTACGGGTTTTTCACGGGCTTATCTGCATCATCTCGATAAATGTGGCGAAATGCTGGGCGCACAGCTGGGTACTATCCATAACCTGCGTTATTATCAGCGCCTCATGGCGGGTTTGCGCGAGGCCATTGAAAAAGGTAGATTGCAGACCTTTGTGGACGACTTCTACGCACGTCGCGGGATACCAACACCCCCTTTAAATCCTTAATACTGGAGTATGTTGATGAATTTTTTCATTTCTGAAGCCCATGCTAACGCAGGTGCAGCCGGCCCTTCGGCCATGGGTCAGATTATTATGCTGTTGGGCTTTGTGCTCATTTTCTATTTTCTGCTGTGGCGTCCACAGGCCAAACGTCAGAAAGAGTTGCGTACGCTGATTGAAAGTCTGCAAAAGGGTGATGAAGTGGTATTTGCCGGTGGTTTATTGGGCCGCATCACCAAGCTGGAAGGCGATTTTGCCGTGGTAGAAGTGAATGACAATTTGGAAGTGAAGATCCAAAAGGCCTCTGTTCTGGCCAGTTTGCCCAAAGGCACACTCAAAAGCCTGTAAGTTATACACCCCTGGCTTGGCCAGGGGGTTTTTTTACCCGTACATATGTACTGAACAATGTACCGAACAACAGGTGTCTGCATGCGCTTCCCTGCCTGGAAATATGTCCTGATCGCTTTTGTGATGGTGGTCGGTGTACTTTACGCTCTGCCCAATTTACATCCTGATGAGCCTGCTTTGCAGATTTCTGGCGCATCCGCCAGTGTGCCTGTTGATGAGGTATTGCAAGCACGAGCCGAATCAGCCCTGACCGATGCAGAGATGGCGTTTCATGGCGCTGAGTTGCAAACCAAAGGGGTTTTGGTCCGTTTTAATACCCCTGATCAGCAAGTGCAGGCCCAAGCCGTTTTACGTCGTGCTTTGGGTGATAACTATGTGGTTGCCCTGAACCTGGCACCGACAACACCGGCCTGGCTGACAGCCATTGGTGCCAAACCGGTGAAGCTGGGTCTGGATTTGCGTGGTGGTGTGCAGTTCAAGCTTGAGGTGGATATTGATAACGCCCTTGAGCAACGCCAGGAATCATATGCCCAAGATATTCGTCGTCAATTGCGCGAGTCTCGTGTGGATTATCGTGGTGTGTCGGAAGTGGGTGGTGGCAATCTGCGCGTGCGCTTTAATTCAGCCCAGGATCGTAGCGCCGCTGCTTCAGTATTGAGGGCTCAGTTTGCCGAATTGGATCAGACCAATTTGCTTGATGACGGCCCGGCATTGGAGCTCAGTTTCAATGTTGAAAAGCGTCGGGAAATTACCGATTACGCCGTTAGTCAGAACTTGACTACTCTGCGTAATCGTATCAGCGAGCTGGGTGTGGCCGAAGCCATTGTGCAGCGTCAGGGCGCAAATCGTATTCTGGTCGAGCTGCCTGGTTTGCAGGATACCGCCGAGGCCAAGCGTATTCTGGGTCGTACCGCCAGTCTTGAATTTCGCTTTACCAGCTTGCAAGCCGATGATGGCTTGATGTCGCCTCCGGGCACAGAGCGTTTACAGCGCAGTCAGGGTGGTACTGTGTTGCTGGAGCGTCGTAAGATTGTCACTGGCGAACGCGTGACTGGCGCTCAGTCCAGCTTTGATGAGTACTCGCGTCCACAGGTTAATATCAATCTGGATTCGCGTGGTGGCCGCATTATGGCCGATACCACACGGGATGCTGTGGGTCGTCAAATGGCGGTGGTCTTCATTGAGAACAAGCAGCGTATTCGCTTTGATACCAATGAAGCAGGCGAAACCATTGAAATACGTACGCCATATGAAGAGCGTCGCGTGATTAACGTGGCTACTGTGCAATCCATGCTGGGCTCCCAGTTCCGCATTACCGGTCTGGATTCGCCAGCGGAAGCGGGTGAGCTGGCGCTGTTATTGCGTGCGGGTGCGCTGGCGGCGCCCATGTACTTCGTGGAAGAGCGTACAGTGGGCCCAAGTCTGGGTCAGGACAATATTGATAAAGGTATTATGTCGACCCAAATCGGCTATGCCATTGTCGCCATTTTCATGATTGCGGTGTATCGCCTGTTTGGTGTGATTGCCAATATCGCCTTGTTGTTTAACGTCGTGATCATCATGGCGGTCATGAGCTCACTTGGCTCTGCGCTGTCGTTGCCAGGTATCGCCGGTATTGTGTTGACGGTGGGCATGGCGGTTGATGCGAACGTACTGATCTACGAACGAATACGTGAAGAGCTGCAGCGTGGCCTGTCACCCAGTGCCGCTATTGTGGCGGGTTATGACCGGGCCTATGGCACCATTCTCGACGCCAACGTGACGACGTTGATTGTGGCGTTGATTCTGTTTGCTGTTGGTACCGGGCCGGTCAAAGGCTTTGCGATTACCCTGGCGGTCGGTATTTTGACCACCTTGTTCACCGCTATTACCTTGACTCGCGGCATTGTGCAGCTGATCTATGGCGGCAAAAGCCGTCTGACTAAATTAAGTATTTAAGGGGCTGTCATGACCGAGACACGCATTATTCATTTTATGCGCTACCGTCATGTGATGACGGCAATTTCTGTAGTAGTCATTGCGATTGGTATGGTTGCGCTGGTAGTCAAGGGTCTTAATCTGGGGTTGGATTTTACCGGTGGCACCTCGGTTGAGCTGCGTTTTGAGCAGGCGGCGCAACAGGCAGAAGTCAGCCAGCGTCTGAGCGACGGTGGGCTTAACGATGCCATTGTGCAGTATCTGGGCGACGCTAATTCACTGCAGGTGCGTTTGCCGCCGCAGTCTGTGGAAGCGGCTGAAACAGCACAACAAGTACTGAACCTGGTATCCAGTCCGGACAATGTGGCCACTATTCAACAAATTGAAAGTGTTGGCGCGCAAGTAGGCGATGAGCTGTATAACCAGTCCTTGCTGGCACTGGGTTTGTCGTTGGCGATGATGATGGTTTATGTGTCCATTCGTTATCGCTTCAAGTTTGCGGTAGGCGCTGTGGTGTCATTGCTGCATGACGTGCTGTTTACTGTTGGCATATTTGCTCTGTTTGGCTTTCCGTTTGATTTGACGGTATTGGCCGGATTGATGGCTCTGATTGGCTATTCGCTGAACGACACGATTGTGGTGTTTGACCGGATCCGTGAAAACTTCCGCATTGTGCGGGTGGTTGAGGCACAAAAGGTCGTCGATATTGCGTTAACGGAAACCTTGCGTCGTACCATCATCACTGTGTCGTCAACGGCGCTGGTAGTGGTTGCCTTGATGGTATTTGGTGGTGAAGCCTTGAAGTGGTTTGCGGCGGCATTGCTGATTGGTCTGTTTGCGGGTACCTATTCATCCATGTACATCGCTGCTTCCATTCCCCTGTCGATGGGCCTGAGTCGCGAAGACTTCCTGGTGGAAGTGAAAACGGCTGAAGAAGAGTTGCCCTGAGTATAAAAATCAGCCTTCAGGTATAGTCGATGCCATCGTCATCTGAGGGCTGGTTTCATGATCAAAGTACACCATCTTGAAAACTCGCGTTCGCAGCGCGTGTTATGGCTGCTGGAAGAGTTGGATTTGCCTTATGAAGTCGTTCTTTATAAGCGCGACAGCAAAACCATGCTGGCTCCCGCCGAACTGAAAGCTATTCATCCCCTGGGCAAGTCGCCGGTGATTACCGATGGTGATGTGACCGTGGCGGAGTCTGGTGCCATCATCGAATATATCCTTGAGCGCTATGGTCAAGGTCGTCTGCAGCCACCATCAGGTACCCCCGAGCATTGGCGTTTCCGTTATTGGCTACATTATGCGGAAGGCTCGGCAATGTTTCCCTTATTGCTGAAGCTGGTGTTTTCACGTTTGCCAAAGTCACCTATGCCTGCATTGATCCGTCCTATTGTGCGTAAGGTATCGGACAAGGTTCAGGGCAGTTATATTGACCCACAAATCAAACTGCACCTGGATTATCTGGATGCTGAGCTGGCCAAGTCTGAATGGTTTGCCGGTGATGAGTTCAGTGCCGCTGATGTACAGCTCAGCTTTCCTTTAGAGGCGGCGGGTGCCAGAGCCGGTTTGGCCAAAGGCTGGCCGCGATTGGCGGAGTTTGTGGCAAAAATACAGGCCAGACCGGCATACCAGCGTGCCTTGGTCAAAGGCGGCCCATACAATTTGTTAAGTTAGGCTACAGTTTCACAACGATGTTATTGGCGTAGATTGCTTGATTTTGTTTAAGTTTTGAGCAATTGTAGCGGCATTCAGTTGAAATGGCGGGTTTTTTACGATGAAACGAATAGTCACTTTATCGATGCTAATGTGCGCAATACCTGCGCATGCGTCGATATTGGAGCCTATTTATTCACTCAAAGGGCTGTTTAACAAAGCGCCTGCCAAGCCTGTTTCGGTGTCACCAGAAGAGTTGAAGTTACGCAGTGATCTGGATTCGGTTGATGGCGGCATTAATCAGCTGGAAAGGCGTATTTCTCTGGTGAGTACAGAGCGCGAAGTTGAGTCTTTTGCCTGTGCGGCGGCAGCTGGCTGTGCTGCAGTGACCAATATGCGTCTTATGCAGCGTCGTGGTGGGGTGAGCTGGAATTGGTCTGATGATCAGAACTTCCGTTTTGCACCAAGAGCAGAAGTTGTGCATTACCAGTTGAACAGTATGGCGCGTACCCGTACCGAAGAAAGTCTGGGTTATGGCATTGGTATTGATAGCCTGGTACGTCTGGGTGGTGGTTTTTCTGCGTATGCCAGCGCCGGTGCCTTGCAGCTTAGTCAGCAAAGTGGTTATGAAGGTTTGCTGGGCGTGTCTACCGAGTTCAAGCGCTCCAAGCTGTTTGTGGAGGCGCGCTGGATGGATATGGAAGGTAATCGCAATCTGGATGATAACTACGAATACAGCAATATTCGTGTCGGTATTTCACGCGCCTTCAGCGGTCTATAAATTCCGCCGAGACGCGTGAGTGACTGTCTTAGCGCGCCAGATGAGGTGCAACGGCAGTCAGCAGACCTTTAAATACCTTGGCGTTGCCACACACAATATTGCCGCTCTGCAGATAATTGTGACCACCACTGAAGTCGCCTACCAGTCCACCTGCCTCGCGCACAATCAGCTCGCCCGCAGCAATATCCCAGGGTGACAAGCCAATCTCGAAAAAGCCGTCCAGTCGACCCGCTGCTACATAGGCCAGATCCAGTGATGCAGCACCTGCACGACGAATACCGGCAGATTGTGTAGCCACTGTTTTCAGTACTTGCAAATAGCTGTCCATCAAGGCCGCCTGATCTGGGCGGAACGGGATGCCTGTACCAATCAGTGCACCTTCCAGGCCGCGACGTTCAGCCACTCGCAGGCGTCGACCGTTCATGCTGGCACCATGTCCACGGCTGGCAGAAAAGGCTTCACGACGAATGGGGTCAAGCACGACAGCATGTTCTGTGATGCCTTTGTGGCGAATGGCAATGGAGACCGCGTATTGCGGGAAACCATGAATAAAGTTGGTGGTGCCATCCAGCGGATCAATAATCCATAACCAGTCTTGCTCACCATTCTTGCCTGCTGCGGAGCCGGACTCTTCAGCCTGGATAGCATGGTCAGGGTAGGTCTTGCGTACAAATTCGATAATGGCGCGTTCGGCGGTGCGATCTACCTGGGTCACATAGTCGTTAAAGCCTTTGGCTTCTACGTCAACAAGATCTAGGCGATCAGCGGCCTTGGCAATGATGTCGCCAGCCAGATTGGCGGCGCGCAGGGCCATGGTGAGCATGGGTTGCATGATGGGTCACTCTGCTAAAGAACGTTTTCGGCGCATAGTGTAACATGTCCCGCCTTATGAATATCGACACTCGCATCATCCTCGTTAATACCACGTTGCCGGCAAACATCGGATCGGCGGCGCGCGCCATGAAAACCATGGGACTCACTGAGCTGGTTCTGGTGGCCCCAAAACTGTTTCCCCATTTTGATGCCAGTGCCTTGGCATCGGGCGCTTCGTCCGTGCTGGAGCAGGCGCGAGTGGTGGATACACTGGAGCAGGCCATTGCTGATTGTCAGCTGGTGTTTGGTGCCAGCGCGCGCAGCCGTACCATCGGTTTGCCGCAAGTGGATGCGCGTATGGCCGGTTTGGCGGCACAGACACAGGCCCAGGTGGGTGCGAAAGTGGCCTTTGTTTTTGGTCGTGAGGATCGTGGTTTAAGTAATGAAGAGCTTCAGCTGTGCCATAGTCATGTGTTTATTCCCACCGATAGTGAATATGGTGTGTTGAATGTGGCGGCGGCCGTGCAGGTGATTGCCTATGAGGTGCGGATGGCCTACTTGAGCAGTCAGCAGACAGATACGGTTGGCATTATGCCGGTGCCATTGGTGCCCTGGGATGAGGAGCTGGTCAGTAGTGCCGATATGGCGCAGTTTTATCAGCACTGGCAGCGGACACTGGAAGCCGTGGGCTTTCTGGACCCTGATAATCCACGTCAGATCATGACGCGACTAACCCGTTTATTTGGTCGCACACGATTGGACAGGCCGGAATATAATCTACTACGCGGTTTCTGTAAGCGAGTGCTTGAGTTGGCTAGCGGACAAAATCGGCGCGGGGCATGATAAAGACTCAGGCGAGTAGTCGCCGAGCATTGGAGTAATGATGTTCGAACGCATCAAAGAAGATATCGACTCGGTATTTGCTCGTGATCCGGCAGCGCGTACCCGTTTTGAAGTGCTGCTGAATTATCCGGGACTGCATGCCGCGTTGGCACATCGTTGGGCGCACAGGTTGTGGTTGGCAGACTGGAAAGGTCTGGCGCGCTTTATCTCGACTCTGTCACGTTTCCTGACGGGTATTGAAATTCATCCTGGCGCACGCATTGGTCGTCGTTTTTTTATTGATCACGGCATGGGTGTGGTGATTGGCGAGACGGCAGAGATCGGTGATGACGTTACGCTGTATCACGGGGTCACTCTGGGCGGGACATCGTGGGATCCGGGCAAACGTCACCCAACCTTGGCCAATGGTGTGGTTGTTGGCGCAGGTGCCAAGGTGCTGGGCCCGATTACGGTGGGCGAATGTGCACGTATTGGTTCCAACGCGGTGGTCGTCAAGTCGGTGCCAGATGGAGCAACTGTGGTTGGTCCTGCCGGACGATTGCTGGTGCGTACTGTTGAGGACGACCGTGAACGGGCGCGCCTTGATTATGCGGCGCGTATCGGGTTTCAGGCCTATGCTGCCAACCCGGACTTGCCTGATCCGGTGATGGCTGCACTACGTGATGTGCTGGATCATATGCAGGCAGCTGATGCACGTGCCGATCGCTTATGCGAAGCATTACAAGCAGCTGGTATTCAGGTCTGTGATCAGCGTCCCGATGCCATCAGTGCAGAAACGCTGGCAACGGTACAAGGAGCTGAGCAGGCGGACTAAGCTAGCTCGCCTGTTCTTTGGTGACCAGCAGCTGGTCAATGCGATGGTTGTCGATGTCGATGACTTCAAAGCTGTAACCGGCATGACTGACCGTGTCGGTCAATTTGGGCACCTTGCGTAGCTGGAACATCATGAAACCGGCAATGGTTTCGTACTGACTGTCATCAGGGAAGTCCTCAATTTCCAGCACACGCATCACATCTTCTACCGGCGTGAAGCCGTCAATCAGCCAGCTGCCATTATCGCGGCGCACGATCTGCTGTTGATTGTCATGTACCAGATCACCCATCACGGTATTCATCACATCATTGAGCGTGATGACACCGACGACCAAGGCATATTCATTAATGACCAGTGCAAAATCTGCACGGCTGGCGCGGAACTGAGCCAGCAATTCGGATAGTGTCAGGCTGTCCGGAACGGTCATGACGGGTTTGATCAGACCACTGTCAGTCAGCACCAGCGGGAGGTTATCGAGAATGCGCAACAGCAGGTCCTTGCTGTCGACATAACCCACGATATGGTCAATGTCGTCATCACAGACAGGAAATTTGGAGTGTGTGTGCTGGCGAATCAGGTGACGTAAATCGGCCTCTGATTCCTGTCGTGTCATATAGATAATGCTTTCGCGTGTAGTCATGGCCGAGGTGACCAGGCGTGACTCCAGCTCAAACACGTTTTCAATGACTTGCTGTTCCTGGCGTAGCAAAACGCCGGCATGAGCACCAGCAGCGACCACAGCATAGAGGTCATCACTGGTGACACCTTGCTGCTGATTGATCTGTATCCCTAAGCGTTGCAGCAGGCTTTCGGCAATGTAGTTAAATACCCAGACCACTGGCTTGAACAGTTTGATCAGTGTGTTGACGGGTCCAACGACTCGAATAGCGATAGCTTCCGGAGCAAGCATGGCCAGGCGCTTGGGAATCAGATCGGCAAATAGAATAAACAGGGAAGTAATGCACACAAATGACAGCACCTGGCTAAGGCTGTCCAGAGCGGAGCCGTTATAAACCGTGGCAATGGTGTCGCGTAATGCCGGTGTCAGTGCGGATTCACCAAAAATGCCCGCCAGAATGGCGACGGCATTAACACCGACTTGAATGCCGGTAAAAAACAGTCCTGGCTTTTCTTGCAAAGTGAGAACGGCGGCGGCTTGTTCATTGCCTTCATCGGCCATGGTTTGCAGGCGCAGGCGACGTGCTGCAGCGAGTGAAATCTCGGACACTGAAAAAAAGGCACTCGCTGTAATCAGTACCAGTAGTAACAGCACGAGTTGAACAGTACTCACCATGCGCTCCAATCATCTGATGTTGGCATTATAGCCTTGTTGCTACTGGTAATGGCGGGCTTATCTGACTACAATCCCGACCGCTTTGCTAGGACAAATACTTGATTGATTTTGTCGGGTATAATACCCTAGTGAAAAGCTAGGATATATGGAGCGGGTCATGCGTCTGACTACCAAGGGTCGTTATGCCGTAACTGCAATGCTGGATTTGGCGCTGCATGCGTCCAGGTCGCCGGTCAGTCTGGGCGATATTTCGGAGCGTCAATCCATCTCCGTGTCTTATTTGGAGCAGTTGTTTGCCAAGTTGCGTAAGCGCGGTCTGGTTCTGAGTGTGCGAGGCCCTGGTGGCGGCTATCAGTTGGCCACGCAGCCAGAGGATGTCTTTGTTGCTCAAATCATTGATGCCGTTGATGAGTCTGTCGATGCGACGCGTTGCGGTGGGCAGGGCGATTGTCAGCAGGGTGCGACTTGTCTTACCCATGAATTGTGGAGCGATCTGAGTGCCCAGATCCATAATTTTCTGGCCAATATCAGTTTGCAGGAGCTGCTTGATCGGCGTGAAGTGCAGGCTGTGGCTATTCGTCAAAGTGAGGCTCAGCGGCAGCGTTTAGCGCAGCCTGAGTCTGAGCGTTTGGCATCCGTATTCTAATCAGAGGTTAACCATGAAGCGTCCGATTTACCTAGATTACTCCTCCACCACGCCGGTAGATCCGCGTGTGGCCGAGGCAATGATGAACTGCCTCAGTATGGAAGGTAATTTTGGCAATCCTGCCTCACGCTCACATGCCTATGGCTGGCAGGCAGAAGAAGCGGTTGAAGCCGCTCGTGATCATGTTGCAGCTCTGGTTAATGCCGATCCGCGTGAAATCGTATGGACATCGGGTGCTACCGAATCGAATAACCTGGCCATCAAGGGTGTGGCAGGCTTTTATGGTAATAAGGGTCGCCATGTGCTGACCTCCAAAATTGAGCACAAGGCGGTGCTGGATGCCTGTCGTCAGCTGGAGCGTGAAGGCTTCGAGGTGACGTATCTGGATCCGGAACCGGGCACTGGCCTGATTCATCCGGCAGCGGTTGAAGCTGCATTACGTGAAGACACCATTCTGGTTTCTTTGATGCATGTGAATAACGAGATTGGCACCATTACCGATATTGCCGCCATTGGTGAAATTACCCGTGCTCGTGGCATCTTGTTTCATGTTGATGCGGCTCAGTCCACCGGCAAAATTGATATTGATCTGGGTGCAATGAAGGTTGACCTGATGAGCTTCTGTGCCCACAAGACCTATGGCCCCAAAGGTGTGGGTGCCTTGTATGTGCGTCGTAAACCACGGGTGCGTCTGGAAGCGCAGATTCATGGTGGTGGTCATGAGCGTGGCATGCGTTCGGGTACTTTGGCGACGCATCAGCTGGTTGGCATGGGTGAAGCCTTCCGCATTGCCAAGCTAGAAATGCATGCCGAGCAGGCACGCCTGCGGGTGTTGCGTGATCGCTTGCATGCCGGTCTGCAAGGTTTGGAGCAGGTATTCGTTAACGGTGATCTGACTCAGCGTATTGCGGGTAATCTGAACGTCAGCTTCAACTATGTAGAAGGTGAGTCGCTTATCATGGCGCTGAAAGATATGGCCGTGTCATCCGGCTCGGCCTGTACATCGGCCAGTCTTGAGCCGTCATATGTATTGCGTGCGTTGGGTCTCAGTGATGAGTTGGCGCACAGTTCGATTCGTTTCACCCTGGGTCGTTACACGACCGAGGAAGATATTGATGCCGTTATCGGTCTGGCCACGCAGGCAGTGAATCGTTTGCGTGACTTGTCGCCACTTTGGGATATGTACAAGGATGGTATCGACATCAGCTCGGTTGAATGGGTTGCGCACTAGTATTTGAGGAGAGCCATCATGGCCTATAGCGAAAAAGTTATTGATCACTACGAAAATCCGCGCAATGTCGGCAAGCTGGATAAAAATGACGCCAATGTCGGAACCGGCATGGTGGGTGCTCCTGCCTGCGGTGACGTGATGCAATTGCAAATCAAGGTTAATGAAGCGGGTGTGATTGAAGACGCACGTTTCAAGACTTATGGCTGTGGCTCTGCCATTGCATCCAGCTCACTGGTTACCGAGTGGGTTAAAGGCAAGACACTTGATGAAGCGGCTACCATTAAAAATACGCAGATTGCGGAAGAGCTGGCTTTGCCGCCGGTGAAAATTCACTGTTCAGTGCTGGCAGAAGATGCCATCAAGGCGGCTGTTCAGGATTATCGCAACAAGCACGGCAATTAATGGATCGTGGTGAGAGGAGAGCACTGTGGGAATTAGCCTGACCGAAAATGCGGCCCGTCATGTCCAGTCTTGCCTGCAGGGCAGAGGCAAGGGTGAGGGTGTGCGTCTTGGGGTAAAAACCTCCGGTTGCTCGGGCCTGGCCTATGTGCTGGAGTTCGTTGATGAGGCGGATGGCGGTGATCAGGTGTTTGAATCCCATGGTGTGAAAGTCTATATCGACTCCAAGAGTCTGACTTTCCTGGACGGTACGCAGATGGACTTTGTCAAAGAAGGTCTGAACGAAGGCTTTAAATTCACCAACCCCAATCAAAAAGGGGAATGTGGCTGTGGTGAATCGTTTACGGTCTAGCGTGTTGTGCGCCGGTGGAGCCTTTAGTGGATTTAAACAGTAATTACTTTGAGTTGTTTGGCCTGCCCATTGCGTATGACCTGGATGTGTCGGCTTTACAGCCTCAATGGCGACTATTGCAGCAGCAGTTTCACCCCGATCGTGTCGATGGCCAGGATGCTGGTGCACAGCGTCAGGCCATGCAGATGTCGGCACACATCAACAGCGCGTATCAAGCCCTGCGTAGTCCGGTGCAACGTGCTGCCTACCTGCTGACACTGGCGAATGAGCCGGTTGATCTTGAACGCACGACGGTAGCTGACACCGATTTTCTGATGGCGCAAATGGAGTTGCGTGAGCAGCTGGAAGAGGCAGAGTCGGTATCTGACGTAGATACTATTGCCGATGAGGCCAGTGATTGGCTCATCAATTTACAGCGTGAATTTGCCGGTGATTATGCGCGTCAGGAATGGCCCGAAGCGCGTGAGACATTGCGTAAAATGCAATTTATGACGCGTTTGCTGGAAGAAGTGAACGAGCGTATAGAACAACTGGAAGATGAGGCGGACTAAACGCGATGGCACTGTTGCAGATTGCAGAACCAGGCCAGAGTCAGGCGCCACATCAGCATAAACTGGCGATTGGCATTGACCTGGGCACCACACATTCTTTGGTGGCTACGATACAAAGTGGCCTGCCCCGAGTACTGGCGGACGAACAAGGTCGTGTATTGCTGCCATCGGTTGTGCATTACGCCGATGATGGTGGTGTCATTGTCGGTGAGGCGGCCAAACAAATGGCCAGCCAGGATCCGTTGAACACGCTGGTATCCATCAAGCGCTTTATGGGGCGAGGCAAAGAGGCTTTGCAGCAGCTGGGTGATCAGCTGCCCTACGAACTGGTTCAGCAGGATAATGGCATCACCAGTTTTCATACCGCCGCAGGTGACAAGACCCCGGTTGAAGTGTCTGCCGAAATTCTAAAGTCTTTGCGTCAGCGTGCAGAAGCCGCTTTGGGTGGCGAAGTGACTGGCGCTGTGATTACTGTCCCCGCCTATTTTGATGAAGCCCAGCGTCAGGCCACTAAAGATGCTGCCACGATTGCCGGTTTAAAGGTATTGCGTCTGCTGAATGAGCCAACAGCAGCGGCAGTTGCCTATGGCCTGGATCAGGAGCACGAGGGTGTGCATGCCATTTATGATCTGGGTGGCGGCACCTTTGATATTTCAATATTGCGTTTGCACCAGGGTGTGTTTGAGGTGTTGGCTACCGGCGGCAATAGTGCATTGGGTGGTGATGATTTTGATCTGGTGCTGGCGCAGTGGATTATGGCTCAGGCCGGCATCACCAGTCCGGATGCCGAGGTGCAACGTCGTTTATTGCAAACTGCACGTCGTGTGAAAGAAGCCTTGAGCGAACGTGAGTCAGTACAGTTATCGCTGGCAGCAGGAACGGGCGGTGCTCCGGCTGATTGGCAGGCAACGCTGACCCGAACCGAGCTGGAAGACCTGATGGCCCCGCTGGTTGATGAAACCTTGAAAGCGTGTCGCAGGGCATTGCGTGATGCGGGTTTAAAGCCTGCCGATCTGGCCGAAGTGGTGCTGGTTGGCGGCTCGACACGAGTGCCGCTGGTGCGTCAGCGCGTGTCAGAGTTTTTTGGCAGACCGGCATTGGCTCATCTTGATCCGGATCAGGTCGTGGCGATTGGTGCTGCTGTGCAGGCGAATATTCTGGTTGGTAACAAACCGGACAGTGAGGTCTTGCTGCTGGATGTGATTCCATTGTCTCTTGGCTTGGAAACCTATGGTGGCCTGGTAGAAAAAATTGTGCCGCGCAACACCACGATTCCGGTAACGAGGGCGCAGGAGTTCACCACCTTCAAAGATGGTCAGACCGCCATGAGTGTGCATGTGTTGCAGGGTGAGCGTGAGCTGGCCACTGACTGTCGCTCGTTGGCACGTTTTGAGTTGCGTGGCATTCCGCCGATGGTGGCTGGCGCTGCCCGGATCAAGGTGCTGTTTCAGATAGATGCCGATGGCCTGTTAAGTGTCAGTGCCGAAGAAACCAGTACCGGTGTGCGTGCAGACATCGTGGTCAAGCCCGCCTGGGGTTTGAGTGACGATGACATTTTGCGTTTGTTGCGCGAGTCTCAGGAGCGTGCGGCGGATGATATTCGTCTGCGCTTGTTAGTCGAAGCCAGAGCGGATGCCGAGTCTTTGTGTCAGGCCTTGTCAGCGGCTTTGGCGCAGGATGCCAGGCTGTTGTCGTCAGCAGAAATTGATGCCTTGCAAGAAGAAATGACCAGTCTGCGCAAGACCATGGCGGGTGATGATGTGGCGGCTATCAAGGCGGCCACCGAGCGTGCCAACGCGGCCAGTGATGAGTTTGCGGCCAGACGTATGGATGCCGGTATCCAGCAGGCCTTTACCGGAAAACATTTAGATCAGCTTGAGGATTAGTCACTATGCCCAGCATTATTGTGCTGCCGCACCACGAACTTTGCCCTGATGGCACAGTGATTCAAGCCGAGCCTGGCGAAACGATTTGTGATGCAGCCCTGCGTCAGGGCTTGGCCATTGAGCATGCCTGTGAGAAATCCTGTGCCTGCACCACTTGCCATGTGGTTGTGCGTGAAGGCTTTGACTCATTGAATGAGCTCGATGAGCTGGAAGAAGACATGCTGGACAAGGCCTGGGGCCTGGAAGCCGAGTCGCGCTTGTCGTGTCAGGCGATTATTGCCGATGAAGACTTGGTGATCGAGATTCCGCGTTATACGCTTAATCATGCATCCGAAAAGCACTGAGGATAACCATCATGCGCCTGACCTGGACGGATTCACTGGAAATTGCCCTGGCCTTGATCGAGGCACATCCCGATATTGATCCAAAAACGGTTCGTTTTACCGATTTGCGGCAGTGGGTAATGGATTTGCCGGAGTTTGATGATGATCCGGCACATTGTGGTGAACGTATTCTGGAAGCTATCCAATTGGCGTGGATGGAAGAGATTTAGGCGTGTATAATGCGCAACCAATTTCTCCCACCCTTTTTATGGAGTCCTCCTCATGGCGATCGAACGCACACTGTCCATCGTTAAGCCAGACGCTGTTGGTAAAAATGTTATCGGTCAAATTTATGCTCGTTTTGAAAAAGCTGGCCTGAACATTGTGGCTGCCAAAATGAAGCATTTGTCTCAAGCAGAAGCCGAAGGCTTTTATGCCGAGCACCGTGAGCGTGGTTTCTTTAAAGATCTGGTTTCCTTCATGACTTCTGGCCCTGTGGTCGTGAGCGTGCTGGAAGGTGAAAATGCCGTGTTGGCACATCGCGAAATTCTGGGTGCTACTAACCCGAAGGAAGCAGCTGCCGGTACCATTCGTGCTGACTTTGCCGTGAGCATTGATGAAAACGCAGCACATGGCTCTGATTCAACCACATCGGCTGCACGTGAAATCGCTTATTTCTTCAGCGCTACTGAAGTGTGCCCACGTACACGTTAAGTCGCTGATTTGCCGTTGATACGGCAGGAAAAACGTGAAGGCCGTGGTACCGCGTACCGCGGCCTTCGTGTATGCTAGGTTTACTTTTTTTCCCGACATAACTGGTGTAGCAACCCGTCGAGACCCGCATGACAGACAGTAATGATGCATTGGCCGTTGTGGCCCCCGTCGCCGTAAGCAGCAAGACCAATTTATTGGGTTTTAACCGTCCGCAAATGGAAGCGTTTTTTGCCAGCATTGGTGAAAAACCGTTTCGTGCTGGTCAGGTAATGAAGTGGATACACCAGCATGGTGTGGATGACTTCAATGCCATGACCAATCTGGCAAAATCATTACGTGAAAAGTTGCTGCGTGTGGCCGAGGTGCAAGCCCCTGAGGTGACATACAAGCATTTTTCGGCTGACGGCACTCGCAAGTGGGTCATTAAAGTGGCTGAAAATGCCATGGTCGAAATGGTGCTGATTCCAGACGGTGATCGCAAAACACTGTGTGTGTCGTCGCAAGTAGGCTGCGCCCTGGATTGCAGTTTTTGTTCGACTGGCAAGCAGGGTTTCATGCGTGATCTGACCGCTGCCGAAATCATTGCGCAGGTGTGGATTGCCAACCGTTCCTATCTGCAGGAAGGCGAGTTTAGTGGACGTAATGCCAGTGGTGAGCTGACGCGTACGCGTGCCATTACCAATGTGGTGATGATGGGCATGGGCGAACCGTTATTGAATCTGGATGCCGTTATTCCGGCCATGCAGATCATGCTGGATGATTTTGCTTATGGCCTGTCCAAGCGCCGCGTGACGTTATCTACTTCGGGCGTTGTTCCCATGCTGGATAAACTGACCCAGACCATGGATGTGTCACTGGCCGTGTCGCTGCATGCGCCCAATGATGAGCTGCGTGATGAGCTGGTGCCGATCAATCGCAAGTATCCGTTAAAAGAGCTGATGGCCGCCTGTCGTCGCTGGTTGGTACATCATCAGGGCAGTGAGGTAGGGCGACGCAAAGTCACCATGGAATATGTCATGTTGGCAGGCGTGAATGATCAGCCGGAACATGCGCGTCAATTGGCCAATCTGTTGAAGGATGTACCCAGTAAAATCAACCTGATTCCGTTTAATCCGTTCCCGCATGCGCCTTATGCCAGCACGCAGCGGGACAAAGTGGTGCAGTTCCAGAACCAGCTTATTCGTGCTGGTTTTACCTGCACTATTCGTACAACTCGTGGAGATGACATCGACGCTGCCTGTGGTCAATTAGTTGGCAAGGTAAAGGACCGTACGCGTCGTGCGGAGCGCTGGCAAGCGAAAACCCTAAACAACAAAAATGAAATTTATCGCGCCGAAGGCTAGGTCAAACGGTCGATTAATTGAGGGGATGTCTACGTGGAAAATGAAAATATCGATGCGCAATCAGCACCTGCCGATTTGGGTATTGGCGCTAAATTGCGTGAGGCGCGTGAACGCAAGGGTTTGAGTGCGGAGACAGTGTCGCGTGAAACCATGCTGACCCTGCGTTATGTGCAGGCGCTGGAAAGTGATGACTATGCGTCATTACCGGGTACGGCGTTTGTGCGTGGTTATGTGCGACGTTATGCCGAGCTGGTTGGTTTGAGTGCTGATGAGCTGATTGCTGCTTATGATGAAACCTTGCCCAGCAGTAAGCGCTTGTTGAGCTCACGTCCCATCACGGCTGCCAGTGTGGCATCACCGCTGGAGACAACGGCAGCCATGCATATGGCCAATAAACTGCCATTGACGCGTGTCCTGGTGGCGGTGGCCGTTATTGGTCTGGTGCTGTATGTGCTGGCCGGTTTGCTGTGGCAGAACTCATCAGAAGTCTCCTCGCCTGCCATTGCGGTGCCAATAGATATTGATGCGGCGATGACAGCTGATGTGGCTGAGGAAGAGCCTGATCCATTGGCGCTATCAGAATCTTTTGATGAGACCGCGGATGCAGGTCAGGCGACAGAGGAGTCAAGCTCGCAGACAGAAGAGGCTAGCAGCCTGGATGTACCGCCCAAAATTGAAACCTTGAGTTTTGATTTTACCGGTACATCATGGATCAGCGTACGTGATGGCACGGGTCAGGAGCTGGTTTATGGCCTGAAAAATGCCGGGCAGTCGGTGACTGTCAGCGGCCAGCCGCCGTTTGCCATCAATATTGGTAGCGTGGGTGTCACCCAGCTTTCTTACAATGGCACAGCCGTTGATTTGCAACCGTTTGCACGCGGTAATATTGCCAGCTTTCGTTTAGGCAGACAGGACTAGTAGGTATGCACGAGTCACCCATCAAGCGCCGACCCACCCGCAAGATTCGTGTCGGTAATGTCTATGTTGGCGGTGATGCTCCCATCACCGTACAAACCATGACGAACACGGAAACCTGCGACGTAGATGCCACGGTGGCGCAAATTCGTCGTTGTGTGGATGCGGGTGCGGATATCGTGCGGGTGTCGGTGCCTTCGATGGAAGCGGCTGATGCGTTTGGCCTGATTCGCCTGCAAGTGCCGGATGTGCCGCTGGTGGCGGATATTCACTTTGATCACAAAATTGCCCTGGCAGTGGCTGAAAAAGGGGTTGATTGCCTGCGTATCAATCCTGGCAATATTGGTTCTGATGACAAGGTGCGTGAGGTGGTGGCCGCGGCCAGACATCACGGCATTTCCATGCGTATTGGTGTCAATGCGGGGTCTTTGGAAAAGGATCTGCAAAAGAAATATGGCGAGCCTACGGGTGAGGCGTTGCTGGAATCGGCCATGCGTCATATCGATATTCTGGATCGTCTGAACTTTCACGAATTCAAGGTCAGCGTAAAAGCGTCCAATGTGTTTTTAACGCTGGATGCTTACCGTTTATTGTCGAAGCAGATTGATAACCCGCTGCATTTGGGCGTCACTGAAGCCGGTGTATTTCGCTCCGGTACGGTGAAGTCGGCAGTTGCTCTCGGTGGTCTGTTGCTGGATGGCATTGGTGACACGCTTCGGGTATCACTGGCGGCCGAGCCGGAAGATGAAGTTCGTATTGGTTTCGATATTCTCAAGTCGCTGGCCATTCGTTCCAACGGCATCAATTTTATTGCCTGTCCCAGTTGCTCGCGTCAGGAGTTTGATGTCATTCGGGTCATGAATGCGCTGGAAGCTCGACTGGAAGATGTTCGTACACCGATGGATGTGTCGGTGATTGGTTGCAAGGTGAACGGCCCCGGCGAGGCAAAAGAAGCCGATATTGGTGTGGTTGGCGCTGCGCCACGTTCACTGGTATATCGCAATGGTGAAAAGAGCCATCTGATCGATACCGATAAACTGGTTGATGAAATTGAAAGTATGGTGCGTAGCCGTGTGGCCGAGAAGGCAGCACAAGACGCCAAGTTGATTATTAAAAGCGGGTCTGACACATGAGTCGTATTAATGCCATTCGTGGCATGAATGATATTTTGCCGGAAGCCACGCCGCGCTGGCAGCAACTGGAAAATACCTTGCGCAGCCTGATGCAGCGTTATGGTTATAGCGAAATCCGTTTGCCGGTGGTGGAGCCAACGCCTTTGTTCAAGCGGGCTATTGGCGAAGTGACCGACATTGTCGAAAAAGAAATGTACAGCTTTGAAGACCGTAGCGGTGAACCGATTACCTTGCGTCCGGAAGGCACGGCTGGTTGTGTACGAGCCTGTCTGGAGCACGGCCTGACGCATAATCAAAGTCCCAAACTGTGGTACACCGGCCCCATGTTTCGTTATGAACGCCCACAAAAGGGACGTTATCGCCAGTTTCACCAGTTTGGGGTGGAAACCTTTGGTCAGTCTGGCCCGGACATGGATGCCGAGCTGATTCTGCTCACTGCTAGGCTGTGGCAGGAATTGGGTCTGGCCGAGTCAGTCACGCTGGAAATCAACAGTCTGGGTGAGCTGGCTTCACGTGCGCAGTATCGCAAGGCGCTGGTGACTTATCTGGAGCAGTTCAGAACCCAGCTCGATGATGACTCGCAACGCCGTTTGACCAGTAATCCTTTGCGGATTCTGGATTCCAAGGATCGTGGCACGCAGGACATTCTGAAGTCGGCACCGGTGTTGTCGGACTTTCTGGATGAAGACTCCAAACAGCACTTTGCCACCTTGTGCCAGTTACTGGATGCCTGTGGCATTAGTTATCGCGTGAATCCGAGTCTGGTGCGTGGTCTGGATTATTACAACAAGACCGTATTCGAGTGGGTGACTACGGAGCTCGGAGCACAAGGTACGGTGTGTGCCGGTGGCCGTTATGATGGTCTGGTTGAACAGCTGGGCGGCCAGGCGACGCCTGCGGTTGGATTTGCCATTGGTCTGGAGCGTCTGGTGTTGCTGCTGGAAGCGTTGAAGCCAGAGTCACAACCGGCGCTGGCGGATGTGTTTGTCATGGCCATGACACCTGCTGCTATCACGGCAGCCATGTCACTGGCCGAGTCATTGCGACAGGGGTTGAGCAGCACGCGTATCGTGTATAACTGCGGCGGTGGAAGTTTCAAGTCTCAGCTGCGTAAGGCTGATAAGTCCGGTGCTCAGGTGGCATTATTGATTGGTGAAGATGAATTGGCGCAACAGGCGGTCAGCCTGAAGTGGCTGCGTGACACGCAACAAGAACAACAAACCGTGAGCTGGGCGGATGCCTTGAGCACGTTGCAATCTGCATTGAATAAAGGGGATGTGAAGTGAGTAATGATGACGAAGTGTTTTTGCAGCTGAGAACCAAGTGGCAGCGTTATGGCACCACTATTTTACTGGCGGTGGCCGTGGGTCTGTTTGTGTTCGCTGGTAATCGTTACTGGCAGAACAGCAAGCTTGAGTCGGCGGTGGCTGCTCAGGCATTGCAGGAGCAGATGGCAACGATCAGTCAGCGGTTGATTAACAATCCTGATGATTCTGCCGCAAGTGGTGATTTGCAGCGTATTGGTCGTCAAATCATGGATGAATATGCACGTACGCCACAGGCGATTGATGCGGCCTTGTTGCTGGCAGCACGCAGTGTTGACGGCAATGATCTGGATGCTGCCGAACAGCATTTGCGTTGGGCTTTGGCACGTAAACCTGCGCTGGAAACCCGAGTGTTGATCGAGGTTCGTCTGGCCCGTGTATTGGCCGCTGCAGACAAGGCAGATGATGCTCTGGCCGTGCTGGCTGCCATCAAGGAAAAATCTCTGACGGCTATGGTGGAAGAGGTTCGTGGCGATATTTTGTTGCAGCAGGGTAATGTTGAGGCTGCTGCGACGGCCTATCAAGCTGCGGATGCGGCATTGGCCGACCAGGATGAAGAGCGTCCATTACTGACGCTGAAATTGGCTGACGTGGGTCTGGAGCCGATAGTACGTGAGGAGTCAGCCGAATGAAAAAGTCATGGTTAGCGTTACCCATGGCGGCACTGTATCTGTCGATAGGCTTGTCTTTGGCGGCCTGCAGTACCAAGTCGTCTGATGAGACGAGTGTGCTGCCTGCGCTGCAAGACAACCCATTAAAGGTGACCTCGCGCTGGTCCACATCGGTGGGCAAGGGCTCCGGCAAGGAGACGTTGTTTCTAGAGCCTGCGGTGGAGTCACCTGCAGTTTATGCCGTCAGCAGTGATGGTGTTATCAAGTCGGTAGGTCGTGCCAGTGGCAGACTGCGTTGGCAGACCAAGCTCAGCACCGGCATTACTGGTGGTGTTGCAGTAAAGGATGGTTTGCTGGCAGTCGCCACTGATCAGGCCGATTTGCTGTTACTGAATGCCAATACCGGCAAGCCGGTGTGGAAGTCAGCTCTGGGTGCCACTTTGCTGGCTGTGCCACGTATCACCGATAAAGACGTCGTGGTGCAGACACTGGATGGTCGAATTCAGGTGTTTGATCGTAGCAACGGCAAGCGCCGCTGGCAGTTTGATACGCCTGTGCCGCCACTGTCATTGCGTGGTAACGCCGCACCTGTTATCAGCGGCGAGTTCATTTATGCCGTGAGTGGTCAGGGTGATCTGTATCAGCTTGATACCGCAACGGGTCTGCCCATCTGGCAAACACGTGTGACCAACTCGCGTGGTCGTGGCGAAATTGAGCGTCTGATGGATATTGATGGCGATCTGGTGCTGGATGCTAACGGCACTATCTACACCGCCGGTTATCAGTCCCAGTTGACGGCGACTGATACGCTGCAAGTACGTCGTCGCTGGCAGTTGAATGTGTCCACCACACAGGCCGTGGCGGTTGATAATGCACATGTTTATGCCGTGGACGTGAATGGTTCTGTCGCAGGTATCAACAAGCTGACTGGCGAACTGGTCTGGGTACAGGAATTCAAAGGCCTGACCATTTCGGCACCGGTAGTCTGGCGTGGTCTGGTTGTTGTCGCTGATAACAATGGCTTTTTACATGCCATGAGTCCGCGTGATGGTGGTGTGCGCGCTCGTGTTCGTGTCGCCAAAGGCCCGCTGATGAGTCTGGTGGTAGACGCACCGCAATTACTGACCCTTTCTTCCTCGGGCCAGTTACGCGCCTGGGACATTAATCCCTGATTTGAATTATTGAGAACGCTGTCTACATGAAACCTGTCATCGCCCTGGTGGGCCGCCCCAATGTGGGCAAGTCCACCCTGTTTAACCAGCTCACCAAAAGTCGGGATGCCCTTGTGGCCGATTTGCCCGGCTTAACACGTGATCGCAAATATGGCGATGCCTGCATCGACAACAAGTCATTTATCGTCATTGATACCGGTGGTATCGGTGAGGGTGAAGAGGGCATTGATGAGTATATGGCCGAGCAGTCGCGTACCGCGATTGCCGAAGCCGATATTGTCCTGTTTCTGGTGGATGGCCGTGCTGGTCGGGTCGCTGCAGACGAGCAGATTGCCAGTGAAATTCGTACCTTGGGTAAAACCATCCATGTGGTGGTGAACAAGGTCGATGGCATTCAGGAAGATGTGGCCAAGTCCGAGTTTCATGCCCTGGGCATGGGTGAGTTGTTTGGCATTGCGGCCAGTCATGGCCGTGGTGTGCAGCAGATGATGAATCAGGTGCTGGCGGCTTATCCTGAAGATGAAGAGCAGGTAGAAGACCCTGAAGCCGGCATCAAGATTGCCATTGTCGGACGACCCAATGTGGGTAAGTCGACGTTGGTAAATCGTCTGTTGGGTGAGGAGCGTGTGGTGGTGTATGACATGCCTGGCACGACACGTGACAGCATTTATATTCCCTATGAACGTCAGAGCCAGCGCTATACCCTGATCGACACGGCAGGTGTTCGTCGTCGTGGCCGAGTGAATGAAACCGTGGAAAAGTTCTCGGTGATCAAAACACTACAGGCCATCAAGGATGCGCATGTCGTGGTGCTGGTCATGGACGCACGTGAAAGCATTGTGGATCAGGATCTGAACCTGCTGGGCTTTGTGCTGGAAACAGGACGTGCGCTGGTGATTGCCATCAACAAATGGGATGGCATGACTGACTATGAGCGTCAGACCTTGCGTAATGACATGCAGCGTCGTTTTGACTTTTTGCCCTATGTCAAAATTCATCTGATTTCGGCGAAATACGGTACAGCAGTAGGGGATCTTTATCCTTCTATCAAGCGTGCCTATGACTCTGCCATGATTCGTGTGCCGACCAATCGTCTGACCCAGTTACTGGCAGATGCCATTGAGCAACATCAGCCACCACTGGTTTCCGGTCGTCGTATCAAGCTGCGTTATTGTCATATGGGTGGGCAAAATCCACCGTTGTTTGTTATTCATGGCAACCAAACGGAGTCAGTGCCATCGGTGTATAAGCGCTATCTGGAAAACACCTTCCGCAAGGCGCTGAAGCTGCAAGGCACGCCCGTTCAGCTGGAGTTCAAGACCAGTGATAACCCGTACAAGGATCGTGTTAACAGGCTCACTGAGGGACAGACCGAGCGCCGTCGCCGTTTCATTCAAGCCGTCAAAAAACGTGATAAAAAACGCTAACAGCTCGTTATTATCAGCGCTGCTGCTGGGTCTCAGCTCGACTACAGTAGCAGCGCCGTTTACTGACCACAGTACGCCCGAAGTCATCACTGCCACACGCTTGCAGCAGAGCCTGTTTGATACGCCAGCCTCGGTTACGGTACTGGATCGTGCCTTGATTCAGGCTTCGGGCGCTCGTGAGTTGCCGGATTTATTACGTCTGGTTCCCGGTATGGTAGTGGGGCGCGAGTCCGGTTCCGAAGCCTATGTGCTGTATCAGGGCACCAATGCTGGTGGTGCCAGACGCATGCAGGTGCAAATCAACGGGCGTTCGGTATACGAAGCATCATTGGCGCGGGTTGACTATATTGGCCTGCCTTTTGATGTCGCTGAAATAGAGCGCATTGAAGTGGTACGTGGGCCTAACTCGGCGGCTCATGGTGCCAACAGCTTTTTTGCCGTGATCAATATCATTACCCAACATCCACAGGATGTGGCCGGCGCCGAACTGTCGTTGCGCACGGGCGATAATGGCATTGCTGATGGTTTTGCCCGTTTTGCCGGTCGTATTGGCGGCCTGGACTGGTCGGCCTCGTTGATGCAGCGTGAAGACGAGGGTTATGACATCAACCTGCATCGTGGTGGCGAGTTGGCTGATGACAAGCGCGTTCAGGGTGCCAATTTTCAGGCTTTTCATGCGTTGCCAGGCAATGGTCAGCTGGGCTTTTCCGGTGGCTTTTCACGCATGGTGGCAGAACAAAGTCGGCGTAATGACACCAGTATTTATCGTGAATTGCCGGTAGCTACGCTGGATAACGGCTTTATGGCACTGGACTGGCGTCAACCCTGGTCAGACCGTAACGAGATCAAATTACAGGCTAGTGTTGCCACATTGCGTCGGGATGAGCCGTGGTTGGTCAAATTGCCCTACTTGCTGGTGTCGCCAGAGCTGGGGGCGCTTTATCAGCAAGATCCCGAGTTAACTGATCGGGCGCTTAATGATCCCTTTGGCACCTGTATCGGGCCGGCATTAATCGGCAATAATGTGTTGCGTGCTGCCTGTCTGTTAGGCATCAGTGAGCTAGCTGCTGGTGGTGGCGAACTCCAAGAGATCGATTATCGCTCCAACCAGAACTATCAGGAGCAGCGCTCGGCTATCGAGTTGAGTAACACCTGGGTGCCCAATGAGTTTGTGCGCATGGTGATGGGAGCTGAATTAAATGATGCGCGCGCCTCTTCTGAGGTCTTTCTGAATGGCACGGCCAGCAATCGCAGCATTAATTATTTTGTACATGGTGAGTGGCGCTTTGCGCCCGATTGGCTGCTGAATTTGGGCGCCAATGTGGAAGATGATGACACGGCGGGTCGTTTCTTCTCACCACGTCTGGCCTTGAACTGGCGTTTCCTGCCTGAGCATTCGCTGCGGTTGGTGCATTCGCGTGCAGTACGTACCCCGGATCTGATCGAAACCAGTGCGGATTGGCGTTATGTGGCGCGTACTGAAGATCGTTCACAGCAGCATAGGGACGGTCAGTTCTATATCACGGCCAAGTCGGATGGTCAGCCGAAAACCGAGCGTATTCGCAGTAACGAGCTGGGTTATTACGGTGAAATTCGTGACTATGGCCTGGCACTGGATGTACGTGTGTTTTATGACGATCTTGAGCTGGTCGATAATCAGATTGAAGTTGATGGTTTTGAGTTAAGTCAGCTCAATGACTATTTGCGTACCGGATTTGAAATAGAAAGTAGCTGGCGCTTTGCCCAGCAAGATCAATTACGTCTGACCTATACGCAAATCAGGCTGCGCGATCTGGATAATGCGAATAACGGCAACATGAATTTTGTCCCGCGTCATATGGGGACACTGGGCTGGTTGCATCATGATGTGCAAGGTTGGAAAAGCAGTCTGATTTATGGTTTTTACAATAACCTTAATCGCAACGCCTTTTATGACCGGCTTGATGGCTTTATCGGCAAGTCCACACGCATAGGGCAGCGCAGCTGGCTGGATCTGGGTTTGAGTGGTCAGGTCAGATTGACGCGTGACCCGGAAATGCGACGCGAAAATGGCATCGATCAGCAACACAAATTATGGCTAAGTGCCGGTCTCAGGTACTAAATACAGGATGGCCTTCATGGAATGAAAGCTATAACGTTTGCATTAATTTTGATGGCAATAATGCCCGGCAGGGTCAGCGCGGCGGCTGTGCAGATGCATGACGTGCCCGGCGCTGCAGTTGCACGCATAGAAACAGCCATTCCTGCCCTGAAGCAGGTGAGTGCGCGGCCCGGATTGCATCTGGTGTGGCAGGTCAGTACCTATGCGCGGCTGCGTTCGCAATTAAGTGCCCCTGCGGTGGTGCTCATGGCATACCCCGGTCAGGTTTTGCTGCGAGAGCAGGATATGGCCTTGTACTGGGCACCGACCTTGTCGCAGCAATTGCAATTGGCTATTCAATTGCGGCCCGGCCTGAGGCGTGTCGGGGTGCTGATCACACCGACAACACAATCTTTATTGGCTGATTTACGTCGTAGTAGTCAGGCACAAGGCATCAGTCTGGAAGTGCTCAATATCAAAGATGAAATCAATACACGGGAACTGGCGCTATTGATTCAATCGGTTGATTTGCTGTTGGCAGTTCCCGATGAGCAGCTCTTTTCTGCGGTCAATGCCAAGCTGCTGCTGTTGCCAGCCTATCGTTTGCAGCGACCATGGCTTGGGCCGAATGCTGCTTTTGTGAATGCAGGTGCAGCGGCCACGTTGCAGGTGCCAAGAGACACTATTGTGCAAGCCATTGCCGATACTCTTCAGCACTGGCAGCAGCATGGACGGTTGCCCGCCAGCAGGCAATTGAGTGCAGATGAGGTATTGGTCAATGCGCCAGTGTTGCGCTCACTGGGTTTGCGTATGCCTGCCAATGCGATAAGCACAGGAGGGCAGCCATGAGCCAGATGGTGCAGCGCCGTATTCGGCGGCGATTGATGTTCCTGATGACGGTGCCGGCATTGTTATTGTCCATTCTGGTGTTATTGCTGAGTGCAAGCGCTCGTTGGCAGGCTGAGCAGGTTCTGGAAGATCAAACCATTCAGCTGCTGGTTAATCAGTTTGCGGCATCGGCAGATTATGCCCTGCAATCAAATCAGCCGGCTTTGTTGAAGCCTTCTCTGGCTCGTTTATTGGAGTTGCCCAGTGTGGTGCGAGTGCAAGTGCACAATGTGCAGGGTGACGTCTGGTTTGGTCAGGAAAAGCCGCAGGTGGTGGAGGTGGCAACGACCCGTATTGCAGCGGCCATCATGAGTATGCCGATACAGGATGATGCGGATGACTGGTTAAGCAACTGGTCAGCAGAGCCAAGGTTGCTGGGTGCTGTGAGTGTGGATCAGCAGGCATCCCGGATTACCCCTGCGCAATGGTTGACTCTACGTCAGGGCTTGTTGATGGCGTGTCTGGCTGGTTTGTTATTGTTGGCTATCAGTGCTGTGCAGGCTCGGCGCTTGCTGCGTTATATCGACAGAATTCGTCGTGGTGCCGAGCTGGAGCGTCAGCAGCGCCGTGAGGCACTGCAGGATCGGCAACAGCAGTGGCATGATGATCAGTTGCGTCAGGCCGCGTGGGGCAAATGGTCACACGATGTCAGAACGCCGTTGCACGGTGTCGCCGGCATGCTGGAGCTATTGGAAACGACTCATCTGGATGCCGAGCAGCGTGATTACGTGACTCAGGCCAGAGCTGCTGCTCGTGCCATGGAAGCGAGTCTGCAACAAAGTCCGTTGCCGGTGACGCGCATTGCCGATTTTCCTGATGAAACCGCGTTATCAAAGGCGGAGTCACGCTGGCATCAGCGCCGAATATTATTGATAGAAGATGACATTATCAGCCAGCGTTTATTGTTGGGGTTGTTGACGGAATGGGGCGCACAGGTCACGTGTGTGGTTAATGGTGCGGATGGTCTGGCGCTACCGGCTCAGCCCTGGGATTTGATTCTGGTGGATGGTGAGCTGCCCGATATGACCGCCATTGATTTTGCTCGTCAGTGGTCGGCTGTGCATCCAGCCCTGACTATTCCTATGGTGGTTATTACGGCGCATAGTCAGCCGGAAAAGCTGGCGGCTTATGAAGCGGCCGGTTTGGGGCCGGTGATGCAAAAGCCGTTGCGACGACGTCATCTGTTGGCGGTGCTGACGCCATTATTTGATAACGCTATTTAGCTGGGCTGATCAGTCACCAGGCATTAACCAGCTGGGATCAATGCGCTGATCGTTCAGGCTGACGGTCCAGTGCAGGTGTGGCCCGGTAGCACGGCCAGTGGCTCCTACTTTGCCAACCAGGTCTCCGGCCTTGACCACATCCCCTTGTTTCACTGCGACTTCAGAGAAATGGCAGAGCATGGAAAACAGGCCTCGGCCATGATCCAGAATGACGGTGCGGCCATTAAAGAAAAAGTCGCCGGTGAGTGCTACCACCGCATCTGCCGGTGCCACCACCGCTGCGCCGGTAGGGCCGGCAATGTCCAGACCGACATGGGGTGCACGTGGCTGATCGTTAAAGAAGCGTTGCAAGCCAAACGGGCTGCTTAAGCGTCCAACCAGCGGCCAGCGAAATGTGGGCCACTGCTCGGTGCCAGCTTCATTACGATAAACCCGGTAGGCTGCTTGCTGCTCCTGAGCCTCACGGGCATAACGAGCCAGTTGCTGTGCCGAAGGCGAGACATATTTGGTCTCTTTCATGTGCAGGCGTTGTTCAGGATAGGTTTGTTGATGAACGTTGACGGTCAACACAGGCTCCAGCTGACCATTCACCTTGCGCATGATTTGCTGTTCACCACGGGTGTCCAAGCTGAAGCCTACAATGGCCACGGGCGCTGCCTTGGGGTCATCGGAAATATGGCCAACCCACACCGGTTTGTCGCGATAAAAAAGTTCTGCCGATGTATCCAGATCAGTTGGCAGAGCCAGCACGGCCAGGCCGCCATTGACCGGTGCATGTCGTGGTGCACTTTGACGTACGCCGGGCTTGGGTGTGCTTAATACGGCCGGTTTGACGATTGGATCATGAGACGGATTTGATAGCGCCAGAGTCGGCATCAGAGCCAGACCTAAGATAAGCAGTGCACGCATGAATCAGACATCCTGTTCGTTGATGGTGGCGCGCAAGCGGCCATCGATTAATTGTATATTCACGACGCTGCCCGGTGGACTGGCGTTGACGCTACGCACCAGTTCACCACTGCTGGCATCACTCACAATAGCGTAGCCGCGTGCGATTACAGCCATTGGACTGACGGCCTGTGCCTGTTGCACGACATGAGCCAGTTGTTGTTGCTTGCGTTGCAAATGACGCTGCATGGCTTGGGTCAGGCGTGTATCCAGCTGCTTGATTTGTTGCGTCAGCTTTAGCAACTGGCGTGCCGGATCACGGCTCAGCACCCGTGCCTGCCACGGCGCCAGCCGTTCACGTCGTTGTATCAGACTGCGCTGCATGGCGTTGGTCAGACGCAGACTGATGTCATCAAGTCGTTGTTGTTGCTCTTGCAGCAGGCGTTGTGGACTGCGCAGTCGCTGCTGCCATTGCAGCAACTGTTGGCGATAGCGTTGTTGCTGACGCTGCATGGTATTGATCAGGCGTTGCTGCAACGTGCCCAGCTGACCGCGCCATTGCGCCTGATCCGGGCTGACCAGTTCAGCGGCGGCTGATGGCGTAGGAGCACGGACATCGGCCACAAAATCACAGATGGTGAAGTCGATTTCATGGCCCACACCGGACACGATAGGTAGTGGCATATTTGCGATATAACGTGCCAGTGCCTCATCGTTAAATGCCCACAAATCCTCCAGCGAACCACCACCGCGCGCCACCATCACCACGTCAAAGGCGGGATGCTGCTGACCTGCGGCATCACAAAACTGGTTTTGCCACAGATGGCTGATTTGCTGCATGGCATTGAGTAGGGCGGCGGGCGCTTCGACCCCTTGCACAGGGACAGGAAATACTAACACTGGCAAGGCAGGAGCCCGTCGTGCCAGTACCTGCAAAATATCGCGGATGGCTGCTCCACTGGGTGATGTCACCAGAGCAATCCCGCGAGGATTAACTGGTAGAGGGCGCTTGCGTTCAGGGGCAAACAAGCCCTCGTGAGCCAGTTTGGCTTTGAGTTGTTCAAAGGCCTGTTGCAACGCGCCCACACCGGCATCTTCCAGATGCTCCACAATCAGCTGATAGTCCCCACGAGGAGCATACAAACTGACTTTGGCCCGAATAATGACCTGCTGACCGTTGCGTGGCGGAGCTTGCAGTCGAGCGGCCAACCGTGCGCCCTTGAACATGGCGGCACGCACCTGTGCCTGGTCATCCTTCAGCGTGAAATACAAGTGGCCAGAGGCCGGGGCAGACAGATTAGATATCTCACCACGCAGCCAGACACGTCCGTAGTTGAATTCGAGCAAGTCGCGAACGGAGTGGTTTAGTTGGGTGACGGTCAGGATGGTGGGCGTGTTCATTTTCGAATAATGCCATATAACGGGGGGAAGTGGCTGGG
>CAZMVL010000037.1:0-17442 GCA_964569335.1 uncultured Paraperlucidibaca sp.
AGATCGACGAGAACACGATCGGCGTCGTCGCCGTCGTCGGCACGACCTTCACCGGTGAGTGCGACGACGTCGAGGGCCTGAACGACTACCTGCTCGAGCTCAAGGGCAAGGGCCTGGACGTGCCGATGCACGTCGACGCGGCCAGCGGTGGCTTCGTCTTCCCGTTCTCGCACCCGGACTTCAAGTGGGACTTCCGGCTCGAGCAGGTCAAGTCGATCAACACCTCGGGCCACAAGTTCGGCCTGGTCTACCCAGGTGTCGGCTGGCTGATCCTGCGCGACGAGGAGCAGCTGCCCGAGGACATCGTCTTCTACGAGGACTACCTGGGCGAGCGCGACGCGACCTTCACGCTGAACTTCTCGTGCAGCGCGTCGTTCGTACTGGCCCAGTACTACATGCTGTTGCGCGAGGGCCACGAGGGCTACTCGTCGCTGGTCCGCGCGATGACGATCAACCGTGACGCGCTGACCGCGCGGCTCGAGCAGATCGACGCGCTGACCGTGCTCAACAGCGAGCGGCCGCGGCTGCCGCTGCTGATCGCCAAGGTCAACGACGACGAGCCGTTCACCGGCACCGACCTGGTCGGCGACCTGGCGCGGCGCAACGGCTGGCTGGTGCCGGCCTACAAGATGCCGCCGAAGAACGACAAGCAGCAGATCCTGCGGATGCTGGTCAAGGTCAACCAGACCCGCGAGCTGGTCGACGCGCTCGGCGACGACTTCGAGGCTGGCGTCGCGTTCCTGCGCGCCGCCGCCGCTGCGGGCGGGCTGTCGGACGTCAAGCCCGCCGCCCACACCGGCCACGGCTACTAGCCGCGATCCGGGCCGCGCGTTCGCCTCCGCGGAGGAGCGGCCCGGCGGCGCCGCTCACCCGACGTGAGCGGCGTGCCGTCGGTCGCCGCTCAGCCGCCGCTCAGCCACCGACCGGCATCATCGCGTCGGTCGCGTCCCCGCCCAGCGGGTCAAGCTTCGACGTCAGCGTGATCTTCACCGTCTTGCCCTCGGCCAGCTTGGCCAGGTCGAACGACGTGTAGCCGAAGGCGTCGTACGTGCGGAGCATGAAGCGGCTGTGCTTCAGGTCCGACAGGTTGGTCCACGACGTGTACTCGGTCGGCGGCGCCGCCTCGTCGCCGCGGCTCTGCCCCTGGAAGCTGATCCCCTCGGCGCCGGTCTTGGGGTCGATCGTCACGCCCCGCGGCCGGTCGAAGTTGTCCATGATCCGCGCCAGCGCGAGCATCGCCTGCTGCTCGGCCGCCGCCTTCTCGGTGAACTTCGTGTAGAAGAGCGCCCGGATGAACCGGCCGACCGACGTGTTCGACGCCGGCAGCCCGGCGGTCGCGATTCCGGAGTCGGGCTGACGCACGTCCAGCGCCCCGAAGGTCGTCGACGAAGCGTCGACGTTGGTCAGGTGCGTCCAGTTGCCGAGGTTGGTCAGGTGCCACTGGAAGTCCGGGCCGTTGGTCATCACGCCGACCGGGTTCTCGTGGATCGTCTCCTTGCCGTTCTGCCACTCGATCACGATCGACTGGCCGCTGGCGTCGTGGACGACGATGTGGAACGGGAACGGCAGGTCGCCGACCATCGCCAGGCGGGTCAGGTTGATCGGTTGCTTGGCCAGCGCCTGCTTGGCTTCCTCGACCGAGCCGAAGCTCGCCAGGATCCAGCTGCCGATGTCCGTGGCCTCGAGCAGCGCGTTGGTCGTCTCGCGTGCGTGGAGCACGCCTCCCGCCGTTGGGTAGGCCAGCAGGCTGCACGTCACGCCCGCCAGGTTGAGACCCTCGATCACCTTCAGGTCGTTCGGGCCGAGCGGGGCGTCCTTGGTGGGCATCCGGGCCGGCGCCGCGACCGCTACGAATGGATGCTTGGCCACGTAGGACATCGCCTCGTGCCCGGGCACGTCCGACGAGAACTCCTGACCCGCGGGAATATACGTTATGACGTAGGTCTCATCCACGTCCAGCTCGAGCGTGCGGCCGAGGTAGCGATCGTCGTTCTTGTCCGTGTACAGCAACGAGGTGCACATGCAAGGGCTCCTTTGGAGGCGTTCGGGTGATGCTCCGGCACAGCAACCAGCGCTAGTCTGCCCGATCAGCGGGCCGGCGGTGACCGATCGTGGACGAATCGGCCTCTCGGAAGCGCCACCGAGCAGATGCGTCACGAGTTGCTGGGAACACGCCCCAGGCCCAACGCTCCGGCTGGAGGCTCGCCACCCAAGAGACACGGCGAGTTCTCAGATGGTCACCACGCTCCGCGCGGTCACCCAGCGCTTCGCAACCGGCGAGAACGGCTCGAGCCAGCAAACACCGATCCGCGGTCGACTGGCGTGCAGTTCGCAACCGATAGCGAAGCGAACTGCACACCAGTTCGAAGAGCACCCGACCAGGCGACAGGCGCCTCGGCCTCGCTACCAAGGGTGCTGCGGGTCCGGTCGTCCCCTGACCCCTCTGACGGGGGCGCCGGTTCGTGAGATCCGCTCCGGAATCTGATCGCCGGTCGCGCGCCTCCCGCCGAAACAGCGGGAGGCGGTCGGCCTGCGGTTCCTCTGCGACCTGTCCCACGGCGACATCGCAGCAGACCGATGCGATCGGCCCTTCGTGGCTGCAGATCGGATGCAACCCGGCTGCGCAGCAGACCCTAGTCCCCGGCCAACGCGACCCGAACGTCTGTCGCCCCGAAGTCGTCGCCCTTGAACAACAGCGGCTCGTCGCGCTGGACCGCCAGCGCGTAGGAGAAGCAATCGCCGTAGTTCAATCCGGCCGGATGGCGCCCCGTGCCAAAGCGCCGCCACGCGGAGCGAGCCAGCTCCGCGTGAGCCTCGTCGACGGGAAGTACCTCGACGTCTGCCCGATGCAGCAGCAGGTCCAGCTCACGGCCGCCCGCATCGCCGATCCGCGCCTCGACGACGATCCCCGCCTCGACCAGCGTCGCGGCCGATACGACCCGCACCGGCGCCGCGGCTATCGCCTGCGTGAAGTCGCGGCGATCGGGCTCGTCGAACAGGATCGCCACGAGCGCCGAGGTGTCGATCACCATCAGGTCGGGATCCCGTGCTCGTCGTAGTCGAGGATCTGATCGGCCGTCCGCCGATCGAGCACCGGAAGCGCTCCGCTGCGCTCGGCGATCGCGTCCAACTCGGCCGCAAGGTCAGGAGCCGATCGGCGCCCGCGAAGCCGCTCCAACCGCTCGCTGATCGCGGTGCTGACCGCCGTGGTCAGCGACTCGCCGGTCCGCTCAGCCAGCTCGCGCGCCCGCCGATCGGTTTCCGGATCCTTGATGTTGATCGCCATTCCGCACCCCGAGATATAGAAGGTAGAATCCATGCTTGATTCTACCTTTAGCGCGTCGGCGATCGGTGCGGCCAACCGAGCCGAGAGCCCCACCGGACAGAGGGACGACACGAAGATCACCGGTGCGGCGCATTGCCGAAGACCCCAGGCCATCGCCATGACCCTGCGCCCGACTGGTGTGCAGTTTGCCCGCTATAGCCGGGCGAACTGCACGCCTCTCCCGACCGAGCGCGCCAATCTGCCGCTGGACGCCGGATCGCCGCGGATCCCGACGCTCGCTAACCGCCCAGCAAGCCCCGACCCCCGACCAGTGGGCGACGAAGAGACCACGAACCCGCTATTAGCGCGTAGACGCTCGCTTTCTACGTCAACGCCTTCGAGGTTCAACCCCACCAGCGGCCCAAGAGGCGGTTCCGCGCTAATGAACCGCACCGCGCGCGCATGGTCGCAAAGACCCGGTCCACGAACTCCAGAGGAATGTCCTCGACCCACGACGACAGCGCCGCGCTCAACCAGGCGTTCGGCACCAGCGCACTGAAGACGGGCCTGCCGCTCGGCGTCGCGACGGTCCGGGGCACGCTCGTCTGATACCCACCGCGGGGTGTCGGCCCGCGAGCCGATGCCCCGCCCGCGAACGTGTACGGTCAGCGCAAGCCCGCCGACTTGCGTGGCACAGGCAGGACGCACGCACGAGCCGACCCGTAGGACGCACATGACCGGACGACACCCACGCAGTCAGCAACCACGACGGTCGTCGCGTCCGTTGGCGGCGATCGCGACCGCGGTCCTCGCGCTGTGCCTGGCCCCGGCCGCGAACGCCCAGGACGTCTGGTTGCAGAACCACTTCGGTCCGACGTCGATCTCCGCCGGTGCAACCGCCAGCTACACGGTGCTGATCAACAACAACAGCGGCGCTGTGATGCCGAGCAACACGATCCGCGTCCACGTCGAGGCGGCGCAGCGGAGCCCCGCGGGCGACGTGCAGATCACGCTCTGCGGCGCGCAGACGCTCAACGAGGCGTCGTGCCTGCTGACGGCCAACCTGACCGCCGCTGCAAGCTGGAACTTCGGGCCGATCGAGCTCCGGGCGGAGAACCCGATCCACCCCGCCACCCTGGACGTCACGTTCCGCGTGTCCCGCCCCGGCGACACCAATCCCCTGAACGACTCGATAACGATCGCTCCCACCTTCGAGAAGACGGCGATCGACTTCGCGACCGTCCTCGCCCCGGCGTCGCGAACGGTCACGGTCGGCGACACCGTCGCCTACACCCTCACGACCACCGGGCAGGCGAACCCGCTGGTCGGGGCGACCGCGACCGTGGCCACGCCCGCGGGCGTCACACTCGACGCGATCAGCGATCCCGACTGCACGTTCCAGGCCGCGGCGCCGCGGGGCCTGCGCTGTGACCTCGGTAGCACGCCGAACCGCACCATCACCTTCGACGCGACGTTCGGCGTCGTCGGTCCCCAGGTGACGCTCACGTCGGGTATCGGGTCAGAGGCGAATCTGGACCCCGACCCGGCGAACGACCAAGCGACGTCGAACGTGACGGTGCAGAACCTGCCCGCCGACCTCGTCGCCACCGCCAGCGCAGACGACGGCGTGGCGGGCGGCAAGGTGCGCTACCGCGTCGCGGTACGCAACGACGGCCCGAGCGACGTCAGCGACGCGGTGCTCCGCGGCGAGCTGCCCGAGGGCGTCGCGCTGCATTCCTCCGACGGGACGTGCGCGGCGCAGGACCAAACCGTGACCTGCGACGTGGGTGCCATCGACAGCGACCGGGCGGTGACCACCGAGATCGTCGGGCTCGTCGACGAGGACCGCGCGGGACAGACCCTCGTCGCGACCTTCGAAGCCTCGTCCGAGCTGCGCGAGACGGAGCCCTCCGACAACACCTCCACCGCGTCGTTCACCGTCCTGCCGCCGGTGCGGGCGGCGATCCGCTCGGGCCCGCCCGCGGTTACGGAGCACGCCACGGCGACCTTCACCTACGCGTCCGGCGCCCGCGCACCGACGTTCGAGTGCCGACTCGGCGACGCGGCCTTCGACCGGTGCCCGTCGAGCGGGATCAGCTACGTGGACCTGCCCGTCGGCGACCACTCCTTCACCGTGCGGGCGATCGACGTCGCCGGCAACGTGGGGGCCCCGGTGACGTACACCTGGTCCCGGGTGGCCTCACCCCCGGCCCCGCTACCCGGGTTGCCGATCGTCCCCGTTCCGCCCCTGGTCCTCGGACCGCCCCCGGCGCCCGGCCCACCCGCACCTCGCCCCGCGCGACCGCGCATCGGCAGGCTGGCGATCAGCGGCCCGAGCCGGGTGCGAAAGGGCCAGAAGGCGACGTACCGGATCACGGTGGCCAACACCGGCGATGCCGCGGCCACGGGGGTCCGGATCCGGATCAGCGGCAAGGGCGTCGCCGAGCGCCGAACCGCCCTTCGGAAGGTCGCCCCCGGTACGAAGAGGACCTTCACGATCTCGATCCGCCCGAAGACCACGGGCCGCGTCCGCCTGGCGTTCCGCGTCACCTCCGTCGGCGTGGGTCAGGCGACCGCCGGGAGGACGATCACCGTTCGGGGGTAAGGTCCGCCGGTCCGAGTCTTCGCCTGGATGGTCCGCGCTCGATTCGCTGGAGGGAGAAGCCAAGGCCGCCCGCCAGCGACGATCGGCGGCTCTCCGCGGCACCGACGATCGCGTCACCCGCCGGAGCTCCGACCGCAGCGCCTGCGCGAGATCGCCTACCGGCGGCTGCCCGCCCGCGACAGCGTCAAGCCCCACGCGCTCGTAACGGTCAGCAACGGTTCGGGTGGCGGATCGATCAGGTCGATCGGGTCACTTGCCATGTGAACATCGCCGCGTCCCTCGAAGAGGGCGATGCACGGCTGACCGTCCAGCCGCGACGGGAACCGCACGGCGCTGACGTCCCGGTCGTAGAGCTCCGCGGCGATCGCCTGCGTGACCGTCCGGCGACCGGTGGTGATCTCGTGCAGGTCCAGGTGCGACAGACCGTGTTCGATCAGCAAATCGTGGTGGCGCTGCTCTACAGCCTGGCGCGTAGCTAGGTCCGTGAGATCCACCAGCGGCCCGTCCAGCTCCAGCCGCGTCGGGGCAAGGACGTGCTGCTCACGCCACGGTGCCGTGACCGGCCGCGGCGCGAAGTCGCGGGCGGCCTGCAATCCGAAGCGCTCGACGTGCCGCCGCTGCGCGGCAAGGTTCGGCCGGAAGTCCGCCAGAACTTCGCGAAGGCAGGTCTCCGGCTGCTCAGCCAGATACAGGGTGCGAAATCGCCGCTGGAGGTCGTCGAACCGATGGTTGAACGCGTAGAGATCCCGTGGCGCGAAGGCCAGCGGATCGTCGCGCCGCCCCACCCGCCACAGCGGCAGCGACGTCACGCCTGGAAGCTGGCGACCTGTCGGGCCGCACGCGCCACGGCAACGAACTCCGACGTCTCCCGAGCCGCCCCGAGCACTTCGATCGGCGCTTGGTCGTCCAGACGGGTATTCGTACCGAACAGCCACGCGCGGGCGGTCTGTCCGTCGTAGGCGTCGACCAGCATCCGCACGACCTTGTAGCCCTCTCGCAGACGGCGTTCGGTTGCCGCCTGAGGCGACGCGGTCCCGCGGGCGTAGCGACCGATCTGCTTGGCGTCCACCAGGCCTGCGACCGCGGCAGCGACTCGCTGACCGACCTGCTCTTGCAAGTAGCGAGCGATCTCCGACACCGGACGTGTTGTCGCATCGTCATCCAAGCGGCGCGCCAGCGGCGCGGTCAAAGCAGCCATCTCACGTCTCCAAGCCGAAATTCAACACCAACAACGTACCACGAGAGAACACCAGGAACAACACCTAAGCGCAGCGCGCCCGGCGCCACGCAATCGGCCCAAGATCAGCTCTTCCCCGCACTTCGGACTCTACGCACGGGGATGCCAGCGCGCCAAGGCAGAAGTCAGATCCCCGCCAGCGCCCCGAATCGCACCGCAGCCCGCGTCGGAATCACCGCCCCCTCGCGCTCATGCAAGAGCCCCGCACAGGCAAGATCCCGCACCGCTCGCCGGATGCCGTCGATCTCATCGAACGACCGCGGACCGAACGGCTCCACGAACACGGTCTCGATCTCGTCGAGCGTGAACGGTGCCGGATACGCGAGCAGCAGATGCCCGAGCACGGCCATCTGCCACCGATCATCGAGCTCGCCGGCCGACAGGGCCGGGTCTCGGAACGTCTGATCGCTCATCGCTCAGACCGTCTTCAAGACCCACGCGGACTTCGCAGCCCGCGACGCCCACACGAACTCGCCGTGCTGATGCAACAACCCGGCGCGTCGCAGGTCGCGGATCGCATTCAGGTAGCCGTCGCGTTCGCCGAAGCCGTCCTCACCCGGTGACGTCAGCTCTGCGACCAACTCATCGACGCTGAACGGCGTCGGATACTCGAACAGCAGATGCTGCAACACGTCGTTGCGGTTGCGCTCATCCAACTCGACCGGGGACAACCCCGATCCAAAGGTAGGCTGGTCCTGCATGGGAGACCTCTGATCTCTCGTGCCGGCCCCAGGGACGCGCCAACGTCGCCTGGGGCACTTCTTGGCGTTGTCAGTACGCAAACGAACGTAGCTGGAGCGGGACCAGAAGCCAAGGCGCTCCGGTCCGGGATGCCCGGTACACGAAGCCAGCGGCCGCCGGGGTCAATCCTGGCCGCGGGTCAGCCGCGTGATCTCGTCGGCGCCCCAAGACCCGTTTCCGTGTGCCACCAAGCGGCGGGCCAGCGGAAGAACGCGTGCGACGGCCGGGGTCCTAACCGCAATCGACTCGCGCCGTGAACTTGCTTCGGCTGCTCACGACGGGTGCTTTCGGGCGCACGGTCACCACCTCGTGATCTGCAAGCGACTTCTTCCGCCGATCACCTCCGGTTTCCTTGCCTAAGACTTCCGACGGTCGCCTTCCACCACCCCGCGCGACGCTAGCCCCGCCGCCACGGACACCAGGGCTAGCGCCGTAGCCGCCGGCGACACGAGCGCGCCGATGGCCTTGGCGCGGGTAGGTGATCGGCCACCAGGCGCGGGAAAGTCAAGGACTGCACCGCGAGCAACGCGAACCGCGGCGGTCGCACTCGGACCGTTCCGCGAGTCGCCCGGCCGGCACCTGAACCGCCGAGGACAAAGGCCTCTCCTTCACCCGTCACGCGACCAAGTCGATGGCGAGCCCGATGGATCACTCACACCAGTCCCGGTACCGCGCTCCAGCAAGGCGCACCTGACCATCCTGCGCACGGATGGCCCCGACGACCAGCCGCATCGCGAAATTGGTCCTTTGCAGACCCCAGAACTAAGAGAATAACTATTGCCGCTAATAGTTCCTTCCACACGGGACCGATTCATGACCCCCTGGGCAACTTTCCAGCCAACGGCGGATAGGCCGGAACGCTTGAATGATCGGTTGCGATTCAGCCGGAAAGACTCGAACACTAAGAGCACGATCATCTGAAACAGCTCGCAGCTCGCTGCCGTGCATAGCAACAAACCACGTTGCGTCAGCATGAGCCACCAATCCACCCTCAATAACTTCACTCCCCATGGAGCCAGCCGCCTGCGTTACAACGACGACACGAGCCAATGGGCGAGGCGCCGTGTACTCCTCTACGGCAATTACCGCAACAACAGCAAGAGCCAGCCCGACCGCAACAGACGCCGAGGGAAAACGCCCGTTCCTCCGAGAGACAAGGAAGTAGGAGATAAGGCCTACTCCGAGCAAAGCACCGATGGACGGCGCGGTGAAACTCAACGAAACAAGGACCACAGCCAACAACGCAATATATATAAAAATGGCATACTCAATTCCATTCCCACCCTTTGCACGTCGAACAGACATCGAATGCGCAAGCGCATGCTCGAACTCCCTCCCCGCAAACCGCGACATCAGAATATCCACCGCAAAAACCAGCATAAGCGGCGGGATTATCGGGATCGCGCGAGCTATGCCCACGAGCAAGAAATGCTGGATCGGGACGAGACCCAATACGTCCGAGCCGCGCAGCCCCGCCGCATCAAATTGCCCGAGCTTTACCAGGGATCCTACTGCGTAAAAAATCCCGAGAATCAGGAGCGCAGATCCGCCGAAGTCCCGCAACACTCTTCGCCATTCCGGGCCAGACAAAGGCGAGACGCTGACTATTTCCTCATGAGCACCCATGCGCGCAGCATACAAGACATACTTACATGAACACCACGGAAGACACACGGACTTATATGACGGCACTGAACTCGGACCGGCGACCGATCTGAGATCCCTCAGCGCTGAACCTCTCCGAGGCTCCGCCCGACACGTGGACGCCCGAAGAATCGTCGCCGCGAAAAGCGAGCAGCTCAGTTCCGACGCCATACCCGAACGCTGACCCTGCGGTCGGATCCAGCGGATCCTCGGCCATCACGATTTTGAATCGCCCCGGGCCCTACACGTCTTTGCGACGATGTTGCTGTGCCAGCCGCGAGAAAGCGTCGCGGTCGCTGGAGGCGAGCGCCTCACGCAAAACCGCCTGGCTTGCTTTAACCGCCGGCCGGCTCGCGGGTTTAGGCCACGAAAAGGCCACGAGACCGCTACTGGCGCGTAGACGCTCGTTTCCTACGGCACCGTAGAAAGCAAAAGACCCCGCGATTTGCGGGGCCTTTTAGAGGTGCGCGATACAAGACTCGAACTTGTGACCTCACGCATGTCAATGCGGCCGTTTGGCCCTCGGTTTGCCGTGATTTGCAGGTAAAACGTGACGCGGCGCCCGTAGACGATGTGCGTGGATCTACGGGATTTTGCGCGCCTTAAGGCCACGAAACCAGTCGCCGTGGCCTAAACCACGGCGAGCCTGCGCCCCGACCCGATCTTCGGCATTTCGTCCCAGGTGCGCCCATCAAGAATGCGACCCCGCGCTTTCGGGCGGTGCCCACCCCACTGCTTGAAGAAGAACGCCACACCCTCCTCGCCGCACTGCCCGCGGAGCGCTCGGACCCAATTGGCGTCGATCCGGCGATGACGTGGTCCGGATTCGCCGCCAGCGATGAGCCAATCAATGCCGGCGAGGTCCAAACCCTCAAGCGGACCCAGAAGCGGCTCCGCACTGATGAACCGCACCGCGGCCGGCACTTGCCGGAGTGCATCGGCCCGATGCACGAAGCGCCGGTTCTCGATCGTGACGCCCATCCAAACGTTCTCGGGCCAGTCGAAACGGTGCGCGAGCTCGACCAAACGCTCGTGCCGCTTGGTCAAGATTTGGAACGTGTGCCAATGCGCCGCGCGCATGGTTGCGAAGACCTGGTCGACGAACTCAAGAGGGATGTCCTCGTGGAAGAGGTCCGACATCGAGTTCACGAAGATCGTTCGCGGCTTGCGCCACCGAAGCGGCACATCAAGGCGTTCCGGCCAGAGTCGAAGGTCGAAGCCCTGCTCGTAAGGATGCCCAGGTATCCCGCGCCAGCGCTCCGCAAAGGTCTTGGCGTAGCAGTGGGCACAGCCGGGGCTCACCTCGTCGCATCCGGTGACCGGATTCCAGGTCGCTTCGGTCCACTCAATGGAACTGGACTGGGCCATATCGGCTCATTCTCCCTGGGTTTGAACGATTCCTCTATACGAACATACGTTCGCACTCGGACGGATCATCGCGAAAACCGCATCGTTATTCCGGACTCCGCCTTGAACTGCCTGACACCCTGCGGGCGCTCCACGACCAAAAGGCCCGCCTTCTCCGCGCGCGCCAGCGTCGCGTTCCGCAAGTGGCTCTCCAGAAATCGAGACTCGCGGGTGAGCCTGACCGCATCCTCAACCGAGAAGGGCTCGGGGCCGAATTTCTCGCGGAGCGCGCCAAGCAGATCACTGGTGTCGGGACCTTGGTCGAGTGCTTCCCCGAAGTCCAGCGCCACTTGCCCTTCGGCTACCGGCCGAGGGGCGGCGAAGCCCTGGCCCTGAACCTTGTCGACGGCCCAGAATCCTGCCTTGATGCTCTCGAACCCGCCGAGATGCCCGGAAGCCCCAACGATCCAGTAGGCGTTGCGACCGTCGGAAGGCCGAAGCTGAAACGGCAGCGTCCACTTAAGACCAGCCGCTCTCAGCTGTGCTTGGAAGAGCTCGAGAAGAGCAGCAGGTCGTCCGTCACCGTCGGGAATCTCCCGCCAGGCCGAACTGCCGAAGAACCGGTCCAAGGCTCGTTGCTGGTTGTCGAGTTCGACGAAGCGGTTGACGAAGCTCAGCGGCAGGAAGATCAAGGTGTCGCTCTTCGGTTGCTGCACGAGGTTCTGCGTGAGGGTCATCGGGGCGTGGCTGTAGCCGAAGGGGTCGATGAACAGGAACAGCGCAGACGGCTCTGTGACTTGGCGCGGTACATGATCCTCATAGTTCCCGTGCGTCACCGTCCAGCGCACCCGTTCAGCCCAGCCAGGCACGCTCGCACGGAACTCGGTGTCGAGTTGCGAAAGCTGGGTCTTCAAGCTCGCAGCTCGTCCCGCGTGCTTCTCGACGAACTGAAAGTCGTACCGAACAGCCCACCAGCGCTCGGCCATATGAGGATGCTCACCGAGCGCTCTCATGAGGATCAAAGGCGATCCCGGCTCGCCTCCCTCGTAGATGCCAGGTCCAGCGAACCCGTCGTATATACGAACGAGGCCGGTCCCCTGCCGAGCGAAGTGCCCCGAATGGACGCTGACCCACTTGTCGAAGAAGCCCCGGAGCAAGTCGTGCTTCGCTTGCGTGTGGTCTTCCCGCTGCCAAAGAACAGCTCCGTTCCCCATCTGCGCATCATGCCGCGTATACCGGACACAGCGCGAGATTCCGGCTGGCCCCGCTCCCTCGCGACGCCACGCACCTACTAGGGTTACCGCTGATGACGTCCGGAGCCGCGACCGCCGCTCAACTTCGCCGTGCGATCGTGGAAGCGCTCTACCCGATCAGCGCGTACGAACTAGAGGACGCGTGCATCGCGATAGGACTGGCTCCAGCCGACGAAAACGAAAACCCCTTTCACAGCAAGCGGCAGTACGTCTCGCGACGGCTCATCGGACTAGCGCTCCCAGGGCTCGTCGACCTCGGACGCAAGATCGAGGACCTCTACGAGGTTGAAACGCTGTCGCAGCTGCTGGCGAGCACCGGCACCTCGGGAGTGGACGGCGACCTCAAGAACCTCATCTTCGCCGCCAACGGCCCCAAGCCCCGCATCGTTCTCCGCGACGCGATCAATAACGTCGTCGACATCGTCGAGAACGGCCAGTACTGCCTGATCTACGATCGGCCACTTTCGCCGCAGGGACTAACCTGGGGCGAATTCACCGCGTGGTGGGCGGACCGCGAGTCCACCGACCCGGATCTTTCCGACACCCCCAGGACCCTCTACCGACGCCTGCGCGCGTCGCTGAGCCCGGAGAGTCCGCCTGAGCTGGTGCTGTTCGAGGCATACGCGAGCCGGTATCGGCGCGAGCTCAGCGGGGCGATGCCCGCGCTGATCCCTCAGGTCTATCTCCATTACGACCCCTACACCGTGCGGGAGCTTGCAGCCCAGAACGTCAACTCAGCGTTGGTCCGGCAGCGGATGGACTTCCTCCTGCTCCTGCCCAACAAGGCCCGCGTCGTGATCGAAGTCGACGGCAAGCAGCACTACGCCACCGGGGAACGCGCGAACCCGGCCCTGTACGCGGAGATGGTCCGCGAGGACCGCCACCTTCGTCTCGCGGGCTACGAGGTGTACAGATTCGGCGCCGCCGAGTTGATGGCTGACGGCGGAGCCGCCGCTGCCGATTCGTTCTTCACGACACTGCTCGGACGCCACGGAATCGACGCCGAGTGAGAATGAACGGCGTGGCGGCATCCCAGGCCGGACGGAACCCCGCCGCCGACTAGAGCTCGTCCGCCAGCTCACGCACCCGCTCGTCGATCTCGTCACGGGTCCGTCGCACTCGGTCGACGTCTTGGCCGGCGGGGTCCTCGAGCTTCCAGTCGATGTAGCGCACGCCGGGCACGTACGGGCACGCGTCGCCGCAGCCCATCGTGACCACGACGTCCGCCCACTCGGCCAGCTCCAGGGTGAGCTTCTGCGGAACCCGGTCGCGCAGGTCGATGCCGAGCTCGTCCATCACTTCGACGACCTCGGGATGCACCTGGTCGGCGGGCGTCGTCCCGGCCGAGCGCGCGAGGTGCGCGCCGTCCGTGGCGCGGGTGAACAGCGCTTCGCTCATCTGCGAGCGGCCGGCGTTCTGGAGGCAGACGAAGAGGACGTTGGCCATCGGTCGGGTTCCTTGCGGTGTCGAGGGGGTTAGACGGCGTCGGCCGCAGGCTGCGTCGCGGGGTCACGGCGAGCGGTGTCGTCGTCGGCCGGGTAGAAGCGGCGGCGGATCCAGAGCGCGACGTAGACGAGGCCGACGAGCACGGGAACCTCGATCAGCGGGCCAACCACGCCCGCCAGCGCCTGGCCGGACGTCGCGCCGAAGACGCCGATCGCGACGGCGATCGCCAGCTCGAAGTTGTTGCCCGCGGCGGTGAACGCGAGTGATGCGGTGCGGGCGTAGCCGGCCTTGATCACCCAGCCGGCGAGCCAGCCCGCGGCGAACATCAGCGCGAAGTAGACGAGCAGCGGCAGCGCGATCCGCACGACGTCCAGCGGCTGCGAGGTGATCGCGTCGCCCTGGATCGCAAACAGCATCACGATCGTGAACAGCAGCCCGTAGAGCGCGAACGGCCCGATCCTCGGAAGGAACGCCTCCTCGTACCACTGCTCTCCCTTCTTCCGCACGCCGACCACGCGGGTCAGCGCCCCCGCGACGAGTGGGATGCCGAGGAAGATCAGGACGGTCTGGGAGGCCTCCCAGATGCCGATCGTGAAGCCCTGGCTGTCGAGGCCGAGCAGGTCCGGAAGCGCGGTCAGGTAGAACCAGCCGAGCAGGCTGTAGGCGACGATCTGGAAGACCGAGTTGACCGCGACCATCAACGCGGTCGCCTCACGGTCGGCACAAGAGAGGTCCGACCAGATCAGCACCATCGCGATGCAGCGAGCCAGGCCCACGATGATCAGGCCGGTGCGGAACTCGGGGTGGTCGGCGAGGAAGATCCAGGCCAGCGCGAACATCAGCGCCGGCCCGATCACCCAGTTGAGGACCAGCGACGCGCCGAGCATCCGGGCGGTCTGCGGCGAGCGGTCGCGGACGACCTCGCCGTAGCGGACCTTCGCCAGCACCGGATACATCATCAGCAAGAGGCCCAGGGCGATCGGCAGCGAGATCGTGCCGACGTTCAGCGAGCTCAACCCGTCGTTGAGCGACGGCACCGCCGCGCCGAGCCCGAGGCCCAGCGCCATCGCCAGCAGGATCCAGACCGGGAGGAACCGGTCGAGCGTCGACATGCGTTGAAGGACCGGGACATCGGGGGTGCTGCTGGTCGTTGCCACGACGGTAACCGTATCGATTGACAACTATCGATGCAATCGACAGGCGTGAATCTTTTGTGTAGGGTCGTAGATCGATGTCCGTCGATCTGGAACTGACACCGAAGACCAAGCGCGCCGCCGGGGCCCCGTGCTGCGAGCCGGTCGTCTACCCCGACGTCGACCGCGACCAGGCCACGCGCATGGCCGAGATCGCCAAGGCGCTCGGCGATCCGATCCGCCTGCAGGTCGTCGACGTCCTGCGCAAGCACGCCGGCAAGGTCTGCGTCTACGAGCTCGTCCCCCTCTTCGACGTCTCACAGTCGACGCTCAGCCACCACCTCAAGAAGCTGCGCGACGCCGGGGTCGTCGACTCCGAACGGCGCGGCCTGTGGGCGTACTACTACGTGTTGCCCGAAGCGCTCGACGAACTCGCGGGCTGGCTCGGCTCACCCACCGAGCGCGGGTGATCTAGCCGCGTTCGGACGGGCGACGATCCACCTCGACGCCCGATCCAGCAGGAACTCGGCCTCGGCCATGTAGGCCGATTCCTCGACCAGCGCGCGGAGCGTGAAGCGATCAAGCAGCACGGCCGCCGGCAGGCACACGATCGCCAGACCAGCGACGACGGAGACGGCGGCCTCGCCGGCCTCGCGCGAGCGCCTACCCGCTCTTCTTAGCGTCGACCGCCTTGCGCAGCTGCTCCTTGTTCATCTTCGAGCGACCGTCGATGGTCAGATGCTTGGCCTCGTTGTACAGCTGATCGCGGGTCCGGCCTTTGGGGCCGTTCTTGCCCGACCGCTCACCGCCGCGCTGGCCCGACCTTTTGTCGTCGATCGAGCTCTTCGACGCCTCGCGACTCTCGCCGTGGCGCGCACGCTCCTTGTTGACGGTTCGGGCGGCAATCTCCTCGGCGGTGCTCTCGCTCTTGCCCTGGCCCTTTACGGAGGCCTTGACCTTCTCGTACTGACGGGCACGCTTGGTGCCCGGCTTCACACCACGGGGCGGCATCGGGGACTCCTTCGTTCGGCGGGGCACGGTCGATTCGCAAGCGGCGGTTGACCCTCGCCGTACCCGTCTCCGGACTATTCATGCCCGGTCCATGAGGTTCGATGACACGCGGACCAACCGTGCCTTTCGGCGACCAGCGCCAGCAACGCCCGTAGCTCTACGATCGGCACGCAGCAAGTCGAGCTTCCGCAGAACGGGTGACTGACGGCGACGGGTTCCGTCTCCGCGAACCTGGTCAGCTGGCGCCGGTGACCGCCCCGGAGGGCTGAACGAGCCTTCAACCCCGAGGAGCCCGTTCCCGACCGCTCGGGGCCTGAAAACGGGAGACCGCATGGGTCCCGTCGCAGAACGGCCGAATCCGCGAACGCCCACATCGGCACAAGGCCACGGGACTCCGCCCCGTCTCGATGACCCGACCTTCCTGGTCCCGCAGGGAGACCGGACCACGCACGATCAACGGCCCGTTGCGGTACGGGATGATCGTGACCTCCCGATCGTCGTCGCTCATGCCCCGACGCCGATCCCACGGAGCACCGGCCGCTGCGCCCGGACGACCACGAGCTCCTCGACTCGCTGATCGTCTTCCAGGAGACCGGCCTCGCGCAGCAACCGCCACCGCCTCTGCATCACCGGACCGAAGTTGATCTCACGCCGGAGCTGCACCCGCGCCTGGAGCCCGGCTGCCCGCAACGCTCGCAGGCTCTCCTCGGTGTCCGTGACACCGCTGTGGACCATCAACAGTCGGCCGCCGGGTCTCAGCAGCCGCGGAGCCTCGGCGCAGATCCGGTCGACGATCGCGCGGCCGTCGCGGCCCCCATTCCAGGCCCGGGCGGGGCCTCGCGTCGGCAGGTCGTCCTGCTCCGCCGGGACGTAGGGCGGGTTGGAGACGATCACGTCGTAGCCGCCGTCGGGGACCGCACCGAAGAGGTCTCCGCGCCGGACACGTCCCCGCGCACGGCCACCGTGGCGCCACAAGTTCAGCCGCGCGTTCCACGTCGCCCGCCGTGAGACGTCGATCGCGACGACCTCGGACGCCCCCGAACCGGCTGCCGTCACCGCCAGCAGACCCGTGCCGGTGCAAAGGTCGAGCACGCGAGCACCGTCGAGCGCCTCCGCCGCCAGCACGGACGCCAGCAGTCGCGAGTCCTCGGCGGGCGCATAGACGCCCGGCAACACCCACACCCCGAGCGAGGAGGGAGAAGAATCGAGAACGGCGGATGCAGCGGGAGCGAGGAGAGTCTCGTGGTGCACGCAGGGATCCCGTCGAAGAGCGAGCGAGGTAGGAAGCGTGTACCCCAAGCCCCGCCACCCATACCTCCTGCGCGCCATTCGGCCAGATCTCCACGTGGGTAGCCACGGCTCCGGACGGGTAGACGAACCGCATGACCACGATCGGCCTGCCCGCGCCTCGTGGGCCCTTGAGCGAACGTCTGCTGGACGCGTTCGGCCGCGCCCCCGGCGCGCTGGGTGCCCTGACCACCGAGGTCGACGTTCCGACCGCAGCGATCGCCGACGAGGACCTCCAACTCGCGCTCTACCTCTGCTACGAGCTGCACTACCGGGGACTGCCCGGGGTCGACGACGACTGGGAGTGGGATCCGGCGCTGCTGGCACTGCGGCTCCAGCTGGAGCGCGCGTTCGAGGCCGAGACCCGTGCCCTCACCACCGTCCCGGACGAGGTCGACCCACGCGAGATCGACATCGCGCTGGCGGCGATCGCCCAGGTGGACGACGGTCCGTCGCTGTCGCGATTCGTCCAA
>CAZMVL010000037.1:17452-38565 GCA_964569335.1 uncultured Paraperlucidibaca sp.
CCACCGCTCCGCCTACCAGCTGAAGGAGGCCGATCCTCACTCGTTCGCGCTGCCCCGCCTGACCGGCCGGCCGAAGGCAGCGATGGTCGAGATCCAGGCCGACGAGTACGGCGGCGGCAAGCCCGAACGGATCCACGCCGATCTCTACGCCCGCACGATGCGCGAGCTCGACCTCGACGCCCGCTACGGGGCCTACCTCGACGTGCTGCCGGCAACGACCCTGGCGACGGTCAACCTCGCCTCGATGTTCGGCCTCCACCGGCGCCTGCGAGCCGCATGTGCCGGTCACCTCGCGATGACCGAGATGACCTCGTCGGTCCCGAGCCGGCGTTACGCCACGGGCCTGCGACGGCTCGGCTACGACAGCGTTGCCGCGACCGACTTCTACGACGAGCACGTGGAAGCCGATGCCGTCCACGAGAGCATCGCTGCGGTCGACCTCGCCGGAGGGCTCGCCCACCAGGACCGCGCGCTGGGTCTTGACGCGCTGTTCGGGGCCGCCGCCCTCGCAGTCCTGGAATCCCGATTCTCCGCAGCCGTAACCGACGCTTGGGACGCCGGTCGCAGCTCTTTGCGGGCACCGCTCGCCGCGGTCGCGGCCTGAATGATTGCCGCGGAAGCGATGAGAGTTCCGACGACGACATGCGGGTACCGAACGAGGACGATGGGGCGACTCGTTCTGCCGGATCGCGGCGTCCTCGTCACCGGCGCCGCCGGGGGCATTGGCGCGGCGGTCTGTCGCCGCTTGGTCGCGCTCGGCGCGCGGCCGATCCTGCTCGACCTCCCTGGCGAGCGACTCGACGCGTTGGCCACCGAACTCGGGCCTCGCGCAGCCGTTGCTCCGGCGGACGTGCGTGAGCGCGACCAGGTGATCGCCGCCGTCGACGGCGCCTGCGAGCGCACCGGCGGGTTGGCCGGGGCCGTGATCGGGGCCGCGATCGTGCGCCCAGATACCCTGATCGCCCAGACCGAAGCCGACGCCCGCGCGGTCGTCGACGTCAACGTCTACGGCAGCCTTTGGTCGTTTCAGGCAGCGATGCCCCACATCGATCGCCAGGGCGGGCACGCGCTGGCTCTCTGCTCGATCGCCGCGATCGCCCCGATCCCGCTGTCCGGGGTCTACCCGACCACCAAGGCTGCGATCGCCAACCTCGTCGCGGCTGTGCGTACCGAGGCGATGAACCGCCGCACGACCGCAGGCGTCGTCTACCTCAGCGCCGTCGACACGCCGATGAACCGCCGCGTCCAGCGAGACCCCCGCGCGGCCCGGGCCTCGCGACGGTCGCTGGCCTTCCTGACCCGCCCGCTGACGGCCGACGATGTCGCCAGGCGGATCGTCACCGCGCTCCGCGACCGGCGGCGAGTCACCACAGCGCCAGCCTGGCTGGCACCCGCGACCTGGCCCCAGACGCTGGTCGAGGCAACCGCTGAACGCGTCCTCGGCCTGACCGCGTTGCGTCACGAGCTACCGGGCGGGCGAGACGCCGCCGAGACGACGATCATCCGTGCCGAGCAGATCGCGGCGTCTGCCGCTGACGGCCAGACCGGGCGGGTCTCAGCATGAGCCGGCTCAACCTCGAGGGCCGCGGCGTCCTCGTCACCGGCGCTACCGGCGGGATCGGACGAGCAGTCACGCGAGCCCTTGCCGAGCGCGGCGCGAGAATCGCCCTTCTCAGTCGAGACACTCCGCGGTTGGAGCACGCCCTGGCCGACCTCGCCGGCCACGACGCAATCGCCGTCTCGGCGGATGTCACCGACCGTGCCCAGACGGTGGCCGCGGTCGACGAGGCCGCGGATCGGCTCGACGGGTTGGTCGCCGTAGTCGCGGGAGCTGGGGTGGTTCTGCCGAGCTTGATCGGCGGCCAGACCGAAGAAGACAGCCGCCGGGTGATCGACGTCAACCTTTACGGCACGCTCTGGACGCTCCAGGCTGCTCTGCCCCACGTCGACCGGACCGGTGGCCACTTGCTGGCACTCGCGTCGATCGCCGGGATCACGCCGGTGCCTCTAGCAGGCCTCTATCCGGCGACGAAGGCAGCCGTGGGCGAGCTGATCGCCCAACTGCGGATCGAACTGATGCACCGGCCGACAAGCGCCGGGGTCGTCTACTTCGGACTCGTCGACACCGAGATGGCGGAGCACGTCACCGCCGACAACCGGATCGCCCGAGCACTCAATCGCGCCCCTCGCTGGCTGACCCGCCCGCTCTCGGCCGAGAGCGCCGCTCAACGGGTCGTCCACGCCATCGAGCACCGTCAGCGCGCGGTGGTCGCGCCGCTCTGGCAGATGCCCTTCGCAGCCCCGCAGCTCGGGCTGCAACAGCTCGTCGAGACGGGAATGCGGGCAACCTCGATCGCCCGCGAACTGCCGCGGTTGCGCATGGATCGACGCCCGGGCGACGCTGCCAGTCACGGCGCCGAGCGCCCCGGAACGGAGCGCGCCTAGCGGACGTCTGTCGGTCCCGAAACGGCCTCTCCCGTGAGGCATTCCGGCCGCAGCGTCCGGTGGCGAGCCGGCGCTCGCCGAGCGAAAATGCGTCTCACCCAGGCCTCCCGTCCGGCGACAGGACCTGCGCCGCCACCGCCAAGCGCCGTTCCTCGAGCCGTTGATACTGCTCCTCCGCGCGCGCCACCAGCCACCCCAGATCGATCCCGGACAACCGTGGGTCCTCGAGCTGCTGCAGCGCCCGCCATCCGCAGCGTTTGCCCTGCACCGCGATCGCCAGGCCCTCCAGCTCGATCAGACTCGAAAGGGGGGACCGGCGGGCCAGGCGACCGTTGGCCTTCAGCCGAGCGACGCGCTCCGCCCCGACGGCCATGAGCTGCTTGATGTGGTCTCGACGCGCGCCGACCATCCCGATGATGCGCTCCAGCTGTTCCTTGTCGGCTTCGATCTCCGAGGTGACGTCCGCCAGCAGCGCGAAGGTCGCCCGATCGTGATCATCATCGCGGTGGGCGTCTCGGGCGCGACGGGCGAGCCCGACACCTCCGGCGGAGGCGGCCAGGTGGTCGTTGAGGTAGACGGCGAGCAGATCGGTCATGGCATCTCCGGCGGTCAGCTGTCCGTCCACGACTACCCTCGTGGCGGTCTGGCAATCGCTTCCGGCACCGCTCACCGGGCACGCGACACCCACGTCCGTCGGCGTTTCAGCCGTTCACCGCTCCGCTGGACCAATCCGACCAGCGAAAACGTCCGGCTCCGCTCGCTTCGATCGCGACTCAGAACGCGGTCTCGTCCGCGTCTGCGACCTCGGCCCGCATGTTGCGTTCCATCATCCGCAGTGCGGCGTGGGCGAGCTCCTCGTCGATGTGCGCGACGGCGTCGCTGGGTATCGCGACCCCGAAGTGGCGGATGTAGGCGTCCAGTGCTGAGTAGAGGATGCACTGCTCCGTGACTTGACCGGTCAGTACCAGCCGGCCGATGCCTTCCGTCTCCAGCAGGTACTCGAGCGGCGTACCGTAGAAGATCGAGTGGCGAGCCTTGACCAGGAAAGGATCATCGTCATCAGGCGCGATCGGGTCGATGAACTCTGCGCCTGCGCCGTTCCGCGCCGCGCTCACGATCTCGTCGCGGTCGGCGGACCATCGACCGTGACAGTCGTTGACCCAGATCACGGGCACCGCACTCGCCCTCGCGCGAGAGACCAGACGCTGGATCGGAGGGATCGCCCTCGTCACGCTCCTCCGCAGTTGCGCCCCGTCGGGATGGTCGTAGTCGTTGAGCATGTCGATGACCAGCAGCGCAGACCGCTCACCTCGACCGACCGGCCCAGATGCATCGTCCTCCCGTGGGACCTCCATCGTCTCCGAATGCCCGTCGTAGCGAATTCGATGCGTCGCGCCAAGCGTGGCGCAGCGTACGAAGCGAGCCGCTGAGGACTGGGGTTAACGTCCACCGTCCGCCCATGCTCCGGCGCGCGGAGGGCCGCCGGGCTTTCCCGGTAGCGTGGCTTCGATGGCGTCCGGAGCAGACCAGTCCCGCCCCGACCCGACCTGCCGTGAGCAGGACGCTGTGCCGATCGCCGACGCAATGAAAGCGTTCCTCGCTCGGGACCGGCTGGCGTTCTCGATCCCCGCCCACGGCGGTGGCCGCGGCGTTGCGCCCGAGTTCACGCTCTGGGCTGGGCTTGATGCAGCACGCCACGACCTACCGCTCAATCACGGCGTCGACACCCGTGACCGAGCGTGGAAGGTGCAGGCCACCGCCCAGGATCTCTTCGCCGAGGCGGTCGGAGCCCACAAGGTCCTCTTCTCGACCAACGGCTCGTCGCTCAGTGCCCGCGTGGCCCTGATGACCGTCGCCGGCCCCGGGGAGACGATCGTGATGGCCCGCAACGGCCACAAGTCGGCCTTCGCCGGTCTCGTGCTCGCCGGAGCCCGGCCGGTCTACGTCGACCCGGTCTACGACGAGCAGCTCGAGATCGCCCTCGGTCCCCGCCCGGAGGAGATCGAGCGGGCACTTGATGAGCACCCCGAAGCACGTGCGGTCCTGCTCTTCACCCCGTCCTACTACGGCACCTCCGCCGACGTCCGCGCGATCGCCGAGCTCTGCCACGCGCGCGGCGTCCCACTGGTCACCGACGACGCGTGGGGACTGGACTACTCGCTCTCGGGGCACCCTGAGCTACCCGACGGCGCTCTCCGGCAAGGCTCTGACCTGGCGATCGGATCGGTCCACAAGACATTGACCGGCATGATGCAGACTTCGGTGCTGTCGGTCGGCTCCGACCGGATCGACCTCGACCGCCTGCAGCTCTGCTTCGAGCTGGAGGAGTCCACCAGCGTCTCGGCGCTGCTGCTGTCGAGCATCGACGGCGCCCGACGGCAGTTCGTCCGCGACGGCCCGGAGCTGCGGACCGCGCGGTCCGCAGCGCCCGACGACTCCGCGAGCGGCTTGCCGCCGAGGTCCCCGAACTCCCGGTGATCTCCGTCGACCGGCTGGCGTCGGTGCCGGGTGTCGTCGGCGTCGACCCCTGCCACGTGATGATCGAGACCGAAGGGATCGGTCTGACCGGGTACACCGCCGACGACTGGCTCCGCGATCAGCGGGAGATCGACCTCGAGCTCGCCGACCATCGACGGCTGATGGCGCTGGTCAGCTTCGCCCACGGGGACAACGAGATCGACCGCCTCGTCGCCGGGTTGCGCGACCTCGTAAACGCCCACGCCGACCGCGATCCCGGGACCGGCATCGATTCCTGGCCGAGCCGCCCGCAGCTGCGCACGGAACAGGCGATGCTGCCCCGCGACGCGTTCTTCGCGCGAGCGGAAGACATACCGGTGGAGAAGGTCGTCGGCCGGGTCTCCGCCGAGCTGATCACCCCCTACCCGCCCGGAATTCCCGCGCTCGCTCCGGGCGAGCGGATCACCGCACCGCTGATCGAGTATCTGCAGGCGTTCGTCGCCGCCGGTGGATTCGTCGAAGGCGCTGCGGACCAGACTCTGGGCACCATGCGGGTGGTCGTGCCGTAGCGCGCGGGCGGCGTCAGCATCCCGGACGCGTCACCGGACTCCGCGACGCACGGAGTACCGGCCTTCAGGCCAAGACGGGCGACACCGGTACGCCTCGCTAGATCTAGCGTGTCCCACGAGTTGGCGACGGCTGCCGCCTACTCGCCAACAGACGCGCTAGCGGGGAACCTCGCCCCGCCAGCCGCCTTCGGCGTCGCCGCGTTCCTCGACCATCTTCTTGAATCGCTCGAGGTCGCCCTTCGCTCGGCGCTCGACGAAGCCCAGCGCGCTGCCAGCCTTCTCGACAAGTCCCTCGGCCTCGATGTCCTGCTGCAGCATCACCCGCGTATGGGCGTCGTCGAGCTTGTGGAAAGTCACGACCCCCGCATTGGTCGTCCCCGACGTGCTGTGCCAAGCCACTCGCTCGTCCGGGTGCTGCTCGGTGACCTCGGCGTCCCACTCACGCTCGACGCCGGCGATCCTCGCCGTGAAGTGGAGGTGCGTGTCGTCGAGCTGGCGGACCTCCTCGATCCCCTCCATGAACGACGGGAACGACTCGAACTGGGTCCACTGGTCGTAGGCGACGCGGACCGGGACCTCGATGTCGATCGACTGCTCGATGGTGGTGCTCATGCTGGCTCCTTGCTCGTGCTGTACGGATCGGTGCCCCGGACGTCGGACGGCGTCGGTCTGACGGGCTTCGGCGACCAATCGGACCGGGCACCTCACGGCTACCCGCACGGTCTACGAGCAAACGTGGAGGCGCTCTAGCTCGGGGCGGAGGCCGAGGAGCGAAACGCGCCCGACGGATCGAGGTCGGCAAGAGCGTTTGCGGTCGCCGACTGGCGGGCATCCGAACGGGGCGAACCGTTCCCACGCCGAGGAGACCCCATGATCCTTCGTCTCGACCGCTGGCTCGCCGAACTGCCGCCTCCGTCCGACCCCGATCCCGCCCAGGCCGGGGTCGTCCAGGAGCTGATGGGCGGGAAGTTCGGCGAGATGTCGACCTTCCTCAACTACACGTTCCAGTCGTTCAACTTCCGCGAGCGCCAGAAGGCCCGACCGTTCTTCGACCTGATCTCGAACATCGCGGCCGAGGAGTTCGGCCACATCGAGCTCGTCGCCGCCACGATCAACTCGATGCTGACCGACGACACGTCGATCAAGGACGAAGTCGACACCCAGCGGTCGCCGCTTCTGGGACTGGCAGGTATCCCCGGTAATCCGCACCACTACGTCAACGGCGGAAAGGGCGCTCTGCCGCAGGACGCGCGCGGGCTGCCCTGGACGGGAGACAACGTCTTCTCGTCCGGCGATCTGCTCTCCGACCTGACCCACAACTACTTCCTGGAGACCGGCGCTCGGTCCGGCAAGTTGCGCGTCTACGAGGCCTGCGACCACCCGGCTGCTCGGGCGCTAACCGGCTACCTACTCGTCCGCGGCGGTGTCCACCAGGTCGCCTACGCCCGTGCCGTGGAGAACCTCACGGGTGCCGACCTGACCAAGCTCTTCCCCGGGCCTCGCGTACCGTCCGACGCGATCAAGGAGAGCCGTCCCTACATCGAGAAGGGCGACCACCGCCGCCTGTACCGGTTCTCCCCCAACGACTACCGGGAGCTGGCCGCCGTCTTCAACGGCAACCACCCGGAGACGGGCGAGCCCCTGGAGGTCGTCGACGAGGATCCGACGCAGCGTCCGTTGCCACAGGACCTGCCGGCCCAGAACGACGTCTTCGCGCCCGGCTACTCAACCGAGGAGATCGAGGAGATCGCCCTCGCGTTGCGCAAGCAGGCAGGGTTCCCGGACGAGCCGATCGGCGAGGTCGCTTAGACGCCGTCTCAAAATCAGTGGCTGGCTGTCGTGGTCGATGACCGAGCAGGGCGCGGTCCGATACCCGAGAGTCAGACAGGTTGTCTGACCGAGGGTTCGGATCGTGATCCTGCGACGTGGCAGCGGCCGCGACAGACGGCCGATCATTTTGAGACGACGTCTTAGCCGAAGCCCGCCGCAGAACGCTCGGAAGAGAGATCGCATGGCGGACGCTTTCCCGCCCCGGACGCGTAGCTCACCGCAGTGCGGGTAACGGCTTTACAGGTAGCCCACCGATCGTTTCGTCCAGCGGAGCCCTGTATGTCCGAGCCCAGTCCCACCCTCATTCGGTACCTGCGGGAGGCCCACGCCATGGAGCTTGGCCTGGCCCGCGTGTTGCAGTCTCAGATCGCCGTGGCCCCGCGCGGCTCCCACCGCACCGCGCTGGAGGACCATCTCAAGGAGACCCGCTCGCACGCCGAGCGGGTCGGCAAGCGCCTCGAGCACGTCGAGCAGGCCCGCCGTGGCGGACTCCTCTCGACCGGCGTCGACATCGTCCAGGGCATCGCCGGACAGCTGCTCGCCCTCTCCAAGACCCCGCTTGACCTCATGCGAGGTCACGGCCTCGAGGAGAAGGTCCTGAAGAACGCCAAGGACGCCTGCGCCGCCGAAGCCCTGGAGATCGCGACCTACTCCGTGCTCGAACGACTGGCCAAGGACGTCGGCGATACGGCGACCGTCAATCTCGTCGTCAGTATTCGCAAGGACGAGGAAGCGATGTTGCAGCGGCTACTCGACGGGCTCGGCGACCTCACCGATGCCGTCGCGGCCGCCCGGATCGACGGGCACTCGGAGTTCGACCCGAAAACCTCCGGGGCCGCCGATACGACCCGTGACGCGGTCACGACCGCGAAGCGCTCGGCGGGCCGAGCCGCGTCCAAGCTCGCCGACCCGGGACACGAGGGCAGCCGATGAGCGCGACCAGCCACGATCAGGACGGCGCCGTCCGGCCGCTGGCGGTCGTCACCGGGGCCACCGCCGGCATCGGGCGCGAACTGGCCCGCGTCTTCGCGCACAACGGATTCGACCTCGTCGTCGCCGCAGAGGACGACCGCGTCGCCGAGGTCGTCCGCGAACTCAACGCTCTCGGCGTCGATGCGCACGGGGTCCGCGTCGACCTGGCCGGCTTCGACGGTTGCGAGGCGCTGGTGGACACCGTCGCCGGCCTCGGCCGCCCGATCGACGCGCTTGCGCTCAACGCCGGAATCGGCGTCACCGGCGACTTCGTTCGGGACACCGATCTCCGTGCGCACCGCCGGCTGATCGACCTCAACATCGGTTCCACCGTCCACCTCGCCCGCCGATTCGCGCCGGCCATGGTCGCGCGCGGCGCCGGACGAATCCTGATCACCTCATCCGTCGCGGTCAGCACACCGGTGCCGTACCAATCGACCTACGCCGCCTCGAAGGCGTTCGTCCACTCCTTCGCCCAAGCGTTGCGCGTCGAGCTCCAGGACGCTGGCGTGACCGTCACCGCCCTGCAGCCCGGAGGCACCGACACCGAGTTCTGGATCCGCTCCGGCGCCGAGGACACCGAGATCGCCCACAAGAGCATGAGTGATCCAGCCGACATCGCGCAGGAGGGCTTCGACGCGCTGATGCGCGGCGACGACCACGTCGTCGCCGGCAAACTGCTTCACAAGGTCGCCGAGAAAGCCGGCTCGTTGCTACCCGACAGCCTCTCTGCGCGCCTGACCGGAACCCAGACCGCGCCCGGCAGCGCCAAGCGCGACGGCTGACTCGTCGTTCGTGGTCGACGATCGTGCTGGCCGCCAACGCGGCCAGCACGCCCGAGTGATCCTCAGGCCGGCTGAAGCAAGGTCTTGATCATCCCGTCCTGCTTCTTCTGGAACTGCTCGTAGGCGCGCGGCGCGTCCTCCAACGGCAGCCTGTGGGTGGCAAGGTCCTCGACTCCGAGCGGGTCAGCGTCATCGCTGACCAACGGCAACAGGTCGTCAATCCACGACTTGACGTTGGCCTGGCCCATCCGAAGTGTGATCTGCTTGTCGAACAGCTGCATCATGGGCATCGGATCCGCCGCACCCCCGTAGACGCCGCTGAGCGACACGGTCCCCCCGCGACGGACGACATCGATTGCCCCGTGAAGCACGCTCAAGCGGTCGACCCCAGCCGTCTCGATCGCTCTCTGCGCAAGCCTGTCGGGCAGATATCCCGCAAGGGTCTGGGCCAGCTTGCCGATCGGCAGCCCCTCCCCGTGGGCCTCCATCCCGACCGCGTCGATCACGCTGTCGGGACCACGGCCGTGCGTCCGGTCCTGAAGCAGCGCAGTCAAGTCGTCGGTCTGGCTCGTGTCGACCGGGGTGGCTCCGTGCTTGGCGGCCAACGCCAACCGCTCGGGAACGAGATCGATCGCGAACACCTCGCGAGCGCCGCGGTGAAGCGCGATCCGGACGCACATCTGTCCGATCGGGCCGAGCCCGAAGACGGCAACCGTCCCGTCCTCTGGGACCTGCGCGTATTCAACCGCTTGCCAGGCGGTCGGCAGCACGTCCGATAGGTAGACGAACCGCTCGTCCGACGGACCTTCCGGGACCTTGATCGGTCCGTAATGAGCCTGCGGCACCCGCAGGTACTCTGCCTGTCCGCCTGGCACCTGGCCATAGAGCTTGGAGTAGCCCAGCAGCGCGGCGCCGGTCCCCTGGTCGCGGTTCTGGGTCGTCTCGCACTGCGACTGGAGCGCGTGGTCGCACATGTAACAGTGGCCGCAGGAGATGTTGAACGGGATTACCACGCGGTCGCCGGGTTTGATCTGGGTGACGTCCCGTCCGACCTCCTCAACGATCCCCATCGGCTCGTGGCCGAGCACGTCGCCGACGCCCATGTACGGACCGAGCACCTCGTAGAGGTGCAGGTCGGAACCGCAGATACCGGTAGAGGTGACACGGATGACTGCGTCGGTCGGCTGCTCGATGACGGGATCGGGAACGGTGTCGACGCGAACGTCGCGCTTCCCGTGCCAGGTGACGGCCTTCATAGGAGTATCTCCAAGGTCGTGGGGCTGAGACCGCAGCAACGGCCGCTGCGGTGGAAAGAACCGTTACCCGCATGGAACAGCGATAATCGCGGCACGGGAAGTCCGCTCTCAAGGCGCCACCTGGTCCCCCCGTCGCGGGGGCCAGCCTCACCTTACGAGTCACCCGAACTCGATACGAGCGTCGGCCGGGGACGTCGGCTTCTGCGCTACACGGCCGCAAGCAGCCTGTCGAAGTTCTCCCCGTGCGACCGGTCGACGCGTTGCTCCAACTGGGCGTAGACGTCCATCGTCATCCGCGAGTCGGCGTGGCCGACCTGGCTCATCACCCACTTCACGTCGAACTGGTTGGCGCGTAGCGCGATGGAGATGTACGTCCGACGCAGACTGTGCGGACTGATCTTCGGCATCCGCGGCAACCCCTCGGCAGCACGACGCTTGGTCGCCAGCTCGGCCGCGTCGCCTACGATCGTTCCGATCCGCTCGCGGGAGACTCGTCCGCCGGTCCGGCTCTGTACGAGGTAGTCGTCGTCCCCGATCGCATGGTCGGCGCGGTGCAACCGGTCGAGATGATCGACGACCGCTTCGACCAGCGCCGGGGTCATCTGCACCTCGCGGATGCCGGTCTCGGTCTTGGCGTCCGGGATCCGGAACCGTGCCCCGTCGGGGTCGTGCAGTCGGACGTGGCCGATCTTCATGTCGCACAGCTCGCTCACCCGAACGCCGGTGCGCCCCAGCATCTCGCACACGAGCCGCCGCCCCGCGTAGCCGCGACCGGTCGTCTCGACACCGAGACGCTTCATGTGGAAACTCACCGTCGACCGCGACAGCTTCAACCGCTCAGCAACCCGCGCCGGCCGCAACCCGCGCGCGAGCAGCCCCGCAACGGCGCGGGTCGTCTCCCCCGCGTCCTCGGGGATCGGTCCGATCACCGGTTGATCCTGCCGCGACGCTGCCGCAAGCAACGCGGTCAGCTCATCGACCTCCAAGAAACTCCGACGCGGCTTGGGCACGTGGACCTTCATCCGCCGGCCCCGCGCCGGGTTGGAGGCGATGTGGCCGTCCTCGATCGCTTCGTCGAGGATCGTGGCAAGCACGGCGATCAGCCGCGCGATGGATCCCGGCCCAAGGGGCTTGGCTGGTCGGCCGCTGCGGTCTCGTAGGTCCGCTCCGGCGTCGAGCGCTTCGCGGATCTCCTGCGCCTCGGTCAGCTTGAAGCCCTTGAACCGCTGGCAGAGCTTGCGGTCGATCTGATCCAGCCGATAGTGGCCGAAGAATCGCACCAGATGCCCCAGCTGGGTCCGGTACCCCTGCTGGGTGTTCTTCTTGATCGGCTTCGCGCCGATCTCGCCCGAGATCTTGGCCTCCAGCCACCACGCCGAATACGGCCCAAACAACGGAACCCTGTCCTCGTCGTCGACCGGCTCGATGACCGGCGTCGGCCGCTTCCACACCCCGACCCGAATCCGGGCGAGGATGTTCCCCAGCTCGGTCCGAGCACCGGGCTCATCCCAGCCGCCGCCGCACCCGCAGGCGCAGCCTGGGAGCTCGTGCAGGACGATCCGCACGCGTTCGCCTTCGAACGGGACGCGCAGGTGAAACGCGCGGGTGCCGTCGATCAGCGTGTGCGCGTGGATCGTGCCGGTGATCTGGCGGGGCATCAGCGACGCCCGCCCACGGCGCTACGGTGACCATGCATCGGGTGGTCCGTCCTCCCGGTGTCGGGCCGGGGGCGTTGCCGCGCCGCCCGGCCACTCTTCGACTTGCCCTTCCGACTGTAGGTGGAGCACCCGGCTACGCCAAGGCCCGAAGAACGTCCAGCCGAACCCGACCTCGCCTCTCCAGTGCCCGGACCCGCGCCTTGCTGCCTCAAGGCCAAGTCGAGGTCGAACCTCAGCCGACCACGCGGACCACCGAGGCGAACCGCGTCGAGCTGCCGCGCGTGCCGATACACCCACTCGCGCCGCACCCCAAGACGCGCCGCGAGCGTCGCCGCGTCGACCAGCCGCACCGGCCGGGCCGGTGCGTGCGGTCGCTCGGCCGGCTCGGATCGCAGCAGCTCGACGACGCGTCGTGCGATCCGCTCGACCAGTTCGTCCGTCGCCTCCATCTCAGGCTCCCGCCTCCACCGCAGCACCGGCCTCGCCACTTCCGCCCAGCCAGTCCTTCGGTGTCGCCGGATCGCGCTTGGTCCGCCAGATGCCAGCGAACGGCCCCTCCGTCCGCAAGTCCGCCAAGAGGCACGCGGAGATCTCCACCTGCGGCGTCCGACGCAGATCCAGGTGCTCAGCGCAGAGCGAGAGGACCGTATGCCGGCGCCGACGCAATCGCTCCGAGCTTCCACCGTCGAGGACCAGCAGGACGGTCGGGAAGACCGGGTACCGGGTCTCCCAGAACCGCACCGACCGCCTGCCGCCTTCCACGGTGTGGCGGTAGAGCCGGGCGTAGCGGACGAGCTTCGCCACGAGCAGGTCCAGCGGCATCGTGTTGCGGTCCAGCTCGAGGAACCGGTAGTGAAACCGCACCCCGAGCGGGCCGCGCTCCTCGTAGGTCAGCAGCGCGTCGGCGATCAGCTCCTCTGGACGTCTACGCCCCGGCGCAGGTCCGATCGGATGCGCGAGCTCGTGCCGCCACGACAACGGCCCAAACCCATCCCCGCGTACCCGTGCCGCTTGGACGAACGCGATCCCGACGTCGTTGACCGCCAGCGTGTGTTGCTGAAGCGGCCCCTGTGCCTGCGCCGCGTCCAGCAGCTTGCGACGCGATTCCGCGTGCGGGACAGCCTCGACCGCTTCAGCGCCGTCCTGGGTGATGTAGGCCAGCTTCACGCCATCGCGTCGTCGGATCGACGCGACGAGTCCCGCGTCTTCCAGACAACGCAGCAGGTACTGCGTCCAGCGACGCGCCGAAGCCGGCGTGTAGATCTCGTGCAGCTGGACGGTCGAGAGCAGGCGGTGCTGGTAGAGCCCTTCCAGCATCGCCACCGCCACCGCAGGCAACCGCAACTCCCCCCTCGCACCAAGGCGCACCTCAGCGCTCATGACCCATCGCCTCCAGGCTCCTGCTGCCCGGTCCAATCAGACTGCCCGACCGGTGACGGCTCATCGTCCCCGGACTCGGGATCCGGGTCGGGGTCGTCGTCCGGGCAAAGGTGCTGCAGGATCGCCTGGTCGTGGTCGTCCAGGGCCGCCACCGACCCGGAGATCGCGCGACGTCCCGTCGTCTGGTCGATCGCCGCTTCCAATGCGCCCAACTGCTCCGGATCGTGCGCATCGGGGAAGAGGTCTTCGACCGGGACGCCGTGGACGAGGAACGGCGGGCTGATCTCCGCGTTCAATGTGACCGACGCGAGGTAGGTGTAGCGCTCGACCTTCGTCAAGACCTCCGGCTTGACCTGACCGCCCCACTCACGAGCCAGCATCGCCGCCGCTTTGGAGTTCATCGCCGTCGACATCAGATGCGAGCGGTTGGTCGAGACCGCGTTCCACGTCCCCGGACTCAACCGCTCCGGATTCTGGTTAAACAGGCAGGCTCGGATCCCGTACTTCGCTGCCTGTTCCAGCAAAGCCGCCAGGGTGTCGGACGCCGCGCCGTCGTAGGTCTGGACCTCATCGAGGAACAGGTAGAACGGACGCCGCTGCTCCGGCGACAGTTCCGCGCGGGTCTTCGCCTGGTGCAGCAGGTCGTAGACGAGGAAGTTCGCGATCAATCGATCCCGCACCGACCCGGACCCCGGGCAGGCCAGGACGATCTGGCCGCGATCCATCGCCGCTCGCACGTCATACGTCGACACTGGCGAACCCAATAGTGCCGCGACCGACGGGGAGACCCGGAGTCGGTCGATCAGGTTCGTCACCGGCGTGATCGCCTCCGTCGACAACCGCGGGAACCGGTCGACGAAGAACGACCGCGTAGCCGGCGACACGAACGGCAAGACCGCGTCGCGCCACGCGTCGTTGCCCAGCAGCGTCGGCACCTGAAACAGCGTCGGCGCCAGCGGCCCGGGAAGCCGTGCGGAGAGCTCGGTCAACGCCTGGGCGGCCTGGGTGATCAGGTTCAACGCCCGCGTGTTCTGCTCACCCCAGTTCAACGCCGACGCAAACGCATCAACAACCGCGTCAACGCGTTCGGCCCGACGGGACGCGGGGAGCCCGTGGGTGGCGAAGAGGTTCCAGCCCGGCTGCCGGTCCGCATCGGCGAGATTGACCTCCACCACCCGCTCCCGCAGCTCCTCGTCGGTCAGATACCCTTTGAGCTTGGCGATCGCGTCCTCGTGCGGATCGAGGAAGAACACGCCGTGCCCGGACCGCGCCAGGTGCAGGCACTGCCCGATCGCGGTCTCCGTCTTCCCGTACCGCGACCGACCACCCATGTACGAGAAGAACGTGTCGCGCAACGGCACCCCGACCAACCGCTCACCACGCTGGGTATTCACGCGCCCCAGCGGCAACAGGTCCGGCTGCCCGTAGAACGTCGGCAAGCCGGACGGCGGCGGCGGAATCACGCCACCGGAGCGCACGACGTTCGGCGCCGCGCACCGCACCGACGGCGGCTTCAGCAGTCCCGCGATCTCCGACGCCGTCACGATCCCCGATTTGCCGGGACGAAACAGACCGGTCCGCAGGCGACGATCGAACCGACGACGACGCAACAACCCGTCCGCACCGCCCAGCAGTGCCAGGCCGCCGGGCAACCGCAGGCCCCGGGCACGGAAATGGTTCTCTCCGGCGAACTGATCAAACGTCGACGCCAGCCCTTGCGCCAACTGCACCGCTCGCCCCCGCGTCGGTGCGGTCGCCTGAATCAGGACCTGGAGCTGAAACAGCGGCTCGGGGCTTCCGAGCTTGCTGGTCAGCGCCCGCTGCCCACTCCGCCGCTCCACCAGATCAGCGGGCAGCGCGCCGCCACGACCACCACGGCGGGGGCCGTCGAGCAACTCGCCGAACGCCGCACCGACGCCCTGATGGTGACGCTCTCGCCGCGCCTGGCGCAGCAGACGACGGCGAACGCGAGCGCGCTTGGCGGCGGTCAGCGGCAGCAGATCGACGCAGACCTCGGTGGTCTCCCCTGCCGCACTCTCCGTCGTGCCCATCGCGCGGGCGACCGTCGTCAGCGGATCGGGATCCAACCCAACCTGCCGCAACGGCTCAATGCTCGACCGCGCCAACACCAGCTCTACGCGGGCAACCGCACCGCCAACGGGCCGTCCGTCGTGCTCGGTAGCGCGGGTCGTGTCGTGCAGCTCGACCTCGGGAGAGACCGCGTTGGTGACCGCGGTGCGCGCGTGGGCGGGTAGGTCGACCTCGTAGCGCAGCTTGCCGGCCTGGTCGCCGGTCAGGCGCAGGCGGGCGGAGCTGGCCGGGCGGTCGAGCAGACCGTGGAGCACCCGTTGGGTGCGGCCCAGTGCGGCCGCGAAGCGGGTGACGGCTTCGTCCGCAGGATCGAAGTCGTCGCTGGGAACCAGCTGCACGCGCACACGGCGGCCCAGCGCCCGACCAACCACCAGCCGCCGCAGCACCACCAGCCCGACCAGGACGAGCAGCGCCGCGACGATCACGACCAGGGTCAACGGGTTCTTGGCCAGGTCGCCCAGCAGCGCCAGCCCGTCACCGAGCTTCGACACCACCAGCACGACGACCACCCCGGCAGCCGTCAGCAGCACGGCGGCGGTCTCTCGCGAATCGTTCTCCCTCATGCGAAACCCCCTCCGATCCGGGAATAGATGTCGACCAGCCGATCGAGCCGGAACCGCCGTCCCCGACGGCGATCCCGGGCCAGCGCACGCCTTGCCCAGCGAAGCGAGGAACGAAGCAGCAAACGAAGCAGCAAACGAAGCGGGAAACGAAGGGCGAACGCCCAGCCCAGCTGGCCTCCAACGACGCTCACCGTGGCACCGCCGGCCCCTGCGCCGCGACCGTCGGCGCCATCGCCGCCGCGAGCACCGCGCGGGCGACCGGCGGACAGACCGCGTTGCCGATCTGCCGGAACTGCCGGGTCCGCGCACCCTGCCACGGATAGTCCCGCCGAAACCCCTGCAGCACCCCCGCCTGCTCCGGGGTCACACGCACCGCGTCACGGCCGGAACGGTCCAGACCGTGCGGGTGGCGGCGGCTGCGCTTGGTGCCCGGCGTGTGGATCCGCGGATCGCCGAGGACCGTAGTTGCGGGCCGGCGGTGCGTCCACTCCGCGCACGACAACCCGGACGAGGTCAACGTCGGCGAGATGCATCCGGTCGAGCGGGGGCGTGCGGTCGGCTGCCGTGTGTCCAGCCGCGCCGCGTTCTCCGATTCGACGGTCCAGACGCCGGCCATCGTGTCGACCGTTCGCGACGGCCTACTCGCCGGCCGCGACAGCCCGCGCGGCCGACGGCCGCTGTCGGTCTGGCAGTTGGTGCGCGTGATCCGCGTCGATGGCCAGTCGAGCGCGTCGGCCATGCTCACCCACGGCAGCAGGTGCTCCTCGCCCGGCTTGATCTGGTCGGGCTTGCGCGGGTTGTACGAACGATGCGTCGGAGACGGCAGCTGAACTGGTCCGCCGAGGGACGCGATCAGGAAACAGCGACGGCGACTCTGTGGCACCCCGTACTGCTCGGCGCTGAGGACCCCGACCGCGGTCCGGTAGCCGTGGCCTTCGAGGAGGTCGGCGAAGAGCTCCCAGAGTTCGAGGACCGGCGGGACTTGCTCCATCGCCACCCACCGCGGCCGCAGCAGGAGGGCCCAACGGAGCGGTTCGACGGTCAACAACGACCGCTCATCGGCACAAGCCGCGAGGTGCACGGGGCGGGTGTCGTGGCCTGCCGCGAGTTCGTGGGCGCAGGCGATCACGTGCTGCTTGTCCTGCCGGCCGAGCTTCTTCCCGGCGGTCGAGTACGCCTGGCACGGTGGCGAGCCGATCAGCCCCCACACCCGCCCCATGTCGGTGGGGTCAAGACCGGCGATGTCGGCCTGCAAGCGCGGGTGGCCCGCCGCCTCCGCCGTCGCGCACGCGAGGGGGTCGGTTTCGATGCCCAGCGCGGTATGGCCGAGCTGGTGGAGTCCTTCGTCCCAGCCGCCAGCTCCGGCAAACAGGTCAATGATCCGATGGTCACTCATTCGAGATCCTTCGGTTGATTGCTAGGTCGCAGCACGTCGATCCACGACGGCGCGAAATGCCCGGTACGCGGGCGGTTCTCCGATTGGCCCTGCGACGCGGAGGTCTGCCACGAGAGATGCAGATGCGGACCTCCACCACAGGGGACGCAGGTGGAAGGGTCGCCGTGCCCCGGGTAGCCCGAGTAGCCGGCGAACCGAAACGGTGGGCTGGCACAGATCGGCGCCATCCCGCTCGCTGCACACGCGCGCTTCCAGCCCACAGCACGAGCCAGGCGTTCGACGGCTTGCCAGCCGCCGCTGGGTCCGGGGACGACGTCGATCGCTGCCCCCAACGGGTGCTCGCCGGAGAGCGAATGGATGCTCTGGCACGCGGTAACGCGGGTGCCGAAGCGCCGCATCAAGAACACAACGTCCGCGACGATCCGCGCGTCGCACCGCATCGTCCCGAACCCGGGCGCGATCACCGATGTCGGGAGCGGTGCGAGGCGGCGGGGTTGGTGGAGACGACGGGCGGTGCCGAGCTTCCGCGCACCACCGGGCGGCGGCTGGCCGCCCCGGTCACCACAGCTCGCGTCGCCCCCATCATCGGTCGGCGGAACGCGCCCCGCCGGTCGTGCGGCCGGCTCGTCGGTCGGGTCCGGGCTTCCTTCGCCGCGGAATCCGTACTGGACCGCCCTGCGCATGACCTGCTCGGCGTAGTTGGCTACCGCGTCAGCGCAGGCGCCGTAGTAGCGGCAGGCGGCTTGGCGGTATTCGGCGTAGGTGCCACCGGTCGCGGGGGCATTCTTCTCGCGGCGCAACACGCGGGCGGCGGTGAAGATCGCGTCGGCGGGGTGGTTGATGTTCAGTTCGCCGTCGCGGTTGCCGTCGGTCTTGTAGAGGTCCCACAACGTCGGACCCGATCCGGGGCTGCAGGGGGAGCCGCGGCGCATCGCGATCTGCATCGGACCGGCACAGCCGTAGCCGTTGTCCCCCGCACAGGACCCGTGATTGCACTCCTGCGCACCGACCGACGCGAGGAACGCCCAGTCGATGTTCAACGCCCGACCGGCTTGCCGGTACAGCCGCAGACGCGCGGGCGGGATATCGGCGATCGCGGACCGGCTCGGCTCGGGGCCCGCCGGCCCACGACCACCCGGCGCCGCGGGACTGGCGGCGCACTGGTCGAGGCTGCCGCCCAGCGCGAGCGCGAAGCTCAGCATCGCCAGGATCACCACGCCGACGGGGAGCAACACGAGCGCCCAGACACACCACCGCGAACGGCGGCGACGCGAACGGCCCGCACCGAGCAGCAGCAGCGGGATCGGGACGGTCATTCGCTGACCACCTCCCCAACCCGCACGGCACCGGCTCTGGTGGTGAGCAGCAGTTCGATCGGGTACTGCGCGACGCCGCCGTCGGCGATGGTCGCGACGACGTGCCAACGACCACCGTCGAGCGGGTCGGCCGTCACGCGCACCACGCGCGGGCGACGCTTCCGCGCCGCCGGAGAGACCCGCAAACGAGCGATCTCGAGCCGACGGCGCAACATCGCGGTGCTTCCCTGGACGGCGCGGGCTGGGCCCTGGCCGTAGAGGTACGGCAAGTACCCCCGCAGGAAGCGCCGCGCCTGACGCACCACCGCACGCCGACCCGGCCCCGCCGACTCGGCACCGTCGATGTCGAGCGTCGGGACGACCGCAGCGCCACCGCCACGGACCTCCCGCCCGTCGCCGGGCGGGGTCGCCCGGTTGCCGGCGGTGAGCACCAACCCGGCCACCACGAGCGACAGCACGAACGCGACGGCAACGAACGCACCGAACCGCTGGGCGTCCAACGGACGATCCAACAGCCGGTGAAGGAACGCGATCATCGGGAGCCCTCCGGTCCGGTCTCATCGTCTGCCCGGCTGCCGGACCGGTCGGGTTCGTCCAGCCGTCGCGCATCGCCTTGCAGGTCACGCTCCAGCGGGTTTCCGGGCTCGGGTGCGGGGTGCTCCGGATGCGGCTGCACAGCGGCGGCCGGCGAAGACCTGTCGGCCGCCGCGCCCTCACTCGCGCCGCCATCGCGATCCGCAGCCGTCGGCGGCTGTCCCGCGACCGCCCGACCGGGCGCCGGCCACCGGCGGCCGGTCCGACGCGGACCGTCGGGGTCCCGGCGTGCGGGAGCAGCGCCGCGGTGCTCAGCCGCGTCGCCGGCCGGCTTGCCGCGCCGGGCGCGGTCGTCGGACGATCCTGTCCTCGCGGCATCACTCGGCGTTGCTGCGCGGGGACGGGCGCTCTTCGTCTCAGGCTCCGTCGTCGGTGCCGCGTGGCGCGCGGTCGTCACCTGCGTCGCGTGGCGCGCCTGGCTCGACGGCGTGGACACCGCGGCATGCGCGGGCGGCGCGGCCGGTGCGTCGTCGGCACCAGACGCGGGCATCGCCGAGGCGTGTCGATCCGGCTGGGTATGGCTCGCTTGCGCTTCCGGCTCATCGGAATCAGGAGGCGGCGGAGCATCGCCCGAAGCGGGTGTCGGCGCCGTTGCCGAGCCGGCTGTACCGGCGTGGCGTCGTCGCGGTTGTCCGGAGCTTCCGGGAAGCGTCCGGCGGGCCATCCGCGCGGCGGCGTAGAGCGTGGCGAGTCGCACGGCCTGGGTGCCCTCGTTGCTCTTCGAGCCGGTCGTTGCGACCGAGAGCTGGCTGGTGAGTTGGTGGCGGAAGAGGAAGACGGCCCAGAAGAACGCGCCCTGAAGACCGAACGCCATCAGCCAGCCGAGGTTCGACGTGGCGTCGTTGATCGCCGCGCCCACCGCCAACAGGACGGCGAGGATCAGGCTGTAGATCGCCTTCCTGAGCAGGAACGCGGCGAGCTTCGAAAGCCAGCCGAGGAAGAACGCATGGCCGCGCCCCGGGCACACGCCGAGGACCAGCGCCACGGGCGCGAAAGCCAAGAGCAGGAGGACGAGGACCTGCGCCAGGATCACCGACACCGACAAGGCGCCCAGCAGCAGAACGATCCCGAGCTCTCCGGCGAAGATCACGATCGCCATCAGCAGCCGCTCGTACTGCCCGCCCTTCCCCATCGATGCGGCGGCGGGCTTGTCGGCCGGCCCCAGCCCGTAAGCGCTGTCCTGCTTGGCCGGATCGTCGCTGTCGAGCTTGTTCTTGTTGCCGTCCTTGACCGCCTCGTAGAGCCGTTCGCGCTGGTCCGATCCCGACGAGTGCCGAAGGAACCTGGGTGCGTGCTTGTTGCGGTTGCTGACGCAGACTTTCCCGTCCGCGGTCACCCCGTCGGTGCGCTGGAGTCGACGCGACAAGGTGCCGTCGCGGGTCGGGTCGGTCGACAGCGGCCGTACCGGCACCGACTGCGGCTTGTCCGTGACCGGTGCCTTGACGCAGTGCTCGCGGCCGCCGAACTGCAGGACAACCCACGGCTCGTACACCAAGAGCGTGAAGAGCTGGTCCGCGGCGCCTTGCTTCGCGCGGCCTTGGTCACCGATGGTGCCTTGCGAGGTGAGCGAGAGGAACGCGCCGGACATCGCGTTGGACCACTGCGACGCCGTGCCGATCGTCCGCTCCGGCTGCGTCACGAACGCCAACGCGATCACCACATAGACCACCGAGACGGCCAACGACCCGGCGGTCTCGACGTAGCGGCGACGGACGAGGGCGTTGTAGATCGCCCACAGCCCAGCCAGGAGGACGGCGACGATCAGCCACGGCTCACCGAACGTGTTGCGATAGATCGACCG
>CAZMVL010000038.1:0-7369 GCA_964569335.1 uncultured Paraperlucidibaca sp.
GCGCGGCGGTGACGCTCACCGTCCGGGCGCACGACGACCACCTGCTGGTGGAGGTCCGCAGCCTGGCGCCGGTGGCCGTCCCCGCGGTCGCGCCGCTGCCCGGGGCCGGGACCGGCCTGATCGGACTGACCGAGCGCGTCACGCTCGCCGGCGGCACGCTCGAGCACGGCGTCGACCCCGACGGCGCGTTCGTCCTGCGCGCGAGCCTGCCCCGATGATCCGCGTCCTGCTCGTCGACGACGACGCGCTCGTGCGCTCCGGCCTGCGGATCATGCTGGCCGGTGCCGCGCAGCTCGACGTCGTCGCCGAGGCCGCGGACGGCAACGAGGTGCTCGGGGCGGTCGACCGCCACCGGCCCGACGTGGTCCTGATGGACATCCGCATGCCGCAGCTCGACGGCATCGCGGCCACCCGGTTGCTGGCCGCGCAGCCCGACCCGCCGGCCGTTCTCGTGCTCACGACGTTCGACGACGACGAGCTCGTCCTGCGCGCGCTGCAGGCCGGCGCCGCCGGCTTCCTCCTGAAGGACAGCGCGCCGGCGGAGATCGTCCGCGCGATCGAGCTCGTCCACGCGGGCGACGCGATGCTCTCGCCCGCGGTCACCCGCCGGCTGATCTCGCTGGTGGCGGGCGACTCCGACGCGGGCGCTCGCGCCGAGCACGCCCGCGACCGCATGGCCACGCTCAGTCCCCGCGAGCACGACGTCGCCCTCGCCGTCGGCCGCGGCCAGGCCAACGCCGAGATCGCCGTGGCACTGCACCTGTCCGTCCCGACGGTCAAGGCCCACGTCTCCCGTCTGCTCGACAAGCTCGACGTCGACAACCGCGTCCAGATCGCCCTGCTCGTGCAGGCCGCGGGCGGGCGTTAGGCGCCGCAGCCACCACGGGTCAGATGGCTCCTGGGTCCTGGAGGTGGTCACGGTGCGTCGCGGTGCGCTCGACGATCTCGACCGGGTGCCGGGCTCGTCGAGGCGCTAGCGGCGGCGAACGTCGGCCGGGAACGCGAGGGGACCCGGATCGGCGCGGCTGGTCTTCCTTCCTAGGCCAGCTGCGGGTAGAGCGCGGACAGGGGCGCCGCGAGGCCGGCCTTGACCTGGCGGCTGGCCTCGTCGGCGAGCACCTCGTGCTCGCCGGCTTCCAGGCCGTCGTAGGCGGCTGCCACCACGTCGGCCGGATCGTTCTTGTCGACGTCCAGGCCCGCGGTCATCGGCGTGTCGGTGTAGCCGAGATGCAGGCCGACGACGTGCACGCCTCGCGCGGCGAGGAGCACGCGCTGGGTGTTCGTCGCCGACCACAGTGCGGCCTTGGTGGCGCTGTAGGTGTCGGCGAGGGCGAGCCAGCTCAGGGCCGACAGTACGTTGACGAGGGCTCCGCTGCTGCGCTCGAGGCTCGGGACGAACGCGTTCGCGACTTCGAGCGCGCCCCAGAAGTTGGTCTCGAACAGCTCGCGGGAGGACGTCAGGTCGTCGGCCAGCAGCGAGCTGCCGTTCGAGCCGCCGGCGTTGTTGACCACGATCGTCACGTCGTCGGCGGCCTGGGCGGCGGCGCGGACCGACGCGCGGTCGGTGACGTCCAGCGCCAGCGGGACGACCCGCGGCTCGCTCCACTGGCGCGGGGCACGAGCGGTCGCGTAGACCTTGGCGGCGCCGCGGTCCAGCGCCTGGGTCACGAACTCGCGGCCGAGGCCGCCGTTGGCGCCGGTGATCAGGATCGTTGCGCCTGTGATGCGAGACATGCGGCTACTCCGAGACGGGAGACCGACGCCGGTTCAGGCGGTCGGCCTAGTGAGTTGGAAAAACCAACTATCGCACGTCGGGATGCTCGTCTCGCCGCGGCGCGGTCGTGCTGCGGGGCTCGGACTTCAACCGCACGGCGGCGTCCTCGACATCGACCGGATGGTCGTTCGCGCAGCGGACCGAGGTCGTCAGGCGGGCGCCGCACGTGCGGTGGATGAGTTCCACGCCCGTGTCGTGGTCCTCCTCCAGGTGCTCGCCCCACTGCATGAGTGCCACGAACGTCGGGAAGGTCGCGCGCCCGAGGTCGGTCAGGAGATATTCGTCGCGGGTGCGGGCACCGGCCTCCCGGTAGGGGCGCCTCGTGAGCAGGCCGTAGGTCACGAGCTCCTTGAGTCGGGTGGCGGCCGTCGCCTCGCTGAGTCCACTGCGGCGCACGAGCTCGTCGAAGCGGGTGGCGCCGTAGAGCGCCTCGCGGAGCAGCAGCATCGCCGACCGGGTGCCGACCACGGCGAGCGCGCGCTCGAGGCGGCACCACGGCTGGGCGGTCCACGCGTCGCGATCGGCGAACGCCCCTTGCCGCTCGAGGCTGGGGGCGGCGTTGCCTGTGTCGTCGGAAGGGGCCACGAGCGGAGCGTAGCGGCGCGGGTGGTGTCGGTTCTGGGTCGCTAGGGTTCTGACTATGATTTGTCGGAGTCAGGATCGTGCCGGCCGGATCGGCACCGTCCGGTCAGGGAGTGACGGTGCGTGACGTGACCGGTCCAGCGGTCGTGGCCGGGGCTCCCGCGAGCCCGACGACGCCTCCGGTGCGGGGGCCGCTGGGCGCGGTCGTGGCCGGAACGGTGGTCGTCCTCGTGACCTACGTGACCCCGATGGCCACCCTGCCGGCGACCCAGGCGGACCTCGCGACCTCGACCGACGCCGGGGCGTGGATCCTCAGTGGCATGAGCGTGGGCCTGGCGGCGGCGTTGCTTGCAGCGGGTCTCCTGGGCGACCGCTACGGGCGCCGACGGGTCTATCTCGCGGGGATGCTCGCTCTGGCCATCGGGGCGCTGCTCTGCGGGGTGGCCGGCAGCGGCTGGCTGCTGGCCGGCGCCCGGATCCTGCAGGGCGTGGGGGGAGCGGCGGTGCTCGCCTGTGGGCTGGCGACCCTCGCGCACGCCTACCCGCCCGGACCGCGTCGACTGCGGGCGATGTCGGCGTGGGGCGCCAGCGTGGGGGCGGGGATCGCGGGTGGATCGCTGCTCGCGATCGCGCTCGACTTCGGGACCGGGTGGCGGGAGAGCTACTTGGCCGCGGCGATCTTCGGCCTGCTCGCGCTGGGATACGCGGCCCGCACGGTCGGCGAGTCCCGAGCGGCTGATCCACGGCCCCTAGACTGGCCGGGAGTGGTGCTGTTCGTCGTGGCGATCGTGCTGCTGGTGACGGCTCTGACCCAAGCTCGCTCGGGCCTCGGGGCGGGGGTGGTCGTGCTCGCGGGCCTGGGGCTGGCCATGCTCGGTGCGCTCGGCGTCGTGCAACGCCGCTACGCGCGGTGGCCACTGATCGATCCCCAGCTCGGCAGGCATCCGCGGTTTCTGGTGGCGACGATCGGCGCCCTCGTGACGGGCTTCGGCATCATCGGCATGGCGTCGTTCCTCCCGACGGTGGCGCAGGGAGGCTTCGGGGTCTCGCTTCGCGAGGCCAGCGTGCCGCCGCTGGCGTGGGCCGTGACCAGCACGGTCACGTCGCTCTCGATCAACCGGCTGCCGTTGCGGTTGGAGGGGCCCCGTGCGATCGCGCTGCTGCTGGTGCTGACCTGCGTCGGGATGCTGACCGCGATCGGCGCGCGGTCGACCACGGCGTTGCTCGTACCGATGGTGCTGACCGGCGTCACCACGGGGTTGCTCAACCCGCTGTTGGGACGGGAGGCGATCGCGAGCGTCCCGGCCGACCATGCCGCGATGGGCAGCGGCGTCAACAACACCGCGCGGTACCTGGGCGCGTCCTGCGGGATCACCCTGTTCGTGATCGTGGCGAGCACGGCGAACGGGGGCCTCGTGGAGGGGTGGGACCGTGCCGTGGTCGTCGCCGCCGCGCTGACCGCCGCGGGGGCGGTGGCGGCGCTCCTGCTCTTGGCCAGGTTCCGTGCGGACGTCGCGGCCGCCGGCGTGCTGGGGGCATCGGGGGACGGCGACGGGGCGCCGGTCCGGGAATGACGGGGCGATGGGCGGGGTAACGGGGACCGGAAGGCACGGCGAGCTCGTCGGGCGCGCCGGCCCAGCCGAAGTCGTGAGCCGGTGGCGCCTACGGTGCGTGACGACCGTCCGCCCCAGGTGCCTCCTCGACGGGGACCGCACCGGTGGCGGGCTGGCCGCAGGCCGTGCAGACGAGGGCGGTCTCGAGTCGTTCGCCGCACGTGTGCCGGAAGGCCACCGGGGGGCCCGCCGGGCCGGCCAGGTGCGCGTCGCCCCACTCACGCAGCACGGTGACCACCGGCTGTAGCGATGCGCCGAGCGCCGTCAGGCGGTACTCGTGGCGGACGGGTCGGTCCTGGTAGGGCACGCGCTCGATCACGTCGTGCTGCTCCAGCTTGCGCAGCCGGGCGGCGAGGATGTCGCGCGACCCGCCGGTGCGGGCGACGATCCCGTCGAATCGCTGGTTGCCGAGAAGCAGTTCGCGAACGATGAGCAACGTCCACTTCTCCCCGACGACCTCGAGCGTGCGGGCCACCGAGCATTCGCGGACGGAGGTCTCGGCCATCACTCGATCGTAGAGCGTCCGCATTCCCCGCCCTATGAGTTGTGATTGCAAACTCCAAGCGATGTCGTCGCCAGGAGACTCCGGAACCCGGATCTGCGCGCGGATATCCCCAGCTCGTCGCGGTTCACCCGGGCGGGCGTCCCGGACGTACGAGGCCGGTCTCGTACGCGTAGATGACCGCCTGGACACGGCTGGGGAGATCGAGCTTCGCCAGGATCTTCCCGACGTGTCCTTTGATGGTGCTCTCCTCGAGGTGGAGCCCGGCGGCGATCTGGGCGTTGGTGCGGCCCGCGGCGATCTCCAGGAGGACATCCCGCTCGCGGGGTGTGAGCTGCTCCAGGCGCGGGTCGGCTCCGATCGGCGGAGCCTGTGCGGCGAACCGATCCAGAAGGCGCTTCGTCACCTGCGGTGAGATCAGCGCGTCGCCGGCAGCGGCGACGTGCACGGCATCGACGATCAAGCGCGCGGGGGAGTCCTTGAGGAGAAAGCCGACCGCGCCCGCCCGAAGCGCATCGACGGCATATTCGTCGAGATCGAACGTGGTGATGACGATCACCGCGACGCCGGGGAGGTCCCTGAGCAGCCGGGTCGCTTCCAAGCCATCCATCCGGGGCATCCGGATGTCGATCACCACGACGTCCGGATGGCGGCGCTGCGCCTGCCCGACGGCGTCGAGACCATCGATCGCCTCGCCAACGACTTCGATGTCGGGGTCGGCCTCGAGGATCATCCGCAGGCCCTGACGCGAGATCGCCTGATCGTCGGCGACGAGCACGCGAACGGTCATCGGCCCGGTCCCAGCGGAAGCAGCGCCGTGACCTGCCAACCGGTCCCGTCGTCGCGGGGCCCTGCGGTCAGCGAGCCGCCGACGAGCGCCGCGCGTTCCCGCATCCCGACGATCCCGCCTCCTTCCGACTGCGATCGGGCACGGTCGGCTCCTGCGCCGTCGTCGAGCACCGAGACCGAGAGCGCTTGACGTTGGCGTTCAACGGTGACCGTCGCGGTGGACGCTCCGGCATGGCGCACGGTGTTCGTGAGCGATTCCTGGATCACCCGGAACGCGCACATCTCGATGTTCTCGGAGAGCTCTCCGACGTCGTCCCCGAGACGGACGGTGACGTCGACCCCCGCCGCGCGCGCCGGTCCGAGGATGCGCTCCAGATCGGCGAGTCTCGGCGTCTCCAGCGTCGAGGGAGCGTCCGCGGATCGACGAAGCACGCCGAGAACGCCTCGGGTCTGGGCCAGCGCTTCCGCCGCCTGCTGGTGGATACGCGCGAAGGCGACTCCCGAGACCGGGTCCGAGGTGCTGCTGCCTGCCCCGGCGGCCTGCAGCGAGATCGCGCTGAGGTGGTGGCCGGTGACGTCATGCACGTCCCGTGCGATGCGCAGACGCTCCTCGGCGACGGCACGCTCGATGTCCGAATCGCGCAGCTCGGCGACGCGCCTGGCCAGCTCGGTGGCTGCGTGCACGCGCATTCTCTGGGCCCGCAGCTGCTCACCCAGCAGAGCCGGCAGCAGCCCGACCGCGAACCCGCCGGTGGTGGTCAACGCGGGGTCGGCGTCCGCTCCGACGGTCGAGACCGTGGCGATGCACACGCCAGAGAACACCCCCAGCGCCATTCCCGTCGCCCGCTCCGGGGCGGTGCTGCTGGTTCTGGCGACCAGGCCGAGGGCGACGACGATCACCGTCGCCATCGGATACCCGAGCAGATCTCCTGTCGACGCCACGGCGAGGGCGACGATCGCTGACGGGACGGGCCAGGTCCGACTCGTCAGGATCGGCGCGCACGCCACGAGGAGGAAGCCCACTCCAGCCGCGTCGAGCGTCTGCCCGTAGCTCCGGAACGGCTCCGCGGCGACGGCCGTCAGCCCGACGCACACGGCCGCGACCCCGATCGTGGCGAGCAGGTAGACCCAGCGAGAGGCTACCGACGGGCCAGACTGACCCCAGGATGCGAAGCCGTCGCTGATCACTCCCGGTGGAGACTGACGCACCGTCGGCGGTTTTGCGCCCTCCGATGGTCGTGGGTCGGTCACGACCGGGGTAGGGGGGCGACTCCGACCGCCGGGGCTCGCGGTCGAGCTCTGCCTCCCGGAGGCTTGACGGGCGTTTTCACGTCCGCAACCACCCAGGATCTCCATGGCTCTGTTCCTCTCCCGTATCGGCCGGCTGGCCTTCCGTCGGCGCTGGCTCGTGCTCGCCGTCTGGCTCGCGGTGCTCGCCGCGTCCGCGCTCGGAGCGGTGACGCTGAGCGGCTCGACGAACGACAGCTTCTCGATTCCCGGGACCGAGTCGCAGCGAGCGATCGACCTGCTCGAAGACCGACTGCCGCAGGCCAACGGCGCGTCCGGTCGCATCGTGTTCGCTGCGAGGCCCGGGGACGAGCTCACGACGCAGCGGCGCGCGTCGATCCAGGAAGCGCTCGCGGACATCGAGCGGGTCCCGGCCGTCGAGGGCGTCAGCGACCCGTTCGTGGACGGTGCGGTCTCCGAGGACCAGCGGATCGCGTTGGCGCAGGTCACATTCTCCGAACCCGCCGACGAGCTCGGACCGGGTCCGCGCGAGGCGGTGCAGCAGGCGGCGGAGCGCGTCGAGGCCCACGGCGTGCAGGTGGAGTTCGGTGGCGACGCCGTCGTCGACGAGGGCGGTATGGGCGGCCTCGGCGAGATCATCGGGTTCGGGGTCGCGGCGCTCGTGCTCGCGTTCACCTTCGGTGCTCTGGTTGCCGCAGGTCTGCCGCTGCTGACGGCGATCATCGGGGTCGGGATCGGTCTGGCGGGAATCATGGTCGCGACCGGGTTCATGAACCTCAACTCCACGGTCCCCACGCTGGCGCTGATGCTGGGGTTGGCCGTGGGGATCGACTACGCGCTGTTCATCATCTCGCGGTACCG
>CAZMVL010000038.1:7379-7702 GCA_964569335.1 uncultured Paraperlucidibaca sp.
CTCGGCGGCGCACGCCGTCGGCACCGCGGGCAGCGCCGTCGTCTTCGCCGGAGCGACGGTCGTGATCGCCCTTGCGGCGCTCGCCGTCGTGAACATTCCCTTCATGACCGCGATGGGCCTCGCCGGTGCGGCCACGGTCGTGGTGGCGGTGCTCATCGCGATCACCCTCGTCCCGGCGCTGCTCGGGTTCGCCGGAGACCGACTGCGCAAGGGCAAGAACTTCGACACCGGGCCCAGAGCAAGCGAACCCACGGTGGGTGGCCGGTGGGTCGACCTCGTCACGCGCCATCGGCTTGCGGCGATCGGGTTGACCGTCGCCGTGC
>CAZMVL010000038.1:7712-34877 GCA_964569335.1 uncultured Paraperlucidibaca sp.
GCACGGCGACGGTCAACCCGATCGCCGTGCTCGGTGCCTGCGCGATTCCACTGCTCAACATGAACGTGGCGCTGCCGGACGATTCGACCGCGCAACCCGAGGCCACCAACCGGAAGGCCTACGATCACCTCACCGAAGCGTTCGGCCCCGGATTCAACGGGCCGCTGACCGTCGTCGTGGACGGCGGCGAGCGTGCCGACCGCGCGACGGTCGAACGCGCCGCGAGCAGCATCGCCGACGAGATCGGCGGGCACCCGGACGTCAACGCCGTGAGCGGCCCGTCGCTGAACCCGGCCGGCAACACCGCGATCCTGTCGGTCACCCCGAACAGCGGTCCTTCGACCGCAGCCACGAAGGACCTCGTCCAGGACATCCGCGACCGTGCTCCGGAGCTTCGCCGGGAGACCGGAACGGAGAGCGTGCTGGTGACCGGGCAGACCGCCGTCAACATCGACGTCTCGAAACGCATGAGTGGCGCGCTCGTCCCGTTCCTCGTGGTCGTGGTGGGCCTCGCGCTGGTGCTCCTGACGGTCGCGTTCCGCTCGATCCTGGTGCCGCTGACGGCGATCGCGGGGTTCCTGCTGACGATCGGTGCCGCGCTCGGCGCGACCGTCGCCGTGTTCCAGGAGGGGTTCGCCGCCGAGCTGTTCGGAGTCGCCCAGTCAGCGCCGATCGTGTCGATCCTGCCGGTGCTGATCATCGGGATCCTCTTCGGGCTCGCGATGGACTACCACGTCTTCCTCGTCAGCCGCATGCGGGAGGAGCACGTCCACGGGGCGGGGCCCCAACGCTCGGTCACCGAAGGCTTCCGACACGGCGCCCGGGTCGTGACCGCCGCGGCCCTGATCATGTGCGCGGTCTTCTCCGGCTTCATCGTCGAGGACTCGGCGATCATCAAGTCGATCGGCTTCTCGCTCGCGTTCGGGATCCTGATCGATGCGTTCGTCGTCCGCATGACCCTGATCCCCGCGATCATGGCCGTCCTCGGCGATCGCGCATGGTGGATCCCCGCCTGGCTGGAGCGGCGCCTCCCGCGCGTCGACATCGAGGGCACCTCGCTGGAGCGGGCCGACCGTTCGTCGCCGCCGACCTGAGATCGCCCCGACGCAGCGACGGTAACGATCACCGGGTCGGGACGATCGGCGCCGCTCAGAGCACCCGATTGACCGCGTCGGGATGTGACGCCGCCGCCACCTCGTCGGCGCGCAGCAGGGCCTGGGCGCAGCGACGGACGTGGGTCGTCAGGTCGGCGGGGGACACGTCGTCCAGGTCGGCGGGGAGCTCGATCGCGTCGCCGACGGTCTTGCTCTGCGCCGTCAGCCAGCGGACGAGGTAGCGGTCGAGCTGGGCGTGGATCTGCGCGTCCGACGCCTCGCCCGCGCGGTGGAGGCGGGGCGGCGTGGCGTCCCAGGCGGCGGGTCGGCCGTCCTCGCCGGCGTTCGCGTCGTCCCCGCCGTCGCCCGTGGGCCGGTCGCCGCCGCCGGAGGCCGCGCGGTAGTCCGGCACCGCGTACTCGCGCGACGCCGGCTCGGCGGTCGAGCCGACGTCGTCCCGGTCGCCCTCCCCGGAGGACCCGGGCCCGTCTCCGGGGCGGAAGACGCCCTTGACCGGGGCGGGGGCCTTCGGTCCGCGGGTCTCGCCGAAGGTCGCGCGGATCTCCGCGGGCGTCATGTCGCCCTGGGCCACCTGGCCGGCCAGGTCGATCGCCTGCTTGCTGGTGATCGTGCCCTTGTCGGTCTGCCGGCGCAGCAGGTCGGCGATCGTCAGCGACAGGTCGCCGTCGGCCACGCGCTGCTGGACCTCGTCGGGCAGCTCCAGCAGCTTGAGGTGGCGGCGCACCCACGCCGGCGACAGGCCGATCGAGCGGGCGACGTCGGCGGCGCTCGCCCCCTCGCGGCGCTTCATCAGCAGTCGCAGCCCGCGGGCCGCCTGGATCGGCTCCAGCTGGACGCGCTGCACGTTCTCCAGCAGCTGGATCTCGAAGGCCTCGTCCTCGTCCAGGTCGACGATCTCGTCGACCGGCGTCGTCTCCCAGCCCAGCGCGACGAGCGCCGCGTGCCGCCGGTGACCGGCGACGAGCAGGAACTCCCCGTCGCCGTCCGGCTTGCGGCGCACGAGCGGCGGGGTCAGCAGCCCGCGCTGCCGGATCGACAGCGCCAGATCGTGGATCTCCGGCAGGTCCGGCCTGATGTTGCGGTCCGCTGCGATCCGGTCGACCCGCACGATCTGGCGGATCCGGTCCTTCGTCGCGGTGTCGTACTCCGGCTCGGCCGTCAGCTCCGCGGCCCGGCGGTCGCGCTCCTGCTCCGCCCGCTCGGCGTTCAGCTGGGCGATCGCCTCCTCGCCCTTCTGGAAATCGTCAACCGCCATGCCGCACCGTCCTCGTCATCGAGGAACGCACCTTAGGGAGCTGGCCGCCGGGGTGGCCGGCCGGGCGCCGGAATCGGTGGGTGCGACCCGGTGAATGGAGTCGGTGGACTTGACCCTGACGTAACGTCATGGTTTGTACTGGGATCGATGCGAACGGTCCCGGCGCTCTACCTCACGTCGTACGCGCTGTCGCTGCTCGGCAACTCGATCGCGGCGGTCGCGCTGCCCCTGTTGCTGCTGCAGTCCACCGGCAGCCTGGCGTCGGCCGGCATCCTGGCGCTCGCGACCGCGGTCCCGGCGTTCCTCGCGGGGCTGCTGCTCGGCGTGGTCGTCGATCGCGTCGATCGGCGGGCCGCGTCGGTCGTCAGCGACCTGATCTCGGCCGCGGCGATCGCGGCGCTGCCGATCGTCGACCAGTTGGGCGACCTGACCCTCGGCTGGTTCGTGCTCTTCGGGGTCCTCGGCGCGGTCGGGGACGTCCCCGGGATGACGGCGCGCGAGGCGCTGCTGCCGGCGGTGGTGCGCCATAGCGGGGCATCGGTCGAGCGGATGGTCGGGATGCGCGAGGCGATCGGCGCGCTCGTCGTGCTCGTCGGCCCGGCCGCGGCGGGCACGCTGATGGGGCTGCTCGACGGGACGACGGTGCTCTGGGTCACCGCGGGAACGTCGCTGGCGGCCGCCGTGACGTCGATGCTGCTGCCGCGCGGGACGGGGCGGATCGCCGAGCAGCCCGAGGTGGTCGGAGAGGGCGGCCCGGCGGCCGGCGCCGTGCCGGGTCGGGCTGCGGTGGGCGGATCGGCGCCGTCGGCGGCCCCGGCTCCCGCGCGGTCAGCGGTGGCCGAGCTACGCGAGGGCTGGCGGATCCTCTTCGGCGGCGATCCGCTGCTGCGTGCGGTCACGCTGCTCTCGCTCGTCTTGATCACCGTCGTCGGATCGCTGCAGGGCATCCTGCTGCCCGGCCACTTCACGGCGATCGGCGCGGCGCACCAGCTCGGGTTCGTGCTCACCGCCCTGGGCGCCGGCACGCTCCTGGGCAGCGGACTCTACGCCTGGCGCGGTCCGCTGGTCGCTCGCCGCACGTGGTTCGTCACGGGCGTGGCGGGCACCGCGGTCGGGGTGGTGGTCGTCGGCAGCCTGCCGCCGGTGGCCGCGCTGTTCGGCGGCGCGTTCGTGCTCGGTGCCGCCACGGGCCTGCTCGGTACGGTGACCGGTGTGCTGATGCTCGAGGGGATCCCGGAGCGGGCCCGCGGCCGCGTGATGGGTACCCAGAACGCGCTGATCTCGCTGGCCGCGCCCGCCGGGATGGCGCTCGCCGCGTTGCTCGGGAGCCTGGCGGGACTGGGTGCCGCGGCGCTCGCCGTCGCCCTGACCTGGATCGTGGTCGCGGCGGTCGTGGTGGTGCTGCCCGTGTTCCGGCGGCTGGACCGGGCGACGCCCGCCGGCTCCGGTCGGGTCGGTCCGGCGGCGGACGAGGGGGTGGGGACGTGAGGAGCGGCGAGCTCGCGGCGCTGGCGGGCGTGACCCCCCGCGCGATCCGGCACTACCACCAGGTCGGGGTGCTGCCGGAGCCCGAGCGGCGTGCGAACGGCTATCGGACCTACGCGCCGGAGGACCTCGTGCGCCTGCTGCGGATCAAGCGGCTCGCGGCGCTCGGCGTGCCGCTCGAACGGATGACGGCCGTGCTTGACGGCGACGGGTCCGAGCGCGGAGCGCTGCTGGACGAGCTGGAGCAGGCGATCGACGCCGAGATCGCGCGGCTGCGGGAGCAGCGCGATCTGGTGCGTGCGGTGCGGACCGCCGACGCTGCGCCGGATCTGCCGCCGGGGTTCTCGGAGATCGTGCAGCGGTACGTTGCCGCTGGGGTCCCGGAGGACATCGTCCGGATCGAGCGCGAGCACGGGGTCCTGCTGGCGCATCTTGCGGGGGACGGTCGGGCCGCCCGCTTCGCCGAGGTCTACGGACGGCTGATCACGCCGGAGTTGCTGACCGCGACGGTCCCGCTCGCGCACGCCTTCGAGGCCCTCGACGACGATCCCGATCCCGCGACGGTCGACGCGGTCGTCGCGCGCTACCGCGAACTGCTCGGCCCCGTGCTCGTCGCGCTGCGGGACGGGGCCGTCACCACGATCGGCGACGAGCTGCCCGGGTCCCCGCTCTTCGACGCCTACGCGGAGGAGCACCTGACGACGGGCCAGCGCCAGGTGCTCGACCGGATCGCCGCGTTCCTGGAGGCGCCGGAACGCTAGGGGCCCGGTCGTCCGCGGTCCAGTTCCCCGGTGAGCACGTAGCGCAGGATCGCGACGACCTGCTCGGGCTCACGGGCGACGGCCAGGGCGGACCGGTCGACCTCCTTGAGCGCGTGGTCGTGCTCGGGCGGGTGCAGGATGATCAGTGGCTTGCCGAGGGCGCTGGCGATACCGGCGTCGAAGGCCGCGTTCCACTGGCGGTACTGCTCGCCGAAGCGCACGACCACGACGTCGGCGCGCTCGAGCAGGGTGCGGGTGCGGATCGCGTTGACGCCCGCGCCCAGCTGGTCGCGCGAGAACGGCTCGGACGGCTCGCCGAGGATCGCCGCGCCGCAGTCGTCGCTGGCGGCGTGGTCGGTCACGGGCCGCGTGAAGGCGGCATCGAGCCCGGCGGCCGCGGCGCCGTCCTCGATCCGCTGGCGCCAGTCGGAGTGGATCTCACCGGAGAGGTAGACGGTCCAGGTCATACGAGCGATTGTGACGACCGGCGACCTCCGGCCCGCGGTCCGGCGCTGCCGGCTAGCCGGCCGACCGCCTCTCGTACGTCTTGATCCACGACTCGGTCGCGGCGAGTCCCTCGAGGGCGATCCCGTACTCGAGGTTCGGGCCGAGCGCCTGCTTGATCTGGGAGGTGAACAGCGAGCGGGTCAGGCGCAGCGTCAGCGGCGGCTGCTCCCGCAGCCGGCGGGCCAGCGCCCAGGCGCGGGGGAGCAGGTCCGCGCGCGGCAGCACCTCGGCGACGAGCCCGAGGTCGAGCGCCTGCTGCGCGTCGAGGTGCTGCCCGGTGTAGAGCAGATACCGCGCGCGGTTCATCCCGATCAGCATCGGCCAGATCACGTGCACGCCGTCGCCGGGCACCAGGCCGTTGGGGAAGTGCGGCTGGTCGGCGAGCACCGCCGTCTCGGACGCCAGGACGATGTCGCAGAGCAGCGCCAGCTCCGCGTGGATCGTCGCGGGCCCGTTGATCGCGGCGATCATCGGGGCCTCGACGTCGAGGTGGCTCTGCAGCAGGCGCTTGGCGGACGAGAGGATGCCCGCCCACGCCGACGCGGGGATGGTCCCGCCGTCGCCCGCGCCGAGCTCCGCGTCGTCGATGAACGTGTCACCGGATCCGGTGAGGATGATCACCCGGTTCTCGGGATCGCGGCCGACGTCCTCCAGCATCAGCCCGGCCTCCTCGTCCGGCACGGCGCCCCAGACGAGGTCGCGGCCGTCGGTGTGCATCGTGATCTGCAGGATCCCGTCGATGCGCTCGAAGGCGAAGTGGTCGTACCGGTCGCGGTAGCGGCTGAGCGTCGGCGTGCGTCCCATGGCAACTCCGTGTGGTCGGGTGGGCCGAGGACGATCGCGCGACGCCGGGACGGCGCGACGCGCGGCGCGAGCGGCGGGCCGCGGCGACGCGGGCGGGTACCGGAGCCCGTCGGTCGCGGGGACGGGGCACCAGAAGTTTCCCGTCCTCCGGACGTGATCTATATCCTCTATATGAATATACACTTACCCAGGGAGAGGGACATGCACTTTGGCGTCGCAGCGGTGGTCACCGACGACACGCTCGATCCGGCGGCCGTGGCGCGGCTGGTCGAGCAGCAGGGCTTCGAGTCGGTGTTCTTCGGCGAGCACACCCACATCCCGGCCTCCCGGGAGTCGCCGTACCCGGGCGGGCCGCTGAGCCCGCACTACCTGCGGCTGTACGACCCGTTCGTCGCGGCGACCGCCGCCGCCGCGGCGACCACGACGCTGCGCGTCGGCACCTGCGCGGTACTGATCGCGGAGCGCGATCCGATCATCTTCGCCAAGGAGGTCGCCAGCCTCGACCTGTTCTCGCAGGGGCGGCTGGAGCTGATCGTCGGCGCCGGTTGGAACCGCGAGGCGATGCGCAACCACGGCACCGATCCGGACAAGCGGATCGCGATCATGCGCGAGCGGATGCTGGCGGTGCGGGAGATCTGGCAGAAGGACGAGTCCTCGTTCCACGGCAACCACGTCGACTTCGACCGGATCTGGTCGTGGCCGAAGCCGGTCCAGGAGGGCCGCACCGTGCCGATGACGATCGCCGGCATGGGGCCGACGGTGGAGAAGCGCGTGCTGGAGTACGCCGACGGCTGGGCGCCGCTCTGCCTGGAGGGCATCCCGGAGCGGATCGCCGGACTCAAGCGGGAGGCCGCCGCGCGCGGCGTCGACCGCCGCGTCACGGTGATCACCGTTCCGCCGGACCCGGCGATGATCGACCGGCTGGCCCAGGCCGGGGCCGACCGCTGCGTGCTGTGGATCGACCAGGCGACCGCGGAGGACACCCCGCGCCTGCTCGACGAGTGGCGGGCGGCGGCCGACGCGTTCGCCGGCGTCGCTTAAGTATATATTCCTACTGGATATGCAGCGCTACGGAAGGTCCCGATGACGACGGCGACGGTCCAGTCGCCCCCGGCGACGTACGTCGAGTACGCGCGGGAGGCGCCGACCGCGGCGGACGTCGGCGTTCGGTCCTGGGTGCACCGCTCGGCCAACGTGGTGCTGGTCTACAGCGAGCTCGAGCCGGGCGCGCGGCTCGAGCGCGTCGAGCAGGCTGACGAGTACCTGCTCTACTGCATCGACGCGGCCGGACGGATCACGTCCGGCGGTGGGGACGTCGACGTGCCCGCCGGCGGCCTGGCGATCGTCGCGCCCGGAGCCAGCACCTTCGTCACGACGACCGGGGGCGCTCTGGTCCGCGCGTTCACGGTCGCCGCCGCCGACCTGGTCGCGCAGGCCGCCAACGCGGCGGACTACGCCGCGCCGCCGGAGGGCGTGGCGCCGCTGGGGCCCACGCGGCTGCCGACGGCGGGCGCCCGGACGGTCGTCCACGATCTGGCCGATCACCCGGCGGCGCCCGGCGAGTTCCGGGTGTTCCGCTCCGGCAACCTGATGATCAACCTGTTCGCGCCGCGGCCGACCCGCCGTCCGGAGACGGACCTGACGCCGCACTGGCACGACGACTTCGAGCAGATCTCGCTGACCTTCGCGGGGGACTGGGTCCACCACCTGCGGTACCCGTGGACGCCGGACCGGGGCGCCTGGCGCGAAGACGAGCACGTGACCGTGGCGTCGCCGTCGCTGACGGTGATCCCGGCGCGCGTCGAGCACACGTCGCAGGACGTCGGCGACGGGTCGACCTGGCTGATCGACGTGTTCGGGCCGCCGCGAGCGGACCTGCTCGCGCGGGGGATCGTGATCAACGCGGGCGAGTACGAGGCCTGATGCTGCGTCTGGACCTGAGCGTTCCCCAGCGCGGGATCTTCCTGAAGCTGCCGTCGACGCAGGTCGTCGACATGGTCGCCGAGGCGGGCTTCGACTTCGTGATCGTCGACCTGGAGCATTCGCAGCTGACCGAGGCCGACGCGCAGACGCTGACCCGCCACGCCGAGGTGCTCGGCCTGCCGGCGATCGTCCGCCTGCCGCGGCTGGACGTCGGACTCGTCAACCGGCTGCTGGAGGCCGGTGCCGCCGGGATCCAGCTGTCGACGGTGACCCGGGCGCAGCAGGTCGCCGAGCTGCGCGTCGCGATGACCTACGCGCCGGCGGGCGGCCGGTCGATCGGCAACGCGCACCGGCTGGCCGGCTACGGGGCGGAGCCGCTCCGGGAGTACGTGGAGCGGGCCGACGCGCACCCGCCGCTGGCCGTGATCCAGATCGAGACGCCGGACACCGACGATCCGTTGGACGAGATCGTGGCGGCGGGCTCCGACGTGCTGTTCGTCGGACGCGGCGACCTGGCGGTCGCTTACCGCTGGGACACGGCCCGGATCGACGCGCGCGAGCGGCAGATCCTGGAGGCCGCGGCGGCGGGATCGGTCGCGGGCGGAGGAATCGGGGCGGACCCGGCGAAGGCCACTTATCGGGTCTACGGCGCCGACATCCCGCTGCTCGCGCGGGCCCTCCGTGAGACGCTTGCATGATCCCGTTCCGTTCCGTTCCCTCTCCGAGGATCCAGCCATGATCGAATCACGTCGCCGCGGCGCCGGTGCCCCTCAGTCGGTGGTCGACCAGGTCACCGAGACCCTGCTCGGCATGGTCCTGGAGGGGAGCCTGCCGCCGGGAGAGAACGTGGCGATCCAGGACCTGAGCGTCCAGATGGGGGTCAGCCACGTCCCCGTGCGGGAAGCGCTGCGGCGGCTGGAGAGCCGCGGACTGGTGATCTTCCGCCGGGGGCGCCGGCCGCAGATCGCCCCGGTCGACATCGACGACTTCGACGCGATATTCCGGCTGCGCCGGCTGATCGAGGCCGACGTCGCCGAGCGGTCGGGCGACCTGTTCACGCCGGAGCGGCTGGCCGCGGTCAACGAGCTGGCGGTCGACTTCCGCGACGCGATGCGACGCGACGGGGCGCCGCTGTCGGTGCCGTCGGTCCACACGCAGATGCACATGGCGCTGCTGCCGGGCGCGACCAGCTGGGACCGCCAGGTCCTGGCGCAGCTGTGGGACGCGACCGAGCGCTACATCCAGCTCTACGTGACGCACGAGCAGAGCCGCCAGGAAGCGATCGACCGGATCATCAGCGCCCACGACCGGATCATCGAGTCCGCGGGCAAGACCACGGCCAAGAAGTTCAGAGCGGTCGTGGTCGCGCACATCGACGAATCGCACGACGCGTTGCGCCCCGTGATCCTGGAGATCACCGCGACCGCGCGCAGCTGACCGGCGTGGGCGGTCCGGCCGAACGTGACGGGTCGCGGGACGGAGCGGCCCCGCGCGATCTCGACCGGGACATCGCGCTGCTCGAGCGGCTGCTTGGCAACGTGCTCGTCGAGCAGGAGGGCCGCGCCTTCCGCGACCGGGTGTTCTGGCTGCGCGACCGCTGCGCCGCCCTGCGCGCCGACCCGACCGGTCCCGACGGCGACCAGCTGATCGCCGAGATCCGGCGGCTGGGATCGACCCAGCTCGGTCCGCTGGTCCGGGCCTGCTCGATGTCGCTGCAGCTGTCGAACATCGCCGAGGAGCTGGAGCGGCTGCGGCGGCGCCGCGAGCACGACGCCGACGACCAGGCCCCGCAGCGGGAGTCGCTGGCCGCCGCCGCTGCGGCCACGGCGGGCGTGCCCCCGGCGCGGCGGGCCCGGGCGCTGGCCGACCTGGACGTGGCGCTGGTGATGACCGCCCACCCGACCGAGGTCACGCGGCGCTCGATCTTCGACCACCAGCAGCGGGTCTGGGCGCTGATGGAGGTGCTCGACGACCCGAGGATCGGCCCGCGCCGCCGCCGCGTGATCGAGGACGAGCTGCGCGAGACGCTGACCGTCTGGTGGCAGACCGACGACGTCCGGGCGCTGCGGCCGCACCCCGACGACGAGGTTCGGCGCACCCTGCTGCACGTCGAGTCGGTGCTCTACGACGCGCTGCCCGACCTGCTGCTGGAGCTGTCGCGGACGCTCGGTCCGGCCTGGCCGTACCGCGGGGCCGGCGACCCGGAGCCCGAGCGGATGCCGGTCCGGTTCGGGTCGTGGGCCGGCGGCGACATGGACGGCAACCCCAACGTCGGACCGGAGACCGTCGCCGCGACGCTGCGGCGCCACCGGCAGACGGCGCTGCGGCTGCTGGCCGAGCGCGTCGATCGGCTGGCGGTGGGGTTCTCGCAGTCCGAGGATCGGGTCTTCGCCACCCAGGAGCTGCGGGCGTCGCTCGACCGGGACGCGCGCGAGCTGCCGGCGGTCGTCTTCCGCGGGGCCAGCGCGACCGAGCCGTTCCGCCGCAAGCTGACGTACGTCGCGGCGCGGATCGAGCGTGCCGTCGAGCGCGAGCCCGGTGGCTACCCCGACGCCGACGCGCTGATCGCCGACCTGGAGCTGCTGCGCGACTCGTGCGGATCGAAGCAGGTCGCGCGCGGCCGGATCGCCCGGCTGCTGGTGCAGGCACGGACCTTCGGGTTCCTGGTCGCGGCGCTCGACGTCCGCCAGTCCGCGGGCCCCTTGCAGCACGCGACCGGTGCGCTGATCGACGGCTACTCCGACGCCGACGAGGCCGGTCGCCAGCGGCTGCTGGTCGCCGAGCTGGGCCGGCCGCCCGCGGCCGCCGTGACGGTCGACGACGCGGACGCGGCGACGACGATCGCCGGGATCGGCGCGGTCGCGCGGGCGGTCGACGCCGACGGGCCGGCCGCGATCGGGCGGCTGATCATCGCGATGGCCCGGCGCCCGTCGGACGTGCTCTGCACGCTGTTCCTGCTGCGCCACGCGGCGGGCACCGGCGCCGTCCCGGCGGTGCCGATCGTGCCGCTGTTCGAGACGGTCGACGACCTGGCGGCGGCCGAGGCGACGATGGGCGTGCTCTACGCGACCGACGCCTACGCGGCGTACGTCGCGCGCGGCGGCGGTGCGCAGGAGATCATGCTCGGCTACTCGGACTCCGCCAAGGACGGCGGGTTCATCGCGTCGCAGTGGGGGCTCTACGCGGCCCAGGAGCGGCTGGTCGCGCAGGCCGACGCGCGCGGCGTGGCGGTTCGGTTCTTCCACGGCCGGGGCGGCTCGACGTCACGCGGGGGCGGTCCGCACCACCGCGCGATCCTCTCGCAGCCGCCGGGATCGGTCCGCGGCCGGATCGCGATCACGGAGCAGGGGGAGGTGCTGTCGCAGCGCTACCCGCATCCGGAGCTGGCCGTCCGCTCGCTGGAGCAGACGCTGTCGGCGGTCGTGCTGGCCACGCTGACGCCGCCGGACGCGCCGTCGCCCGCGTACCGCGCCGAGCTCGACGCGCTGTCCCGGGCCTCGCGCGAGAGCTACCGCGCGCTGGTCTTCGGCGACGACCGGTTCCCGCGACTGCTGCACCAGGCGGCCCCGTTGGCCGAGCTGTCGGAGATGAACATCGGGTCGCGTCCGGCCAAGCGCGGCGGCGTCGCGGGGGTCGACGGGTTGCGGGCGATCCCGTGGGTCTTCGCGTGGATGCAGAACCGGATCCTGCTGCCCGCGTGGTACGGGGCGGGCACCGCCCTGGAGCAGGGCGACCGGGCGCTCCAGCGCGAGATGGCCGAGCGCTGGCCGTTCTTCCGGACGATCATCTCGATGCTGGAGATGTCGTTGTTCAAGAGCGACCTGGGCGTGGCCGAGCGGTACCTGGCGCTGGTCGACGACGACGTGCGCGAACTGTGGGGGCCGATCCGCGACGAGCACGAGCGGGTCCGTCGGGCGGTGCTCGACCTGCGGGGCACCGCGAACCTGCTCGACGCCTCGCCGGCGTTGCAGCGCCGGCTGGCGCACCGCAACCCGTGGATCGACCCGCTCTCGCACATCCAGGTCGACCTGCTGCGCCGCTCGCGCGACGGGGACGAGGCGGCCCGCGGGCCGCTGCTGTCGACCATCGGCGGGATCGCGGCGGGGATGCGCAACACCGGCTGAGCCGGCTCGGGGCCGGCCGGGAGGCCGCGCCGCGGGTGCGACGTGCGTCGCGGCCGGCGTCCCGGGCGGGGCCGGGCGTGAGATCCGTGGCGCCCTTGACAGTCGCGAGACGAAAACTATATATTCGTTTCGTCGCTATCGGGTGCTTCCGGCACCCGGGCACAGCCCAGGAGAGAGGGAGCACGGGGGAGTCGGTCTCGTCGCACGTCGCGGCGGGTCGTTGTCTCCGTGCCCGAACCGGAGATGCAGGCATGTCGCTGTCCGACCACGCCGATAACAAGTCGCAGCCCGCCCTCGGGCTGCTCACCCGGACGTTCGAGGTGTTCGACGGCGCGGACGCGAACGAGCGAGACCTGGTTCAGCACCTGATCGCGCTCGTGGTCGAGTCGTGGTGGGACCTCGACGCCAACGACGGCCGGCGGTACCACCAGTACTTCACCGCGGACGGGGTCTTCGACTTCGCCGGCAAGATCACGGCCGGTCGCGCCGCGATCGAGGCGAACTTCGACGACCGCCGGGCCAACGGGGCACGCACGACGCTGCACATGCTGACCAACCTGACCGGTCAGCTGGAGTCGCTGACGACCGCCGTCGTGCGCTCCTACATCTGCGTCTTCGGGGCCGACGGCCTGCCGCTCCACCAGGTGCGCCTGCCCAACCTGCTCGGTCTGATGCAGGACGACTTCCGCCGCACCGACGACGGCCGCTGGCTGATCGAGCGCCGCACGTTCCGCCCGATGATGTTCCAGAGCACCGACCGCGTCGCCCGGGGAGCGGCCGGGCTGTGATCCCGGCGTCCTCGATCCCGGCGCCGTCCGTGCCGGTCGTGCTGCTGCACGGCTGGGGCGGGTCGGCGCGCGGGACCTGGGGTGCGAGCCGGCTGCCGTCGCGGCTGGCCGCCGCCGGCCGCGAGGTCGTCGTCGTCGACCTGCCCGGCCACGGCGGCGCGCCGGGGTCCGCCGACAGCGCCGACTACGACGCGATCGTGTCGCACGTCGACGCGAGCCTGCCCGACGGCGCGCTCGACGTGGTCGGCTTCTCGCTCGGCGCCAAGATCGCGCTGATGATCGCGCTCGGCCGGCCCGGGCGGATCCGCCGGCTGGCGCTGGCCGGCGTCGGCGACAACATCTTCGCCCCGGAGCCCGGCGGCGAGGTCGTCCGGACCGCGATGACCGAGGGCTTCGGGCCGACGCTGCCCGCCAGCGTGCGGACCGCCGCCGTCTACGCGCTGCAGTCCGGCGGCGACCCCGCGGCGATCGGGGCCGCGCTCTGCCGGCGCTGGGAGCCGCCGACGGGCGAGATGCTCGCCCGGCTGCGCGTCCCCGTGCTGCTCGCCAACGGCGACGAGGACAGCGTGATCCGCTCGGCCGACAGCCTGGCCTCCGCGCTGTCCGCGGCCGAGATCCACCGGCTGTCCGGCATCGACCACCTCTCGACCCCGTTCTCGACCGAGCTGCACGAGCTCGTCGACCGCTTCCTGTCCCGCCCCGAGACGCATCAGTGAGGAGCACCACCCGTGTCACACCAGACTGACAAGCCCCACGTCATCACGCTCACCGAGGAGCAGGACTGGGACCACACCGCCGACGTGATCGTCGTCGGCACCGGGATCTCCGGCGCGTCGACGGCCTTCAACGCGCTGCGCCGCGGGCTGTCCGTGCTGATGCTCGAGAAGGGCGAGCGGACCGGCGGCACCAGCGCCAAGGCGCTCGGCGGCATGATGGTCCCCAACAACCGGTACATGCAACGGTCCGGGCAGGCCGACCCCAAGGACGACTTCATCCGCTTCTTCGCGCGGATCGGGCGCCCGCTGCTGTACGACCCGTCCGCCGACTTCTTCGGGCTGCCCGAGTGGGAGTACCGGATCGTCGAGCTGTACTACGACCGCGCGGCCGAGGCCTTCAGCGCGATGGAGGACAGCGGCGGCATGCGGACGTTCCACGCCGACGACTGGCCCAGCTACAACGAGGTCGAAGAGGACAAGGCGCGGTTCGGCCGGACCCTGATGAACCACGACGGCACGGGCGAGCTGGTCAACGGGCGGGTCGTGATCGACTACCTGGTCGAGCGGATCGAGGATCTCGGCGGTGAGGTCCTCACCGCGCACCGGGTCGACGGGGTGTTCGTCAACGAGGCCGGCGAGGTCGTCGGCGTGCGGGCGTCGACTGGTGGTCGCGAGGTGCTGATCCGGTCCGGACGGGCGGTGGTCTTCGCGTCGGGCGGCTTCACCCACGGCAAGCGCTACACCCAGGAGTACCTGAACGGCCAGTACGTCGGCGGCTGCGCGGCGCGGACCAACGAGGGCGACATCATCCCGATCGTCAAGGCGCTCGGCGTCCCGCTGTTCCACATGCACAGCGCGTGGGGCTCGCCGCTGGTCTTCGAGCAGGCGCTCGACGAGGACCCGACGCTGATCTCCAACTTCTCGCTGATCGGCGACAGCGTCTTCAGCGTCAACAAGTACGGCAAGCGGGTCGTCAACGAGAAGACGACCTACAACGACCGCACCCAGTCGCACTTCCTCTGGGATCCGGCCAAGGCCGAGTACCCCAACCACCTGCAGTTCGCGATCCTCGACGAGCGGACCCGGCTGACCTGGCCGCGGCAGGGGATGGCCGACCATCAGGCCGGCAACTTCATCCCGCCGATCGGGGCGCAGTCCAAGTACCTGCTGAAGGGCGACACGCTCGAGGAGCTGGTCGCGCTGCTCGAGGAGCGCCTGGAGTCGCTGTCGGCGAGCACCCGCGGGACCCGTCTGGCCGACGATTTCCTCGACCAGCTGCGGGTGACGATCGAGCGCTTCAACGGGTTCGCTCGGACCGGCGTCGACGAGGACTTCCAGCGGGGCCAGCAGGCGATCCAGCTGCTGTTGCACGGCGAGCGGGCCGACGACAACGACCTGCCCAACCCGACGATGTACCCACTGGCCGCCGAGGGGCCGTACTACGCGACGATCCTCGCCCCGGGCTCGATCGAGACCAAGGGCGGGCCGAAGGTCAACACCAGCCTGCAGATCCTCGACGGCAACGAGCAGCCGGTGCCCGGGCTCTACGGCGTCGGCAACTGCGTGGCGTCGGCGTCGGGGCAGGCGTACTGGTCCGGGGGCACGACCTTCGGTCCGTACGTGACCTTCGGCTACGTCGCGGCGGAGCGGATCGTCGCCGAGCCGGCCAAGCGGATCGGCACCGGGGCCGTCGCCGCCTGACGCGCGCCCGAGGGGTCGCGCCGGGGCGGTTCGTGACGGTCGCGGACGGCCGACGGCGCGATCGGCCAAATCTATATTCGTTATTGATATCGAGCTGAGGAGTGGGAGATGGGACGACTGGACGGGAAGGTGGCGATCGTCACGGGGGCGGGCCGGGGTCAGGGCCGGGCGCACGCCGTCGCGCTCGCCCGCGAGGGCGCCAGCGTGGTCGCCTGCGGTATCGAGGAGGACCTGCCGGGGCTGAAGTTCAAGCTCTGGTCGCCGGGTGATCTGGACGAGACCGTCCGCCTGGTCGAGCAGGAGGACCAGCGGGCGATCAAGGTCGCCGCCAACGTCGCCCGGCTCGCCGACATGGAGCGGGTGGCCGAAGCCGCGATGGCGGAGTTCGGGCGGATCGACATCATGGTCGCCAACGCCGGCGTCGTCGCGTACCAGGCGATCCAGGACATGACGGCCGAGGAGTGGGACGTCTGCGTCGACGTCTGCCTGACCGGCGTCTTCAACTCGCTGCGGGCGGTCGCCAACCAGTTCATCGCCCAGCAGTCCGGCCGCTTCATCGCCACCTCGTCCGCGGTGGGCAAGCGCGGCTGCGGCAACAACTCCAACTACACGGCCGCCAAGTGGGGCGTGATCGGGTTCGTCAAGTCGGTCGCGATCGACCTCGGTCCGCACAACGTCACCTGCAACGCGGTCTGCCCCGGCTACGTCAGCACCGACCTGCTGAACAACGACCTGACCCCGCCGATGTTCTTCCCCGACCGTCCCGACGCGGACATGGAGATGGTCGACGAGTTCGTCAAGCAGAACGAGCACCAGCTGCCCGTCGGACGGCTCCAGCCGTCCGACATCTCGAAGGCGGTCGTCTTCCTGGCCTCCGACGACGCCGAGTTCATCACCGGATCGACGATCGACCTCAGCGCCGGCATGTCCGCGCTGGTGACCGCCTAGCCCCAACCGTCGAATCGCGCCGCGGTGACGCGGGGCGATCGCACCCACAAGGAGAGAGAGAACCCAATGCAGAGGACATGGAGGACGCACCTCGCCGCGCTCGCGGCGATCGGGTGCACCACGCTGGCCCTCGCGGCCTGCGGGTCGGACGACGACAACAGCACGGGCAGCGAGAGCGCCAGCGCGTCGAACGGCGGCGGAGGGACGCCACCCGAGCTGGTCGAGGAGGCGAAGAAGCTCGTCGCCGAGAACAGCGAGCTGCCGACCGAGTTCGGCATCACCGAGCCGCTGGCGACGAAGCCGACGGGCAAGGTCCTGGACTACGTCGCCTGCCCGGGCGCGCTCTGCACCAAGATCGGCCAGGACCTGACCGAGGCCGGGAAGACGCTCGGCCTGAAGGTCAACATCGTCAACGGCGGCGCGTCGCCGGAGGAGGTCACCGCGGCCTTCAACAAGGTGGTGCAGGACAAGCCCGACGCCGTGATCAACATGAACTACCCGATCGAGCAGTGGCGCGAGCAGCTCGCGCAGCTGGCCGAGCAGGGGGCGAAGGTCTTCGTCAACAACGTCCCGGACAAGGGCGAGGAGGGCATCACCGCTCACGTCTTCAACGACAAGGACGCGGAGACGACGGTCCAGGCACTGGTCCGCCGGATGACCGCCGACACCGACGGCGCGGCGAAGGCGGTCTACGTCAACGCTCCGGACGCGGGCCCTGGTGCCACCTTCCAGGCGGACCTGTGGAAGAAGTACACGAAGGAGTACTGCCCCGGCTGCGAGCTGGACATGCTCAACGTCAAGCTGACCGACATCGGCAAGACGGTGCCGCAGACGGTCGTCTCGTATCTGCAGGCCAACCCGGACGTCGACTACGTCGCGTTCTACTTCGGCGACATGATGCCGGGCGTTCCGGCCGCGCTGAAGGGCGCCGGCCTGTCCGATCGCGTGAAGGTCTCCAGCGGCGGCGGCTCGAAGGTCAACTGGCAGTACATCCGCGACGGGGGCCAGTGGTCCGATCGCGCGCTGTACCTGGACGTCTACGCCTACCAGCTGGCCGATCTCGTCGCTCGCGCGACGACCGATCAGGAGTACGAGGTCCCGCTGCTGCCGACCGTCTGGGTCGATCAGGAGACCGAGGACTTCGATCTGGAGCAGCTGCCCTTCGGCAGCGACTTCAAGGCGCAGTTCGCCGAGCTCTGGTCGCAGGCGAAGTGACATGGAGCGGTTGCTCGAGATCACCGGTCTGACCAAGGCGTTCGCCGGTCAGCTCGCGCTGGACAACGTGGATCTGGACGTGGAGCGGGGAGAGATCCTCGCCCTCGCCGGACCCAACGGTTCCGGTAAGTCGACGCTGATCAAAGTCATGGCTGGGTACCACCAGGCTGACGGAGGGCGAATCGTCGCGTTCGGCCAGGAAGTCTGGCCGAACGAGGTCGACGCGGATTGGAAGCGCCGCATCCACTTCATCCATCAGGTCCTGGGCCTGATTCCGACCCTCAGCGCCACGGAGAACCTGGCGCTCGGGTCGGGCTACACCACGGGGCGCGGCAAGCGCATCAAGTGGCGCGAGCAGCGCCGCCACGCCCGTGAGCTGCTGGCGCGGTTCGGCATGGACTTCGACATCGACGTCCCGGTCGCCGCGCTCGCCGCACCCGAGCGAACCGTGATCGCGATCGCCCGGGCGCTCGACGGCTGGGAGACGCCCGAGGGCATCCTCTTCGTCGACGAGCCCACGGCCGCGCTGCACGATCGCGAGGCCGAGCGGCTGTTCGGCGCGATCCGCAACATCGCCGACGAGGGTGCCGGCGTGGTCTTCGTGTCCCACCGCTCGGCCGAGGTGCTGGAGCTGGCCGACCGCGTGGCCGTCCTGCGGGACGGCCGGTTGGCCGGCGTGCGCAAGACCAAGGAGCTCAACGAGGACGGTCTGGTCGAGATGATCGCCGGCCGTCGGATCGAGGACCTGTACCCGTCCGCGCCCAAGGCCCGCGCCGAGGTCGTGCTGGAGGTCCGCAACCTCGAGGGCAAGCGGATCCGCGACCTGTCGTTCGACCTGCACGCCGGCGAGGTGCTGGGCGTGGCCGGCCTCAACGGCTCCGGCCGCGACGAGCTGCCCGGGCTGCTGTTCGGCACCGGTGAGCGGAGCGCCGGCGAGGTGGTGCTCGAAGGTGAGTCGCTGGTCGGCCGCTCCGTCAAGAAGACGATCGACGCGGGCCTCGTGCTCGTGCCGGCCGACCGCGCCGAGCAGGGTGCGGTGCTCTCGCGCAACGCGCGCGAGAACATGATGCTGCCGTCGCTGGGTGCGGCGTGGAACGGCTGGCGGCTGAGCCGCAAGCTGGAGGAGGCCGAAGTCGACAAGTGGATCGACAGCCTCGACGTGCAGCCGCCCCAGCCGGAGAAGACGCTGAGCGAGTTCAGCGGCGGCAACCAGCAGAAGGTCGTGATGGCCAAGTGGATGCGCCTGGAACCGAAGGTGATCGTCCTCGACGAGCCCACCCAGGGCGTCGACGTCGCCGCCAAGGCCGCGATCTACGAGCTGCTCGCCAAGGCGGCCGAGCAGGGTGCCTCGCTGATCATCTGCACCAGCGAGTCCAAGCCCCTCGCCGCGCTGTGCGATCGCGTGATCGTCCTGCGCGACGGCGAGGTGGCGGCGGTGCTGGAGGGACCGAGGCTCACCGACGAGGCGATCGTCACCGAGTCGGTCAGCTCGAGTGCCGATGTCCATACCCCCGTCCAGGTTGGAGCAGCCTGATGTCCACCACCGTTGCTGACCCGCAGAGCGCACCGCCCGGGAGTAGCCGCGCGCAAGAGCGCAGCACGCGCTCGAAGATCGCCCGGGCGCTGTCGTTCCGCACGATCAGTGCCGTATATGTCCTGATCGGTCTGATCATCCTGTACGCGATCTGGGTGCCGGACTCGTTCCTCTCCTCGGTGACCCTGAAGTCGCTGCTGGCCGAGCAGGCGATCGTCGCGATCATCTCGATCGGCGTGGTGCTCCCGCTGGCCGCGGGGGTCTTCGACCTCTCGATCGGCGGTGCGGTCGGGATCGGCGCGATCCTCGTCGCGTACGTGATGAGCAAGTCCGGCTTGCCGATCGTCCCGGCGATCCTGGCGGCGATCGTGGGCGGTGTGCTGGTCGGCGGTCTGAACGCGATCCTGGTCACCAAGGTCGGGATCGACTCGTTCATCGCCACGTTGGGCGTGTCGTCGATCCTGGCCGCGATCGCGGTCTGGATCACCGACAACCAGCCGATCGTCGGCCTGCCGGCCAGCTTCCAGGACCTGACCACGTCGACCCTGTTCGGGATCGCGCTGCCGGTCTACTACATGCTGGTTCTGGCGGTCATCCTCTGGTACATCCTGGAGCACACGCCGATCGGCCGCCACATCTACGCGACGGGCGGCAACCCGGAGGCGGCGCGCCTGAGCGGCGTGGCGACCGGCAAGATCGTCGCCGGCTCGCTGATCGCGGCGGCCACGATCGCCGCCCTGGCCGGCGTGCTGGTCACGTCGCGGCTCTCGTCGGCGGCGCCGGACGTCGGTCCGTCGTACCTGCTGCCAGCGTTCGCCGCGGCGTTCCTCGGATCGACCCAGATCAAGAACGGGCAGTACAACGTCTGGGGCACGGTGATCGCGGTCTACGTGCTGGCCACGGGCGTCAAGGGCCTGTTGCTGGCCGGCGCGCCGCTCTGGCTCCCCGACCTGTTCAACGGCATCGTCCTGTTGCTGGCCGTCGGTCTGTCGATTCGCAGACACCGCGCGCAGGTCCGCGCCAGCGAGCAGCGCGTGGCCGAGGCGACGCCGGAGCCGGAGACGGCGGAGCACAGCGAGTCGCATTCGACTACCGAGCACCCGCCGAGCCGCACGGACGGATGACCACCACGCGGGCAGCAGCGGAGGGCCTCGGCAGCGCCGAGCTGTTCGCGGCCGTGCAGCGCGACGTCGTCGGCCGTCGACGCCAGATCGCGTCGGCGGTGGCGGTGCTGGACGCCGGGCGGGACCTCCTGCTGGAGGGGCCGCCCGGTACGGGCAAGTCGACCTTGCTGCGGGCGATCGCCCGCCACCGGGGAATCCCGCTGCTGCTGGTCGAGGGCAACGGGGACCTGAGCCCGACCAAGCTGGTTGGGCACCACGACCCGGCGCAGGTGATGCGCCACGGCTACCGGTCCGAGGACTTCGTCCCGGGTCCGCTGGCCGAGGCCATGCAGCGCGGGGGCCTGCTCTTCCTGGAGGAGTTCAACCGGATCCCCGAGGACACGCTCAACGTATTGCTCGGGGCGATGGCCGAGCGCGAGATCAACGTTCCGCGCCACGGCCTGGTCCGGGCGGAGCCGGGCTTCCGCGTGGTCGCCGCGATGAACCCCTACGACGCGGTCGGCACGATGCGCGTCAGCGTGTCGGTCTTCGACCGGCTCTGCCGGATGGCGATCGAATACCAGACGGAGGCGGAGGAGACGGAGATCGTCGCCCGCCGCACCGACAGCGACGACGCACGGCTGATCGAGCTGGCGGTCCGCGTCACGCGCGCCACCCGCAACCACCCGGCCCTGCGGTCGGGATCGTCCGTGCGGGGGGCGATCGACATCGTGCTGGTCGCCCGCCAGCTGGCCGAGCTGGAGCAGCTCGACGATCCGCTGGATCCGACGGTGATCGACGTCGCGGTCGAGCTGGCCCTGTCGTCGAAGATCGTGCTCGACGAGGCGGTCGCGACGGAAGGGCCCGAGGCGCAGATCGCATCGATCCTGGCGTCGGCGCGGACATGACGCTGGAGCTGGCGTCGGGGCCGTCCGGGCTGGTGGACGCGATCGGCGTCGACGTCGTCGGCCGTCGGGACGAGATCAGTCGGCTGGTCGCCGGCCTGGCGGCCGGCCGGGACGTGTTGCTGGAGGGACCTCCGGGCGTCAGCAAGTCGACGTTGCTGCGGGCGACCGCGGCGGCGGTCGGCACGCGGCTGCTGGCGGTCGAGGGCTCGCCGCTGCTGACCCCCGCACGGTTGGTCGGGGTGCACGATCCCTCGCGGGTCGTTGCGCACGGGTACCGCGACCCGGACTTCGTCGCCGGGCCGCTGGTCGAGGCGATGCGGTCGGGCGCGCACCTCTACGTCGAGGAGTTCAACCGGGTCCCCGACGACACCCTGAACGTGCTGCTCGGTCCCTTGGCCGAGCGGCGGCTGGTCGTGCCCCGCTACGGCGTGGTCGAGGCGGCTCCGGGATTCCGGCTGATCGCGGCGATGAACCCGCACCACGATGCGGGCGCGGGACGGATCAGCCGGTCGGTCGCCGACCGGCTGTTGCGGATTGCCTTCGGCTACCAGTCCGCGTCCGAGGAGCGGACGATCGTCGCCCGGCGCGCACCGGGCGCGGACGAGCGGCTGGTCGCGCTGTCCACCGCCGTCGTCCGCGCCACCCGCGAGCACCCGCTGGTGGTGCGCGGGTCGTCGGTCCGCGGGGCGATCGACATGGCCCGGGTGACACCCGGCCTGGCGCGGTTGCACGGCGTCGAGGATCCGTTCGCCGACGCCGCCGGCTGGGACGCGCTGGTCGAGGCGGCTCAGGTCACGCTGTCGGGACGGATCGCCGTCGATCCGTCGTGCGGGGCGACCGCCGAGGAGCTGCTGACCGAGATCGTCCTGGCGCAGCTGGCGCCGCCCTCCGCCGATGCCGCAAGTTTTACTCGGGCGCGCGCGAGGCGCCCAGGCGGTCGGCGCCGTGCCGCGCCCAGCATCTCCGCCGCCTTGCGACCCGACGAGGCTCCGGATCGCGAGCTGGTCTGGCGGCGTCCCGGGCAGGCCGGAGAGGACGTCGTGCACGACGGAGCCGCGGCCGCCGCGGCGGCCCAGAAGGCGGCGGCGACGCCGGCCGGCGCGCGAGACGGCCTGGCCGGCCCGGCCCCCGCCGATGCTCCGGCCGGACCGGACAGCGCGGGCGCGACCGGCGCCGACGGCGACGCGGATCGCGACGCCACTCCGCAGCGGGCGGACGAGGTCGACGCGCAGCGGCTCGACGAGGCCCGCCGGATCGCCCGGTTGATCGCGGTCCGCACCGCGCGACGGGTGCCGTCGGCGACGCTCGGGGCGGGCCGCCTGCGGCCGACGCGCTTCGCCTACCGCTCCGACGACCTGGACGTCGACCGGACCGTCGAGGAGATCGCGGCCAAGCCGTACCCCGAGGCGCGGGACTTCTGGGTCTCCGATCGCGTGCGGGCGCGGCGCGCGTACGCGCTGCTGCTGGACGTCAGCGGGTCGATGCGCGGCGAGCACCTGACCGTGGCGGCGATGGCGACGGCGGCGATGCTGACCGTGGTCGGCCGCGACGAGACCGCGGTCGTCGCCTTCTGGCGCGACGCGGCGGTGCTCAAGCGGCTGTCCGACCCGCTGCGGCTGGAGCCGTTGCTGGCCGACGTGCTGTCGCTGCGCGGAATGGGCCTGACCAACCTGCACCTGGGGCTGCGGCTGGGCCTGGACCAGCTGCAGGGCGCGCGGACCGCCGACCACGTGGCGGTGCTGCTGAGCGACGGTGGCCACAACGTCGGCCCCGATCCGCTGGCGGTCGCGCGCCGCTACGACACCTTGCACGTGGTCTGCACGTCGGACGACCCCGTACGGGTACAGGCGTGCCGGGAGCTGGCCGAAGCCGGCCGCGGACGCTGCGCCGTGGCGGCCGACGCCGACCGAATCGTCGATGCCGTCGCCTACTGCCTCGGCGCATGACCACCGAACCGAACACCACCGAGAGGGAGAGAGACCATGGGAAAGCTCGAAGGCCGCGTGGCCATCATCACCGGCGGCGGCCGCGGCCAGGGGCGCTCGCACGCGATCGCGATGGCCCGCGAGGGCGCGGACATCGTGGTCTGCGGTCTGCAGCACCAGCCGGCGGAGGTCAAGTACCCGCTCTACGAGGAGGGTGACCTCGAGGAGACGGTTCGCCTCGTGGAGCAGGAGGACCGCCGCGCCATCGCGGTCACTGCCGACGTCGGCGACGCCGACCAGGTGCAGCACGTCGTGGACCGGGCGATCGAGGAGTTCGGCCGCATCGACATCGCCATCGCCAACGCCGGGTTCTTCATCCACGCGCTTCTGCACGAGATGGAGGAGGAGGCGTGGAAGACCTGCATGGACACGCACCTGACCGGCGTCTGGCACCTGCTGAAGTCGACCGCTCCGCACATGATCGAGCGCAAGTGGGGTCGGTTCATCGCGACGTCGTCGGCGTACGGCAAGCAGGGCGTGGCGACCTGCGGTGCGTACGCCGCCGCGAAGTGGGGCGTGATCGGCCTGGTGAAGTCGGCCGCGATCGAGCTTGGCCCGTACAACATCACCTGCAACGCGGTCTGCCCGAGCACGATCATGACGCAGGCGTCGTCCAACCACCTGGTCCCGCCGTTGTTCTTCCCGGATCACCCGAACCCGGACATGCAGATGGTCGACGACTTCGTCCGCACCAACTGGCACCACCTGAACATCGGGCGGATGCCGCCGGAGGACGTATCCGCCGCGATGGTCTTCCTGGCGTCCGAGGACGCGCGCTACATCAGCGGCTCGACGATCGACGTTTCGGCGGGGATGGCGGCGAACATCACCGCCTAGCGTCCGACAAAGTCACACGGAAAACTATATATACGCTACTAATAGCGTCGAACTGAACGAGGGGGAGCGCCTGATGGGGCATAACCGCATCGAACACGCGGCAATTCTGGTCAATGACCTGGGCGAGTCCCGGGAGTGGTACGAGGGCATCCTCGGCCTGACCGTGCTCGACAGCACGGCGGAGCGCACGCACTACTCGTGCCACGGCGATGCTGTCGACCTGACGGTGTTCGCGGGCGGCCACGGTCACGTGTCGGTCGCCTACGGCGTGGACAGCGTCGAGGATCTCGAGCGCGTCGAGCAGCGGCTCGACGCCGGCAACGTCGCCTACCAGCGGCTGAGCGGGATCGACCGCCCCGGCACCGACCAGGTGCTGCGCCTGGAGCTGCCCAGCGGCCATACCTTCGAGTACGTGACGGCGACCGACCGGGTCGCCGGCATCCCGAGCGAGCAGTGGGACGGGCAGACCCACGTTCCCTGCGACATGGACCACGTGAACCTGCTGGGCGACGTCTCGCCCAAGCTGCTCATGGAGTTCATGCGCGACATGCTCGGCTTCAAGCTGAGCGTCGCGATCGAGGACGGCGACGACTGGCTCGCCACCTGGTCGCGCTCGTCGCGCACCGACCACGACTTCGCGTACATGCGCGCCAACCGCCCCGGCGACCGGCTGCACCACGTCGCCTTCCTGGTCAAGGACCTCAACCACTACCAGCGCGTCGGCGACCGCCTGGGCCAGTTCGGCCACTGCTTCGAGTTCGGCCCCGGCCGGCACCCGGGCGCGGGCACGGGCGTCGGCTTCGGCACCAATCTGTTTGCCTACGCCTTCGACCCGAGCGGCAACCGCAACGAGTTCAGCTCGGACATGAAGGAGTACGCCGACGACGAGCCGCCGGTCGTCCTGGGACCGCCCGAGGACATGAGCAAGGCGATGAACGTCTGGGACCGCAACATGCCCGAGTCGTTCATGACGATCGGCTCCTGAGCCGGTCGCGCTCGGACCGCCAGGACCACCAAGTCGAGGGGAGAGTTCAGATGTCCACGGAGAACAGTGGCGACGACGGCGTCGAGCGCCTCAGCCACTACAACCACCACGCGGTCGAAGCGGTCAAGGACAGCTACGACCTCTACGAGACCGCGCACGCGTCGTGCCCGGTCAGCCACAGCGACGAGCTCGGTGGCTTCTGGATGATCACCGACTACGTGGGCGTGCGCCAGGCGGCCAAGGCGGCCGAGGTGTTCTCCTCCGCGGAGGGGGTCTTCCTGCCGCGGCTCGACGTGCGGTTCCCGATCATCGACCAGGATCCGCCGGACTCGACCTGGTGGCGCAACCTGATCAAGGACGAGTTCACGGTCGCCGGCACGCGCAAGCACGAGATCGCGCTCGCCGAGGACTGCGAGACCCTGATCGACGCTTTCGCGGGCGACGGCGAGGCCGACTTGGTCGAGAGCCTCTGCGAGCCGCTGCCGGTGCTCGCGGTCTGCCACCTGCTCGGGATCGAGCGTGACCGGGTGCCCGCGATCCGGCCGATCGCGATGGACCTGTTCGCCGCGATGGGCGATCCGCGCCTGTTCATGGACGCGTTCCGCCGGTTCGGCGTCTTCGCCACCGCGGAGATCGAACTGCGCCGCGAGAACCCGCGCGATGATCTGCTGACCCAGCTCTGCACCCAGGAGTTCGACGGTCGCCGGCCGCCCGACGACGAGCTGCTGGTCTTCCTGGTCGGCCTGCTGACCGCGGGTCACCACACGACGACGTCGGCGATGACCAGCACGTTCCTCTACGTGCTGCGCGACCGGGCGTTGCGCGACCGGGTGATCGCCGATCCGCGTCTGGTGCGGTCGGCGACGGAGGAGGCGATCCGCCTGCGGACGCCGCTGCACATGCAGTTCCGCCAGTCGACGGTCGAATCCCAGGTCGGGGACACGACGATCCCGGCCGGCTGCCCGGTCGGGCTGAACTTCGCCGCGGCCAACCGCGACGCCACGGTCTTCGACGATCCCGACGAGTTCCGCGTCGACCGCTCGCCCAACCGGCACGTGGGCTTCGGCTTCGGTCCCCACACCTGCCTGGGCGCGCCGCTGTCGCGCCTGGAGATCAACCTGGCGCTGGCCGCGGTGCTCGAGCGCCTGCCCGACATCGAGCTGACGCCGGAGGCCGACGGCCTGGAGGACGAGTACGAGTTCGTCGGCGGCAACCTGGCGCTGATCGAGCGCCTGCCCGTCCGGTTCACCCCGAAAACGAAGGACTGAGGACGATGTTCAAGGCGATCTACGGTGCGCGCTTCGACGAGACGCGCGACCGCGACGACGCACGCGCGCACTGGAGCAACGTCCACGGCGGGCTGGCGATCAAGATGCCGACGCTGCGCTACTACGTGCAGAGCCACGCCGTCGACGACGCGTCGGCCCCAGGTGCGGGCCTCGAGCCCCATGCGTTGGCCGGCTACTCCTCCGAGTACTACGCCGACATCCCGACCTTCGAGGCGGCGATGAAGACGCCGATCTGGGACGAGATCATGGACGACGGCCCCGGCCTGTGGGAGATGGACTCGCTGGACGGCTACTGCACGTTTGTCGAGGAGCAGGTGCTGGTCGAGGGCTGGCACGCGCCCTACAAGGTCGGCGAGCTGGTGGCCTTCCGCGACGACGTCGATCGCGACGCGGCGCGGGCGCAGTGGCGCGACGGCCAGCGCGAGCTGGCCGCGGCGATCCCCGGACTGACCCGTCACGTCCAGAACCTGGTGATCGGCACCGTGGGCATGTACGGCACGACCGACGACCCGACGGTGTACCAGGGGGTCAGCGAATGGTGGTTCGAGACGCCGGAGGCCTACGCGACGGCCCGCGCGTCGGACGCCTGGGCCCGTCTGCGCGAGGCGCGCGCCGGCTTCGTGGACTACGACCGGCTCCCCGGCCACGCGCTGATCCTGGAGGAGCGGACGATCCTGGTCCGCCTCGGCCTGGGAGACGCCCCGTCGTGATCCTCGCGATCGACCAGGGCACGACCAGCACCCGCGCGCTCGTCTTCGACGAAGCGGGGGCGGTCCGCGGATCGGCGTCCGTCGCGCTCACCCAGCACTTCCCCCAGCCGGGCTGGGTCGAGCACGACGCCGCCGAGATCGCCGACGCGGTGCTCCACGTCGGGCGCAGCGCGCTCGCGGAAGCGGGCATCGACGGTCGTGACCTGGCCGGCATAGGGATCACCAACCAGCGCGAGACGTCGGTTGCCTGGGACCGTCGCGACGGTCGGCCGATCGGCCGCGCGATCGTCTGGCAGGACCGCCGGACCGCGGCGGCCTGCGCGCGGCTGCGTGCCGCCGGGCACGAGGGGCGGTTCGTCGAGCAGACCGGACTGGTGCTCGACCCGTACTTCAGCGGCACCAAGTACGCATGGCTGTTGGAGCACCACGACGTCCCGCCGACGGTCGCCGTCGGGACGATCGACGCGTACCT
>CAZMVL010000038.1:34887-37816 GCA_964569335.1 uncultured Paraperlucidibaca sp.
GATGACGGTGCTGGCGGGGGTTCACGTGACGGACCCCAGCAACGCTTCGCGGACGTTGCTGCTGGACCTCGACACCGTCGAGTACGACGAGCAGCTGTGCGCGCTGCTCGGCGTGCCGCCGTCGGTGCTGCCCGCGGTCGTCCGGCCCGGCGAACTGCAGCCGACGACACGCGCGTTCGGCGGCGAGGTCCCGATCGCCGCGGCGATCGGCGACCAGCAGGCGTCGCTGTTCGGGCAGACCTGCGGCCAGGCCGGGCTGGCCAAGAACACCTACGGCACCGGCAGCTTCGTGCTGCGCAGCGTGGGGGGCGAGCGGCCCGCGCGTTCGCGCGAGGTCGTCACCACGATCGCCTGGGACGACGACGGCGGGGTCGACTACGCCGTCGAGTCGAGCATCTTCGCCACCGGCTCCGCCGTCCAGTGGCTGCGCGACGGCCTGGAGCTGATCCGCGACGCCGACGAGACCGAGACGCTAGCCGCCGGGTTGGACGGTAACGACGGGATCTACTTCGTCCCCGCGCTGGCCGGGCTCGGGTCGCCGGTCTGGGATCCGCGGGCCCGCGGAACGATCGTCGGCCTGACCGGTCGGGCGACCCGGGCGCATGTGGCGCGGGCGACGCTGGAGGCGATCGCCTACCAGAGCGCCGACGCGGTCCAGGCCCAGGACGCCGTCGCGGGAGAGCCGATCAGCGAGCTGCGGGTCGACGGCGGCGCCACCCGCAACGGCTGGCTGATGCAGTTCCAGGCCGACGTGCTCGGCGTCCCCGTGGTCGCCTCCGGACTGGTCGAGACGACCGCCGCCGGAGCCGCCTACCGCGCCGGGATCGCCACCGGGGTCTGGACGCTCGACGACGTGCGTGGCCTGTGGTCGGCGCGCGCCCGCTGGGAACCGACGATGAACGACGACGAGCGCGCGTCGCTGCGGGACGACTGGTCCCGGGCGGTCGACCGCGCGCGGGAATGGGCAGCGGCATGAGCAACGGGATCCTGTCTCCGGCCTCGCGCGAAGCGCACCTCCGGCGGCTGGTCGACGAGGGCTGCGACGTGCTCGTGGTCGGCGCCGGGGTGGTCGGGGCCGGAGCGGCGCTGGACGCCGCGGCTCGCGGGCTGCGCGTCGGCATCGTGGAGGCGCGGGACATCGCGTCCGGGACGTCCAGCCGGTCGAGCAAGCTGATCCACGGCGGGCTGCGCTACCTGGAGCAGCTGGAGTTCGGGTTGGTGCAGGAGGCGCTGCGCGAGCGCTCGCTGCTGATGAACCGGATCGCCCCGCACCTGGTCCGGCCGCTGCCGTTCCTGGCGCTCCTGACCCACCGCGTCTGGGAGCGGCTCTACGTCGGCGGCGGGATTGCGCTGTACGACCTGCTGGCCGCGTCTGGCCGCCACCGCCGCGACGTGCCGATCCACCGCCACCTGTCGCGGGCCGGCGCGCGCGAGAAGTTCCCGTCGCTGCGCGAGGACGCGCTGGTCGGCGCGATCGAGTACTTCGACGCTCAGGTCGACGACGCCCGGCACGTGATGTTCCTGGCGCGGACGGCGGCGTCCTACGGTGCGTCGGTCGTCACCCGCGCCCAGGTGACCGCGATGGTCCGCGACGGCGAGCGGGTCACCGGCGTCGTCGCCCGCGACCTGGAGACCGGTCGCGAGGTGACGATCAACGCCACCCGGACGATCAACGCCACCGGCGTCTGGAGCGACGACACCCACGCGCTGGCCGGGGCCGACGCGGGGTTCCGGGTGCGCGTGTCGAAGGGCGTCCACGTGCTGGTCCCGCGCGACCGGGTCGACGGCGAGACCGCCCTGACGATCCGGACCGAGAAGAGCGTGCTGTTCGTGATCCCGTGGGGCAACCACTGGATCCTCGGCACCACCGACACCGACTGGCCGGGCGACAAGGCCCATCCGGCGGCGTCGCGGGCGGACATCGACTACCTGCTGGAGCACGCCAACCGCTACCTCCAGTCCGCGCTGACCCGCGAGGACATCGAAGGCGTCTACGTCGGCCTTCGCCCGCTCCTCGAAGGGCGCGCCGGTGGCACCACCGAGCTGAGCCGCGAGCATGCCGTCGCCGTTCCGGCGCCCGGTCTCGTCGCGGTCGCCGGGGGCAAGTTCACCACCTATCGCGTGATGGCGGCCGATGCGGTTGACGCAGCGGTCCGCGACATGGACCGGGAGGTCCCGCCGTCGTGCAGCGACGAAGTGCCGCTGCTCGGCGCCGAGGGCTACCGCGTCCGCCGCAACCAAGCGGACACGATCGCCCGCGATCACGGCCTGGCGGCCGAGCAGATGGTCCAGCTGCTCGGCCGCTACGGCAGCCTCGTCGACGAGTTGCTGGCGCCCACCGCCGACGACCCGACGCTGCTGGAGCGCCTGCCCGGCGCTCCCGACCACCTGCGAGCCGAAGTGCTCTACGCCGTGACGCACGAAGGCGCGCGGCACCTCGAGGACGTGCTGACCCGGCGCACGCGGATCTCGATCAACACCGCGGACCGGGGCCTGGAGGCCGCGATCCACGTCGCCGGGATGATCGCCGGGCCGCTCGGCTGGAAGGATGGGCAGATGGAGCGCGAGCTCGACCTGTACCGCGCGCGCGTCGACGCGGAGCAGCGCGCCAACGCGGCGATCGACGACGAGTCGGCGGACGCGTTGCGGCGCAGTGCGGACGACGTCGCACCGGTGGTCGTCGACCTGCCGGGGGTCGGGGGCTGATGCGGTTCGCGCAGCTCCGTACCGCCGACGGCAGCCGTCTGCACCTGGCGGGCGACGCCGGCTGGGTCGACGTCGCCCGGGCGCTCGGCGACGAGCGGCTGGTCGACCTGCCCGGCCTGCTGGCCGTCGACCCGACCGCCGAGGTCGCCCGCGCGGCGGCGTCCGGCCCCGCGATCGCCGATCCCGCTCCGGAGGCGTTCGACGCCGCGATCGGCCCGGCCCC
>CAZMVL010000039.1:0-26102 GCA_964569335.1 uncultured Paraperlucidibaca sp.
CACCGCCGGGCTGCCGTCGGGGACCCCCGGCACCACCAGCCTGCTCCAGGTGCAGCAGGTCTGAGCTGGCGGTGCAGGGCACGCAGGTCAGCAACCAGAGCGCGGTCTTCGCCCTCCGGGCGGCGGCCAGCAGCCGGTTGGCGACCGCCTACACGTCGGCGCTCTTCCTCGGGGCGGCGGCGGGATCGGTGGCGGCCAGCGTCAGCTACGAGCTGGGCGGATGGGGCGGCGTCTGCGCCGTCGGGGCGGCCGCCGCGGGCACCGGGCTGCTGCTCTGGCTCGTCGCGGTGCCGCGCTGAGCGGGCTCAGGGCCGCCCGTCGCGCGGCGGGCGCCGGAGGTACGCCTTGCGGGGGCGGCCGGGCCCGTTGGAGACCGGACTGACCGTGAGCTCGTCGACCGTGACCAGGTATTCCAGGTACCGCCGGGCGGTCACCCGGGAGATCGACAGCGCCGCGGCTACGTCGTCGGACGTCATGCCGTCGTCGGCGGGAATCGTCGCCCGCACCTGGTCGAGCCGGGCGGCGGTGATGTCCTTCGGCAGCCACCGGCTGGTCGCGCGGATGGCGTCGACGCCATCCTGGGCGAGCGACCGGGGACGGAGCGCGGCCATGTGGTGCTGGAAGCGCCCGATCGCCTGGTGCAGACGGTCGGGCTGGAACGGCTTGACCAGGTAGTCGAGCACGCCGAGCTGCAAGGTCGCTCGGATCACGTTGGTCGCCGCGTGCGCGGTGACCACCACGACCTCGACCGACTGTCCGCTGGCGCGGATCTGGCGGAGCAGCGAGACCCCGGTCTTGCCGGGGAGCCCCAGGTCGAGCAGCAGCAGGTCGGGGCGGAGCGTCTCCACCATCCGCTGTCCGGCGACCGCGTTGCCGGCGATTCCGGCGATGCTCACCCCGTGCAGCTGCAGGGCGGAGCGCGCCAGGACCTGCGCGACCGCACGGTCGTCCTCGATGATCAGCACTCGGCACTCGGTGACCACGGGCCCTCCGTCGGAGCGGTGGTTGAACGCGACGATAGACCCGCGGGTGGGCGGCGGGGGGTTGTGTTCAGGGCTCTGAACGAAACGACCACGGCCATCACCGGTTGGGGATCCGCACCGACACCGTCAGGCCGTCCCGGCGCGGCCGGAAACGCAACGCGCCCCCGGCGGCGGTGACCGCGTCGGCGACCAGCGTCAGGCCGATGCCCCGGTGCTCGGGCTTGGTCGTGTGGCCGTAGTCCGACAGCCGGTCCAGCTCGTCCGCGGGCACGCCTCCGCCGTGATCGGTCACCTCGATCGTGGTGTGGTGGTGGTCGCTGTCCGCGCGGAACCGCACCACCCGCCGCTCCCGGGGCTGCTCGCCGACGGCGTCGAAGGCGTTGTCCAGCAGGTTGCCGACGATCGTGATCAGCTGCGCGTCGGAGACCGGCAGCGAGTCGGGGCGGACGTCGGTCGACAGGTCCAGTTCCAGCTGGATCTCGCGCTGGCGGGCGATCCCGGTCTTCGCCTCGAGGAAGCCGTGCAGCAGTGGGTGGTCCACGTGTCGCTCGATGCTCGCGCGGCTGGCGTGGTGGGTGTTGGCCAGCGTCCGCAGCAGCTCGAGGGCCTCGTCGGGCGCCCCCAGGGCCAGCAGCCCCGTCACCGCTTGAAGGCGGTTGGCGTGCTCGTGGCCCTGCGCCTCGAGCGTGGTCACGAGGTGCCGTAGCGCGACGACCTGGCTGGCCTGCGCGTCGAGCAGCCGCGACGTGGTCAGCGCGCTCGCCGCGTGCTCGGCGAAGACCTTGAGCAGCGCGAGGTCCGCCGCCGACCACGGACCGCTGCCGGTGCGGTACACGTTGAGCGCGCCGAGCCAGTCGCGCCCGTGCCCCATCGGGGTGGAGACCATCGACCGGAATCCCTCCGAGCGGGCCAGCGCGACGAACGGCGCAAAGCGGGGGTCGCGGTCGGTGTCGTCGACGGCGAGCGCGGACCGCTGCTTGACCGCCTGCGCCGAGATCGACCGCCGCAGCGACGACGACGCCAGCTCGGCGTCGAAGCGCGCGCTCAGTCCGTGGCTGGTGGCGTACCGCCACGTCGGTCCCGGCAGCCGCAGCACGATGCAGCTTCCGAGGGCCCGGGGCACGGAGTCCACGGCGGCGGCGACGATCGTTCCGAGCACTTCGGACGGGGCGCCCCCGGCGGCGACCTTGGCGCTGACGCGGACCATCGCCCCGAACGGGCCGCTCGGTTCCGTCGCGGCCGGCGGACCGGGGCGGAGGGTCGGGGGCGCGTCGGTCATGCGCGCAGTCCATCGCAGACCACGACCCGGTCGGCACTTGTGACCGTCTCGGATGTTCGAAAACACCGGTGCGGCGGGCCGGTCGACCTACCGTGCCGATACCTCGACCCCCGATACGAGCGACGTCCGGTCACGCCGTGGTCGGACTCGCCCGCCGACGCCGACATGAACCAGAACGTCCGTCCGCTCTCCCTCGACGCCGCTCGTCGGCTGCTGCCGCTGTTGCGTGAACGGGCGGCGGCGGCCGACGCCGCCCGCTCGCTGCCGAGCGATGTCGTCGACGCGCTGCGGGCCAGCGGCTTGATGGAGATCGTCAACCCGGGGGCCCACGGCGGGAACCACGACTTCGACGCCGCGCTGGCGCCGATCGAGCTGCTGAGCCGGGCGTCCGGATCCGCCGGATGGTGCTTCGCGAACTGGGTGCAGCACAACTGGATGGTGGGTCTGTGGCCGGAGGACGCGCAGGCGGCGTACTTCGCCGAGCGGCCGGACGTGCTCTGCTCGTCGGCCTTCATGCCGGGTGGCCGGCTCACGCCGGTGGCGGGCGGGTACGAGCTGTCCGGTCGCTGGCAGTACTCCAGCGGCAGCGACCATGCCGAGTGGTTCATGCTCGGCGCGGTGCTGCCGGGCGAGTCGCTCCGCTTCGTGCTGGTGCCGCGGCGCGACTGTCGCGTCGAGGACCGCTGGTTCGTGTCCGGGCTGCGCGCGACCGGCAGCAACGACGTCCACGTCACGGGCGTGGCGGTGCCGGCCGACCGGGTGATCGCGGCCGACCGCTTCGCGGCCGGCGAGGCCCCACCGTCCATCGATCCGCAGCGTCAGCCCGGCTACCGGATCTCCCAGTGGCCGCTGATCAGCCTGATCCTGCCGTTCGCGCTGGTCGGCATCGCCGCCGGAGCGCTCGACGCCTTCGAGCAGCGTCTGCGGGCCGGATCCAGCGCCGGCAAGCCGGGCGAGGACGCGGGGTTCCTGGGGCTGGCCCACGCGGCGGCCGAGGTCGAGAGCGCCCGCCGGCTGTGCGCCGCCGACCTGGCGGAGCTCGTCGACGCCGCCCGGGGGGACGGGGCGGTCAGCGCGGACGACCGCCTGCGGTTCGCGCGCAACCGCGCGTACGTCGCCCGGCTCTGCCTGGAAGCGACGACCCGCGTGCACGATGCGGCGGGGGCGAGCGTGATCGACGACGACTCGACGATCGGCCGGTTCCACCGCGACGCGGTCGCGGGTTCCCGCCATCGCGCCCTGTCGTGGGACGTGTGGGGCACGTCGTACGGACGCGGCCGCGCGGGCCTCCCGGTCGACCTGCTGCAGGCCTGACGCCGACGCCGCGGAGCGTCGCGGCTCAGCGGTCTTCGCCGCGACGATAGTCACGCGCGATGCGCGCGCCGACGGCCTCGAGCTCCTCGATCGTCGACGCGACGTAGACCCGGTCGATCCCGGCGGCCTGCGCGTCCTGGTGGTCGAGCAGGCTCGACCCGACGACCACGACGAAGGGCACGCCGGCACGGCTGGCGTGCGCGGCGAGCGTGCCGACGATCTTCCCGCGGGTGCTCTGGTGGTCGAGACGGCCCTCGCCGCCGACCAGCACGTCCGCGTCATCCAGGCGCGCATCGATCCCGACGGCCGCGATCACGTGGCGGGCTCCGGGGGCAAGGGTCGCTCCGAGCGCGCTCCACAGGCCGCCGGCCAGGCCGCCGGCGGCACCGGTCATCGGCACGCCGCGGGGGTCGCGTTCCATGGTCCGCGCCTGAGCGTGCAGGCGGTCGGTGAGCCGCCGGATCGCGTCCGTGTCGGCGCCCTTCTGGGCTCCGAAGACGGTGGCAGCCTGCTCGAACGGGACGTCGACGTCGCAGAGCACGACGAGCGAGGCCTCGCCGATGCCGCCGGCGTCGTGGATCGCGGTCAACGCCCCGGCGCCACCGTCGCTGGTGGCGCTCCCGCCGGCGCAGGCGAAGATCCGGTCGGCGCCGCCCGCGGCGGCGATGGCGATCAACTCGCCGGTTCCGTAGGTCGACGCGGCCTCCGCGTCGCGCTCGGTGGCGGGCACCCGCGCCAGGCCCGATGCGTCGGCGACCTCGACGATCGCGGTCCGGCCGTGGTCGTCCCACTGGATCCGGGCGGTCACCGGGCGCATCAGCGGGTCGTGGACGCGGTGCTCGCTGACCGTCCCACCGCTCGGCAGCAGGGCGCTTGCCGTGCCCTCGCCGCCGTCGGCGACCGGGGCCTCGTCGGCCCGGGCTCCGACGCGGCGAGCGCCTCGGGCGAGCACCGCACCGACCTCGGTGGCGGTGTACGTGCCCTTGAACGAGTCCGGGGCGATCAGCATACGAGGGGGGCGATCAGGCGACGGCACGGAGCGGCTCTTCGGTCGGACGACGACGGACGCGGCGACGCTACTTTCCGTTCGCTCCGCGAACGGCGTTTTGGCCAGCGGTGCCGTTCGGAACTGCGGCGCGGGGCCCGAGCGGCAGTACCGTCGGCAGCGGGACGCCGTTGCTGGACGGACGAAAGGACCCATGACCCGCCCCCGCATCACCATCACCGGCCCGCTGCCGGAGGCCGCCACCGACCACTTCGACCGGCGCGGCTGCGACGTGCGGATCGCGCCGCCCGACGGCCCGCCGACCCGGTCGGAGCTGCTGCACCGGGTGGCCGGCAGCGACGCGCTCGTGACGCTGCTCGGAGACCGCGTCGACGGCGAGTTGCTCGACGCGGCTGGTCCGGGCCTGCGGTGCGTCGCCAACGTCGCGGTCGGCTACGACAACGTCGACCTGGCGGCTGCTGCCGCGCGGAACGTCGCCGTCACCAACACGCCGGGCGTCCTGGACCACGCCACGGCCGACCTGACGATCGCGCTGCTGCTGGCCTGCACACGCCGGGTCGTCGAGGGTGACGCCCGCGTGCGGTCGAGCGAGCCCTGGGCGTGGGCGATGGACTTCATGCTCGGTACCGAGCTGCGCGGCAAGCGCCTCGGGATCGTCGGATTGGGGGCGATCGGCCGTGAGGTCGCGGTGCGCGCCCGGGCCTTCGGGATGGAGATCGCCTACGCCGGTCGGCGACGGGCGCCGGATGCGGTCGAGCGGGCGCTCGCGGCGGAGCACCTCGATCTCGACCAGCTGGTGGCGACGGCCGACGTGGTCTCGTTGCACTGCCCGCTCACGCCGGCGACCCGGCACCTGATCTCCGCCGATCGGCTGCGGGCGATGAAGCCGACGGCCGTGCTCGTGAACACCGCGCGCGGGCCGATCGTCGACGAGCGGGCGTTGACCGAAGCGCTGCGCGCCGGCACGATCGGCGGGGCGGCGCTGGACGTCTTCGAGCACGAGCCGCGGATCGCGGACGGGCTGGTGGAGCAGGACAACGTGGTGCTCTGCCCGCACCTGGGGTCGGCAACGGTCGAGACGCGGACGGCGATGGCCGAGCTGGCGCTTGCGAACGCGCTCGCCGCCGTGCACGGCGAGCCGTTGCTGACGCCGGTCCCGGCGCCGAAGGGGGCGTGACGTGAACCTCGATCTCCACGACCGTCGCGCGCTGGTGACGGGCGGAAGTCGCGGGATCGGCAAGGCGATCGCCCGAGCGCTGGCGCGCGAAGGGGCGGCGGTCGTCGTCTGCGCACGGAACGCCGACGAGATCGCGGTCGCGGCGGCCGAGCTGCGGTTGGAGACCGGCGGCGAGGTCTTCGGCGTAGCGGCCGACACCGGCGACGACCGGTCCGTCGCGGCGCTGGTCGCGGAGGCGGGCCGGCTGGTCGGTGGCGTCGACATCCTGGTCAACGCAGCGGCCACGCCCAACCTCGGCGCACCGCTCGAGGACGACGCGCTGGAGCGGGAGATCAACGTCAAGGTCCGGGGCTACCTGCGCTGCGCTCGCGCGGTGGAGGGCGAGATGGTCTCCCGGGGCTGGGGCCGGATCATCAACGTCGGCGGCAACGCGGTGCGGCGGACGAGCACCGTCGTGGCGTCGGTCCGCAACGCCGCGGTGGTGGCGATGACGAAGAACCTCGCCGACGAGCTCGGCCCGCACGGGATCAACGTCACGGTGGTGCATCCGAGCGTCACGCGGACCGAGAGCACGCCGCGTCTGCTGGCCGAGATGGCCGAGCGGGCGGGTTGCACGCCGCAGGAGGTCGAGGCCCGGCTCGCCGGCGAGGTCACGATCGGCCGGCTGGTGCGGGCGGAGGAGGTGGCGGACGTGGTGGCGTTCCTGGCCAGCCCGCGGAGCGTCGCGCTCGCCGGCGACGCGGTGATCGCCAGCGGTGGCGTCCGCGGTCCGATCCACTACTGAGGGGGCTGCGGTGCCGACCCGACACCGCGCCGAGCGGAGCGACGTGCGGTCCTTGGATTCGCTGCTGGCGGTCAACCGGCGCGTGACCCGCGGCGGCTCGCTGCCGGAGATCCTCGATGACGTGGCGCGCGAGGCCGCGAACGTCGCTCGCGGGGCTCACGCGATCAGCATCCTGCTCAAGGTCGGGAGCCGATGGCAGTACGCCGGGGGCTACGGACTGAGCCCGGAGTACGCGCCGTTGATCCGGGCGTCCATCTCGGGGAACAACGGCGTCCTCTCGGCGTCGGCGGTATCGCAGCGGGCCGTCATCACCATCACCGACACCGAGCTCGATCCGCGGTTCGTGCACTGGCGCGCCGGGGCCCGCGTCGAGGGCTACCGGTCGACGGCGTCCTTCCCGCTCGGACGCGGCGAGCGCAGCGTGGGGGCGCTCAACGTCTACCGCCGCGAGCCGGGCGCCTGGGATCCGCGGGACGTGCAGGTCCTGCAGGCCTTCGCGGACCACGCCCAGACGGCGATCGACCTCGCGCAGCTGCTCGAGGAGCAGCAGAAGCAGGTGGACATGCTGCGCCGCCTGGTGCGGACGCTCGAGGAGCAGGAGCACGAGCACGCCAACCGCCTCCAGGCGCTCTCGGGCCTGCTCACGCTCCGCGAGTACGACGAGGCGAACCAGTTCCTGGAGTCGCTGGAGACCCGTCACCGCCGGGCTCGTGGCGTGGTCGGGCGGCGGGTCAGCCACCCGGTGCTCGCCGGGTTGCTGCTCGCCGAGAGCACGATCGCGTACCAGCGCGGGATCGTGTTCGAGATCGACGACGGCAACCGCCGGGCCGAGCTTCCGCGGTGCCTGCGGGACACCGAGATCGTCTCGATCGTCGGCAACCTGCTCGACAACGCGTTCGATGCGGTCTCGGACGTCCCGGAGGACCGTCGGCGGGTCCGCCTGCGGCTGGCGACGACCGACGACGTGACCACCATCGAAGTCCGCGACTGGGGCCCCGGGGTGCCGTACGGCGAGGAGGCGCGGATCTTCGATCGCGGGATCTCCAGCAAGGCGGAGCACTCGGGCGTCGGCCTGGCCGTGGTGGAGGCGATCGTCTCCGCGGTCGGCGGCACGACGACCCTGCGCCGGCGGGACCCGGGCACCTCGCTGATCGTCACGCTGCCGCTCGAGTGAGCCCGCAGGGGTATCGGTCGATCGTCGTGACCGTAGTGCCGGAATGCCGTGTTCGCCTTCGTAGTGTGGGCGGCGCATGGCACAGTCACGTACGGAAATCGATCCCGGGATCGGCGAGCTCGAGGCGGTGCTCGCCGACGGCGCACGCGCGATCGACGAGACGGCGGTGATCCCGGCCGCCGTCGCCGCGGCGGCCGGCGGCCTCGTTCCGGAGCCCCTCGTTCCGCTGCCCGTCGCGGCGACGGCGGCGAGCATCGACCGGCTCGCCCGCGCGTCCGGCGCGGTCGGCTGGTGCGTGGCGTGGTGGGCGCAGTGCGCCCATCAGCTCTCGGCGTGGGACCGGGCAACGCGCCGGAGCGTGGCGGCGTCGCCGAACCGCCTGGTCAGCGCTCCGGCGGGCCCCGGCGAGGGGTGGCTGTCCGCCGACGGCGACGTGCTACGGCTCTGGGGTGCGTGGCCCGCGGTGGTCGGGCGCGAGCACGTGGGCTGGATCATCGTGCCGGCCCGAGGCGTCGACGGGCACGCCGTCCGCGTGCTGGTGGAGGCGGACGCCTGTCGGGAGGCCGAGCCGTCGCGGTTGGGCGGCCTACGCGGGGCCGTGGGCTCCGCAGTGGTCGCGGACGGCGTACCGGTCGACGCACGGCGCGTGGTCGCCGAGCCGGTCTCCGGGGACGAGCGGTCGTACCTGCTGCTGGCCGCGGTGGTCGGCATGGCCCGGGGGGCGGTCGAGGCGTTCGAGGAGCGTCTGCGGGCGGGCAGCGCCAACGCGGCCGGCACGCCGCTCGCCGACATCCCGACGATGCACCTGCGGCTCGCCCGGGCCGACTGCCAGGTCGAGTGCGCCGAAGGCCTGCTGCACGACGACCTGATGCGGCGGACGCCGGCTCCGTACCAGGTGCCGGTCCCCGCGGACGACGCCACGCACCGTCAGCTCCTGATCGCCCGGCTGGCCGTCGACGCCGTGAGCGGCCTGTTCGAGGTCTCGGGGGCCTCGGGGCTGGCGCTCGCCGCCCCGATCCAGCGGATCCACCGCGACGTCAAGGCGGCGGTCCGACTGTCCGCGCCGGCGACCCGTGGCGCAGCCGCGGGAGCACCGCCGGCCGCGGCGCGCACGAGCAGCGCCGCCTGAGCCTTCGGGCGCACCCCGTTCCGGCGCACCGCCGATCACGTACATCCGCGAACGATCCGGTCCGGGGTCGTTGGCCAGTCAACGAGGAAACGCACGATGGAAGACGATCGCCTGATCACACCGGGGAGCCCTGCGCCCTTCGACCACGCACGCCTCGACGCGCTGCTCGGGGCGGCAGGGGTCGATCTGCTCATCGCCACCAGCCCGCACAACGTCCGGTACCTCCTGGGCGGCTACGAGAACTACTTCTTCGGCAGCGACCCCGCGCTCGCGATGAGTCGGTACCAGCCGGTCGTGGGGTACCGCGTGGGTCGTCCCGAGAGCGCGTTCTTCGTCGGGAACGGCCTCGACCGCGACCACCTCGAACGGACGCCGATCTGGATCGATCGTCGCCTGCTCGACACGGTCGACACGGTCGCCGTCGCGTCGGTCCTCGCCGATCAGGTGCGACAGCTGGGCCTCGAGCGCAGCGTGCTCGGCGTGGAGCTGCCGTTCCTGCCGGCGGACACCTGGGAGGCGTTGCGGCACGCGCTGCCCGAGGTGCGTCTGGTCGACGCGACCGCGACGCTCGACGAGCTTCGCACCCTCAAGGACCGGCGCGAGGTCGACCTGATGCGGGACGGCTCGGAGCGGGTGGTCGATGCGATGCTCGCGGTCTTCGACCAGCTCGAGGTCGGAATGACGTCGACCGACCTGGTCGACCGTCTGGCGTTCGAGGAGCGCGCCCGCGGTCTGCAGTTCGGCTACTGCCACGTCGCGATCGGCAACGACTTCAACCGCGCGCCGTCCGATCGGCGCATCGAGCCCGGCGTGCCGATCTGCCTCGACTCCGGCGGGTACCTGGAGGGGTACATCGCGGACCTGGCACGGATGGCGTGCATCGGCGAGCCGTCGCCGGAGCTCCGGCGCGCGCTCGGCGTGGTCGACGCGATCCAGCAGGCGGCCCTGGAGCAGGCGCGTCCGGGCGCCCGGGCGGGCACGATCTACGAGGCCGCGGAGCGGGAGATCGAGCGGAGCGGGCTCGCCGATCGCCTGGACTTCCTTCCGCACGGCCTGGGCCTGGTCAACCACGAGGGCCCCCGGATCGTGCCGGTGCGGGGCAACCCCCACAGCTATCCGCCCGACCACGTCGAGCGTCCGCTCGAGCCCGGGATGGTGCTGTCGCTGGAGTCGTTCCTGCGCGATCCGGTGCTCGGCTTCGTCAAGCTCGAGGACACGTTGGTCGTCACCGACACCGGCTGCGAGCTGTTCGCCGATCGCGGTCGTGACTGGACGGTGATCGGATGACCGTCGCCGAGGCCCGCGTCCGGGATCCGCGCGACCGTGACGGCGCGGTGGCCCTGGCGGCGGCGTGCGCCCCGAGCCTGCGGGCGCAGGCCGCGGAGATCGACGCCCGGCGACGCCTGCCGACGTCGGTCGCGGCGACCCTCGTCCGCTCCGGCGTGGTGCGCCTGTCGAACCCCTTGGAGCACGGTGGGGTCGGCGACTTCGACCTCTCGCTGGCGGCGCTCGGGCGCCTGGCCGAGGCGTCGCCCTCGGCCGCCTGGTGCGCCGCGGTCTGGGCGCAGCACAACTACCAGCTGGGTCGCTGGCCCGCCGAGGCCCAGGCCGAGTACTTCGCCGACGGCCGGGACGTCCTCTGCTCGTCCGCGTTCGTCGCGGCACGGTCGACCATCGAGTCGGTCGACGGCGGCTACCGGCTCGAGGGCACCTGGCGGTTCTCCAGCGGGTGCGACCACGCCACGTGGATGATGCTCGGGGGACCCGCGGACGGCCTCGGGCCAGCCCTGTTCCTGGTGGCTCCCGGCGACTGGACCGCGCTCGACACGTGGCGGTCGTCCGGGCTCCGGGGCACCGGATCGAACGACGTCGCGGTGGGGTCGGCGTTCGTCCCCGCCCATCGCGTGCTGACGGTGGCGGACTTCACGGCCGGCGATCCCGGAGCCCCGGGGGATCGCCGCTCGTACCGGGTGACCCCGTGGCCGCTGGTGTCGATGGCGCTCGGCCAGGTGGTGATCGGCGCGGCCCGCGGCGCCGCGGCGTGGTTCGCGAGCGCGATCGGTGCGGCCGACGACGCGGCCCGCCGTGCGCTCGCCGAGAGCGACGTCGAGATCTCGGCCGCGGGCAGCATGAGCTGGCGCGACATCGACGCGGTCCTCGAGCGCGCGGCGAGCGGACGGCCCCTGACCATCGAGGACCGGATCCGCCTGGCGCGCAACCGGACCTTCTCGGTGCAGATGGCGGTCGGCGCCGTCGACCGGCTGTACGCCGCGGCGCCTCCGGAGGCGGTGCACGAAGACGGTCCGCTGGAGCGCTTCCACCGCGACGTCCACGCGGGCGCGCACCAGCCGGCGCTGGCCTGGGACACGCACGCGGTGCAGTACGGCCGGGCTCGGCTCGGCTTCGAGGTCCAGGCGCGGATGGTCTGAGGCCCCGCGGACCGGCGACGCCCCGCGGGGCGTCGCCGAGCGCTCCCGGCGGTCAGGCGGCGGCCGGTGCGGTGAACGCCTCGAGCCGGCCGGTCACGGCGTCGCGGACGTCCGCGATCACGGCCTGGGACAGCTTCAGCCGCTCGAGTCCCGGGTTCAGACGCGGGAGCTCGCGCTCCAGCGTCGCGAACTGCGTCGCCCGGCGCTCGGTGTTGACGTTGACCTTGACGACGCCGCCGGCGATCGTCCGCTGCACGTCGTGGTCGGCGATCCCCGATGCTCCGTGGAGCGACAGCGGGTGGTCCACCCGATCGCGGATCTGCTCCAGCCGGGACCAGTCGAGCTGAGGCGGGCTGCGGTAGCGACCGTGCACGTTGCCGATCGAGACGGCCAGGCAGTCGGCCCCGGTGCCGCGCAGGTACTCCACGGCCTCGGCCGGGTCGGTCAGCCCACCGGCCGATACGGCCAGGGCGACCTCCTCGTCGCCCGCGATGTGACCGAGCTCGGCCTCGACGCCGGCGCCGTGGCGTCGCGCGAGGCGAACCGCCGCGGCGACGAGCGCGACGTTCTCCGCGAACGGGAGCTTCGACCCGTCGGCCATCACGGCGCCGACGCCGGCCTCCAGCGCGCGCTCGATCCGCTCGAGGTCGGAGACGTGGTCGAGCTGCAGGCAGACGGGCACGGGGGACGCTTCGGCGACCGCACGCAGCGCGGCGACGAGCGCCGGACCGGACGGCCGGCGGAAGGCGGCGTCCGAGACGAGGAGCATCACCTCGCGCTCGAGCTCCTCGGCCGCCTGGAGCACGGCGACGGCGGTTTCCAGGTCGTAGGCGGTGAACGCGCCGACGGCTCGGCGACGTTGCGCGGCGGCGGTCAGCAGGTCGGCGAAGGGGACGAGCACGAACGGGACTCCTTGGTGAACATGGGAACGATGAGGTCGGTGAGCAGCGACGGGCCGCCGACGTTGCCCGGGACGACGAGGTACGGGCGGGGTCCGGTCGGCGACGCGGCGTGCCATAGCGCGACGCCGGGCCGCACGGGGCCGATGACCCGCGCCTCGTCGGTGCCGAGCCCGTGCTCGAGCGTGACGGCCGACGTGATGCCGCCCTTGGCCACGATCACGTCGGCCGCATCGCCGACCGCCGGGACGATCTCCGCCAGAGCGTGGGCGATCCGGAGTCCGGTCGCGAGCGTCTGTCCCGGGGCCGGACGGCTGCGCTCGGTGGCGACCACGGCGACGCCCTGTTGCCGGATCCTCCGGCGGGCGGCCTCTGCGGCGGCCGTGACGTACCGCTGCGGGTCGGGGCCGGCGAGGTCGGTCGGCGAGAGGAAGAGCGGCTCGACGCCGCGCCGGGCCAGGTGGTCGAGCTGGGCCGACGTCGTCCCGACGTAGGAGCCGCAGACGACGAGCGCCCCGCGTTGCGGGTCCGGCAGCTCGACCCACTCGGCGGCCAGCGTGCCGGTCAGGACCGCAGGGAACGTCGGGCCGGCGCGGACGACCACGGGCACGCCGGCGGCTTCCGCCTGCCGCAGCCCGTCGGCGATCGCCAGCAGGTCGGCGTCATCCGCGGCGTCGGGCGCGCAGGCCGAGTGGCCGCCCGTGCGCCACGCGTCCTCGAGCGCCTCGGCGACGGCGGCCGCCCCGCGGGCGCGCAGGCGCGCGAGCGGCAGCTCGCGTCCGCGGCGCCGGTCGAGGAGGCCGCCGCTGCGCTCCTCCGCCCAGGCCAGCAGCCGCGAGCTCGTGTACGCGAATCCGTGGTCGCGGGCGTACTCGGTCTCGTCGAGGGGGACCGATCGCTCCCCGGAGACCAGCAGCTGGCGTCCGTCGACGGTCACGCGGCCCGCCGACGGCAGCGCCGGTACCAGCAGCAGCACCGCGCGATCGATGCCCCGGGCGTCGAGCACCGCTTCGTACTCCTCGCGGACGTGGCCGCGCAGGGTGCTGTCGCCGCGGAGCACGATCCGCGCCGCGGGCGAGGCCTCGAGCGCGGCGCGGGCCACCTGAAGCGTCCGACGGCGTGCGTCGGGGCCGGACAGCGCGCGGGTGTTCGTCATCAGGTAGAGCGGGGCGTTCCCGGGTGAGGCGGCCAACGTCTGCGCGATCCGGTCGGGCGACCAGGAGAGCAGCACGGAGACCCCGCGCGACCCCTGCGTTCCCGTGGGGTCGTCGTCGAGGACGATCGTCGGGCAGCGGTCGGTGGCCATGGAAGCCACCGTAAGGCCGCGCCGCCGGGCGCGGCGCTTTGAGTTCGACCGAAGTGGCCACAACCGTGGATCGGGGTGGTCCAGCTCGTACGTTCACGACCGAACGACCGCCGTCGTCCTGGCGGACGGTCGCGATGCCCGGAGAGGGGAAGCAATGCTCAAGGTCCGCGTGGTGCTCGCCGCGTCGTTGGTGTCGGGCGCCGTGGCGCTCAGTGCGTGCGGCGGAGGTGCCGATGCCGGTGGTTCGGGCGAAGGTCCGAAGATCGGCTACCTGATGTACTCGTCGCAGCAGAACGCCGCGAAGTTCGAGCAGCGGGGGTTCGAGGAGGAGGCGCGCCGGCTCGGCGCCGAGCCGATCGTTCAGTACGCCCAAGCCGACGCCGCGGTCCAACGGGATCAGGTCGATCAGATGATCACCAGCGGGGTCGACGCGGTGGTGCTCACCGCCGTCAACGGCGGCACCGCCTGTGGCCTCGTGCGCAACATGCAGCAGGCCGGGATCAAGCTGATCGCGGAGAAGTTCAACATTCCCGACTGCGAGGTCGACTACCTGATCCAACGCGACGACCGGGCCGTCGGCGAGGCGGCCGCCCGCGCCGCGCTGGAGGCGGCGCCGAAGGGCAACTACGTGATCGTCTCGGGTGACGAGGCGACGCCGGTCGCGCAGGTCAACACCGAGGCCTACCTCGACGTGCTCAAACCGGCCATCGAGGCGGGCGACGTCCGGGTCGTGTCGCGCCGCTTCAACGCCGGCTGGTCACCGGACCGGGCGCTCGAGCAGGTCGAGCAGGCCCTGACCGCAAACCGCAACGACATCGCCGCGATCCTCGTCAACAACGACGAGATGGCGATGTCGGCGCTGCAGGCGGTTCGCGGCCAGGGGCTCGAGGGCAAGGTCTTCATCAGCGGCCAGGATGCGGATCTCCCGAACGTGCGGGCGATGCTGAGCGACGAGATCTCCTACTCGTCGTGGACCCGCTGGCTCGACTTCGGCGAGCTGGCGGCCCAGGCGGCCGTCGCCCTGGTCGACGGTGCCGAGCTGCCCGACGGGACGACGAAGATCGCCAACGGCGATCTCGAGGTCGACGGCAAGTTGATGCCGGTGATCGACATCACGAAGGAGAACGTCCCCGACTGGCTGTGCGAGGAGCGGTTCCACCCGATCGACGAGGTCTACGAGGGCCTCGACGGACTCACGCCCCCCTCGTGCTGAGCGCCACGACCCGCACGGGCGACGCCCCCGGTCGCGTCGCGGTCTCGGGGCTGACGATCCGGTTCGGCGCGACGACCGCGGTGGAGGACGTGGATCTGGAGCTGCGCGCCGGCCAGGTGGTCGGGCTGATGGGCGCCAACGGCGCGGGCAAGAGCACGCTGATGAAGGCGGTGGCGGGCGTCATCCCGTTGCACGGCCACCGCGGACGGATCACGGTCGGCGACCGTGACGTGACGCTCGGCAGTCCGCGGGACGCCGAGCGTCACGGCATCGGCCTGGTGCCGCAGGAGCTGCTGGCCGTCCCGGAGCAGTCGGTCCTCGACAATCTGTTCCTCGGGAGGCAGGAGACCCGGGCCGGGCTGATCCGCCACGCCGCCGCGCGGGAGGCCGCGGCGACGGCGCTGGCCGAGGTCGGCTCGTCGGTCGGCGTCGACGACGCGATGGGTGGTCTCAGCGCGAGCGACCAGCAGCTGGTGCAGGTCGCGCGCTGCCTGCTGCGCCGCCCGCGCTTCCTGCTCTTCGACGAGCCCACGTCGTCGCTGACGCCCCCGGAGGTGGAGAAGCTGCTGCGGACGATTCGGCGGCTCGCCGACGAGGGCCGGGGCATCATGATCGTGACCCATCGGCTGCCCGAGATCTTCGCGGTCGCGGACCGCCTGCACGTGATGCGCGACGGCCGGACCGCGGCGACCAGCACGGTGGCCGAGAGCACGCCCGAGAGCGTCGTCGACGCGATGCTCGGACGGGAGCTCGGGGCGCTCGAGTCGGCGCCGCGCCCGGTCCGTGCGGTCGGCCCGATCGTGTTGGACGTCGACGGACTGACGGCCCCCGCGACGGAGGGACGCGCGGCCTTGCGCGACGTGCGCTTCTCGGTCCGGCGGGGCGAGGTCGTCGGACTGTTCGGCCTGCTCGGCGCCGGGCGCAGCGAAGTGCTCGAGGCGCTGTACGGCATCGACGGCCGGGTCAGCGGATCGGCGTCGCTCGACGGCGTTCGGCTCCGCGGCACGGTCCGGAACCGGATCGCCGCCGGGCTCGCCCTGGTGCCCGAGGACCGCAAGCGCACCGGACTGGTCCTGGAGCGCTCGGTGGCGGAGAACGTCTCGATGGCGACGCTGGGCCGGGTGTCACGTCGGTGCCGGCTCGACCGGTCCTCGGAGGCCCGGCTGGCCGAGCACTACGTGTCGATGCTCGGCGTGAAGACCGCTTCGACGGAGACGCCGGTCGGCGATCTCAGCGGCGGGAACCAGCAGAAGGTCGTCATCGGCAAGTGCCTCGCGACGGAGCCCAGGCTGCTGTTGATGGACGAGCCGACGCGGGGCATCGACGTCGGCGCCAAGGCCGACATCTTCCGGATCCTGCGGGCGATCGCCGACGACGGGATGGCGATCCTGCTCGCGACGTCCGAGCCGGCGGAGGCGATCTCGTTCTGCGATCGCGTGCTCGTGATGTACCGCGGGTCGATCGTCGGCGAGTTCGAGGGCAATCACGTGAACGAGGAGAAGCTGATGGGGAGCGCCACCGGGGCCGTCGAGATGATCGCGCAGGCGGGCTGAGATGGGAACCGCTACGGCCCCCGCCGACCTGGAGTCGGCGCCGCGGCGCCGGCGGCTGCGACTGGACGCCCGGGAGCAGGCGATGCTCGCGGTGCTGATCCTCGTCGCCCTGGCGTTCCAGCTGCTCTCCGACGGCCTGTTCCTCTCGCCGCGGAACCTCTCCAACCTCGGGGTGCAGGCGGCGATCGTCGGCGTGCTCGCGGTGGGCATGACCATGCTGCTGATCGCCGGCCAGATCGACCTCTCCGTGGGGGCCTCGGTGTCGCTCGTCGGCATCGTGGCGGCGACGCTCCAGGTCGACCACGGCTTCTCGACCGGAACGATCGTGATCGTCGCGTTGGCGTGCGGCGCCGCGATGGGGCTGCTGCAGGGCGGGCTCACGGCGTTCGCCGGGATTCCCGCGTTCATCGTGACGCTCGGGGCGATGCTGGCCTTCCGCGGCGTCGGCTACCTGATCTCGGGCTCGGAGACGATCTCGCCGATCGATCGGTCGTTCAGTCAGATCGCCGGCTCGTACCTTCCGGCGGGCATCGCCTACGCGGCGGTCGCCGGGGTCGTGCTGCTGCTCCTCGTCCAGCTGGCGCGCCAGCTGCGGGCCAGCGGTCGGGTCGACGTGACGAGCCTCGCCAACCGGCTCCCGCTGCTCGCCGCCGTGGTCCTCGTCGCGTGGGTGTCGGCGAGCTACCTGGGGCTGCCGACGGCGGTCCTGATCCTGGCGGTGACGGCGATCGCCGGAGCGTTGCTGCTGTCGCAGACGACGTTCGGACGGCAGATCTACGTCGTCGGCGGCAACCCCGAGGCCGCGCGCTACGCCGGGCTGTCGCAGCGTCGCGTGATCGTGGGCGTCTTCGCGATCATGGGGGTGCTCTACGGGGTCGCCGGCCTGATGCAGACGTCACGGCTCGGCGGTGCGCCCCCCGGCCTCGGCGTCGGTCTGGAGCTCGACGTGATCTCCGCCTGCGTGCTCGGCGGCACCAGCCTGTTCGGTGGCCGCGGGGCGATCGCGGGCACGATCGTCGGCGTCCTGCTCTTCCAGACGCTGACCAACGGCATGGGGCTGCTGAACGTCGGCACGAACACCCAGCTGCTCGTGCGCGGCACGATCCTGGTCGTGGCGGTCGGGATCGACGTGGCGCTCAAGCGCCGCGCGGGGCGCTAGAGCGACGACGGCAACGGCACGGTCCACGATGCGCGAAGGGGAAGCCATGACGACGGCAGCGGGAAGGGTCCCGGTGGCGTACTACGACGAGGATCCGCGCGACGCGGCGCGGATCGGCGCCGAGCTGGAGGCGCTCGAGGGGCGTCCGGACGGCCGGATCCTGATCACCGGCGCGACGGTGCTCACGATGGACCCGGCGATCGGGGGCCTGGTGCGGGGCGACATCCTGGTCGAGGGCAGCCGGATCGTGGCGGTCAGCGAGCGTTCGCTGGCGCCGATGGCCCCCGATGCGGTGGTCGTCAGCGCGGTTGGCATGATCGCGATCCCCGGCCTCTGCGACAGCCACCGGCACTGCTGGCAGACGCAGTTCCGGCGGGTGATCGCGGACGTGCCCGACCTCGACGCCTACGTCACCGCGACCCACCGTCGGCTGGCGCTGGCCTACCGCCCGGAGGACATGTACATCGGCAATCTGCTGGCGATCCTCGGCGCGATCGACGGCGGCGTCACGTCGGTCGTCGATCTGTCGCACAACTCCCGCTCGCCCGAGCACCGGAACGCGGCGGTCGAGGGGCTGATCGCCTCGGGCGGACGCTGCGTCCACGCCTCGCACGGTGCGCTGTTCGGGGAGTGGGACGAGCGGTGGCCGTCCGACATCGCCCGCCTTCGCGACGAGTACTTCGGCGACCGGGAGCAGCTCGTGACGCTGCGCCTGGGCGGTCACGGGTCGACCGCCGCGGCGTCGCGCGAGAGCTCGGCGGGTATCCCGATCCACCTCAGCCCCGAGCTGATCGAGTTCGCCCGCGATCTCGATCTGGGGATCAGCGTCGACGGGGTGCTCGGCGCCGACGCGTCGCGCAACGTGGAGGGGCTCGGGCGGGCGGGGCTGCTGGGTCCGGACATCACGCTGATCCACATGACCGGGATGACTGACGAGGCGTGGCGTCACGTGGCGCGGGACGAGGTACCGGTCTCGTTGACCCCGACCTCCGACGCGTTCATCGGGAGCGACGACGCCCTGCCCCCGATCCAGACGTGCATCGAGCACGGGGTCCGTCCCAGCCTCAGCGTGGACACCGAGGTCTCGCTGAGCACGGACATGTTCAGCCAGATGCGGTTCGTGCTCAACCTCCAGAGGATGGGCGTCTTCCACCGTCGGTTCCACGAGCAGGCGGAGGGCCTGTCGCTGCTCGGCACCCACGACGTGCTCGAGTACGCGACGATCGAGGGCGCGCGGGCGAGCGGGCTCGATCGGGTCGTCGGATCGCTGACTCCCGGGAAGCAGGCCGACATCGTGCTGGTGCGGGCGGAGGACGTCGGCAACCTGCCGATGAACTCGGCCGTGGGCACCGTGGTCAACGGGGTCGACGCGAGCCAGGTCGACACGGTGCTGATCGGCGGCCGGCTGCGGAAGTGGCGTGGCCAGCTCGTCGGCCACGACCTGCGTCGGATTCGCCAGCTGGCGTGGGAGTCGCGGGACCGGATCGCGAGCGAGGCGGGGATCGAGATCGACCTGCTCGCCGGGCACCGTCAGTAGATCGCGATGTCGCGCACCTCGTAGGCCTTGCTCGGCCGGCCGGGTCCGGACACCACGGTCGTCACGGTCGCCTCACCGAGCGTGACCAGCAGCTCGAGGTACCGTCGGGCCGTCACCCGGGCGACGAACGCGCGGTCCGCGATCTCCTGGGCGGTCATCGGGCCCGCGGCGTCCTGGAGCACGGCGCGGATGTCGTCGAGGCGCTCCTCGGAGATGTCGCGCGGGAGGAGGCTGCCGGCGGAGGAGCGGATGTCGTCGACCTCCGCCTGCGTGAGCCGGTTGACGCGCAACGCGCGAGCCTGATGCTCGAAGCGCGCGAGCGCGCGCGTCAGGCGCTCCGGGCGGAACGGCTTGACCAGGTAGTCGACCGCGCCGAGGCGCAGGAACGCCCGGACGGCCTCGTGCGATGCGTCGGCGGTGACGGCGATCACCTCGACGTCGAACGACGACGAGCGGATGGCGCGCAGCAGCGTCGTGCCGCTCTCGTCAGGAAGGCCGATGTCCAGCAGCATCAGGTCGGGCCGCAGGTTCGTGATCATCTGCCGGGCGTGACGCGCGTTGGGTGACGCACCGACGACGTGGAAGCCCGGCAGCTGGTCGACGAGTCGGCAGAGCACGCCGGCCACCGTCCGGTCGTCGTCCACGACGAGAACGCGCCAGGTCGACCGGGCACCGCGAGTGGGCTGGACCTGCGGCATCGTCCGATTCTACGGGCCGGGGCGCCGGAAGGGCGAGAGAATCGCTCGTCGAACGGGCAACGGCGGACGCGCTCGGCCGACGTCGCGACCGGTCGGACGTCCAGACCGCTCGTGGGCCTCCCCGGCGCGGTAGCGTCCCCGGCGTGAGCGCCATTCGCCCGGTCGCCGACGATCCGCCGACGAGCGAGCCGGCGGTCGGCCTGACCGCCGCCGAGGCCGCCCGCCGGCTGCGCGAGCGCGGGCCGCTGCCGTCGCGCAGCAGCAGCCGGTCGTACCGGTCGATCGCGATCGCGAACACCTTCACGGTCTTCAACCTGATCCTCTTCGTCTTCGGCGTCCTGACGATCACGCTCGGCGACCCACGCGACGCGCTGTTCCTGGGGATCGTCGTCGCCAACGCGGCGATCGGGACCTTCCAGGAGGTGCGGGCCAAGCGCGCGCTCGACCGGCTGGCCGCGCTGGTCGCGCCCCGCGCCACGGTGGTCCGCGACGGGACGCCGGTCGAGGTCGCGCCCGACGACGTCGTGGTCGACGACCTGGTGGTGCTGCGGGCCGGCGGCCAGGTCGTCGCCGACGGACGCGTGGCGACCGCCGACGGGCTGGCGCTCGACGAGTCCAACCTGACCGGCGAGTCCGAGCCGGTGGTACGGACGCCGGGCGATCCGGTGCTCTCCGGGTCGTTCGCGACCGAGGGCGAGGGCCGCTACGTCGCGACCGCGGTCGGCGCCGACAGCCGCGCCGCGCGGCTGGCCGAGACCGCGCGCGCGTTCCGCCACCCGCGGTCGCCGCTGGAGAAGGCGATGGACCGGCTGCTGATCTGGCTGGTCGCCGGGATGGCGCCGCTGGCGGTCGCGCTCGGCGTGTCGCTGGCGATCCGCGACGTCAGCCAGGCCCAGGCGGTCGAGACGATGACCGCGGCGGTGGTCAACATCGTCCCGGAGGGCCTGATCCTGCTGGCGTCGCTGACCGCGGCGGTCTCCGCGGCGAAGATGGCGCGCCGCGGGGTGCTCGCCCAGCAGCTGAACGCGATCGAGTCGCTGGCGTCGGTCTCGGTGCTCTGCACCGACAAGACCGGGACGCTGACCGAGGCGGCGCTGCGGGTCGTGGCGACCACCCCGGCGAGCGGCGTCGGCGAGGACGACCTGCGGCGCGCGCTCGGCCGCTTCGCCGCCAGCGCGCCCAGCCGCAACGGCACGTTGGAGGCGGTCCACGCGGCCGGGCTCGGCGACGCGACCGCGGAGACGCCGACCGCGCAGGTGCCGTTCTCGTCCCGGCGGCGCTGGAGCGCGCTCGAGCTGGGCGGCGACCGGCTGGTGCTCGGCGCGCCCGAGGCGCTGATCGGCGACGACGCGGAGCTGGCGGCCGCGGCCGCCGACGCCGCCGCCCAGGGCCGGCGGGTGCTGGCGCTGGTCGCCGTCGACGGTCCGCTGCCGCCGGCCGCACCGGACGCGCCGCTGCCGGACGGCCGCCGGCCGTTGGGGATCGTCGTGCTGGCGGAGCGGCTGCGGGCGGACGCGACGACCACCGTCGACTTCCTGACCGACGAGCAGGTCGCGCTCAAGGTGCTGTCGGGCGACAACCCGACGACGGTCGGCGCGATCGCCCGCGACACCGGCATCCCCGCGTCCGGCCCCGCGCTCGACGGCGGTGCGCTGCCCGCCGACGCCGCCGAGCTGTTGACCGCGGTCCGGGCGGCGCCGGCGATCGGCCGGATCTCGCCCGAGGACAAGGCGCGGGTGGTCGGCACGCTGGCCGACGCCGGCGAGTACGTCGGGATGCTCGGCGACGGGGTCAACGACGTGCCGGCGCTGAAGCGCGCGCGGCTGGCGATCGCCCAGGGCAGCGGGACCGAGATGGCGCGCAGCGTCTCCGACCTGGTGCTCGTCTCCGGCGAGTTCTCGGAGGTCCCGCGGATGGTCCACGAGGGGCGCCAGATCCTGCGGAACATCCAGCGCGTCGCGCGGCTGTTCGTGACCAAGGCGCTGTTCACCGCGTTCCTGCTGGTGGCGATCGGGCTGACCACCGGGATCTTCCCGCTGCTGCCGCGCCAGTTCACGCTGACCTCGACGTTCACGATCGGGATCCCCGCCTTCCTGCTGGCGCTCGCGCCGTCGAGCGGACCGTGGCGGCCGGACGACTTCCTCAAGTCGATCGCGCGCTTCTCGATCCCCGCCGGCATCGCGACCGGAAGCGGGATCGTCGCCGCCTACCTGCTGATGCGGCACGGGCTCGACGGGACGCTGGAGGAGGCGCGGACGGTCACGACGGCGACGGTCGTCGTGGCGGGCCTGATGATCGTGATGGTCCTCGAGGACGAGCCGGGCAAGCGGCGGCTGGCGGTCGGCGCGCTCTGCGTGGCGATGGCGCTCGGGTTCGTGCTGGTCACCGCGCTGCCGTTCGCCCGCGCGTTCTTCGACCTGGCGCCGCCGACCGGGTCGATGGCGCTGGCGTGGGCCGCCGGGACGCTGCTGACCGGGCTGCTGCTGGCGGTCGCGCTGCGGGTCGTCGCGGTCCTCGAGCGGCGGGCCGCGGAGGGCTGAGCCCGGCGATCGGACGGGCCGCCGCGGGGCGCCGCGCTACGCTGGCGACACGATGCGACTCGACGTCGCCCGCCCCGACCCGCGGCTGCGCGGGATCGCCGTCCGCTACGTGGACTTCGCCGATCGGCCCGGCGCGCCGGCCGAGTCGCTGGAGGTGCCGCGCGGCTCGGTGACGGTGCTGGTCGACCTGGACGAGGGCTGGACCGTCGAGGGCGAGCGGTTCGGGTCGTTCGCCGGCGGGCTCTACGGCCATCCGATCCGGGTGCGGCACGAGGGGTCGTTCCGCGGCCTCCAGTTCGACCTGGAGCCGCCCGCCGTGCGGCGGCTGACCGGCGTGCCGGCGGGCGAGCTGGCCGCGGCGACGGTCGGGCTGGACCAGCTGGTCGGGGCCGACGCGGCGCGGTTGGCCGAGCGGCTGCACGACGCTCCCGACGCCGCGGCCGGCTTCGCCGTGCTCGACGCCTGGCTGCTGCGGCGGATGGCCCGCGCACGGCCGGCTCGCCACCCGGACGTCGAGCGGGCCTGGGGACTGCTGCGGGCGGGCGGCGGGGCGTGGCGGATCGACCGGCTGGCCGATGCGCTGGGGATGTCGCGCCGGACCCTGCTGACGCGGTTCGCCGCGGACGTCGGCGCTCCGCCCAAGCTCGCCGCGCGGCTGGTCCGGGTGGAGGCGGTCGTCGACCGGCTGGGCCGGGCGCCGTTGGCGGCGATCGCGGTCGAGCACGGGTTCGCCGACCAGGCCCACATGACGCGCGAGGTCCGCGCCCTGACCGGGCGACCGCCGACCGCCTTCACGCCGTTCCCAGAAGTTCAAGACGGCGCCGGTGACCCGACGTAGGGTCGCGGCATGACCCAGACCGTCTTCCCGACCCTGCAGTTCCGCGACGCGCGGGCGTCGATCGCCTGGCTGGAGCGGGCGCTCGGCGCCGAGCCGCTGGCCGTCTACGACGACGAGGGCCACGTGGTCCACGCCGAGGTGCGGATCGGTCGCAGCGCGATCATGTGCGGCGACCGGCCCGGCGCGATCGCGACGCCGATCGGCCAGAGCGTGGTCTACGTGGTCGTCGCGGACGCCGACGCCGCGCACGCCCGGGCCCGGGACGCGGGGGCCGCTCCGACCGCACCGACCGACCAGGACTACGGGTCGCGCGACTTCTCCGTCCGCGACCCCGACGGCAACCTGTGGGTGCTGGGGACGTACCCCGGTGAGGGCGCCTGAGGAGGCTGCTCCGTCCGTCCCGTCCGAGCGCCCGGGCCCGGGAGTGCGGCCGGCGCGCGCCGCGGTGGATGTCGTACGCTGCCCCGGTGCGCGTGGCTCGGGGACCCCGGTGGATCGTCGGCGGGCTGGTGGTCGCGGCGGTGCTCGCCGGCCTCTGGCTGCTGGTCCTGCGGCCGGCCCCGTCCGGGATCGACCGGGCCCGGTCGCTGGTCGCCTGGGACCCGACCTGCATCTCGGTCGAGACCACCCGGGATGCGGAGTCCGCGGACCTGGTCGCGTGGCCGCAGGCGGTGGAGCGGGCCACCACGTTCTGCCACAACGCCGGGCCCGGCCTGCTCTACGCCCGCTTCCCGGACCAGGCGGCGCTGCGCGCCGACCTGCTGAAGGCCCCGCCGAGCTTGCCGGTCTGCCTGACGGGGACGGAGGTCCTGCTCGACCTGCTCGACCCCGGTGAGTTCGCCGCGCTCTGCCGCGAGCTGGAGGGCCGGTTGGTCGACGGCACGGCCGGGGTACCGGAGGCGGAGGGCGCGACGATGGACGAGATCGACCGCTCGATCGAGATCGAGCGCCGGCGCTCCGCCGCGGCGCAGGGTCGGGCCCTGCGCCGCCTGTGGAACGTTGCGGGCTGAGGTCAGCCGACGACGCTGATGTAGAACCGCTTGCGGGTCGTCGGCGTGGTCGGCGATCCGTCGCTGTTGCGCGGGCTGACGACCAGGTGGCTGCTGGTGTTGGTGCCGGCCGGCGCGCACGAGACGACGCCGGCGATCGCGCAGCGGGTCGCGCTGATCTCGCCCGAGAACTCCGGGTTGTTGTCCGCGCCGGGCGCGCGGCCGTTCATGATCCCGTCACCGTTCTGATCGACCTGGTTCTGCAGCGCGATCGTGGCGGTGATCCCCTTGTTGGTCAGGTCCTGACCGGCGTCGATGTAGACGTTGTCGGTCGCGCCGGCCGGGTTGCCGACGTACCCGGAGGCGACGGTGAAGCCGCCGGACTGGGACTCGATCTGACCCTGATCGTTGACGATCGCCCAGCGGGTCGGCGGGCTCTTGGCCAGGGCCTCGGCGACGGCCTTGTCGACCGCCTCCTTGATCAGGTCGGCGGCGTGGTGGCCGTCCAGCCGGTCGGCGTTGAGGCCGGTCGCGATGCCGGTTGCGTTGGTGGTGAACGGTGCGCGACCGTCCCCGCCCGCTCCGACGTTGATCGTGCCGCCGAGCAGCCCGCTGGCGGTGCTGAACTCGAACGCCAGGCCGGTCGACAGGTTGTTCGCCCGGACGCACGGGTTCTTGCGGTCGGTCGGGGAGGTCTTGGCCGTCGAGCGGCAACCGTAGATCGCGCCGCCGCCGCTGTTGGACAGGTTCGACTGGCGGGTGGCGTAGCCGCCCTTGTTGCCGGAGGTCGCCCCGTTGCTGCCGATGATCTGGGTCTCCTTGTTGGCCGAGTTGCGCTCGCCGAGCGTCAGGCTGCCGCCGGTGGCCGCGTAGCCCAGCGGGGCGACGCCGAAGGCGAGGATGCCGGTGCCGGTGATCACGGCCCACGTCCGCCCTCGGCCCCGGCCCGGAAGCAGCCTCCGCCGGCCTCGGCGGGTCTCCGGATCCTGCTGCTGCGTCTGCTCGTGCGACATGCTCGTCTCCCTCGAATCGGTTGGCGCCGCGGCCCGACGGATCCGCGGGTCGATGTCAGGAACAACGACGGCGAGCCGGGACCGGATGCACCGGATGTCGAGGGATCGATCAGAGCGCCGCGCAGGTGTCCTTGGCCGAGGTCCGCTCGATCGCCGGTCCCGGCGCCTCCCAGCTGCTCCCCACGAAGACCCACGTCGCGCCGCGCCGCTGGAGGGGCACGCGGGTGAAGATGTTGGTGCTCGGGCCGGTCGCGAGGCCGCGGATCCAGCTGCTCTTCGGAGAGCGGCGGGCGACGTCGGTCAGGCGCCAGCGCGTGCCGCTGAACGACTGCGGGGTCCCGGCGGCGACCACGTCGACCTTCCACTTCCCGGAGGCGCAGAAGGTGGCATCGACCGTCGCCCCGGACTGCATCCGGCCGTTGAACCGGTGGTCCTTGATCGCGTCGAAGACCAGCCGCGTGGTCTGGTTGTTGCGCTGGCAGCTGGTCCGCTGCTTGCCCTTGAGCTTCTTGCAGGACTTCTGGGGCGGGCCGAAGGCGGCGGCCGAAGCGGTCGTGGTGCCAGCAGCGGCGGTGGTGGTCAGCGCGACGCCGAGCAGCAGGGGCAGGGCCGTCGTGATCGGGGAGCGCATGCAGGTCCTCGGTGGGGAGCGGAGAGCTCCCGAGGCTACCCGCACGGGCCCCGGGGCCTACCCGGGGATTTCGTCCTGGCGTTCCGCGCGTGAGCGGACGAGGGCCGGCTGGCGCTACGCTCCCGCCGTGGTCAGGGCGCTCGTCCGGGGCGGGATCGTGGTCGCGACGCTCGGCGTCGTCGGCCTGCTGTTGCTCGGCGTGCTGCCCGGCGACCTGCTGCTGGCGCTGCCGACGCTGCTGCTGGCCGTGCCGCTCGCGCTCGGGCACTTCCCGGGCGAGCGGATCGTCGCGCGCTACCGTCGCGCTCGCCTGGCCCGCCGTCGCCGCGCCGCCCCGCGAGCTGCGGGCGACGGCACCGACGTGGGCGCCGCGCCCCCGGCCACGCAGCCGCGGGGCGGCGCGGCGACGGCGGGCCGGGCGAGCGGATCGTCGCGCGCTACCGTCGCGCTC
>CAZMVL010000039.1:26112-37689 GCA_964569335.1 uncultured Paraperlucidibaca sp.
GGCGCCCACGTCGGTGCCGTCGCCCGCAGCTCGCGGGTCGGTGGACCGGACCCCAAGCGCGGTCCGCCCCGGAGGTCGAGGTGCTCCACCCCGACCCTCCGACGAACGGAACCCGAAGATGACCACCGATCCCACGGACGGCGACCTGCGCCGTCCCGTTCCCGTTGCCGTGCCGCGCCCGCCGGGCGCGGACGGCGTCCCCATCGCGCCGGCCGAGCGACCCGCGTCCCCACCGCCGCGCCGCAGCCTGCGCCCGCTGCTGCTGCGGCTGCACTTCTACGCCGGGCTGCTGATCGCCCCGCTGCTGGTGATCGCCGCGCTGACCGGCGCCGTCTACACCCTGACCCCGCAGATCGAGCGGATCGCCTACGCCGACCAGCTGCGCGTCCCGGTCGGCGACCGGACGATCCCCGTCGCCGAGCAGATCCAGGCAGCGCGCCGGGCCTACCCGGAGGGCGCGCTCAGCGCGGTCGAGACGCCCGCCGATCCCGGTGCGACCACCCGGGTGGTGATCGACGACCCGGCGGTGGGCGACGGACGCCAGCGCACGGTCTTCGTCGACCCGTACACCGGTGAGGTCCGCGGGTCGCTGCCGACGGTCTTCGGGGGCCTGCCGGTCACCGCTTGGCTGGCCGGCCTGCACAAGGACCTGCGGCTCGGCGAGCCGGGCCGGATCTACAGCGAGACGGCGGCCAGTTGGCTGTGGGTGGTGGTGCTGGTGGGGCTGGTGCTGTGGGTCGACCGGCGTCGCCGCACGCGGCGGCTGCGGCGGCTCGTGCTGCCGGACCGCAGCGGCCCGGAGCGGGCGCGCCGCGTGTCCCGCCACGCCGCGGTCGGCACCGTGCTGGCGGTCGGCCTGCTGGGCCTGGCCGCGACCGGGCTGACCTGGTCGAAGCACGCCGGCGCGACGTTCTCCGAGCTGCGCAGCAGCCTCGCGTGGACGACCCCGGGGGTGACGGCGGTCGGCGCCGACGGGGCCGACGGCGGGGGCCACGGCGGGCACGGCCACGGAGCACCGGCCGCGGTCAGCGACGGCGATCCGCGGGCGGAGCAGGCGCGCCTGGTCGTGGTCGACGGGGCGCTGGCGACGGCCCGCAGCGCCGGGCTGCGGGATCCGATGTCGGTCGCGCTGCCGGGCGTCGAGGGTCACGGCTACGCGGTGACCGAGTCCCGGGACCGCTGGCCGATGCGCCGCGACGCGGTGGCGATCGACCCGGTCGGCCGCGACGTCACCGACGAGGTGCGGTTCGCCGACTGGCCGCTGATGGCGCAGCTCGCCGGCTGGGGGATCCAGCTGCACATGGGCCAGCTCTTCGGCCTGCCCAACCAGATCGGCCTGGCCGTGCTGGCGCTCGGGCTGCTGTACCTGATCGCGGTCGGCTACCGGATGTGGTGGCGCCGCCGCCCGCCCGGTGGCCTGGCCGCGCCGCCGGATCGCGGGGCCTGGCGCCGCCGCCCGCCCGGTGGCCTGGCCGCGCCGCCGGATCGCGGGGCCTGGCGCCGCCTGCCGCCGGGGGCGTGGCTGCTGCTGCCGGTCGTGCTCGTCGTCGCCTGGGCGCTGCCGCTGCTCGGCATCACGCTCGCGGCGTTCCTGGCGATCGACGCGCTCGTCGCCCGGCGCGGGGGTCGGCCGCGGTCCACGGCCTCCTGAGGGCCCGCGGGCCCGGAGTCGGCCGCGCCCGGTGGTCGTCGGGCGCCGCCTCGCAGGAACCCCACCCGCCGGAGGCGCGCCCGCCGCGTACGATGCCCGGATGTCGTCGGGTCTCGTTCGCCGGGCGTGGCCGATGGTCGCGGTGCTCGTGGTCGCGGTCGTGCTCGGCTCCGGCGCGGAGCCGGGCGGCCCGGCGTCCGCCGCCGCCCACGGGTCCGCGAGCCACGACGCGCGGACCGAACGGCAGCAGCGCGCGGAGGAGGAGCGCACGCTCGGGCCGCGTCACGCGGCCGAGCACGCCGCGCAGCGCCGCGGGCTGCGGCGGTGGCAGCGGCTCTCCCCGGCGGGCCGGCAACGGGCGCGCGACGACGCCCGACGGGCGGCGGCACGATCGATCGGACCCGCCGACCCCGCCGACCAGGTAGGTCGCTGGTCGCCGACGACGATCCCGTTCCCCAACTGGCCGATCAACACGGTCGTGCTGCCGACGGGCAAGGTCGCCTACTGGGGGCGGGCCGCGCTCGGCACCGGGTTCGGCGGGGGCCGCGACAACACCGGCCTGTTCTACGTCTGGGACCCGGCCACCGGCCAGACCGTCGCGCACCCGCCGCCGGACGTGTTCTTCGACCGCAACGGCGACGGCGTCGAGGACGAGTGGGGCCCCGCGCCGCTGTTCTGCTCGGGCCAGTCGCTGCTGGCCAGCGGTGAGCTGTACGCGGCGGGCGGCAACCGCTTCGCCCCGTGGACGCACGAGTCGGGTGACGGCAGCTACAACCCCGAGTACGCCGGCTGGTGGGGGACCTACTCGTTCGACCCGTGGTCGGAGCAGTGGACGATCCAGCCGCGGATGGAGCACGGCCGCTGGTATCCGACGCAGGTCCAGCTGCCCGACGGGCGGATCGCGATCACCCAGGGCTACGACGAGGACGGCCACGGCACCGACAACGACACGATGGAGATCTTCACCCCGCACCCGGACCGCGGCGGCGTCGGCAGCCTGCGCACCGTTCCGGCGGGCTACCGCAACACGGCTGGCTTCTACCCGCACATGCAGGTCGTGCCGGGCGGCAACGTGCTGCTGGCCGGGCCGGGACAGCACGACTCGGCGCTGCTCGATCCCGCCCGGCTCGACGACCCGACGAGCGGGGCGGCGTGGACGCAGCGCGGATCGAGCTCGCGGTTCCGGGTCGGATCGAGCGCGGCGCTGCTCCCGCCGGCCGCGCCGGGCCAGGGCTCGGAGAAGCTGATGCTGGTCGGCGGCTACCGCGGCGAGGACGTCGACGCGAGCGGCGTCGAGCGGGCGACGCCGGTGGTCGAGACGACCAACGTCCAGGCCGGGTCGCCCGGCTGGCGGTCGGGGCAGCCGGGCGAGCCGCCCAACCTCAACGTGGGCCGCGCCAACGGCAACCTGGTTCAGCTGCCGACCGGCGGGTTCGCCTTCCTCGGCGGCGCGGCCGGCTTCCAGCGGTCGTCGGCGGGGCCGCAGGCGAGCAACGCGACGGACGGCCAGCAGCAGCTGAAGCGCGTCGAGCTGTGGGACCCGGGGACGTCGGCGTGGCGGCTCGGTCCGGCGTCGCGGAAGTGGCGCAGCTACCACTCGACCGCGGTCCTGCTGCCCGACGGGCGGGTGCTGTCGGCCGGCGACGACTACTGGGGGATGGACGACACCCCGCAGCTCGGCTACGCCGACCCGCAGGACCACGGCGAGATCTACGAGCCGGCCTACCTGTTCGACGGCGACCAGCCGGCCCCGCGCCCGCAGGTCACGCACGGCCCCGCCGCGGTCCGCTGGGGCGCGGGCTTCGGGCTGCGGATCGCCGAGGTCGCGGGACGGCCGATCGCGCGGGTGACGTTGGTCGGGCCGCCCGCGGTCACGCACGGCCTGGACATGAACCGCAAGTTCGCCGAGCTGCGGATCACCGAGCGGGTCCCCGGCCAGGGCGTCAACGTCGTGGCACCGGCCGGCGCGGACCTGGCGCCGCCGGGCTGGTACATGCTGTTCGCGATCGACGCCGCCGGCACGCCGGCGATCGCCCACTGGGTGCAGCTCCGCGGCGACGCGGCCGACGCGGCGCTGGTCGGGCCGGCGACGACCGACGGACCGCAGCCGCAGCCCGGTCCCGATTCCGCTCCCGGTCCGCCGCCGATCCCGCCGGTGCCGCCGGACGGCAGCGCCCCGCCGCCGGGGCCGGTCGCCCGCGACGTCCGCGGACCGCGGGTCGGCGTGGTCGTCCTGCGGCCGAGCCAGCGGACCCGGGCGCTGCGGATCCGGATCGGGACGAACGAGCCGGCTCGCCTGCGCCTGCGGGTCCGCGTCGAGCGTCGCACGAGCGCCCGCTCGCTGCGGCTGACCACGCGGCGGCTGAGCCGGACGATCAGCGTGCCGCTGACCCGCGCCGAGCGCACCCGGCTGGCCCGCCGCCAGCCGCTGCGCCTGCGGATCGCCACCGACGCCCGCGACGCCGCCGGCAACGCCTCCCGGCGGACCCTGAAGCTGGTGGTCCGCGCCGGCCGGGCGACGCGGCCGGGGTGAGCGATCGCGGGACCGGCGCGGGTGTGGGCCCGGCACGCGCCCTCCGCGGCGCTTCGGGTATACGACGGGGAGCGGCGCCCGGCGCCGTTGCGCCAGGCCCGCGACCCCAGGAGCACCGAGCATGATCTTCCGCCAGATCACCCACGACGACCTGGGCTGCGCGAGCTACCTGATCGGCGACGAGCGCGCCGGGATCGCGGCGGTCGTCGACCCGCGGTTCGAGATCGACGAGTACCTGCGGCTGGCGCGGTACATGGGGGTCTCGATCCAGCACGTGCTCGAGACCCACACCCACGCCGACCACGTCTCGGGTCACGGCCGGCTGGTGGCGGCAACCGGGGCCACGATCCACGTCCACCGCGCCGCCGAGCCGGACTACGACCACGCGCCGTTCGACGACGGCTGGGAGCTGGAGCTGGGGTCGCTGACGGTCCGGGCCCTGCACACCCCCGGCCACCGGCCCGAGCACACCGCCTTCGCGCTGATCGACCGCGACCGCAGCGACCGCCCGTGGGCCGTGCTCGCCGGCGACAGCCTGTTCGTCGGGGACGTCGCCCGGCCGGACCTGGCGATCGAGGAGACCGCGGGCGCCCGCGACATCTTCCGCTCGCTGCACGACCGGCTGCTGTCGCTGCCCGACGACTGCGAGGTCTGGCCCGGGCACCTGGGCGGGTCGATGTGCGGCGGCCCGGGGATGGACCTCAAGGTCTCGTCGACGATCGGCTACGAGCGGGCGGCCAACCCGGCGCTGCGGATCGCCGACGAGCAGGAGTTCGTCGACCGCACGCTGGCCGGGCTCGGGCCCCAGCCGCCGAACTTCGAGGCGATCGTCGCGCTCAACCGTGGCCCGCTGCTGACCGACGGCGTCGAGCTGCGGCCGCTCGCGCCGCGCCAGGTCGAGCAGCAGCAGCGGGACGGCGCACTGCTCGTCGACGTCCGCACGGACGTGCAGTTCGACGAGGCGCACGTGCCCGGCGCGATCGCGATCCCGACGATGCGGGCCGGGTTCGGCTCGAAGCTGGCGTGGCTGGCCGACCGCGAGCGGCCGATCGTGCTGATCGGGCGGGACGACGCCGAGGCCCGCCAGGCGGGTCGGCTGGCGCTGGCGGTCGGGATCCGCCGGCTCGCCGGCTACCTGGACGGCGGCATGAGCAGCTGGCGCGAGGAAGCGCGCCCGGTCGCGCGGATCGAGCGGATCACCGTCGACGAGCTGCGCGAGCGGGTCGGCGAGGACCCCGCGGTCCAGATCCTCGACGTCCGCGAGCAGGCCGAGTGGGACGCGGGCCACGTCGAGGGCGCGGTGCACGCTCCGTGGCACGACATCGACGAGATCCCGGACGTGGTCGATCCCGACCGGCCGATCGCCGTGATCTGCGCCTCCGGCCAGCGCGCGGCGGTCGCCGCGAGCCTGCTCCAGCACCACGGGGTGGACGCGCCGCTGCACGTCGTCGGCGGTGGGGTCCAGGCGTGGGGCCGGGCCGGTGGGACGCTGGTCGGGGAGTAGCCGGAGGCGCGCGTCGTCGCGCGCCGACGACGGCGATCCGGGCGGCCGGTTCGGAGCCCTCGGTGTTCCTGGTGCGACGCCGTCCGGGGCCTCGCGCGTACGATCGTGGGATGGACCCCTGGGACCTGGTGGAGGGCGTCGTCGAGCTGCCCGACGGACGTCGCGTGCGCGGAACGGGGCGGCGGCGACCGCGGAACGGCGTCCCCGACCCGCAGTTCGCGGTCTACCTGCAGGGGCGCGATCCGCGGACCGGCGCGTGGCCGTACGCGTGGGTGCGGTGGCACGACTTCCGCCGCCCGGCGTCGACCCACGACGCGGTGCAGGTGCTGCGCGACGCGCACGAGCGGGCGGCGTCGGAGCGGGTCGAGATCGCCTGCGGCGGGGGCAACGGCCGGACCGGAGCGGCCCTGGCCGTCCTGGCCGTGATCAGCGGCGTGGCGCCGGCCGACGCCGTGACGTGGGTCCGCGAGCACTACCGTCCGCGGGCGGTCGAGACGCGAGGACAGCGGCACTGGGTCGAGCGGATCGCGGAGACGCTCGAGCGCGATCGTCCGTGATCCGCGCGCCGGCGCGGGCGACCGGATCGGTCGTCGCGCGTCGGTGCGGTCAGCGGGCCCAGACCGTCAGGTCGACCGCCGGCAGCATGCCGTTGCGGCAGGTCGGAGCCCGCCGCCGGCCGGTCATGCGCGGGACGACCGCCCGGCTCTGGGCGACCACCATGCCGGTCATCCGATCGCCGGACGGGCGCCGCGTCTCGTATCCCGCGTTGCAGAGCGCGTGCCGGGCGTCGCGGAAGCGCAGGCCGACCACGCTCGGCGGCTCTCGGTCGTGCAGGGGGAGCGGCCGCACGAGCGTCCGGTCGGGCTTGGGTCGGTACCGGACGTCGACGTCGCGCAAGAAGCCGATCGGCGACGGCACGATGCGTCGCGGACCGTCCACCGAGCGCCCCAGGATCGGTCGTTCCAACGGCACCGCGAACCGCTCGCCACCGTGCAACATCAGGATGCAGACGGCGGACCCGCGCGGCTGGTGGACGAACGACCGGATCACGACGCGGCCCGGCTGCGACTCGTCGGCCGTGACCGACACCCGGTCGCAGCTCCCGTGCTCGGGCCCGCGCACCACCAGTGTTCGCCCGCCGTCCCGCACCCCCAGCAACGACCACGCACCGGGCACGGCGCGCTCGCCTGCCTCGGCTCCGACCTGCAGCCCGACGAACCCGCTGACGGCGGCGACCATGGTCAGCGAGATCGCCACCACGACGCGTATACGTCGTCGTCTCTGCACCGGTCCACCCTAGATCCCTCGCGCCGGCCGCGTGCCGTTCGGGCCCTCAGCGCGCCCGAACAGCACGCGGTCCCCCCCCCCGAACAGCACGCGGTCCCCCCCCGAACAGCACGCGCTCCCGCTCCCGCTACCGCCTCGTCGCGCCGATCCGCGTCGTCAGCGGCAGCAACAGCAGGCCGAGCACGCCGCCGACCACCGCCAGCGTGGGGTAGCTCGACGACGCGACCACGTACCCCGACGCCAGGCCGCCGGTCGCGCCGGCCACCGCGATCGAGACGTCGACGGCGCCCTGCGTGCGGGCGCGGCGCTCGAGCGGCGCGGCGTCGGTGACCATCGCGGTCCCGGCCGCCAGGCCCAGGCTCCAGCCGAACCCGAGCAGCACCAGCCCGACCGCCAGGGTCGCGGTCGACTGCGGCGGCGCGACGGCCGCGACGACCCCGGCGGCGAGCAGCACCAGGCCGGCGCCGGCCAGCACCGCGCGCGGGCCGTGCCGGTCCACCAGCTGGCCGGACAGCGGCGACGGCAGGTACATCGCCGCGATGTGGAGCGAGATCACCAGCCCCGACGCGGCCAGCCCGTGGCCGTGGTCGTGCATGTGGATCGGGGTCATCGTCATGATCGCGACCATCACGGTCTGGGTCACGACCATCGCGGCGCCGGCCAGCATCAGCGTGCGCCGGGACGCGGCCTCCTGCCGGGCCGATCGCGCGACCGTCGGTCCGGCTCCCGGCGCGGCCGCGTCGGCGGCGGCCCACCGCCGGGCCGTCAGCAGCGGATCCGGGCGCAGCAGCAGCGCGACCGTCGCGCCGGCGGCGGCGTAGGCGAGGGTGGCCAGCAGGAACGGCCCGGAGAGCGTCGGGAGCCCGATCGCGTCGGCGAGCGTGCCCATCGGCCCGGTCAGGTTCGGCCCGGCGACCGCCCCCAGCGTCGTCGCCAGCAGGACGGTGCTCATCGCCCGCGCGCGGTTCTCCGGCGCGGCCAGGTCGCCCCCGGCGTAGCGGGCCTGGAGCGTCGTGGCCAGCCCGGACCCGTAGAGCACCAGCGCCGCGAACAGCAGCGGGACGCTGTCGATCGCGGCCGCCAGGACGACGGTCGCTCCGCCCGCCGCCCCGACCGCGTAGCCCGTCGCCAGGCCGCGCCGCCGGCCGTGGCGCTGCGAGATCCGGCCGACCAGCAGCGCGGCCAGGGCGGAGCCGGCGGTGAAGAGCGCCGTAGGCAACCCCGCCGATCCCGTCGACCCCAGCATCTCCTGCGCGAGCAGCGCACCGACCGCGATCCCCGCCGCCATCCCGACGCCGGAGAGCACCTGCGACAGCATCAGCACGCGCAGCGTGCGGCGGTGCAACGCCGCGCGCGGGACCGCGGACGCGTCGGAGTCGGGACGGGTCATCGGCCTGGATCGTAGGCGCCCCGGATGTCGATCGGGCTCCGGAGCCGGACAGCCGGGAGCGGGGCGCCAGGTGAATCCCCGGAACCAACCATCTAGGCTGCCGGCATGCGCAACGTGACCAGCCTGATGACCCTCGTGCTCGGCCTCGGCTGGGTCGTGATCGGCGCGATCATCGGCTCGGTCGTCGCGATCGTGGTCGGCGTGGTGCTGCTGGTGCTGGGCGTGGCCGTTCCGGTGCTCCAGCGGCGGGCGGCCGACCGCGACCGTCCCGGGGGCTGAGCGGCGCACGACCCGCGGCCGGTCGGCCCGCGCACCGGGTCGATCGTGGCGTTCTGCTCGGTCATCGACCACCACGGTCAACCACGGATGCGGCACCAGGTCCTAGGCTGCTGAGCCTGTGGTGAGACGGAGCGTCCTCGGCGGCATCGTGCTCGCGCTGGCGGTCGCCGGGTGCGGGGGATCGTCGTCCTCCGAATCCGGCCCGCGGCCCGAGGCGACGACGACCGTGCCCGCGGCCGGCTCCGGTACGGACGGGGCCGCGCTGCCCCCGCTGTCCGTGGGCGACGCGCTCGGGCAGATGATCGTCACCCGCTACGTCGGACCGGACCCGACGCCGACCGTCCTCGCCGCGCTGCGGGAGGGACGCGCCGGCGGCGTCCTGCTCTACGCCGACAACGTGCCGTCGCCGGCCGTGATCCGGCGGGCGGTGCGGCGGCTGGGCCGAGCGACGGACGAGGGCGGTCGTCCGCGTCCGCTGGTCCTGATCGATCAGGAGGGGGGCGACGTCAAGCGCCTGCCGTCGCTCCCGCCTGACCTCAGCGGGGCCGAGATCGGCGCCGCGCCGTCGCCGGCGGCCGAGGCCCGGCGCCAGGGGCGCAGGACCGGCAAGGCGCTCCGGGGCCTGGGGATCGACGTCAACCTCGCACCGGTCGCGGACGTGGCGGGCCGCGGAAGGACGTTCCTCGGCCAGCGGCCGTTCTCCTCCTCGCCGGCGGTCGTCGCGCGGGCCGCCTGCGGCTTCGTCGACGGCCTGCAGTCGGAGGGGGTCTCGGCGACGCTCAAGCACTTCCCGGGCCTGGGACGCGCGGGCGACGGGGACACGGACCTGGCGTCGGTCTCGATCGACGCGTCGGCCCGTCGGCTCGAGCGGGACCTCGCCGCCTACGAGCGCTGCGGGTCCGAGGTCGACCTGGTGATGCTGTCGAGCGCGGCGTACCCGGCGCTCGACATCCCGCGGCAGGCGGTGCTGGTGCCGCGGACCTACGCGTTGCTGTCCGGGCTCGGCTTCCGGGGCCTGACGGTCAGCGACGCGCTCGACACGCCGTCCTTCGCGGAGACCCCGCGCCCGGCGCGGCAGGCCGTGCAGGCGGGGCTCGACGTCCTCCTCTACTCGAGCGGCGAGGAACCGGCTCGGCTCGCCTACGACCAGCTGCTCGCCGACGTCCGGGCGGGGCGCCTCTCCCGCGAGCGGGTCGAGCAGGCGGCCCGTCGGGTGCTCGGCTACAAGGCGCGGCTGGCCGAGGAGCGGTCGGCGCCGGGCTGACCGGTGCGCGGCGAGACGGTTGATTCCGCGGAATCGCGGGATCGACCGTCTAGGGTCCCGCCCGCGTCGCGTCCCGCGCGGTCCCGTCCCTGCCGGTCGCCGCGTCGCGCGCCGCGTCGATTCGCCGGGCCTCGCCCCGGAAGTGCAGGTAGATCAGCCAGCTCATCACCGCGGCGTAGAGGCACCAGACGGAGGTGAACTCCTCCTCCTGCATCGTCGCGGCGATCGCGATCCCGACGATGTTGACCAGGCCGAACCAGCGCAGGTGGCGTTGGCTGGAGATCAGCGCCGGTACGCAGACGGCCAGGACGTACGCGGTCGCCGACGGGATCGCGTGCGGCGTGGTGGTGATGTAGGCGATGCAGTGGTCCCGCTCCTGGGCGATCACGCCGCCGCCGAGCAGGTGCCAGAGCAGGAACAGCCCGACCGCCAGGCCGAGTAGCGCAAATGGCCAGACGAACCGGCGGCGTCGCGGATCGGGCTCGAGCAGCGCGAACCCGAGCGGCACGATGATCGGCAGCACGACCTGCGCGTAGCCGATGTAGACGTCGCGGGCCGCGTCGCCGATCCCCGGCGACACCTGTCCGCGCACGCCCCACCAGACGAACGCCTCGGTCAGCTGGTGCAGGCCGAAGCCGAGCGGCAGCGCACCGATGATCAGGTCGCGCTTGCGGCGGACCTGGAGCAGGGTCGCGACGCCGATCCCGGTCAGCGCGGTGCCGGCGATCACGTCGACTTCGGGCGAGAGGCACAAGGCCCGACCAGGCTACGCGAAGCGCGCCCGCGCGAACATCGTCCCTGGGGTGCCACCGGGGGAGTAGTCTCGCCGCCATGAACGAGACCACCCCCGCCGCGCCAAGCCGTACGAACCGCGAGAACGCGCGTCTCGTGGGCATCGGGCTCGCGGTCGCCGTCGCCGTGCTGTTCGCGGTCCTGAACCTCGATCGCGTCAAGGTCAACTGGATCTTCGGCACGGCCAGCACGCCGCTGATCGTCGTGATCGCGGTGGTCTTCGCGGTCGGCGTCGGCGTCGGGCTGTTGCTGGCCCGGCGCCGCAAGGGCTGAAGCGCCCCCACCCACGGAGGTGCGGCGACCGTCCGCACCTCCGGTCCGGTCGTCGGGGAAACCCGCACAAGGCCGCGCCGCGCGTGCCGCCGGGCCGGGGCTTCCGGCGCAGTAGGCTCGTCGGCATGACCGACGCCACGCTGGCCGCGACCACCGTCCACGCCTACGGCGCCACGTCGGCGACCGATCCGCTCGTCCCGCTGACGATCGACCGCCGCGCGCTCGGACCCAAGGACGTCCGGATCGAGATCAAGTACTGCGGGATCTGCCACTCGGACATCCACCACGCCCGCAGCGAGTGGCGCGACGCGGTCTACCCGGTGGTCCCCGGGCACGAGATCGCCGGAATCGTCGCCGCGGTCGGCGCCGACGTCACCCACCACGCGGTCGGCGACCGGGTCGGCGTCGGCTGCATGGTCGACTCCTGCCGCGAGTGCGACAACTGCCGGCGGGGCGACGAGCAGTACTGCCTGCCCGGAGCCCTCGGAACCTACGGCGGGATCGACGCCGAGGGTCAGCTGACGCAGGGCGGCTACGCCACGGGGATCGTCGTCGACGAGGACTTCGTGCTGCGGATCCCCGACGGCCTGGAGCTGGCCGAGGC
>CAZMVL010000040.1:0-37541 GCA_964569335.1 uncultured Paraperlucidibaca sp.
AAGCGGCAGACCGGATACTCCTCAATGTAGCCGTAGCCGCCGTGGATCTGCACCGCCTCCTCCGCCGCGCGGACCGCCAGCCGGCCGGTCTTCAGCTTGGCCTGGGCCGCGGTCAGCGAGAAGTCGCGTCCGGCGTCCTTCAGCGCCGCCGCGCGGTAGACCAGCAGCCGCGCCGCCTCGATCTCCGTCGCGATGTCGGCGATCTTGCCCTGGATCGCCTGGAACCGGGCGATCGGCTGGCCGAACGTCTTCCGCTGGTTGGCGTAGGCGACCGCCTCGTCGAGCGCGCCCTGCGCCAGGCCCAGCCCCATCGCGGCGACGCCGATCCGCCCTCCGTCGAGGATCTGCATGAACTGCTTGAACCCGGCACCGCGCGGGCCGAGCAGGTTCTCCGCCGGCACGACGCAGTCGTCGAAGCTCAGCGGCCGCGTGTCCGACGCGTTCCAGCCCATCTTGCGGTACGGCTCGCCCGGCACGTAGCCGGGGGTGCCGTTGGGGACGATCAGGTTGGAGATCTCGGGGCGACCGTCCGCGCGCGGGGCGGTGACGGCGGTGATCGCGACGTGTCCGGTGATGTCCGTGCCGGAGTTGGTGATGAACTGCTTGGCGCCGTTGATCGTCCAGCCATCGTCGCCGAGCGTCGCCGTCGTCTTGACGTTGCCCGCGTCGGTGCCCGCCTCCGGCTCGGTCAGGCCGAACGCGCCGAGCTTTCGCCCCGCGCAGAGGTCGGGCAACAGCTCCGCCTTCTGCCGCTCGTCGCCGAAGAGGTAGATCGGCTGGGTGCCGAGCGAGGTGTGCGCGCACATCGTGATCGCGACCGACGAGTCGACGCGCGCCAGCTCCTCGACCGCGACCGCGTACTGCAGCGTGGTGCCGCCCGATCCGCCGTGCTCCTCGGGGAAGGGGATGCCCATCCAGCCGAGCTGGCCCATCTTGGCCACGAGGGCGTAGGGGAACGCCTTGGTGCGGTCCAGCTCCTCGGCGACCGGGGCCACCTCCGACCGCGCGAAGTCGCGGACGACGTCCCGAAGGTCACGGGCATCCTCGGGCAGGTCAAGCTCCATGGATAGATTTATACCGACTGAACGGTCTAAATTCCAAGAGACGCGTTCCCCGGATCGCCGACGACACTCCGGCAACGGCGCGAATCCGCCACGATTCCCACGATGGCCGAGCCCCCCAAGCGCCTCCGGATGCGCCTGCGCTACGACTCCCGGCAGCAGGCGGTGATCGATCGCTGCGCCAACGTCTTCGCCACCCGCGGCTACGACGGCACCTCGATCGACGACCTGATCGCGGCCACCGGCCTGACCCGCGGCGGCCTCTACCACTACATCGGGTCGAAGCCCAAGCTGCTGGCGCGGATCCTCGACGACCTGATGGGACCGCTGCTGGAGGACGCCGAGGCGATCGTGCGCGGCCCGGAGGACGCCGCGGCGTCCGTCGTCGCCCGCGGCCACGAGACCGACGACCCACCGCCCGCCGTCCCGGTCACCGCCGAGCAACGGCTCCGCGCCCTCGTACGGGTCTGGATGGAGCAGGTCGAGTCGCACCAGGACCACATCCGCGTGTTCCTCCAGGAGCGCACCACGCTGGCCCGCGAGCGGGCCTGGGGCTCGATCCGCGCCGACCGCGACCTCTTCCAGACCCTGCTCCACGAGGTCCTGGAGCAGGGGGTCGACGACGGCGACTTCGTGATCGACGATCCCCGCCTGGCCGCGCTCGCGCTGCTCGGCACCGTCAACCACTCCGCCATCTGGTTCTCCCCCGGCGGCCGGCTGACCCCCGACGAGGCCGCCGACGGGTTCGTCGACCTCTTCCTGCACGGCGTCCGGCGCGGCTGATCCCTCGCTCCGCTCGGCGGGCGACTCGGGCGGCTCCCAGCACACGATCGCTGCATCAGTGTGCCTACGACCGGCTCACAGGTCCTGCCGGCGGAAGATCCGCGCGGCCAGCGCCATCACGGCCACGGTCCAGCCGATCGCCCACGGCCAGATCACCGCGCCGACGTCGGTCGCACCGCCGAACGGCCCCAGCCGGATCAGCGCGCCCGCGGTCCCCGGAACGTCGGACGTCAGCCCGAACAGGCCGTTCTGGTAGAGCGCCTCGAACGGGATCGCCCACGAGATGATCGAGCTGGCGGTGACCAGGCCGTCGACGTCGAGCGCGTCGCCGATCTGGCCGAGCAGCCCGGCCGCCAGCCCGGTGGCGAAGACCATGAAGATCGCGATCCCGTTGGCGGTGCTGCCGAGCAGCGTCGAGCCGAGCAACGAGACCGCCACCACGGTCACGACGCCCAGGCCCAGGCCGGCCGCCGGCACCACCAGCGACGACGGGCTGAAGTCGCCCGTCAGGCGGACGATCAGCGTCGCGATCAGGAAGACCAGCACCACGTAGGGGACGCAGACCGCCGACGCGGCGAGCAGTCGCCCGACCAGGAGCGTCGTGCGCCCCACCGGCCGGACCACCAGCGGCTGCAGCAGGCCCCGGTCGGCGTCGCCGCGAACCGCGCCGAGCGTCAGGAAGACCGCCAGCACCACGCCGAGGAACAGCGTGACGAACATCGCCAGCCCGAGCAGCGTCCCGCCCGCCAGCACGCGCTCGTCGAACGGCACCGCGCCGAACGACGACTCCAGGCTGTCGAAGACCTCCGCCGACCCCAGCGCGAAGAGCGCCAGGAACGCCGCGGTCACCACCGCGACGACCAGCAGCACCCGCCGGCGGACCGCCTCGTGCAGCGCGTGGCGGGCGATCGTCAGCGCGTCGCTCATCGGTCGCGCCCCGTGACGGCCTGCAGGTAGGCCTCCTCGAGCGTGCCGCTGACCACCCGCACGCCGTAGACCTCGGCGCCCTCGGCGACCAGCTCGCGGACGATCCGCGGCACGTCGTCGCGGCCAGCGTCCGGCAGGCGACGGACGCCGTCGGCGGTCTCCACCTCGACCCCGCCGGGCGACGTCAGCCGCTCCGGCGGCCCCTCGGTCACCACCCGCCCGCCGTCGACGATCACCACCCGGTCGCAGACCAGCTCGACCTCGCTCAGCAGGTGCGAGTTGAGCAGGACGCCGACCCCCTGCTCGCGCAGGCCGACCAGCAGGTCGCGGACGGTCCGGCGCCCGCCCGGGTCGAGCGCGCTGGTCGGCTCGTCGAGCAGCACCAGCCGCGGGCCGCCGATCAGCGCCTGGGCGATCCCCAGCCGCTGTTGCATGCCCTTGCTCATCGTCTCGATCCGGCGCTGACCGTCGCCCTCCAGCCCGACCCGCTCCAGCAGCGCCTGCCGCTCGGCGGGCCCGCCGTCGGAGCGGGCGAGCCGCTGGTGCAGCGCCAGCAGCTCGTCGGCCCGGGCCCAGCCGGGGAAGCGGAACAGTTCCGCCAGGTAGCCGAGCGACGCCCGCGCCGCGCGGCTGCCGGCCGGCGCCCCGGCGACCTCGACCTGGCCTGCGGTCGGGCGGACCAGACCGCAGGCGATCTTCACCAACGTCGACTTGCCGGCGCCGTTGGGCCCCAGCAGCCCGACCAGCTCGCCGGGCCCGACCTGCAGGTCGACGCCATCGAGCGCGGCGGTCGGGCCGTAGCGCTTGGAGACGGCCCGGACGGACAGCGCGGCGGTCATGCCCGCAAGCCTGGCAACGTCGGCCAGGCCGTGCGCCGACGTGCCGCCGGACGCGGCGGCCCGACGGCGACCGTCCGCTACCGCATCACGGCGTGTCGTCGGCCGACGTAGTCGTCGACTCCCGCAGCCCGTAGGCGTCCCACGAGTCGCCGCCTTCGTCGTACACGTCCTGGACCTGCTGGATCCGCTGAAGGATCTCCGGGCGCATCGTCGCGTTGAAGATGTAGCCCTCGACCCGCAGCGCATCCTCGTAGTGCAGGTCCCACGCTTGGAGGATCCCGCGCTTGCAGGCCTGCAGCGCCCGTTGCGGACGCGATGCGATCAGCGCCGCCCAGGCAATCGTCTCGGCCCGCAGCGCCTCGTCGTCGAAGACCCGGTTGACGAGCCCGTGGGCCGCAGCGTCCGTCGCGTTGACCGGCTCGGCGGAGAGGAAGATCTCCATCGCCTTCGACTGCCCGGCGAGGCGCGCGAGGCGGACCGTGCCGCCACCTCCGGGGATCACTCCGAGCGCGCTCTCGATCTGGGCGTAGGTCGCCGAACGACCAGCGGTGCGGAGGTTGCACGCCCACGAGATCTCGGCGCCCCCGCCCCACGCCTGCCCGTGGTTACAAGCGATCGAGATCAGCGGGCCCCGCTCGAGTTCCTCAGTGAGCCGGCGCCACAGGCGTGGATCGCCGGTCGTCCTGGTCGGCTCGGTGTACGCCCGGAGGATGTCGGGTAGCCACGCGTGAGCGACGAAGTACCCCGGCACGTCGGAGGCCAGGACGACCACCGACGCTCCGCCGGCACGCACCTCGGCGAGCCCGTCGAGGATCTGCTCGAGCAGTTCGTAGGACGCGAAGTTCCGCGGCGGATTGTCGATCAGGACGAGGCCGACGCCGACGGCCGGGAACGAGACGTGCACTTGCGATGACATGGAGAGCCTCCAGGTTGTGAGGTGGTGCAAGACCGGTGACGGAAGAGCGCCGGGTCGCGCATCGAAGCGGCGATCAGCCGCCCGCGGCCCGGAAGTCGGCGGGCCGTCCGTCGCGCAGCGACGCTGCGCCCTCAGCCGCGGCGGGCGTCGCGTAGCTGAGCATCTCGTGGGCCAGCGACGACTCGAACGCGGGCAGCGCCGCGCGATACCAGTGCGAGAGCGCGCGTTTGGTCCAGCGCGTGGCCGGCGAGGCCGCCGCGGCGAGCCGAGCGACCAGCTCACGGGCGGCCGGCTCGACCTCGGCGTCCGGGCGGCACTCGGCCACCAGGCCGATCCGCTCGGCTTCCGCTCCACTGACCGCTTCGGCCAACATCAGCAGGCGCTTGGCGCGCGCCATCCCGCACAGCAGGGGCCAGGTCAGGACCGCGTGGTCGCCGGCCGCGACGCCGAGTCGGGCGTGGCCGTCCGCGAGCAGAGCGTCCTCGGCGACCACGCAGATATCGGAGAGCAACGCGACGCCGAGCGCGGCGCCAACCGCGGCGCCGCGCACGGCGGCGACCACGGGTAGTGGGCAGTCGAGGAGCCCCAGGACGATCTCGCGAGTCTCCTCGAGGATCACCGCGCGCTCCGTCGCGTCCGACGCCACCGCGTGGTCGATCAGCGCGTGGTTGGCCCCGGCCGAGAACGCCTCGGCGGACCCACGCACGAGCACGGCGCGGACGTCGCGCTGCCGGGCGAGGGCGGGCCAGAGTTCGGCCAGTTCCCGATGGAGTTCGGACGTCATGCGGTTGCCGGGACGCCCACTGTCGATCCGCACGTCCAGGACCCCGGCGGTATCGGGTCCGACGCAGTCCAGACAATTGAAGTTCAAATTCATTTTGACCGCCATATTGCGCTGTAGATTAAACTAATCGAACCTTTGATTTCAATCTTGCTTCAAGAAAGGACACAGATGAAAGCGCTTCTCGGAACCCTCCGGAGCAGGAGGAGGGTGTCGGCCGTCCACGTCTCATCGGGTAGCCCCGCCGTCGTGGAGATCGTCGGCGACCTGGGCTTCTCCGCGGTGGTGATCGACGCGCGGCATGCGCCGGTCAGCCCGTTCTCCGGAGAGCTCGAGCAACTGTTGCGTGCGGCTCGTGCCGCGTCCGTTCCGGCGCTCGTCCGCACTCCCGACAGCCGGCACGGAACGATCAACCGCGCCCTCAACGACGGTGCCGAAGGCATCCTCGTTCCCGGCGTCGAGACACGCGCCGACGCCGAGGCAATCGTCTCGGCGGGCCGATATCCGGCCGAGGGTCGGCGCGGCGCCGCGCCGGCGGTCCGTGCGGCCGGCTACGGCCTCGCCGACTGGGGTGACTACCAGCAGCGCAGCAACGCCGACCGCATGCTTCTGGCGTGCCTCGAGACCCCCTCGGCCGTGGCCGCCGCCGCTGACCTGCTCGACGTCGACGGGATCGACGGCGTGGTCGTCGATGCACTCACGATCGGCCTCGCCGCGGGGTCGACCGTTGCGGGCCCGTCCGACCTGGAGGGGCTCACGACGCTGCAGACGGCGGCCTCCGCCCACGGCAAGATCTGGGGAGTCCTCCTCCACGATCCCGGCGCCGCCCGCGATTGGGCCGCGGCGGGCTGCCAGCTGGTGATCGTCGGTGACGACCTCGTCGCGTTCGCGGCGGAGCTCGCGGCGATGCGCGACGCCATCCAGGTCGTTCCCCGCCAGCTCCCGACCTCCGGATGGGCGTCGTGAGGACGCTGAGCCAGGAGCTGACGGCGGGACGCGTCGTCGTGGGGTGCTTCGCTCTGCTCGCGGAACCGTCCTTCGTTGAGGCCCTCGGCGGTGCGGGATTCGACTTCGTCGTCACCGACTGCGAGGAGGCCCCCGGCGATTCCTACGGCGTGCGCCTGGAGTCGCTGGTGCGAGCCGCCGACGCGGCCGGGATGCCCACGATCGTGCGTCCGGTCGAGAACGCCGCGGGGGCGATCAATCGCGCGCTGAACGCCGGGGCGCAGGGAGTATTCGTCCCTCACGTGCGCTCGGCCGCGGAGACGCGAGCCGTCGTCGAGGCCGCACGCTACCCGCCCCACGGTCGCCGCGGTGCGGCTCCGGCGATCCGGGCCGCCGGCTTCGGCGTCGAGACCTGGGACCGCTATCGCGAGCGCGCGGACGACCAGAACCTCGTCTTCGTGATGATCGAGGACGTCGAAGCGTGCGAGCGCATCGACGAGATCGTCGCCGTCCCCGGCCTCGACGGCGTCCTGGTCGGCACCTGGGATCTGGCGATGGACCTGGGACGAGCAAGCTACGGCCCGCCCCACCCCGAGGTGATGGCGCACGTCGAGCGCGTGATCGCCGCTACCCGCAACGCCGGCCTGGTCATGGCGGCGCACGGCTGGTCGGCCGAGGCCGCGGCGAACTACGCCGAACTCGGCTGCCAGGTCCTGATCGTGAGCATCGACACCACGCTCCTGGTCGGCGGACTACGCCGACTGCTGGAGGTCGCCCGCGCGGTGGAGGAGGTCGACGGCTCATGACGGGACCGCACCAGATGCCTCCCGCCCACCCCCTGCCAAGCAACGAAGGAGAGAGCTACGTGACCACGCCCAAGCGTGACCCCCGGATTCCCCCTCGCGACGAGGTCGTCCTCCGCTACGTCCTCGAGCGCGCCGCCGCCGAGCGGCCCGATCAGGTCTTCATGCGGGCGTACGCGAACGACGAGCAGTGGACGTTCCGCGAGCTGCTACGACGGACCCGACGGATGGCGGCCGGACTCCAGATGCTCGGCGTCCGCCAGGGCGACCACGTGACGTCGTTCCTGCCCAACTCGCTCGACGCGGCGATCGTCTGGCACGGCATCAACTACCTGGGAGCGGTCTACGTGCCGCTGAACCCCGCGTACCGAGGGCGGATGCTCGAGCACGCGATCCGCAACGCCGACGCTTCGCTGCTGATCGCGCACGCGGACCTGACCGAGCGCCTGGTGGGCGTCGATACCGCCAGCGTCTCCGACCTGGTCGTCCTGCACGGCGACGGCGTCGAGGTCCCGGGACTGACCACGCACCCGGCGTCGGCACTCGACGCGGCCGGCGACGAGCCTACGCCGCTCGAGCGGCCGATCGAGCCCTGGGACACGCAGGGGATCTGGTACACGTCGGGCACCACGGGGCCCTCGAAGGGTGTGCTCTCGTCCTACATGCACTCGTACTCGATGTTCGGGCCGAAGACCTGGCCGTTCGTCACCGCTGACGACCGCTGGCTGGTGAACCTGCCGCTCTTCCACCTGGGTGGCACCGGACTCTGGAACGCGATGCTGCTGCGCCACGGGTCGGTCGGCTTCGTCGACCGGTTCCGGACGCCCGAGTTCTGGCCCGCGGTCCGCGCCACCGAATCGACGGCGGTCTTCCTGCTGGGGACGATGGCGGCGTTCCTGGAGAGCGCGCCACGACGCGACGACGACGCGGACCATCCGATGCGCGTGATGTTCATGGTCCCGACCGTCGACGACGTGCCGGGATTCGCCGCGCGCTTCGGCGTCGAGGTTCGCGCGGTCTACAACATGTCGGAGATCTGCATGCCGATCGTCTCCGACCCGACCCCGGGGCTGGCCGGCGTGGCCGGCCGGGTCCGGCCCGGAGTCCACGTCCGGGTGGTCGACGACTTCGACTGCGAGGTCCCGCACGGCACGACCGGCGAGCTGGTCGTACGGTCCGACACGCCGTGGTCGATGAACCACGGCTACTACCGGATGCCGGAGGCCACGGCCGAGGCGTGGCGCAACGGCTGGTTCCACACCGGCGATTACGGGCGCCGCGACGAGGACGGCAACTTCTGGTTCGTCGACCGCAAGAAGGACGCGGTCCGTCGGCGCGGGGAGTTCGTCTCGTCGGTCGAGCTCGAGATCGAGCTGTCTACCCACCCGGCGGTCGCGACCGCCGCGATCATCGGCATACCGAGCGAATACGCCGAGGAGGACGTGATGGCCGTCCTCCAACCGGCACCGGGGGCGACGATCGACCCGGCGGAGGTCCTCGAGTGGCTCCGTCCGCGGGTGGCGCACTTCATGCTGCCCCGCTACATCCGGGTCGTCGACGCGCTGCCGATGACGCCCACCGAGAAGGTCCGCAAGGTCGAGTTGCGCGAGCACGGCGTGACGCCCGGTACCTGGGACCGCGAGATCGCGGGGGTGGTGGTGCGCGCCGACCGCGTCGCGCAGCCCTGAAGCGGCCGAGCGCCGCGGCTCGGCTCTAGCCGATGCCGCGGTGCTCGGCCGCCGTCGCGGCCAGGTCCACGACCTCAAGGATCTGGCCCGGCGACGCGCCCAGGCGCAGCGCGTTGGCCACGTGCAGCCGCAGCCCGGGAAGGTAGCGGTGGCTCGGGGTAGCATCGAGCCCGACGTAGACCAGCTCCTTGGTCACGGCGTCGAGCGCGCCACTGCTCCAGGGGATCGCGCAGAACGCGAAGAAGCCCGTGTAGGCACCGGGGTGCAGGCGCAGCAACGCGTCCAGGAACCCAGGAATCTCGTCCTCGAGCCGGTTCCAGTAGGACTGGTCGCCGACGTGACGCCGGCGGAGGTCGAGCCGCTGCTCGTCGAGCGGCGCGGTGGCGAGCGGGTCCCCACGCTCGGCCAGCAGGTCGGCGAGCACGCGCATGCCCTCGTGGAGGGCATGGACGCCGACCGCCGAGGCGAGCACGATCACCTCCGCGACCTGGTCGGCGGTGGCGCCGCGATCGAGCGCCTCCGCCGCGTACCGCTGCGCGCCCTCGTTGTCGAGCGCGGTCGGCGACGCGGCGGCACCGAGCAGCACGTAGGACCGGGTCAGCGCGTCGAGCGGCTCCCCCCGGTCCAGGCCGCCGACCGCCGCGAGCACCGCAGCGCGCGCCGCAGCCAGGTCAGCGCCCATCGAACCCCGCCAGCCGATCCGCGACGTCGCCGAGGAAGCGCGCCGCGGCGGCGCCGTCGACCGCCCGGTGATCGAAGGTCAGGCTGAGGTGGCAGCGCCCGTCGACGACGCTGCCGACCCCGAGGATCGCGACCTGGGGCGGCGAGATGATCGGAGTGAACTGCTCGACGCCGAGCATCCCGAGGTTCGACACGGTGAACGTCGGCTCGGGCGGCGGGGTCGCGCTCGGGGCGCGGCGTCGCACCCGCGCCACTGCCTCGGCGGCCGCCGACACCAGCCCGACGATGTCGTGCCGGTCGGCGTCGGGCACCACCGCGAGCAGCAGGTCGCCGTCGACGTCGACGGCCACGCCGACGTTGACGCGAGCAGCGCGCAGCAGCTCCTCCTCTCGCCAGACGGCGTTGATCGCCGGGTGCGCGGTCAGCGCGCCGGCCGCCGCCGCGACGACCGCGTGGTTGAAGGTCGCCGGCAGTCCGTCGGCCTTCAGCCGCTTCGCCGCAGCCAACGCCCGTTCGGCGGACGCCCGCCGATGCAGGGTGACCGGGGCGTTCGTACGCGCGCTCTGCGCCATCCGGCGGGCGGTCGCCCGACGGGCGGCGGTCCAGGTCACGGCGGTGAGCCCGAGCCCATTCGCGGGCGCGGGGGCCGGCGCAGTGACGTCCGTGGGCGCGACGACCGCCGCCGGGGCCTGGAGCGCGCGCTCGACGTCGGCCCGCACGATCCGTCCGCGCGGGCCGGAACCGGAGAGCGTCGAGAGGTCCAGCTCGTGGCGCTCGGCCACCCGCCGGGCGAGCGGCGAGACGCGCAGGACGTCCCCGGGCGCAGCCGGGGACGTCGACGGAGCAGCGGCAACCGACGCGGCGTCGGTCTTGGGCGCCACCGGATCCGGCGGCGCGTCGACGGGGCTGGCGGATGACGCCTGCGCCGCGTAGCCCGCCTGCTCCTCGGCCGTGCCGAGCGTGGCGAGCGACGTGCCCAGATCGGCGCTCTCGCCCTCCGCCACGTGGATCGCGATCAGCACGCCGTCGATCGACGACTCGATCTCGATGTTCGCCTTGTCGGCACTCAACTCGGCGACGACCTCGCCGGTCGAGACCGGATCCCCCGGGTGCTTGAGCCACTGCAGCACTTCGACGGTCTCGACGGTGAGTCCCACCTTGGGGACGATCAGATCCTGCATGGTCACCTCCCGGTGAAGCGCGGGGCGCGCTTCTCGAGGAACGCGGACATCCCCTCGCGCTGGTCCTCGCCCGCGAACAGCAGGGCGAACTCCTGCAGGACGTAGGTCATGCCACGGTCGATGTCGAGCTCGGCGCCGACGTTGACCGCGCGCTTGGCGGCGGCGAGCGCCGAGGGGCTGCGCGACGCGAGCCGCTGGGCGAGCTCGCGGGTCGCGTCGGCCAGCTCGGCAGGCGCGACGAGCCGATTGACGAGCCCGATCCGGTGCGCCGTCGCGGCGTCGATCGGGTCGCCCAGCATCAGGATCTCCTTGGCGACGGCCCGCCCGACCCACCGCGGCAGGCGCACGGCGGCACCGGCCCCGGGGATCACGCCGACGCGCGCCTCGGTCAGTCCGAACTGGGCGTCGTCGGCAGCGAGGACGAGGTCGCAGGCCAGCAGCAGCTCGGTCCCCCCGGCCAGCGCGTAGCCGGCGACGGAGGCGACGACCGGCTCATCGAGCTGCTCGATCCGGCTGAGTACGCGCATCCAGGTGTCGAGGTTGGCCCGGCGCACCTCGAGCGCGCCGTAGTCGACGTACTCGTGGAGGTCGGCCCCGGTGCTGAACGCCGTCTCGTCGCCGCTGATCACGACCACGCGGGTCTCCGCGCGCGCGGCAGCCTCGGCCAGCCGGCGATCGAGCAGCAGCAGGGTCGCGCCGTCGAGCGCGTTGCGCCGGTGCGGACGGTTGATCCGCAGTGTGGTGACCGGCCCGTCGTGGCCGACGACGATCGACTCGCCGGAGGTCACCGGATCACCATCCCGCGCGCGGTCGCGACCACCTGGTCGGCGTCGGGCAGGACGAAGCGCTCGAGCACCGGGCTGAACGGCACCGGGGTGAAGGGCGCGGCGACCCGCTCGGGTGGACCGTCGAGGAAGTCGAAGGCGTCGCGGGTGACCGCGGCGGCGACCTCGGCGCCGATCCCTGCGAACCCCGTCCCCTCGTGGACGACGAGCAGGCGCCCCGTCTTGACCACGGAGTCGAGCACCGCGTCGAGGTCGAGCGGCTGGATCGAGCGCAGGTCGACGATCTCCGCCGCGATCCCCTCCTCCGCCAAGCGACCCGCGGCCGCCTCGGCGATCCGCACGCCACCCGACCACGTGACGATCGTCAGGTCGTTGCCGGCGCGGCGCACGCGCGCCCGACCGAGCGGCACCAGGTGCTCGTCGGGTACCTCGGCGCGCTGCTGGAGCAGGCCCTTGTGCAGCTGCACCACGACCGGATCGTCGTCGCGCCCCGCGCTCGCGATCAGGCCTGCGACGTCGTCCGAGCTGGCGGGGCAGACGAACTTGAGCCCGGGCAGCGCGCCCAGCCAGCTCTCGTAGTTGCCGGAGTGCTGGGGGCCGGCACTGAGCCCTCCACCGCCGAAGGTCAGGACCGTGACCGGGACCGCCACCTGGCCGCCCGACATGTAGCGCATCTTCGCCATCTGGTTGACCAGCTGGTCCATGCAGGTCGTGAAGAAGTCCGCGAAGGAGATCTCGACGATCGGCCGCAGTCCGGTCAGGGCCGCGCCGACCGCGGCACCGACGAAGCCGGCCTCCCCGGCGGGCGTGTCGATCACCCGCTCGCCGCCGAACTCGTCCAGCAGCCCACGGGTCTCGGCGTAGACACCGCCGGGGGCGCCGATGTCCTCCCCGAGCAGGATCGTCGCCTCGTCAGCTCGCATCTCGCGGGCGATCGCCTCCGCGACCGCGGCGAAGTACTTGACGGGCGCCATCAGCGCCGCCCTCCGCCAACCGGTAGCGGCGTGACGTAGACATCCTCGAGGGCGGACTCCGGCTCGGGCGGTGGGCTCTCGCGGGCGTACCCGACGGCAGCGTCGAGCTCGGCGCCGATCGCCGCGTCGAGCTGGTCGAGCGCGGCGCGCTCCGTCCCCGCGGCAAGCAGCCGGGACTCCAGCGCGGCGACGGGATCGCTCGCCTGACGACCGGCCAGCTCGTCGACGTCGCGGTAGCGCTGCTGGTCGCCCTCGTAGTGCCCGCCCCAGCGTACGGTCCGGACCTCGAGCAGGAAAGGCCCGCCGCCGGCGCGCGTCGCGGCGACCGCGCGCGTCGCGGCAGCGTGGACGGCGAGCACGTCGCTGCCGTCGACCGACTCGGCGGCGATCCCGTAGCCCGGGGCTCGCGCGGTCAGCGACGGAACGCCGACGTGCACGCCGTAGGGCGTCATCTCGGCGAAGCCGTTGATCTCGGCCACGAAGATCGTAGGGGTCGAGAGGATCGCGGCGGTGTTCATCGCCTCGTGCACGGCCCCCTGGGCGGACGCGCCCTCGCCGAAGAACGACGCGCAGACCGCGCCGGTCCCGCGGAGCTTGGCGCCGAGCCCAGCGCCGACGGCGATCGGCTGCCCCGCCCCGAGGATCCCGTTTGCCCCGAGGATGCCGAGCGAGAGGTCGAAGATGTGCATCGATCCGCCCTTGCCGCGGCAGTAGCCGGTGGCCTTGCCCATCAGCTCGGCAACCATCGCGTCGAAGCGCGCCCCTTTGGCGATGATCTGCCCGTGCCCGCGGTGCGTGGCGGTGACGAAGTCGTCGGCCCGCAGCGCCGAGACGACCCCGGCGGCGATCGACTCCTGGCCAATCGAGAGGTGAACGAAGCCCGGCAACTCGCCGGCTTCGAAGAGCGTCGCGACGCGTTCCTCGAAGCGACGGATCCGCAGCATGCCGCGGTACAGGGTGGTCGCGAGCTCGACGTCGAGCTCGTCGCGAATGGTCTCGGCTGACATCCAGAGGGATGAAAGCAAAATTGAAGTGACCCTGCAATAAAAATGAATTACTGCTGCAAGCGGACTCTCAGAACGACGGGGGCGTCAGCGCGACCAGGATCTCGGTCGGCTGGCCGCTCTCCTGGCGCATGCGGTGCGGCCGGCGAGGGTCGAACGAGATGCTGTCCCCTTCGTCGAGCGCGTAGCCGACGCCCTCGACCTCGACGACCAGAGCGCCCTTGACGCAGAGGATCGTCTCCTCCTCGCCGTCGTGACCCTCGGGCTCGAGCGGGGAGACGTCGCCGGGCCCGATCTCGCCCCAGAGCAGCTCGAGCTTGCGGTTGAGGTTCGGCACCAGCAGCTGGTAGGTAATGCTCGACTGGGGGACGCGGAGGTGCTTGCGCTGCCGCCGCCGGACGACCATCTGCCGCTCGGTGAGGCTCGGCGCGGACTCCCCCTCGTCGTCACCGCTCACGAACAGCGCCGCAACCGGAACGTCGAGCGCCGCACTCAGCGCCCGCAACGAGGACAGCGAGGGCTCAGCCAACCCGCGCTCGACCTGGGAGAGGAAACTCGTCGAGAACCCAGCGGCCCGGGCGACGACCTCCAGGGTCCGACCCGACTCGCGGCGGACCGCACGGATCCGGTCCCCGAGTTCCCTGCGGTCGTCCCGGTCGGTAGGCGTCGGTTCCTCGGTTGCGGACATGGGCTGGGGGTTCCTGCTGGGTCGTACGTGGCCATCGCCGCCGGACTCGACGGTGCGGAGCTTCAGTCTAGTTGCAATTCAGTCGGAAGGAACAGCCCAGATTGAAACCAGCTTGACATTGTAATTGAAGTGGAGCTATAAATTTGTCGCTGGCGGTCGTGATCGGCCGAGCCAGCACCGAACCGCCGGGAGAGAGGGAAGATCATGTGTAGCGAGACACCGAACGTGCTGGGCTCGCCTGCGAAGCGAGTTCGCGGAGCGTCCCTGAAGGAACCCATCGCCGAGGGCCTCGACGTCGTCGCGCACTGCGACATGGACGGCCGCGCCGACGGGCTGCAGATGCAGTACGTCGCGTCTGGAGACCGCTCGTACCTGTACGTCGGGCACTTTTGGTCGGGCGGCGTGTCGATCATCGACGTCACCGACCCGGCCGCGCCCCAGACCGCCGGCTTCATCCCGACACCGAACAACGACACCTGGCACATCAAGGTCCAGGCCGCCGACGGGCTGCTCCTGGTCCCGTCCGAGCTGAACTTCTTCGGCGTCGGCGTCACCGGCGACGACCTCCGTCCGGGCGCGCGGATCTTCGACATCGAGAACCCCACCGAGCCGCGGGAGATCGGCTTCGCCGAAGCCGGCGGCATCGGCGTCCACCGCAGCTGGTGGCACGGCGGCCAGTACGCCTACCTCGCCGCCGGCATCGAGGCCCCCGGCGTCTGGATGCACGGCCAGCCAGACATGACGCGCGTACTGCGCACGGTCGACATGAGCGACCCGACCAACCCGCGCACGGTCTCCGACTTCTGGCTCGACGAGCAGCGTGGGCCCGGCAACCCGACGCCCGAGGGGGCGACGACCTACGTTCATCAGCCGACGATCGCCGGCGACCGGGCCTACGTGGCGTACTGGGACGGCGGCTTCGCGATCGTCGACATCTCCGACCGCGCGAAGCCGTCGCTGATCAGCCACGTGCGAACGTTCCCCGCGTTGTCCGACGGCAACACGCACACGTGCCTGCCGCTCCTCGATCGCAACCTGATGATCGTGGTCGAGGAGAACACCGCCAACTTCGGCGGCGAGGGACTCAAGAACATCTGGGTCTACGACATCTCGGACGAGGAGCGGCCGGAGGCCGTGTCGGTGTTCCCCCGGCCCAAGCCGTCCGCGCGCGAGCCCTGGGAGAGCTACTTCCAGCGCGGGGACCGCTTCGGCCCCCACTGCATCCACGAGAATCGCGAGGGGACCTTCCAGAGTTCGCAGAAGGTCTACACGACCTACTGCAACGCAGGACTGCGGGTGTGGGACATCTCCGACGCGGCGAAACCGCGCGAGTCCGCGTTCTTCGTGCCGCCGGACCCGGAGCGAATCGTCGACCCGCGCCCCTACGACCGGGAGTTCGACATCTTCCACGGCGGCTCGCGCGCCGCCTGCTCGCAGGACGTGGTCGTCGACCCGCGCGGCTACATCTACGTGTCCGGCACCAACGACGGCATCTGGATCCTCAAGGAGTCCGACGCCTCGTAGTCGGCGGCCGGGCACCGCCCACGCCTGATCGCGACGACCTCGCCGTACCGGTGCCCCGGAGACCCGCGCTCACGCGCGGGTCCGGTCGGCGTCGGCCTGATCCGAACGTCCCAAGGAGAGAGAATCATCATGACCAGCCAGTGGCGTGCCGTCGTCGGAGCCCTGCTCGCGACCGCGGTGACGGCATCCTTCGCGGCCTGCGGCAGCAGCAGCGACGAACCTCCGTCGACGCAAGCCGGAACGACCGGCGACGTCGCCGCGTCAAGCAACGACCTGGGGAACGTCGAGGCCGCCCGGGCCGCCATCGCCCGGGCGATCGAGGGACCGGTGTACAGCGACAAGCCCGAACTCGAGGTGACCCCCGAGGACCTCCAGCCGGTGACCGAGTGGACCGGCCCCGAGGAAGCACCGAAGCCCGAGCCCGGCAAGAACCTGCGGATCATCGTCTGCCTCGTCGGCACGTCCTGCGGGACGATGGGCGACGCCGCCGCGGAAGCCGCCAAGGCGCTCGGCTGGTCCGCCAAGGTCATCGACGGCAAGGGCACCCCGCAGGGCGCCAACGACGCGATGAACACCGCCCTCTCGGAGAGCCCCGACGCGATCATCACCGTTGCGGTTCCCGAGAGCCAGATCGCTGACAAGGTCGCCCGCGCGAAGCAGCGCAAGATCCCGATCGTCGGCATCTCCGCGGTCCCCGAGAACGTCCCGCAGCCGTACGACGCGTACGTCTCGCTGAAGGAGACCGTGACCGCCAAGCTCCAGGCGTGGTGGGCGATCGCGGACTCCGACGGCAAGGCCCAGTCGATCTTCGTGTGGGATCGCGGCTACCCGCACCTCAACGAGGCCCTGACCGGGGCCGAGCAGGTCTTCGCGGCCTGCGAGGGGTGCGACGTCCTGCAGACCTACAAGCGGGCCCTGGCCACCGCGGCTGACCCGGTCGCGATGGGTCAGCTGGCCAACTCGATCGCCCAGCGCTACGGCGACCGCGTCGGCTACATCTTGACGCCGTACGGCTTCGGGGTGGCCCCGGTCGCCCAGGCGATCAAGGCGCGGGGGCTCGACACCAAGGTGCTCTCCAAGAACGCCGACGCGCAGAACCTGGGGATGGTCGCCGAGGGCATCCAGGCCGCCGACTTCGGCTCCTCGCTGGAGTGGGCTGGGTACGCGGGGGTCGATCAGACCAACCGTCTCCTGGCCGGCCAGGAGACGATCCCGGACGCGGAGCAGGGCCTACCGGTCCGGGCCTACGACCAGAGCAACGCGCCGGTCGACGGCAAGGTCGACTGGACCACGCCGGTCGACTTCAAGAAGGAGTACCTGCGCGTGTGGGGAGTCTCGTGATCCAGGCGCCCTCAGCGGATCTGGCCGTGCCCCCGAGTCGCGAGCGCCTGCTGGACGCTCGCGGCGTCCGGAAGGTGTTCGGGGGCACCGTGGCGCTCGCCGCGGCCGACCTGGAGGTCCGTCCCGGTGAGATCCACGGGCTGCTCGGCGAGAACGGCGCGGGCAAGTCGACGTTGATCCGGCTGATCGTCGGCGTGCAGCGCCCCGACGGCGGGGAGCTGAGGATCGGAGACGTCGACCTGGCCGCGAACCACTCGCCGGGCCTGGCGCGACGCGCCGGCATCGCCTGCATCCACCAGAACCTCGATCTCGTCGGCGATCTGTCGGTCGCGGAGAACATCGCAATGGAGATCGGCTTCCCCCGCGGCCGGTTTGGCCTCCTCGACGGCGCCGAGATGCACGGCCAGGCCGAGCGCGCCCTGGCGCTGATGGGGGTCCGGATCGACCCCCGTCGGGCCGTCAAGACCCTACCGATCGCGGCCCAGGCGTCGGTCGCGATCGCGCGGGCGCTCGCCCTGGACTGTCGGCTGCTGATCCTCGACGAGCCGACCGCCAGCCTGGCGGCGGGCGAGGTCGAGGCACTGTTCGCGGTCCTCCACCGGCTGCGCGAGCAGGGGCTCGGGATGCTCTTCGTCAGCCACCGGATGGACGAGATCTCGGCGCACTGCGACCGCGTGACGGTGCTGCGCAACGGCAGGACCGTCGCGACCGAGCGGACCGCCGACCTGAACGAGGACCGGATGGTCGAGCTGATCGTCGGCCACGCGGTCGACAGCGGGCCATCCGAACCGCCCTCACTTGCCGACACCGAGCCGATCCTCGTGGCAAACGGCCTGGAGGGCGCAGTCGTCGGTCCGCTGTCATTCGCGGTCCGCCCGGGCGAGATCGTCGGCTTCACGGGGCTGTCGGACTCCGGCCATCTCGAGCTCGGCGAGCTGATCTTCGGCGTCGAGCCACGCGAGGGCGGAGAGCTCACCTGGCGCGGCGAGCCGTTCCGCCCGAGCGACCCGCGCCAGGCGATCGGCGCCGGAATCGCGTACGTCCCCGCCAATCGGACCCGCCACGGCGTCGCGCCACGCATGTCGCTCCGCGAGAACCTCTTCGCCAATCCGGACCCTGGCGGAGGCCTCCTGAACGTCCGCGCCGAGCACCAGGCGTGCCAGCAGCTGCTGGAGCGGTTCGACGTGCGCCCGGCCGAGCCCGACCGCGAGGTCGGCACGCTGAGCGGCGGCAACGCACAGAAGGCACTGCTCGCGAAGTGGCTGGCCCGGCGCCCGCGCCTGGTGGTACTCAACGAGCCGACGACCGGTGTCGACATCGGCGCGCGCGAGCAGATCTACGAGCTCGTGCGGGCGGCGGCCCGGGAAGGCACCGCTGTCGTCCTGATCAGCTCGGACTTCGATGAGATCGAGCAGCTCTCTCACCGGGCGATGGTGCTCTGGCGGGGACTCGAATCGGGATGGCTCGAGGGCTCTCGCCTGTCAACCAACAACATCACGAAGGCGGCGGTGCAGCGTGGCCGTTAAGCAACAGTCGGCAGTGGCCGGGGGTCCGAGCACGCGGGGCGAAGCACCCGCGCCGGAGCCACCTCGCCGCATGCTCGGCGACTGGCTGAACCGCTTCAGCCTCCCGATGATCCTCGTCGCGCTGATCGTGCTCTTCTCGATCCTCACGCCCGGCACGTTCTTCACCGCGGACAACTTCAAGTCGATCGCCAACGAGCAAACGGTCGCGCTGCTGCTGGCGCTCGCCGTCGTCTGCCCGTTGATCGTCAACGAGTTCGACCTGTCGGTCGGCTACATCCTCGGCCTCGGTCAGGCGCTGGTGATCGGCTTCATGATCAAGTCGGGCATGCCCGACGGGGTCGCGATCGTCGCGGTGCTGGCGATCTGCGCGGCCGTGGGCCTGCTCAACGGCCTGCTCGTCATCGGGCTGCGGATCAACGCGCTGATCGCCACGTTGGCGACCGGCAGCGTGCTGACCGGCGTCGTCTTCGCCTACACCAACGGCGAGGTCCTGTTCGAGGGCGTACCCGCCTCGTTCACGAGCATCGCCCGGACAGAGCTACTCGGCATCCCGCTCCCGGTCTTCTACCTGGCGGTGACCGTGATCGTGGCGGAGATCGTGCTGACGCGTACCGCCACCGGTCGGCGGCTCTACGCGACGGGCGGCAACCGCGACGCGGCACGGCTCAGCGGCGTCGCCACCAACCGGCTGGTGCTGGGGTCGTTCGTGATGGCCGGCGTACTCGCCGGCGCTGCTGGCGTGCTGATCGCGTCGCGGCTGGGATCGGCTCAGCCCGGCCTCGGCGCGAGCCTGCTCCTGCCCGCCTTTGCGGCGGCGTTCCTGGGCGCCACGACGATCCGCCCCGGGCGGTTCAACGTGTTGGGAACCGTCGTGGCGGTCTACGTGCTGGCGGTACCGATCTCGGGGCTGCAGCAGCTCGGCGTTCCCAGCTGGTTCGAGTACGTGTTCAACGGGCTGGCGCTGGTGATCGCCGTCGGCACCTCCAACCAGATCGGCCTGCTCCGCGAGCGTCGCGCCCGCAAGGAGCGGGTGGGCGCGCTGAAGGCAAGCCGCACGGTCGACCGGAGCACGCCGCCGGACGGTCTCCACTGAGGGCCACCCCAGCGGCGCCCAACGAAGGCCATCCGGCGGATAGCTCGCGCCTCGGTGGCGAGCCGTGCGCCGACGTCGAGGCGACCTCAGCGAATCAGGATGACCTCGACGTCGACGCCGGCCTCTGCCCAAGCACGGTCGGCCGTGAGCACCGCCAGCTCGGCGCTTCGCGCCAGCGCGAGGCACGCACGATCACCGAGCGAGAGGCCGAGCTCACGCGTCGATGCGCGCAGCGCGGCTGCGTCTCGCGCGTGCTCCGGCGTGAAATCCACGAGTTGGATGATCGCGTCCGCCCTGTCCGTGCCGATCAGACCGTCGGGCAGGCGAGGACCGAGCGCCTGGTGGACCTCAGCCAGGTTGACGGTCGAAAGCAGCGCAGCGACAGCGCCGGGGGTATCGGCAGCGTTGAGGACGTCCTCGACCTTCTGCGCTCCGGGTTCGTCGCGAAGCAGGGCGATCACCGCGCTGGCGTCGAGCACCACCGACCCCGCGCGGCCCGTCATCCGCCGCTTTCGCGGGCGTTCTCCGCACGCCGCTCGGCAAGCAGATCGTCCACCGACTGCCCCTGTCCGCGAAGCGTCCCCCGCGCGGCTCGCAACCGCTGACGACGGTCCCCACGCGGGTCCCGTAGGACGACCGAGCCGTCGTCACGCGACTCCACGCTGACGGTACCCCGAGGCTCGACTCCGAGGTGCTTCCGCAGTGAGGGCGGCAGCGTGATGCGACCACGACCGTCGGTCTGAACCACCGAGAATCGACCGTCACCCATGGATCCGAGTGTAACACTCGAGCCAATATGTGACAGTCGAAAGGGCTCGCCGCGGCGGGTTACTCCTTGATCTCGACGACCGTCTCCTGGAACAGCCCGTAGCGGCCGCGCAGGAAGACCAGCGGCTGGCTGTCGGCGACCGCGTCCAGGCGGTTGACGCGCGCGACCACGATCGTGTGGTCGCCGGCGTCGTGCTCGGCCTCGATCCGGCAGGTCAGCCAGGCCACGGCCTCGGTCAGCACCGGGCCCTCGTCGTGCATCTCGTAGTCGACGCCGGCGAAGCGATCCGCGCCCTTGAGCGCGAACTGGCGGATCAGCTGCTCGTGGTGCCCCGCCATCACGTTGATGCAGAGCGTGCCCGCCTCGCGGATCGCCGGCCAGGTCGACGACGACTTGGCCGGGCAGAAGAGCACCAGCGGCGGGTCGAGCGAGACCGACGTGAACGAGTTGGCGGCCATGCCGGTCGGACCGTCCGGCGTGTTCGCGGTGATGATCGTCACCCCGGTCGGCAGGTGGGCGAGGACCTCGCGGAAGCGGGCCCCGTCGAATTCCAGCTCGATGCTCATCGGATCGCCTCCCGGCGGACGTGGCGGAGGACCGTGCCGTCCCCCAGGTTCTGCGCGGCCCACTCGTCGAGCAGGGCCGCCTTCTGGTCCATCTGGGACATGACGAAGTAGAGCCCGCGCGTCGGCACCGATGCCCCGAGCTCGACCAGCAGCGGCCGCAGCGTGGACTCGACCGCCAGCGCGTGCTCCGGCCCCGCGCCGGTCATCACCGGGATCGCGGTGACGCCCGCCAGCCCGTTGCTGGCGTAGCGGTCGAGGAACGCCTTGAGCAGGCCGGTGTAGGCCGCCTTGTAGGTCGGCGACGCGATGATCGCCACGTCGGTCGCAGCGAGCCGCTCGTTGAGCGCGGCCATCGCCTCGTCCGGCCAGCGGAAGATCGCGTCGCTAACGTCGGCCAGGTCGATCGTCTCGGCCAGGTGACCGCCGGTGCGGGCGATCACGCGCTCGGCGACGCCCTCGGCGATCTCCCGCGTCCGCGAACGCGGCTTCGGATTGCCGACCACAACCGTGACTTCCATCCCCGATGCTCCCAGGCTCGACTTCGTCTCCCCGGGAGCGAGCGTGCTCGCTCCCGAACCCGAACCACGGTCTTGTGTCGCAGCAGGTCGAGGACGTCTTACGTCCACCCCTTCATGATGCCTCACGCTCCGTCCCCGCGCAACGCGGAGCGGTACGAGCGATCGCGACCCCGCGGTCAGACGCAGGGCAGCACGCGCGGGAGCTGCCGTATCTGTTCAATAGAAGCTGCCGTTCTTGTTCACCAGAAGCTGCCGCATCTGTCCATCTGAACGCCTCCAGCCGACGAATGGCAGCACCTGCCGCAGATCTGGGACCTCGTACGCCGCGCCGTGGACGACGGAGCTGCTCCCGGCAGCTTCCTGCTGGCCGGGTCAGCGGTTCCCGATCGCCCTCCGACGCACTCCGGAGCGGGCCGGATCGTCACGGTGCGAATGCACCCGCTCTCGCTCGACGAGCGGCGCGGAGCCGCGACCGTCAGCCTGTCCGAGCTGCTCGACGGTGGCCGGCCAGACCTGGGTGGCCGCACCGACCTGACGCTCGAGGACTACGTCGAGGAGATCCTCGCGTCGGGCTTTCCGGGCATCCGCGCACTGACCGGAAGAGGACGCCGAGCCACGCTGCAGGGCTACGTCGACCGGATCGTCGATCGCGACGTCCCGGACGATGCCGGAGCGTCGCTTCGCAACCCCGAGGCCCTGCGGCGGTGGATGAACGCCTACGCCGCCGCATCGTCCACCACCGCCAGCTACGAGACGCTGCGTGACGCGGCCAGTGCTGGCAGCGCCGACAAGCCGTCCCGCGGATCCACCCGCGCGTACCGCGAGGCGCTCGCCCGGATCTGGGTCCTCGACGAGGTACCGGCCTGGATCCCGAGCAACAACCGCCTGCACGAGCTCGGGGCCGCACCCAAGCACCAACTCGCCGACCCCGCCCTGGCCGCACAGCTCCTCGGCGTGCAGCGCGCGACGCTGCTCGCCGGACGCAGCTCCGGGCCGAGCGTTCCACGGGAAGGCACCCTGCTGGGCGCGCTGTTCGAGAGCCTCGCGACACTCTCCATTCGTGCCTACGCTGGCCGCGCCGAAGCCCGGGTCAAGCACCTGCGCACGCAACGGGGACGGCACGAGATCGATCTGGTCGTCGAGCGTGCGGACGGCTGCGTCGTGGCGATCGAGGTCAAGCTGAAGCACGCCGTGACGTCGGACGACGTTCGACACCTGCACTGGCTGCGGGACAAGCTCGGCGACCGCGTGCTCGACTCCGTCGTACTCACCACCGGCCCGCAGGCGTACCGCCGGCAGGACGGCGTCGCCGTGGTCCCCCTGGCGCTGCTGGGCGCCTGAGCCTGCCTGCCAGCCCTTGTAGGGTCCAAAGGCGATGAGCAACGGACCCCATGCGTTCCGGTTCGACGCCGGCGCGGTGACACTGGCCGGCGATCGGTGGGACGGCGGCGGGGGCGAGCGGCCTCCGATCGTCCTGCTGCACGGTGGCGGCCAGACCCGCCACTCGTGGCAGCGGACGGGCCAGCGCCTGGCCGACGACGGCTGGGACGTGGTGGCGCTCGACGCGCGCGGGCACGGCGACAGCGACTGGCATCCCGAGCACGACTACGAGCTCGGCGGGTTCGTCGCCGACCTGGTCGCCTTCATCGGGACGCTCGATCGTCCGCCGGTGCTGGTCGGCGCGTCGCTCGGCGGGATCACCTCGCTGATCACGGCCGGTGAGCATCCCGGGCTGGTCCGTGCGCTGGTGCTGGTCGACGTGGTCGTCCAGGTCGAGCCGGAGGGCGTCGAGCGGATCCACCGCTTCATGACCGCCAACCTGGACGGCTTCGCGTCGCTCGACGAGGTCGCCGACGCGATCGCCGCCTACAACCCGCTGCGTAAGCGCCCTCGCAACCTCGACGGGCTGCGCAAGAACGTCCGCCTGCGCGACGACGGCCGCTGGTACTGGCACTGGGACCCGGCGTTCATGCGGATCGAGGACGAGCCGCGCCGCAAGGTCGACCCGGAGTGGCTGGCGGCGAGCGCCGACCGGGTGACGGTCCCGACGCTGATCGTGCGCGGCGCCGAGTCCGACGTGGTCAGCGACGAGGGCGTCGCCGACCTGCTGCGGCGGATCCCGGGCGCCCGCGTGGCCGACGTGGCCGCCGCCGGCCACATGGTCGCGGGCGACGACAACGACGTCTTCGCCACGACGCTCGAGGGGTTCCTGGGCGAATTGGGCTAAGACGTCGTCTCAAAATGATCGGCCGCCCGTGGCGGCCGCTGACACATCCCAGGATCACCACCCGAACCCTCAGTCAGACAACCAGTCTGGCTCTCGGGCATCGGGCGGCGCCCTGCTCGGTCATCGACCACCACGGCCGACCACTGATTTTGAGACGACGTCTAAGGCTCCAGCAACGCGTCGAACCTCTGCCGGGCGTCCTGCTCCATCTCGGCAGCGGACGGGACCGGGATCGTGACCTGCTCGCCGGAGTCCGGGCGCCAGGTGACGTCGAACCCCTGGCCCGGAGCCTCCAGATCGACCACGCTGATCGGCTGGGCCGGGGCGACCTGCAGCGGGGCGCCCGGGTCACCGGTGCTGGCGGACAGGGACCCGCCCTCGGTCCAGAACGCGTACGCAACGGGGCGGTCTCCTGCCGCTGAGACGGGGACGCCGAGCGGGCGGGACGAGTCGTTCGGGGCGCATCCGAGAGCGTTGACCGCACCAGCCCGCTCGACGCTCGACGCGACGAGGATGCAGTGATCCTTCTCGCCCCGCAGAGCGAAGTAGTCGACGCCGTTGCGCGTGGCCGCCAGTTCGATCCCGCTCACGGAGATCCCGGACGAACGCAGCGACCCCTGCGCCGCCCGCAGGTAGGAATCGGCCCGCGCAACGGCGCCCGCGGCGGGCACCGGATCCTCGCTGTCGGCGATCGCGGCCGACGCGGCAACCGCCACGCCGACCGTTGCCGCCCCCGCGAGCAGCACGGCCGACGTCTTGCTGAGCATTCGTTGCTTCATCGTGGTTCCTGGTCTCGTGCGCATCCCCACCGCGGACTATATGCAACGTACACAGCGTTGCCTGTCCGTCCCGCCATCACGGCGAAGACCGGGCCACGACGCTCGAGGGTTCCTGGGCGAATTGGGCTAGCCGCGAGCACGCCGATCCAAGATTGGTGCAGACTGCACCCACCGTGGTACCGTAGCCCCGTGCCCCGCGTGATTCAGATCCGTGACGTTCCGGACGACGTGCACGACGAGCTGACCGCCGTCGCGCGCGACGAGGGGCTGTCGCTGACGCGGTTCGTGCGGCGCGAGCTGGAGCAGGTTGCCGCCCGGCGGCGGCGCGCGGAGCACAACGCCCAGGTGCTCCGCGAGGCCCAGGCGGAGATCCCGACGCGCGTCGCCCGCGGGACCATCCTCGACGCCCTGCACGAGGGCCGCGACGAGTGAAGGTCCTCGACGCCGGAACCGTCGTCGAGCTGCTGGTCGGAGGCCTGGACCCCAGCCACCTGGGCACCGACGACCTGGCGGCCCCGCACCTGCTCGACAGCGAGGTCACCCACGTCCTGCGCCGCTTGGTCCGCCAGCGGGCCCTGAGCGATGACGAGGGCACGCGTGCGATGCGGTCGTTCAGCACGCTCGAGATCGAGCGCTTCGCGGTCCGCGACCTGCACGCGCGCATGTGGGAGCTGCGCCACACGCTCACCGGCTACGACGCCGGGTACGTCGCGCTCACCGAGCAGCTGGGCGCCGAGGCCCTGCTGACCACCGACGCGCGGCTCGCACGCGCGCCGGGACCCCGCTGTCCGATCGTGTTGCTCTGAAGACCGACTCCCGGGAGCGGGGCCACCCCGCGAAGCCGGCCTACAACCCCAGGCTGCGGCCGACGAGCTCCTTCATGATCTCGTTGGTGCCGGCGTAGATCCGGTTGACGCGCGCGTCGGCCCAGAACTCGCTGATCTTGTACTCGGTGGTGTAGCCGTAGCCGCCGTGCAGCTGGACGCCGGCGTCGGCGACCTCGCACAGCAGATCGGTCGTCCAGTACTTCGCCATCGCCGCCTCCGGCACGGTGCAGGTGCCGTCGACGAAGCGCTGGATCGTGCGGTCGGTGAACGCCCGCGAGATCTCGACCTTGGTCGCCAGCTCCGCCAGCACGAAGCGCGAGTTCTGGAACGAGCCGATCGGCCGGCCGAAGGCCTTGCGCTCCTTGACGTAGTCGAGCGTCAGCTGGAGCGCCGCCTCGCTGGCCGCCATCGAGCTGACCGCCAGCCCGAGCCGCTCCGGGATCAGGTGGGCCATCAGCTGCGGGAAGCCGGTGCCCTCCTCGCCGAGCATGTTCTCCGCCGGCACCCGGCAGTCCGTGAAGAACAGCTCGGCGGTGTCGTTGGCGTGCTGGCCGCGCTTGTGGATCTGGTTGCCGCGCTCGAAGCCTTCCATCCCGCGCTCGATCACGAACATCGAGAGGCCGCGGTGCGGGTCGTCGCCGGTGCGGACCGCGGTCACGACCAGGTCGGCGTTGATCCCGTTGCTGATGAAGGTCTTGGCGCCGTTGACGATCCAGTCGTCGCCGTCGCGCACGCCGCGGGTCGCGATCGCGGAGAGGTCGGAGCCGGTGCCCGGCTCGGTCATCGCCAGCGCCAGGATCAGCTCGCCGGACGCCACGCCCGGGAACCAGCGGTCGCGCTGCTCCTCGTTGGCCGCGGCCAACAGGTACGGCATGCCCAGGTCGTTGTGGACCGACGGGCCCATCCACGACGACTGGACCCCGGCGTAGGCCGCCTCCTCGGCGAGGATCGCGTTGAAGCGCCAGTCGTCGACGCCGGCGCCGCCGTGCTCCTCGCCGACGGCCATCGCCAGGAAGCCGTGCTCGGCCGCCTTGGTGAACAGCTCACGGGCGACGATGTGGTCCGCGCACCACTGCTCGTGGTGGGGCACGACCTCCGCCTGGAGGAACCGGCGGATGCTCTCGCGGTACTCGTCGTGCGTGTCGTCGAACAGTGGGCGGCGGGCGCCGCTGGACGGGATGATGGACATCGTCTCTGGAACCTTTCGGGTCTCTCTCGCTCCCGCAATCAAAACAGGTACGGACGCCGATGCGGAGGCCGATCGGTGAACTTGCGACCGGCGGTCGGATGAGCCGGCCGCCGCGTCGATCCGAAGGGCCCGTGCCTAGGACCTATCCCTATAGGTCCTAGAGGTCGCGGCGGTCTCTGATGCCGAGCTTCTGCATCGCGCGGTACAGGTGCGATTCGACCGTCCTGACCGACAGCACCAGCCGGTCGGCGATCTCGCCGTTGGCCAGCCCGCGGCGAGCCAACTCGACCAGCTGCGACTCGCGCCGGGTCAGCGTGGCGGCGTCGGAATCGAGCCCTTCGAGCCGGGGCGGGCTCCCGCCCTGTCCCCGACCGTGCAGGTCGCGCGCCCGGGCCGCGGCTCGCCGCGCCGAATCGGTCCGGCCGTCCGCGGCGAAGACGCCCGCCGCCTCGGCCGCCGCCTCCATCGCGTAGCGCAGCGCGCCGAAGGCCGCGAACTCCTCCGCCGCTGCCAGCAGCGCCGCCCCGTCGCCCGCCGCGCGGGCCGCGGCGTGCGCCCGGTAGCCCGCGATCATCCGGCCCCCGCAGTCACCCACCACGTCACGCTGGGCCTCGACCACCGTCGCCCCGTCCGCGCCGGCCCGCAGCGCCTCGTAGAGCAGCAGCGCGGCGTACGGACGCATCGGCGCGACCCGCCGGGCCCCGTCGAGCAGCAGCGCCGCGGCGGCGGGCGGATCGCCCGCATCGAGCAGCGCCCAGCCCTCCGCCCGCAGCACGTACGCCGCCAGGCTCGGCACCGGGTCGCTCCACGCCGGGAGCGCCCGGCAGACCGCGAGCGCCGCCTCGACCGCGTCGTGGTCGCCCATCCCGTGGGCGACGCCGAGCTGGGTCGAGCGCAACGCGATCAGCGTCCCGAACGCGTCCTGGACCTCCAGGTGGACCGCCGCCTCGGCCAGCCAGCGGCGCGCGTCCAGGAAGCGGCCCTCTGCCAGTCGGATCCCGCCGATCGTGATCGCGGCCATCCCGGCCGCCTCGTGGTCGTTGGCGCGCACGCCGTCCTCGAGCATCCGCGACATGTAGCGGTCGAGGCCGGGGAAGTCGTCGGCCGACTCCAACCCGAGGACCGACAGCCCGACCAGGGCGAGCGCGTCGCGCTGGTCGCGCAGGGGCACCGACGGGCGGATGCGGTCGGAGAGCGCATGCGCCTCCTCGGTCCGTCCGCTGTAGAGCAGCGTGATCACGTGGACCGGCTCGAGCGGACGGCGGACCTCGTCCGGCACCGCGGGGTCGGCCAGGATTCCGGCGGTGATCTCGACCGTCGTCTCGATGTCGCCGGTCAGCGTGGCGAACTCCAGTCGCAGGGGATCCAGCCGTCGCTGCCAGTCGGCGTCGTCGGGCCACCATCCCTGGGCGCGGCGCAGCAGCGCCTCGCCGTCGGCGGTCCGCTGCAGGCCCCAGTGCAGCACCTCGACCGCGCGCTGCCCCAGGTAGCCGACCGCGGTGTCGTGGTCCGGCAGCGCGCCCTCCAGCGGCGCCAGCACCGCCTCCGCCTCGGTGAACCGCTTGCGCACGACGTGGGCGCGGGCCAGCAGCAGCGTCGCCTCCGCTCCCGCGTCCGCCGCGACCGCCAGCGTCGCGAACCGCGCTCCCAGGTCGGGGTCGCCCGCCAGGTTGGCGGCCCGGGCCGCGACGATCAGCAGCGCCGGATCGACCGCGTCACCGGCGTCGTTCAGCCAGGTGGCGATCCGCAGCGCGTCGGCGTCGGAGCGGACCGGCCGGGCGGCGACCGCCTCGGCCAGCTGGCGGCGCAACCGACGCAACCGGCCGACCCCGGTTCCCGCGGCCACCACCTCGCCGTACAGCGGGTGCGCCAGGCGCACCGCGTCGGGCGCGGACGCGTCGATCAGACCGCGCTCCTCGACCGCGAGCAGCGCGGGCTCGCCGGCCAGCGCGATCAGCTCCTCCTCGGTCAGCGGCTCCCCGATCGCCAGCAGCTCGACGACGGTGCGCTCGTCGCCGTCCAGGTCGCCGAGTCGGCCGACGATCAGCTCCGCCAGCGAATCGGCGACCGACGGCCGTCCGCGCAGCCGCCACAGCTCGCCGTCCTCCGCCAGCGCGCCGTCGAGCAGCGCCCCGCCGACCAGCTCGCGGACGTAGAGCGCATTGCCGCGGCTGGCCTCCCAGGCCCAGCGGCGCGCGCGGCGCTCGAGCGCCCCGCCGACGATCGCCTCCGCCAGATCGCCGGTCTCGTCCTCGCTCAGCAGGTCGATGTCGACCCGCTGCGCGCCGTCGTCCTTCCACAGCGCGACGATCGCGTCCGGGCACGGCTCGCCGGTGCGGACCGTGACGACGACGAACGCCGCGCCGGACATCGCGACCTGCTGGACGAGCGCCGCCGAGGTCGGATCGAGCAGCTGGCCGTCGTCCACGCCCAGCACGACCGGCCGCCCGTCGCCCGCATCGCGCACCGCCTCGACGCCCAGGCGGAGCAGCTCGAACGGCTCGTCCGAGCGCACGTCGGCGGGCAGCATCCCGGCGAACGCGCCGAGCGGCACGGTCGCGGCGCTGCGCGTGGCCTGGACCCAGGCGACGTGCGCCCCGTCGTCGCGCGCCGCCTCGACGGTCGCCCGGGCCAGCCGTGACTTGCCCACGCCGGCCCGGCCGGCGAGCACCACGCCCGTGGCGCCCGAGGTACGTAGACGGGAGATCCGCTCCAGCTCGGAGCGGCGGCCGACGAGCGGCCAGACGGACGGGCCGGACATAGATGATCAAGTTTATCCCCGAACGTCAGGTCAACCGGGTCCCCAGCCAGGCAAGCACCCGACGATCGAGGGAGTCGTCGGCCGGCGAATCGACGTCATCGACCTCCAGGAGCGGCGTAGCGACCCCGCCGACCGCAGCGTCGATCCGGTACGCGCTCAGCGACGCGAAGAGCTCCGCGGCCCGGCGCACGCCGTGGGTCGCGCAGGCCGCCGCGATCCGCTCACCCAGCTCCGGGCTCCGCAGCGCGGACAGCCGCAGCTCGCGCTCCAGGCCCGACCAGTCACCGGCGTCGATCCGCTCCCGCGCCGCGGCCGGCAGCCGGGCGCGCCACGCGGCGAGCGGGTCGCGCACCGCGGGCGCGACGACCGCGGCCGCCAGCCGGTGCTCGGCGGGCAGTGCCCGCAGCAGCCCGTTCGCCGCGTCGCCGTGCGCGATCGCGGCCAGCCGCGCCGGATCCACGTCCGGGCGGGCGATCAGCGTGTCGAGCAGCGCCGTCAGCGGCGGGTCCTGGTCCGGTCGACGCACGAGCCCGTGGGCGTGGAGCGCCGCGCGCTGGCCCGGCGCGTCGAGGGTCGCCCAGTGGTAGCCGCGGAACGCCGCCCCCGCCCCGCCGAGCGCCCATGCCGCCGAGGTCGTCGATTCGTCGTGGAGGACCAGCACCGTCGGGCGCGGCTCGTCCGCGGTCGCACCGGGCGCGGGCAGGAACCAGCCGGGCAGCGCCGCCCCGGCGTAGGGCACCGCCAGCGGATCGCCGGGCGGATCGCGGTAGGCCAGGGCCCGCGCCCAGCAGACCTCCTGGCGCCGCCGAACGTCGTCGCCGCGGTCGGCGTCGCTCGACCAGCCGATCGACGCCAGCGCGACCGCGTAGTAGGTCGCGGCGTGCAGGTGGTGGCGGTGAGCCGCGGCACGGTCGCCGGCGTCGGCGGCGCGGTGGGCGTCGGCCCAGGCCGTGCCGGCCGTCCCGAGCCACTCCAGGACCCAGCGGTCGGCGTCGGCGGCGGGGACGAGCGCGGCGGTGGCCCGCAGCCGGTCACGGTCGGCGGCACCCCACGCGGCGGCGCGGCGCGCCAGCCGCAGGGCGCGGTCGGGCCCGAGGGAGTCGGAGGCGTAGCGGGGCACGTCCGCACCTTCCCCCTCCGCCGTCGTCACGTCCTCAGTAGCCGACTACGGCACCGGCCGGCGCCGCCCCTGCGGCCCCACTACTGCGGCGGTCCGCCGGGCCGATGCAGTAGCGCCCTACTGATGTTCCGCGGCCGACCGAGGCGCATCCTGGCGACGTACCCGATTCCCGCCCGACGAAAGGCCCCCCGTGTCCAGCTCCGTCCAAGAACGCCGACCCGCCAAGCGGTTCGTGCTCGTCGCGATGATCTTCGCCGTGTCGATGATGTTCATCGACCAGACGGTCGTCGTCCTGGCCCTCCCGCACCTGGAGAGCGACCTGTCGCTCTCCGCCAACGGCGCGCAGTGGATCATCAACGGCTACCTCCTGGCGCTCGCGGCGATGTTCGCCTTCGGCGGCAAGCTCGCCGACGTCCTCGGCCCCCGCCGGATGGTGACGATCGGCGTCGTCGGCTTCGCGCTCTTCTCCGCGCTCTGCGGCGCCACCCCCGAGACCTCCTACGCCGAGGCCTGGATCGTCACCTGTCGCGTACTGCAGGGCGTCTCGGCGGCGATCCTCTTCCCCGCCGCGCTGGCGATCGTGGTCTCCGCCTTCGACATCAAGGAGCGTGGCCGCGCGCTCGCGACGTTCTTCGGCGTGACCGGCGCCCTGACCGCGATCGGGCCGATCGCCGGCGGCTACCTGACCGAGTGGACCTGGCGCTCGATCTTCTGGATCAACGTCCCGATCGCGATCATCGCGCTGATCATGACGATCAAGGCCCAGCCGACCCAGGAGCGCCACAAGACGCCGATCGACTTCCCCGGCGCGGTGCTGATCGCCGGGGCGATGGGCCTGGTCGTGCTGGCGCTGCAGCAGGCGTCGGTCTGGGGCTGGACCGACGAGCGAACGATCGGCTGCGGCGTGATCGGGCTGCTGTTGCTGCTGGCGTTCGTCGGCTTCGAGCTGCGCCGCAAGCACCCGCTGGTCGAGCTGCGGGTCTTCGGCCGGCGCGGCTTCGCGGCCGACAGCATCGTGCTGCTGCTGATGTCCGCGGTCTTCGTTCCGCTCTTCTTCTTCGTCAGCGTCTACGGCCAGGCGTCGCTCGGCTTCGACGCGCAGGAGGCCTCCAAGCTGCTGCTGGTGCTGTTCGGCGGATTCTTCGTCGCCGCCCAGATCGGCGGACGGATCGTCGACTCCCGCGGCTCCAAGCCGTCGGTCCTGCTCGGCTGCGTGCTGGCCGCCGTCGGCCTGGTCCACTGGGGCATGCAGGTACCCGACCTGGACTTCTCGACCCAGTGGCACGCGCTGGCGCTGACCGGTGCCGGCCTGGGCCTGGTGCTTGGCCCGGTCTCGACCGACGCGCTCGGCCGGGCCGGGGGCATGGGCTACGGGGCGGTCACCGGCATCAACCAGACCGTCCGCAACTTCGGCGCCAGCCTGGGCCTGGCGACGATGGGCTCGCTCTTCCTCAGCCAGAACATCACGCGGGTCACCGACACGCTGACCGCCAACGGCGTTCCGGCCGAGCAGGCCCAGGAGCTGGCCCACTCGATCACCTCCGAGGGCGGCAGCCAGAGCGCCAGCCAGGCGGGGTCGAGCGCCGAGGCGATCGTCCACGCGGTGCAGGTCGACATCGCCCATTCGACCCAGACGATCCTCTGGGTGATGGCCGGCGTGATGGGCGTGGCCCTCGTGGTCGCCCTGCGGGGGATGCGGTCGGGGCGGATCGCCGACGACGCGGCGGGGGCGGCCGAGCCCGGGACGCCCCATCAGCCGGCGCCGACGGCGACGGCGGTGCCGTAGCCGCGGCGTGGGGCGCGGACCGGCGCGATGGAGCCCGCGTCCCACCCGGGATCCTAAATAGCCGACAGTTGCCCAAATGATCCGAGTCGGTCGTTTATCCAATAAATGTCCGACAATCTATATACTGCGCCGACACACCCGGCCCGTCGCGCCGTTCGCACCGCAGGCGACGTCGCGGGCCCCGAGGAGAGCCAGATGAGGATCATGAGGACCGCGGGCGCGGCGCTAGTGGCCGTCGCCCTTGCCACGGGGGTCGCAGCGTGCGGCTCCGACGACGAAGCCACCACCAACGCCGAGGCGCCGGCGGCCGAGGCCACCACCACCGCCGCGCCGACCGGTCCAGCGTTCAACCTCGGAGCGATCTGCAGCTGCTCCGGCGCGCAGAGCGCCGCGCTCAAGGACCTCAAGCAGGTCAGCGAGGCGTGGGCCGCCGACGTCAACGCCCGCGGCGGCATCAACGGCCGCCCGGTCAAGATCACCGTCGTCGACGACGGCGGCACCGCCGCCACCGCGCTGCGCCAGGTCAAGGAGCTGGTCGAGACCCACAAGGTCCAGGCGATCGTCGGCAACGGCAGCCTGCAGGACTCCGCATGGGCGTCCTACGTCGACGACAAGGGCGTCCCGGTGATCGGCGGACTGGCCAACTCCGCGCCGTTCATCACCGACCCCAACTTCATCGCCTCCGGTGCCGGACTGCCGATGGTGCTGGTCGGCATGACGCAGATCGCCGCCGACGCGGGCAAGAAGACCTTCGGCGTCATGTACTGCGCCGAGACGCCGATCTGCGCCCAGGTCGTGCCGCTCGCCCAGGGCGCCGTCCAGCTGGCGGGGATCGGGCTGGAGTCGGTCAAGGTCTCGGGCTCCGCCCCGAGCTACGCCGCTCCCTGCCTGGCGCTGAAGGAGAAGGGCGTCGACGCGATCTACGTCGCGCACAACGCCGAGGTCGTCCAGCGGATCCTGCAGGCCTGCGCGCAGCAGGGGTTCAAGCCCGCAATCACCGCCGACGCCGCGACCGTCGCCAAGAACTGGTTCGACGATCCGCTCTTCGAGGGCGCGTTCGTCTCGGCGCCGAACGCCAACCTCGACGACACGTCGAACCCGGCCGTGGCCGAGTTCCGCGCCGCGCTGGCGGAGCACGCGCCCGAGGTGAACGAGGGCGACATGCCCTTCCCGACCACCGCCCCGTGGGCGTCCGGCAAGCTGTTCGAGGCGATCGCGGCCGCCGGGAACCTGACGCCCGACTCGACGCCCGCCGAGGTCCGCGCCGCCGCTCCCAAGGCCACCGGCACCGACCTCGGCGGCTTCGCCCCGCCGCTGCCGATCGTCAAGGACCGCCCGGTGTTCTCGCCGTGCTACTTCACGATGAAGATCGAAGGCGGCAAGTTCGTCTCGACCAACGAGGGCAAGCCGACCTGCCTCCCGGAGGAGCAGGCCACGAGCTTCGCCACCGCGCTCGCGGAGAGCGCCGGCTAGTCACGGCCTCCCGGGCGGCGGCCGCAGGTGCGGCCGTCGCCCGGGGACCCGCTTCCGCCGAGAACGGAGCCCGAACGTGCTGCCCTTCATCGTCGTCGGCCTCACGGCAGGCGCCGTCTACGCCCTCGCCGCGATCGGCCTGGTGCTGACCTACAAGACGTCAGGCGTCTTCAACTTCGCCCACGGCGCGATCGCCACCGTCGGGGCCTACGCGTTCTACGCGCTGTTCGTCCTCGGCGACTGGCCGTGGCTGCTCGCCGCCGCCGTCGCGACGTTGGTCGTCGGGCCGCTCGTCGGCGTGCTGATGGAGCTGCTGGCCCGCCGGATCGGCCGCCGCTCGCTCGCGCTCCAGGTCGGGGCCACCGTCGGCCTGCTGCTGGTGATCGACGGCGCGGTGCGTCTGATCTACGACACCGACACCCCGCGCAACGTCCCGGTCTTCCTGGGCACCGGCAGCGTCGACCTGCTCGGCACGCCGGTCCAGCTCTCGCAGATCGTCACCTTCCTGGTCGCCGTCGTCGCGACCGTCGTGCTGACCGGCTTCTTCCGCTTCTCGCGGCGCGGCACCGCGATGCGCGCGGTCGTCGACGACCCCGAGCTGCTCGACCTGACGGGCACGGCCCCGATCGCGACCCGTCGACTGGCCTGGGTCATCGGAGCGACGCTGGCCGCCGCGTCCGGCGTGCTGTTCGCCCCACTGCTGCCGCTCGACCCGCTGCAGCTGACGATGCTCGTGGTCGCCGCCTTCGGCGCCGCCGCCGTCGGGGCCTTCCGCAGCCTCCCGCTGACGCTCGTCGGCGGGCTGCTGATCGGCGTCGTCGCCTCGATCGGCACCAAGTGGTTCACCGACGGGCTGCTGGCCGGGCTTCCCGCGTCGATGCCGTTCGTCGTGCTGTTCGTCGTGCTGCTGGTGTTCCCGCGGCGCTACCTGGCGAGCGTGACGACGATCGCCAGCGGCCACCGGGCCGCGTGGTCGGCGCCACCGGCGCTCCAGATCACCGCGGCGGTCGCGCTCGTCGCCCTGCTCGCGGTCGTGCCGTCGTTCGTCGGCGTACGGCTGACCGATTGGTCGACGTTCGTCGCGATGACGATCGTCTTCCTGTCCCTCTCGTTGCTGGTCCGGACCTCGGGCCAGGTCTCGCTGGCCCACGTCTCGTTCCTCGCGATCGGCGCCGCCGGCTTCTCGCAGCTGGCCGTCGCAGCGGGCCTGCCGTGGCTCGTGGCGCTGCTCGGGGCCGGCCTGATCGCCGTCCCGATCGGCGCCCTGCTGGCGATCCCGGCGGTGCGCCTCGGCGGCCTCTACCTGGCGCTCGCGACCTTCGGCTTCGGCGTGCTGCTCCAGGGGATGCTCTACACGCAGGAGTTCATGTTCGGGGCGAGCAACGCCGGAATCCCGGCGCCGCGACCGTCGCTCGGGTTCCTCGACGTGTCGTCCGACGCCGGCTACCACCGGCTGCTGCTGGCGATCGCGGTGGTCGTGGCGATCCTCGTCGTGGTCCTGACGCGGTCGCGACTGGGCCGGCTGCTGCGGGCGTCGGCGGACTCGCCGACCGCGCTGCAGTCCGTCGGCACGTCGGTCCGCGTCAGCCGCGTGCTGGTCTTCTGCCTCTCCGCGTTCCTCGCGGCGCTCGGCGGCGCGCTCGCCGCCGTCGCCGCCGGCACCGTCTCCGCCGACGGCTACCAGCCGCTGCTGTCGCTGACCTTCTTCGCGCTGGTGATGATCGTCGGTCGGTCGACGCCGTGGAGCGCGGTGCTCGCCGCCGCCGGGCTGTACCTGGTGCCCTCGTACGTGACCGGCGGCGACACCGCGGTCGTGCTCCAGCTGGGCTTCGGCGCGCTGGCGATCGCCTACGCCTGCGCTCCGGACGGACGACGCGGCGTGCCGCTCGGCGTCCAGCGTCTCGTCGACCGGTGGAGCGGACCGCTCCGCCGGACCGGGGGGCGGCCGCCGGAGGCCGCGGGTCTGGCGGACGACGACCGGCGGCCAGGCGGCCTGAGCGTCGAGGGCCTGACGGTCCGGTTCGGCGGGATCGTGGCCGTCAACGGTGTCAGCCTCGAGGCTCCGCCCGGCCGGATCACGGGCCTGATCGGGCCCAACGGCGCCGGCAAGACACCACCTTCGGGGCCTGCAGCGGGCTGCTCCGACCGGCCGCCGGGGTCGTCCGGATCGGCGGCGACGACGCCTCGGGCCGTCCGCCGGACGCGCTCGCCCGGCGCGGCCTGGGCCGCACGTTCCAGCGGATGCAGCTGCTGGAGTCGCTGAGCGTTCGCGAGAACGTCGAGCTCGGCGCCGAGGGCGTGCTGGCCGGCGCCAACCCGCTGACCCACCTGCTCGGCCGCCCCGGCCAGCGGGCCCGGGTCCGCTCGCGCGCCGCGGCGGCGATCGAGCTCTGCGGGCTGGGCGAGCTGGCCGACGCCCCCGCGGGCGCGCTGTCGACCGGGCACCGCCGGCTGGTCGAGCTGGCCCGGTGCCTGGCCGGCCCGTTCGGGCAGCTGCTGCTCGACGAGCCGTCGTCCGGGCTCGACCGCGAGGAGACCCGGCACTTCGGTCGCGTGCTGCGCCACGTCGCGGCCGAGCACGGCGTCGGGATCCTGCTGGTCGAGCACGACATGTCGCTGGTGCTCGACATCTGCGACCACCTCTACGTGCTCGACTTCGGCGAGCTGATCGCGTCGGGCACGCCCGAGCAGATCATGGCGTCGCCGATCGTCCGCGCCGCCTACCTCGGCGACGACGAGGTCGAGGCCGCCGTCAGTCCCCGACAGGAGGAGGGCGACCGTGTCGCCGACGCCCGTTGACGCGACCCGGGGCGAGCAGCCGCGGGGCGCATCCCCGCCCGCCGCGCTCGCGCTGGACGGCGTGACCGCCGGCTACGCACGCACCACCGTGCTGCGCGACGTCTCGCTGGCGGTGCCCGCCGGCACGGTCGTGGCCCTGCTCGGGCCGAACGGCGCCGGCAAGACGACCGCGCTGCGGGTCGCCGCGGGCCTGCTGGCGCCGAGCCGGGGCGCGGTGCGGATGGACGCCGACGACGTGACCCGCCGCCCCGCCCACGCCCGGGCGCGGCGGGGGCTCGCGCTGGTGCCCGAGGGACGGGGCGTCTTCCCCAGCCTGACCGTGCGCGAGAACCTGCTGCTGCAGACGCCGGTCTCGGCTCCGGTCGGCGACCTCGACGCCGCGCTCGCCGCGTTCCCGGTGCTCGCCGACCGACTCGAGCAGCGGGCCGGAACGATGTCCGGCGGTCAGCAGCAGATGCTCGCGCTGGCCCGCTGCTTCGTCGCCCGCCCGCGCGTCGTCCTGCTCGACGAGGTCTCGATGGGGCTGGCGCCGCGGATCGTCGACGAGATCTTCGTCGCGCTGGAAGCGCTGCGAGCGCGCGGCTGCGCGCTGCTGATCGTCGAGCAGTACGTCCGTCACGCGCTCGCGATCGCCGATCGCGTCTACCTGCTGTCGCGCGGCGCGATCGAGTTCTCCGGCACCGCCGACGAGCTCGACGAGGACGAGCTCACCCGCCGCTACGTGGGCGGCGCCTGACCGACGGCCGGCGTGGCCGGGGTGGCCGGGCCCCACGCCTCCCGCGCGGGCGCCCGACCACCGCCGGCGTCAGCGGCCGGCCCAGACCGGAGGGCGCTTCTCCGCGAAGGCGCGGGCGCCCTCGCGCGCGTCCTCGGAGGCGAGCGCCGACCCGGCGATCGCCTCCTGGCGGCTCCAGAACCCGTCGGCGACCCCGGACCGCTCCTGCAGCACCCGCTTGGTCGCGGCGAGCGCCAGCGGTGCGTTCTCCGCGATCCGCCCGGCCAGCTCCAGCGCCGTGGCGGCCGCATCCCCCGTCGCCACCAGCCGGTCCACCAGGCCCGCGCGGTGGGCCGCCTCCGCGTCCACCAGCTCGCCGGTCAGCGCCCACTCCGTCGCGACGCCGATCGGCACGCGCGACGGCAGGCGCCCGAGCGCCCCGCCGGTCGCCACCAGCCCCCGCTTGACCTCC
>CAZMVL010000041.1:0-37047 GCA_964569335.1 uncultured Paraperlucidibaca sp.
CACACTTGAGAAGATGCAGGCACCTGAACTCCTCAAGCAGGCCCCGACGTTGCGCTGGTTAGCCGTGCAGGCCAACCACTTGCACAGCTGCATCCGCTCTCCCTGCACCGCCTCACCAGTGTGCGATGGGTGGGCGAGGGGATTGTTTTACCACTCGTTGAGGTGCGGAAAGAAAGGGGGAGAATGCGACCGCCCACACTGCGCCACGATGCGTCTCATCCTCACACACGAGAAAGGATGTGCGTGTAGCGTGTGTGGCGTGAGTGGGGGAGCCAGGGGGAAACTCTTGAGGGAGGATTTGAGGAACGCCGAAGAATGTGATGTGGCCACATTGAAGAAAGCAGGCCTTGGAGAGGGAGGGAAGGTGGCAGCGTGCTGGTTCCTAGACCCGAGGTTGGAGCTGCCCACGTCCTCCACGCTCCATTTCCAAGGCGTGGGAGCGCAGGGTGGAGAGGTGAGTGTAGCATGGACATGGGGTGAGGGTTTGGCACTGCCGGCGTGGGTGTGGAATCACCTGGCGCGCATCTACAGGCATTACAGGCTTCAGTGTGAGAGTCCGTGCCCTCATAAACAGGTTTGTGGTGAGATGCACCTCCTTTGGAAACACATGGAGGAGTGTGAGGCTGGGAAGGAGTGCAATGAGGGCTTCTGCGTGCCCATGAAGGAGGTGCGCTCACACCTCTCGACATGTAAGCTGGGCCGCTGTTGTGCAGCCTGCAAGATAGCGCCGAAAGATTACTACATTCCCAAACGATGGCCGTGTTTAACCATGAAATTGGATTCGCCGCTCTATCGGAAGCTCCTCCAAAGGGCCCGCTCCGCCAAGGCTGCTAAGCTTGAGAGGAAGAAGCCTGAAAAGAGAGCACGCTCTGTGAAGGAGGACTTTGAAGAAGGAGAAATCATATTTTTAGATGAGCCATCATTCATGACGAAGAAGGCTTGCCTTGAGGATATATGCGATGTGCTCCGCGTGGACGGATGGTTTCAGGAGCTCCCCATTGGGTTGCTCAAGAACGAGGATGAGGTGATTGTCGACCTCACTCAAACATGATCCATTCCCACCATCTTGGAGGAGATCACGACGTGGGCGTCAGGATCGGAGACGTCCTTCAACTCCTGCTTCCACACCGGCTCCTCGCCCGGCTTGGACTTGCTCACCTCCACACTCACGATAATCACTGCTTTTTCAGCTTCTCCGAATGCATCATCCACACCTGCACGAAGGAGGGACCTGCGCTTCCTCACACGCTCCCACCTCAACGCATCGTCGCGCACGGACCTCACATGCATTCCATTCAAGCGGGAGAAGGCCTTCTCAACCATTTTCAAAACCCTTTCAGAAACACGCCAACGTGGAGGCTTCTTTCCCAAAGGGATGATCCACGCACCCGTCCATGCATTGAAACTCTCCAACGCCTCCCTCAACACACCCAGGCTTTTGCGCACAGCACGATGGCCAGAGATGGGGTGGGCATCCAGCACGTGATCCCAAAATTGGTTGATTTGTTCGTCAACAACGCTGAACAAACCATCATCGAACTCCGCCTGGCTCATCCTCGCCACATTCTCAACGCGGGCCTGCAACCAGTGCTTCACTGTCCACGGCACATCCCTCGGAATGTCGCGCAACCTGCTACACAACCACTGATTCAAATCTGGCGCACATGGGGTAATGACGGCGACGTTGAGCTTCTTCTTGAAGTTCTCACCGCCGTTGACGTTGGTCCAGAAGAGCGAGTAGAGCGACTCGGCGAGGCCTGACAAGAAACCTCGCTCGGACCACTTCACGAACTTCTTCTCCTTCTCCTCCTCAAACCTGGCGAGTCCACGCGGTTGGGGCACGTTGTAGAAGCACATGTTCACTTCCTCCAGCCTCAGCAAGTGGGACCTCCAACAGTCCTTCTCCAGGAGGAGGCTCAACACCTCATCCATCATCTGGTGAGCATACTCTCGGAATGGGTAGAAGATTTGGTGGTAGCCCCACTCTTCATCCACAATGCTGGGCCTGTCGCAAGCATAGACGTGCACCTCCACATCACCGCCTGTGGTCACGTTCAACCTTGCTGGCTCCCCCTCCCCACGAAAAAAGATTTTGACGTTCACTTTCTTCTTCAACGCCTCTGCAGCCAGGCCACCTTCGCTTCGGCATTGGAGAGTGCTCAAACCGTGTGAGGAGAACACCCACTTGTCAGAGTCGGGGAGAGTCTGGCTACCTTCATCCAAACCCCAACCTTCCTCATTGCTGGGAAATTGGAAGAGGTTGACCACCTCGTCACGTGGATACCTGGCCAATCCGTAGGGGTGTGCAGCGAGCTTGTTCAACCAGCCCCCCTGATGCTTGGGGGCTTGCGAGGCTTCAACGTTCATCTTGGTCCGTTTTGAATCCGAACTTGTTTGATCACCTCCTGAGGCAACGTAATCAGCTAAGATCTTGGTTGTCCTCTCCATCGCCTCCTTCAGGCTCATCGTGCTTGCGTTGTAGTGCTTGCTCATCTTCTTCTTCTTCTTCGGTGATGTGTTTTGTGTGGTCGTTAGGAAGTTGAAAAATCGAATAGGATTTCGTACATACGAAATGTACACACCACCAAAACACAAATCCTCACACCACCAGCAACGCCTGAGGAAGGAAGCATGGCAAAGCACCGCACCTCAGCCACCACTGCGTCAGTGATGAAGAAGAAGAAGGCCCATTCAACGCAAAAGAAAAGAATTCTACGAGCAGAAAAGAAGCGAATTCCGCGATCGGCGAAGATGGCGGAGCGCGCAGCCAAGGCCAAGGCCGTTGCCACCACACTGTTGGGAGAGTGGCCAGCAGAACAGGAGTGGAACGGGGCCAACCCTTTCTATGTGGAACAGTATATCCGACGTCACATGAAAGAATATCTCAAGAAGGATGACATCCTTGACGATGCCGATATGATGACAGGCACAGTCGAGCAACACTACAAGAGAGTGTGGTTCATCTACGGCCTCGATCATCGCATTGAGAAAACCAAAACCAGTGGAGATTACTCAGAGCTTGCCAACTACCTCATCGGCACACTCAACACAGCAGCATGGGACTGGACAAGAGGCACCAACACCGACTACCATATGCATCACTCTATCATCACGGCGAAGACACTGGTGTACATGAGCCGTGAAGGGAAGGAAAAGGATGCAATCCGAGATTCTCTTGAACGCAAGATGTTGCGGTTGACTAGGTGGCTTCCCTGCAGACCCAGCCCTCCCATCAGCAACCACGCAATGGGGCTTGCGGAGTTCCCATGCGATGATTACGCTTCCATGGTTTCCAGAGTCAGGTTTTCAATTTTCCACAATAACACCGCAGCGAACGAGGCGCGCAAGCTGTTGAACAGGAAGTACGACATGATGCGTGATCTCATGCATGTGCACAGGAATAAGGCGTGGCGCAACATTTCTGAAAAGGTTCCAGCAGGCGTATCTCTCATAGACGTGGATGACGCGATTATGGATGAATACAATGCAAAGCTCCGTCAAATTGAACGGATGCGAGCCATTGAGCTTGCCGGCCATCCCGTCCCCGATCACCTCAAGCACGTGCTCGTCTTCCCGAGCTACTACAACACTCACGACGAGGATGGCAAAGAGAAAGTGTTCACCTTCACTGACCTCTATCTACCTCGAGGCAGGCAGGTTTCGATCAACAACAGGGTTGATTACGACTGGTGGCATAGGACTCTACCCTACACCGTCACCTGTGTCTACGCCGATGCTCGAGTGGAGACGACGCTCCTGGAACGCGTTTTGGATTTGAAGTATTTGATCAACAGGAGCAATGTGGCGGGCGTGAGGGTGCACTACCCGACCACAATTGAGCTCACCGAAGCCGTCTACCGCACCCGTGCCCAATACGGCACTGCTTGAGGAAGCTCGCATACATATATCTTTTCTTTCTTTCTTCCCCATTTAATCAAGAGAGCTCCTTTCCTTTGCCGCCATCCAGGCACCCCAGTCAATGCGCACGTCCATAGGCCCGCCCGTGAGCTTGCCAGGCTCCGCCATTCACTTCACATAGGATGTACCAAAATAACGGAAAAGGGGTGTGTGTGCACGAGGATTTCGTACAAGCAACCACTAACGAGAATGGAGAGCATGGACAAGCAGGTGAACACGAAGAAGCGCAACAGGGATGACGATGACGACGGGGAGGAGGAGAGAGCGACAAAAGTGGCCAAGGAGGTGGAGAGAGTGGGCAAGCAATTGTTCGATATACTCCAGGGCATGCTTATCGCTGACACCCAAAGGGAGCGCTCAGTGCGCATGGCCATGATGCTCTTGGATAGGTGGCCACATGAGAACGCGACCATCGTTCGCAGCGCGATGCGAGAGATCGAGAATCCCGAGGAACGAATTGATGCCTATCTCGTTCCCTACGCAATCGAGGGAGCAATCTACGCTGCTTGGAAGGTGACTCCAAAGCGTGGTGACAAGGATAGGGAGCGGAGCTCGCTCAGCCAAGTCGAGGAGAAGATCAGGTTCATTCAAATGGTGGATACTGAACGTACTCAAGTAGCGTTCATGGATCCTTTCTGCTTCATGAACCAGGTGCTCAACCAGTTCAACCCGGCCTTGAATTGGGAGGGAGAGAAAAGCGTCACCCGTGAGCGTCTCTCCTACGTCTTCAAGATGATGTTGATATTTGCCTCAGAAGATTTCACCGGAGGAGGAGCGAAGTGGAATGCGCTTCGCCGCATGTCGGAACGCTTCAGCCGGTATGGCGATCCAGACTACATTGTCAAGCACCCGCAGTTCCCCTGCGATGAATACGGCGAGGTGTTGGAAGCACACGTGAATGGAGTTTTCCAAGAGAACCGCGAGAAGAACGAGGCTCGCGTCAGGGTGCAAGCGAGGCGCAACGCAATGGTGGACTTGGTGAAGATTCATGTGAAGAACACGTTTGTGAGGGCGGACCACAGTAGCGTGAAGAATCAATTGATTCATTATCCCACTGTGGAACGGACAATCTATGAAGAAGCCCACAAACGCAGGATGAAGATCGACGAGGATTGCGCAACTGAGCTTGCACCACATCTTCTTCCTTCCCCCAATGACGTGGCGCGCATACTCGTGTTCCCGAGTTATGAGAATTCGTGGATTGAGTTGGAGCAGAAATTCAACTACACCACCGTGCTTGTAGGTGCCGGTGCAGAGCTCACCCTCGTGTATGATGACAGCGATGGCCCGTGGACTGTGTGTCGCATTCACAACGATGCCGATGTGATCACAAACATGGTGACATCTCTCGCTGGTTTGAAGACCTTGATCGATGGGAGCTTGCAAAACATCCTCGTGCGCCATCCCTCAGTGATCAAGGTCGCCATTGCCTACCCCTGAGCGCTCCCTCACTGCATGCGCCTTTACAATCAAAGGAGGGAGGGAGGGTGGTTTTTCGAATTTTTCGCAGCCCATATATATATAATCGAATGATTTGCTGCTCTCTCGTCTCTGGCCCGCACTCACTGGCTTCGCTGCCTCGCTTCCCGCCCAGCTGGCTTCGGCACATGCATCACTCGAAGCATGGCTTATTGAATTTTGATTTTCAATCACTTTGAAAAACTCATCCCATGCTCAAATTAATCCACGCTTCGAGTGTTGCAAGTGCCTTGGGGAGATCTCCCACCTTCAGCGCATAGCAGGGAGAGCTGGGCACGCCAACAAGTTGTTCACTCAGCGTGCACACCCTCGTTGCCGCGAATGGGATTTCGTACATTTGGGGTGAGTGGAGTGTCCCAAATCATTAGAAGGAAAACAACACACGGAAGAAGACCGTACAGCTCTCAGCCTACAAGCCCACACACTCAAGCCACCCAACCAGAAGAATGGACATTGATCTCGTCGATTTCGAATTCCTCGGCCGCATTTTGCAAGGCGTGGTGATGTTTGCAGACGATGGTCGCGTGGACCCCAAGCCTGTGAGGTTGAACCCGTCCTTGGAGAGCGACATCTTCATCACCGCCTCCGCCGTCAACAACGTAGAGAAGTTGTTGTGCGTGAACGGCATTGCCAATGTTACAGAATTCCTCGGCTTGGTGAAAAGCATGAACAAGATCGTGGCTGGCGCATCAGCCCTCCCGAAGAAGATGCACTTCTCCATGATGCGAGGCCTCCTCTTGAACATCCACCCAGTTCTTGAGGGCCACCTCCAGTTTGATCCAGCGACTGTGACCGAGGGATATCTCGAGAACTTCCAAAAGAAAGGAGCGGAGTACTACAAGACGGAGACAGCGGTGCTCGCCTTGAGGTTCAGTCGCAAGGCTCTCGCTGGCCACGCCTCCTCCTCCTCCTCTTCGGGTGTTGAGGAAGCGCAGCTCGCCATTGATCAAAAGTCTCTCGTCAGCCGGATGAAGATGCTCTCGTCGTCAACCAATTCGAACGTGTTGGAGAGTGGCGTGGCAGCCGACGCCATTGACCAGATGGTGTTGGACACAACCTTGCGATTTCTCTCAATCTGCAAAACCGTTGGATACTGCAACAATGACGAAAGCATTGTCCTCTTCTTCGCGATCAGTTTCCCGACCGCAGTGGAGTTCGTCGGCAACGTCTACGACGCCACGGCCAAGGAGTGGAAGCCCAGCATCTATGCCCAAGGCGGAGAGTACAGTGTCCCGATTATGTTGCACGGTCGCCCTGAACCTGTGAACGTGCCGATCGAGGGCGTGTCGTTCATCTGTGGCATCGACTTGTTTGCCTTCAGCACCCCGCCATCCTCCACATGCCCGAAGATCTGGTATTTGTGGGGAACTCTCGGTGAGAAGGTGAACATCGACCCAATCCAGCTCGGCAAGCCACAGCGCATCAGCGTGAGCCACTATGACATCGTGGGCACCTACCAGAGCATGCTCGATCAGGACTGGCGTGAGGGAATCGCTTGCTCGCCATCGCTTGACAATTCGTTGAAGTTGGTGAAGGTGTTGGAGGTCGTTTCTGCTGCTCCCACCCAGGCAGCGAGTGCATCCACGAACCCTCCTCTTCCCCCCCTCGCGGAAGACTTCACGATCACTCGCATCGCCTACTCGAAGGATGGTGGAAAGATTTACTCGGTTGCCAACGATGGATACTTCAGGGCGTTTGATGTGAACACATGCCAGATGTTGTACTGCTTCCACAATGGCCCGAAGGCCACGATGTTTGCCGTGTCCACGAAGGAGGATAGGCTGCTCTTGTCTGGCACATCGGTGATCGCATTATGGGACATCTCCACCACCACAGAACCGAAGTGTTTGCACACCTGGAACTACACAGCGACGCAGATCAACTTCGACATCCCCGTGGCGTTCTCCGCCAACGATTCTCTGTTCATCATGGGCAGCATTGGCGACAATACCAACGCCATTGCCAAATTCGATGTGTTTCACAAAGACAATTTGGAGAAGGCCGCACTGGTGTTCAGGGGCCATGTCAACATCGTGACTGGCGTGAAGAGTTTGCCGAAGTACGACCATGCAATGAAGAACCTTGCGCCAGACGTGATGCACCGCCCAACTGTGAACTCACAAATGTTCATCTCGTGCTCACAAGATCACACCGCAAGGCTCTGGGATGCGTTCACTGGCGTCCAGTACCACACGTTCAACTTCCACGATGGCGCCGTGTTCGACCTCGACATCTCCCCCGATTGCAAATACCTTGTCACCGGTGCCTACGACAAGAAGGTGAATGTTTGGGATATTGAAACGAAGAAGGTGAAGGCCACGATGCGACACAAGGTGATGGTGAAACGCGTGAACTTCACACAGAATGGCGAATGCTGTATGACGAGCACAGCGGAGGGTATCTCGAGTCTGTGGAATTTGATGGGGGCGGATCCCCGAGTGCTCTGCACAATCTACCCGTCCACGCAGGCGATCGTGTCACCCGATGGCAAGTACGCCGCGTCCATGGTGTTCTCCCGCAAGTACATCCCACCCCCGTTGAGTGTTAGCACTCTACGTGCCCTGGGCCGTAAGACTGCCACTGTGGAACCTCCAAAACCACACATCTATGTGTATGAGGTGTCGAGCCTCCTCTCCCCGTACTTCCGCGGGGCGCCTACGCACACGGATCCGTTCGTGCCGTATGGCAACGAGGACAAAGCCTCGCTTCCGTATTCAGACGCGGAATCGCTTGACCTCAAGTTCCAGGAAGCTTTGCGTGCCAACAGCAGCACTCTCACCCTCTACAACGCGTGGTTGCTTCTGGACACCTACAGAGCGTATGCAGATCACGAGATTGGTGAAATGTGCAAGCTCGTGAAGGAGAAGTTCCAGTTTCCCGTTACCGAGGAAGCCCAGAACCTCACACAGTTGTTGGATGCCATCAAGAAGGAAGTGAAGGCAGCCTACGATGAGATGGTGCGATGTTCAGAGGTACCGAAGGCTGAAACCCCTCAAGACACAGTTGAGCTTGGCGAGCAACGCGACGCAGCAAGGAGGCGATTCCTCGCTGTGGCCGATGCCTTGAACAGTGAAAAAGTGAAGCTCCCATTGAAGATTGCATTCGACAGAGCAGCCAAGCTGGCTCCATCCACTGCCCGTCCACTGAAGGCATTCCTGTCCACATTGAACAAACGAGAGGGCGAGTTCCCACAACCAGCGGGCTCCGTGCCTAAGCTTGCATGGTTGACAAAGGTGTCTGCCGCACAGGAGCATTTGAAATCGTTGTTGGAGAAGGCGGTTGTGCAGGGTCCTCCTCGCAGCGTAATTGCGACTATGATACTGCCGCCGGGACGTCCCAACTTCGGTCCAATGCCGGCTGCATCGAAGGTGGCCTACGATGAGTTTGTGGAGAATGCGCAAGCGGGCTTGGCAGGCTGCCACATATTCCAGGATGTGCGCAAGGAGATCAGGGACTGTATTCACGGATTTGAGTCGTTCCAGAACCAGTGCAGGGAATTGTATGACATGGTTGGTGCCTACGCGCACAAGTCAAGTGATCTATTCTTCAAGAAGCTCATGGGGGATGAGGAGTACACGCGCACGCTTGAAGAAGTCAGGAAGGCCAGGGATATGACTGACACAGTGAGGCAGCGATGGGACAAGGTGAAGGAGTTGCAGGCATCGATCAGGCAGCTGCGAGCCCAGCATCTGCGAGCCCAAGCGGAACTCGTACTCGCAGATGGCAATCCCGAGTTGCAGGACGCATTGAGGTCGCAGATCAGTCAATTGAAGTCGATTCCGGACGTGGAGGCTGAGGTGAAAGCGCACGAGGAGGAGATTGAGCGATACTGCGTTCGGAACAACATGAAGGAGAGGTTTCCCGACTTGACTGTGGACACCATGCGTGCCTTAGGGTGTGCAAGCGCGGCGAAGGAGAAGGAGGACGAGGGAGTGTTGCTCAATCCGCGCAAGCGTGCAAGGGGCAAGAAGGTGAAGATGGGGGTGTCAAACTTGAATGGCGCAGATGTTATTGTGATGGGCGACAAGGTGGAAGGCATCACCGCGATCCAGTTCGGTGGGAAGGATATGATATTCAAGCATTGCGACATCTCCGACGTGAATGCAGATGCACTATTCTCCATCTACCACCAACATGTGCCTCCGTACAAGGCGTTCAGCAACAACCATGGTTTGAGATCGGCAAACCACAGGGCTGTTGGAGCTGGCGTGGTGTATGACACGACCGCAACCCAGCCATTGCGTAGCTTCATACAGAATCTAGCCGAGCGGAAGTTGTTGATGTCAAGCATGGACATGGTGAGGCGAATAGCGTCACAGGTCATCCTTGGAATGGTCTACCTGCATTCAAAGCAACCAGTGGCCGTCGCGCATCTGGATCTCAACGCCGAGAATGTGCTCCTCGACGATATGCTCAGCGTCCATCTGATTGGTGCAGGATTGAAGAAGCCGCCTGCCTCCTCCTCCTCCACTGGGAAGAAGAGGAAGTCGGAGCCCACGGACCCCAGCTCGGGAGTCGACATCCAGGCGTTTGGAATGCTCTTGTTTGAGATGATGACAGGCAAGATTGGCTTCGGCGACGGCACATTGAAGGAGTTGGTGGAAACACCATTGGCGGACCTTGTTAAGAAAGGATATGACGCATCAATGCTCAATGTCATGAGGGCGTGCCTCGACGAGAAGATCAGGCCCGCCTCCTTCGCAGAGATCCAGAAAAAGTTCAATTTCGAAACAATCACAACTGCATTCCTCTACGACTTGGATCCAGACTCTGAGGAGTTCAAGAGGGTGGAAGGCCTATTCTTCCCAGGCGAGGAGAAGCAAGGCTCGTTGACACGCCAGCGCGCTGCCATATCCCGCATCGCGAGAGTGTTCAATGAATTCACCGAAAAGGCCTACCAAATGGAGGTGGAGAAAATCAGTCACGACATGGCGGGGACGGCCAATGAGCGCCTCCTATTCCACGGAACAAGAGCAGCCTTCCCTGCAAGCATTGCCAAGCACAAAATGGGATTGAGCAAGGAGTTTTGCAAAGCGGAGGGATTCTACGGCAAGGGCCTTTACTTCGCAGAGCTGGCTCGCTACGCCCACGCATATGCACACAAGTTGACATACACAGGCTTCGCATCGGCGGATGCTTCCTCATCCTCCTCCTCCTCGGGTCCAATGGTTTCGGGATATCAACTTCTCGTGTTCTCCGTGGCCCTTGGCAATTCAAAGTTGTTCGGCAAGGAGGTGAACAAGACACACTCAATGCAACAGTTGGTGGAAAAAGGGCACCACAGTGTTCAGGCGGGACCACATCTACCGAATCGACAAGGAGATGGAGCTGGTGATTCAATACTCCACGTCATTTACAGGGATTCGCAGTGCACGCCTCGCTACCTCATCGAGTACAGTGAAAGGTAAGCGGCCGTGAAGCATGCAAGGGTGGGTGGGAGGCACATATATATTCTTTCTTTCTTTCTTTCTTTCTTTCGTTGGTTAATCCAGATCCGTTCTCATTGACTTGTTCACTCACCCACTCACCACACGCTGGAGCAGCAAAAAAAAGACAGAAGTAGCAGCAATGGCGCAATGGCAGCCAAGCGCTCCCGACGATGAATCTTAACTATTTTCTGTGTGCCGCGAAGCAGTGTTTGAGTGTGACGATAAATTTGCGCGAGTTGCACTTTCCCTCACCCCACCACTCAGAAAGCTCATGCAGATGGGGGCTGTGCACGTAGCAGGTGTCCCTAGACCAGGTAGGGGAGCCAGAGAGATGATCGTTGTGGTGGAACATTTAAATTTTTGACCGTTAAAGATACTCAACTGAAAACGGTCAATGGCATTCCAACAACAACAACACCAGAAGCCCTCTGAGAAGCATGAACTATCACTACTACACCCAGGACAGGGAGGAGGAAGGAAGGTCGCGATCAGCAAGTGTGCGCAGCTTTGAAGAAACTTTTGATTACTTGCAATCTCTCAATGAAGAACAACAAGAGGGGGTTGTGCGTTCATTGTTCCCCCAGTGGAGGACAGCATCCCCCCCACTCCACCACCCATCTCCAACCAACGACGACCATCACTGTTCATCATCAGCGATACTGCAAGGGTGGCACGACGAATTCCGGAGACCCCACCTCTTCAGCACACAGCAGCAGGAGAAGGACCACACCCAGCTCCACGTGTCTCATCCAGGTTCGTGAGTCGTCTCACCAACGTCGTGGAGGAGATGACACAACAACTGTTGGATTTCTCTGGACTTCTCGATACTCCAGCAACGAGGCCGGTGCCACGCAGGGTGAGGGAGGAGGTGGCCTCACCACCACCATCGCCAGGCACAGCGAGGAGCAATGAGAAGGTTGAGGAGCTTCCCAGTGTTGCTATTTTCAAGGTTCCCAGGCGAGAATTCATCAGGGAGTTCCGTGTGGAGATGGACAATTGGTGCGAAGGTGTGAAGAAGTTGCTTCAAGCCAACATCGCCGAGGAGGATCCATCAAGTCCACAAGCAGAGAAGTTGGCCAAGATGTTGGCTTTCGTGGAACGTGTCCGTGAGAAAATCACTGTGTTGAAGGTTAACATCGAGGGCAGGAGCGCAGATTGGGAGATCAGGTTCTGGCGCGATGACGAGAGTGGCGTCCATTGGGCTATTGACAGCATCCGAGTGGCTATTGTGAACGAATGCCATACCACATTTCGTGAGAATCCCATTCTCAAAGTGGAAGGAGATGGCACAGATACCTGGAAGAACATCTTGCACGTACCAAATGACTTGATTGCAGCAGTCCAGGCTTACAGGGGTCCTTTGGCATGGCCAGTTCCAATGGTGACAACCACACCTGCGCCTGAAATGAGGAGGAGGATGAGGGCTGACAGGAAGAAGCGCACTCGTGCTCAAGCCAACATGGAGTGAGTTCCTCTCACCAAAGCCTCACATGCAGGCAAGCAATCAATCAAAGATTATATCTCGTTCATTTCATTTTAAGGTTTAAATTCCTTTCACGTTTTCTCCTGGATCAACCATCTCGAGCTCACGCAGCCTTGGACTTCGCCTCCACCCGTGTCTTCTTCGAGGCAGCATCGGCAGCTTTCAACACATGAGTGTGGAGGTCGTCAACTGAGGAGAATTGCTTGGGGCTTGGCTCATCCACCACTTCAACATCAGAAGTCTCGTCTTCATCACGGGCACGCTTCTTTCCTCCCACCTCCACTTCCATTTGGGCCTTGCCCTCCTTCATCGTTGCATAATCATCGAGGATGCTCAAATCAACATCCTTCCCCAACGCCATTCGCGACAGGAAATGGCTGAGGCCTCGCATCTTCTTGACACGATCGAGCTGGGCTTTCACGTGTTGCCATTGTGTGGGGATAACTCTCTTCAAGTTGACAACAAACAAATCCGAAGTCTTGGCGATATCCACGCCAACGGTGATGGGTAAACCATTCAAGCTGACCCGGCCCAGGAGTACACCGTCATAGTCTGCGGGCAGGGGCATGGGCACACCAAGCAGACTGACCCGGGGCCCGCGAGATAGGGTGAAGCGAGGATGGTAAAGCCTGAACATCTTCAACGCATACCGCAATCGATCGGAAAGGAGGTAGAAATCCTCAAGCTCGTCCGGAACGTCACGTCCTTCAAAGTCGTAACGCTCGAGCGTCTTCTTGTCATCCTCAAGCTTCTCTGCGACATCTTCAATGATGTTCAGGTAGGCATCGTAATCGTAGCCATTTGCCACCCCCAACAATCGTTCAAACACGTCAGGATCGGGGTTGTTTGCGAGGCTACCGAAATCGATGTTCACTCGCTCCTTGAACTCATCGAAGTCACGAATGGGGTCGATACCATAGCCAGCGTCGAGCTTGTCCAAGAGGTGTTTGTACGTCAATTGATCCCACATATCCACCAAGTCTGTGACTTGCGGTGGCACGCCCTTCAAACAGCACAACTCCTTCGCCAGCTTCTTCACACATTCGGGCACAGACATGCTGTACACTCGAGAGTTCACATCCTTTTGCCTCATCACAGTTGGAGAATCGGAGACATCCACGCACATCACCATCGAGGCCACGCCTGTCCATCGTATTTGGGTGATCTCGCGATCCATCGTTGCCACGGCGTCCATTGAGTTGATGTCCACCAAACGGCACGGCTCCCTACTGTCAGAATGCACAAACGCGAAGATTTCAGCATCTGGATGCCAAGCTAAACATGGAGACCTCTTCGCTACATACTCATGCCTCAAGAACTTCTGCTCGTGCTTCGTGAGCATCCAGTCATCATCCAAGATGAGGATCTCACCCGCAATCGTGCAAGCCATGAAACAATAGGTAATTTTGTGGCCCACCCAATTGTGACCAGACGCATGCTCCACCGCGCTCATGGGCCTGGTTGCAAATGTGCAGACACGGTCCTCGGCATCTCTCAGTTTGGGTAACACGATCTGCTTGTCATCTGCAGGTGCCGCCGCGTCCCAGATGTACACCTTCCCCAATTTGCAGCAACTCACAAACGTTCGGCCATAATCCACGGACGCGATCGCGACAACGCTAGCGCCCTCATGCACCTTCACAATGCGAACAGGCTCATTGGCTACGATGTCGCTTGGTTTGTCTTCATCTCGGTCGTACACGTAGATCCATCCTTTTCGATGTTCCTTGAAGCCTGGCTTGAACGACACCACATAGAAGTTGTCAGAGACAGCCACAGCCTCAGGGTAGATATCCTCCGACCTCTTTCCCGTCCGATGCGCCATTCGCATCTTCAAACTAGGTTTCTTCTTCTTGTGTGTCTTCTCCTCAGCCACGAAGCATGCATCCTTGCTGTAGGCCAAAACCACGTTCCCCTCAGGCGCGAATGCCACAGCGTTGCCTTCCGCGGACATTGGCTCATGCTTCTCCGCATCCGGATCTGTTGAGCTCGCACCATTTTTGCCAACGCAGTAGTGGTAAGATCCGTCCTTGCAGACTGCCAACCAGGTGCCGGATTCAGCTGAGGCATGCACGGACACAACGGGACTTTTAGCGTCCCATGTTTGCACGTAACTCCTCTCAGAAACGTGATCCATGTGAGTGTAGATGCTGTCGAGGTGATCTTCATGTCCAATGACAGGAACGACACGGGAAACGAGGATCCTGTCATCCTTCTCCACGTCCCTACCCTCCTTCACGTTGCACACGATATCGTAGAGCGGAGTCATTGTGGGTTTCCAATGTCCTTCTTCCGCAGGAAACGCTCGGAACATCCAGAATTCATCGTTGGGGTTCTTCTCCTTCCCAAAGAACCCTTGCGCCACCAAGCTGCGTGCCACGGCTGACATAAAGACCACGCGGTGCTCGTCAATCATCGGAGGCATGAGAGTTGCGTGGCTCCTCCCACTCTTCTTCACAACGGCGACAGGCTGCTTCTTCAACTTCACTGGGAGGCTGTCGAGCACATCGTCGTTGTGAGCCACCAGGAGGAGGTAGGCTGTGGCCCAATTTGTCACCACGGCAAACGTTCCACACTTGTGAAATTTGGGATGGAGCGCGAGAGAGTATGTGACCCCCTCATCCTTGCTGTCACCGCGGTAGGGTTTGAACGTGTCTGTTGCTGCCGCTAACAACGCCATGAACTTCAACATCATGGACTGATCCTCGTCCACCATGTCCACAGTCACACATTCTGTGAAGTTGAGCTGGAAAACGATGGCCACCTTCGCTGTGCGCCATGCTTTTTTCACCATGTCCTCGCCCACCAGTCGGTTGTTACCCGAGAACCCCACCGTGGCGTCGGATGCTGCGGAGGAGGCACAATCCAACTCCGCAGAGAAACCACACCTGGCGAATGCATCAATCGCGTCAAGCGTTGTGGTGTCGTCTTTGCTCACAGCGCAAGTGAGTGTGCGCATTGGACCCATTCGCTTCGCCATGAGGAGGCGTTCTCCCTCACCACACAATTCCTTCATCCATGCTCGCGAATCCAACTCTGGCAAGCTCTCCTCCTTCTTGAACCTGGTGTTGCCCACGACCACCTTGCGGACCTCCTCCTCAGGCTCGTAGGCATCGGCCTCCATCTTTGCTCGCTCGTAGGCCCTCGCTTCACGTTCACCTTCCAATTCTTCGATCACCGCAGCGAACACTCCGCGGATCTTCCCCTCCTTCACGTTCCAGATGCCCACGGTGTAGCCGCCAGCTTCGTCATCGCACGCCACCAACTTCACAGGCGCAGTGCTTGCAATGATGCGGTAGAGATTCATCTCGTCCTCTGTGGGGGTGCTCGCTTCCTCGTCATCACCAGAGCTTGCAGCGCCCAAGGAGGAGGAGGAGGCAGCAGGCAACAATACGTCACCATCGTCAGGCATGGGCGTGGCAGTGCGAGCAGGTGGAGGAGTTGGAACGCTGTCCTCATTTGCTTGGATATTCTCATCGTTTGCTTGAGTCGACATGGCTGGGATATACTCGAGTACGTGTGTATGTGGTTGCTTGGGTGTGCTTGCTGGCTGTGGTTGTTGTTTGAATGGTTGGTTGGATCTTGCACCGGCTATGTCCCAAACCGTTGCTTATTGGAAGTTGAAAAATCAAATTGGGTGGTTGGGCGCAAATTAATCTTTCCCTGCTGATCGCCCGGTGTGAGCGTGGCGTAGAGTCTAGCGTGCGGCGGGGTTGGATGCATCTCTCTGAGGTGAGTGTGGTACACTTTGAAACGGGTGAAAACGCTGTCTGCATCACTTAATTTTTGATGTACTTCCCAGGCTCGAGGAAGCATTAACCACCGAAGCCGTAGAGTGTCCTGCCTTGGCGCTTGAGGGCGTAGACGACATCCATCGCAGTCACAGTCTTGCGCTTGGCGTGTTCGGTGTACTGCACTGCATCGCGGATGACATTCTCGAGGAACGTCTTGAGCACGCCACGAGTCTCCTCGTAGATCAAGCCCGAGACACGCTTCACACCACCACGGCGTGCGAGCCTTCGAATGGCTGGCTTGGTGATACCATTGACATTGTCGCGGAGTACCTTCCTGTGTCGCTTGGCACCGCCTTTTCCCAATCCTTTACCTCCCTTACCACGGCCTGACATCTCTCCTTTACTTGTTAACTTGAGTAGGCTTGCTTGCTGGTGCTGGCTTCCTGAGCGATGAGGAGGAGTTTGTTTCAAAATTAGCTCGTTGGTGAGGAAAAGTGTGTGTTTTAGTACACAAGGGGTTTTTGAAACAAGAAATTCTCGGGTGTGCCCACACACACACAAGCTAACAGGATGAGCGCCAACCAGGAGGAGGAAGAGAAGAGGACCACCGTGATGTTGGAGACACGCGTGGATATGTCCACAGTGATTGTCACTCGGGCCAGGCCACAAGAATGGCAAATGTCGTTTGATTTGGCAAGCCCGGGCGAGTTGAAGGTGAAGCTCTCCTTCGGAGGCATGTACTTGAGGACCGTGGTGCATTGTTTCACACGCAGGCGATTGCCAAAGATTCCAGTGGCTGAAGCAGATAGGCTTCTCCACATTTGCAACCAGCATTTGGAACTCGTGCAAGCGTTTACAACACGCTTCCCCACCCCATCTCCGTTCTGTGATACCAACTATGCATACTTGGTGTTGTCATCGATCGCGGACACCGGAGCATGCCCGTATTGGAACCAGTTGGACGAGGCTGGCCTTCTCCCAATGTGTATCTACGCTGTGATGGATTTCATGGGTGCCGCCTTCAAGCATCACCACCTTGATCAGCCAGGCCATGTAGGCGAGGCGGAGTCGAAGATGTTTGCTTCATTCTGCTCCTCAGCATGCGAACTCATCGAGGGAAAGTTTGAGGACACACATTTGAATCCGAAGTGTGATTTCTCTCGTGCGACACGCTTTGCGGAGTACCATATGGAGTATGCTCTCAACGACGCCACCAGCGTGTGCTCGCATCGCTTGAAGGCACTTTGGACATGGTGCCGTCGCCAAACCAGGATGGAATTTGTGATGGATGTGGAAGGCCCCTACCGAATGGAAGCTCTCTGGTCCGCGGAGTCTGACAAGAAGATGACCAATATGCTTGAGTTGTTCTTGCAACTTGGCCAGGAGAAGGTGCACAAGGCTACGGAACTCTTCAAGGCTGTCATCGTTGTGTTGAAGGTTATCACTCGCACTGTGGATCCAGCCGTGATCGAGAAGGAGAAGACGACCTCCAAGTTGTTGTTGGAGGAGCTCGATCGTGAGATTGGCCCCGCGTTTGCGCAAATCCTTGAGTATTTGAATCTCTGTGTGGAGAATGCGCCAGATGAACGCGCCAAGCGACAAGGCCTCGTGATGCAAGAGAATGCTCTTGAGGTTGCGCGCGTGTTCTTCCCAACCCACGCCCAATGAGCTCTTGCTTCTGCGTGGAGCCCTCTCCGGAGGAATCGATAATTTCTTTCTTTCTTTCTTCCTTTTCTCCTTCTCTCTGGTGTGTGTGGGCTCGCAGGCATGGGCGTGGTGGGAGAGGAGGATTGGAAAAGAAAGAAAGAAGGCTTAGCCGCTTTACGTGTCCCGAAGGAGGCTGGCTAGCAGGAAAAGTCATCAAAGACTGGGATATTCGTAGAAGTCGCGCACGAGGCCACGTTCGCGCATCTCCATCTCGAACACGAGCCTGGTCAAGCAAGCCTCGGGACTCCTGTATCCATAGAGCTTCTTCACGGCAATGCCTGGACGATCTCGATTCATCATCATGTGAATTGCGAAATCTTCCTCATGCATCGCCTCGAGAGCCACGTACGCCAAGTTGGCCACATCATTATACTCTGGAATACGCCGTGGCATGTTGCCGGTGAATGCCACCATCATTGCAAGCACTGCGCTGATACGAACATTGTAGTTTAAATGGCGAGCGTTTGCTTCGTGCACCCTCATCTTCTCCAACGTCTTCCTCGCCGCGAGCAAGTATGTTCGGCATCGCTGCACTGCGGCTGCATCCCTCGCTGGTGACTCGTCTGGAGTGAATGGAGGATCGGCAAGTTTCTCAATGTCATCTTCAATGAGGAGAGTGAGCTTTTCCACGAGTTGCTCACGTCGACGGCGGACACAGTAGTACTTGTCGTTGGGAGACTTGTCTGGTGGACACATAGGACCCCTCAACACGTGCTTGTACAACGCCCAGTGACGATGGTGATAATGTCCCAAATAAAGTGAGATGTGAGCCATGCCAACGCAGATCCACTTGAGCACGAAGGAGTGAAACACCTTGAAGAGAAGGATGGTGAGGAGCACACCGTAGAAGCTCATCGAGCTCCAGCCTTCTCCTCCTCCACCATCCTCAGGAGGGGGAGCGAGCAACTTCGTCACCATTTCGTCAGTGGCTGCCGCGATGCGAGGCGGGGGAGCGAGGAGGAGCATCTCGTGCAGGGGGATATACTCTATGTGTGCGTAGACGGGGTGGGGGGAGGCCTGTGGGTGTGGTGAGATCTTGAATGTGTGCATTCTTGGCATTTCTGCATCACTCCTACCCCAACGGCCACCATTCATTTTCACAACGGCTAGATTTTCAAATCTTTCTCTATCAACGGTTACCACCACTCACAAAGACATGCAAGCCACGCAGCAAGATGATCCACATTTTCAGATTGGTGACGAAGTTACTCCCGAGGCCCTTACAGTACATGCTTGGATTCCTCTTATGGAGCGGTGGAAGACGTTCATCGTCCGAGAGTATGAGGAGTTGATGAAGCAAGCCTTGAACGCACAGAACCCGAACCAGACCCACCTTCTCAACTTCATGCAAGCAGTGCGCGAGACTGCGGAGTTCGCCCACAACACTGCGAAGCTCCAACCGATGGAAAAGTTGCGACCATGGCAATCCGCGTCCGTGACAATAATGGGTGCTCTCGCAGAGATGGTTCAGGCGTTGAGGAACTCGGACTTCTTCGAGTACGCTTTCCCTCCCTCCTCTCGGGCTACATCACTGCTTCAGGAGCCACCCCCCACTGAGGTGATGCGCATCTTGGAAACCATCTTCGTGCAAAGCCCATCCATCTGGGACAATATGTTGGATCCCTACTATCGAGAGGGTGAAGATGCCACGCTCGATCAACAGGACGCGAGCACTGCCTACACTCTACTCTTGGTGACTCGCTCCGGCTTGGATATGCACATGCACGATATGCTCACCAAGGTGGCGGCAGTGACAGCCTCACAAACCTCACTGCTTTCGAAAGTCGACGAGCTCATCACTCCAGCCGTGGCCCAGATTGCATGCCAGCGAGTGAGCATCCCTCTCATGCGCTGCTTTGTGCTCTTCTTGAAGTGTGTGCTGGCCCACATCAAAGGTACAGCCGTGGAGAAAGCCGTGTGTGGAAACATCTACACGAAGCTATCAGAGATGCATCTCAACATCTTCAAGGGCGTGGAGAACGCATCCATCCGCGTGGCGCCTCTCCTCTTGAAGTGCGCGTCCTCTCTACATGATTTCAAGGTGGAGGAGGGAGGAGTGAACGTCCACGTCGATACATGGTTTGCAACCGACGTTTTGAAATTACGCGATACTATGTTGGTGATGTATGGGGCACTACCTAGCGTTTCCCCTTCTTCTTTGCATATTTCCCCGTCTTCATAATCCTCGCTTGATGGTCCACCAAATCCGAATCATTGAAACTTAGTTGACTTCCTCCACCACTTTCTTCAAAATCATCCTCTTGCGCCGCTGCTGAGGAGGAGGCTTGCGTACGCGGCTTGTAAGCCGATTCATAGAGCACGCGAGGAATTCTTGGCATGCTTTTTGGCGCCTTGGGATCTGTACCGATGGTTCCACCCGCATACCAGTAGTGGCGCAAAATCATGTTGTATTCGAAAAAGCGTTGCCGAGTTTCCTGGATAAGTTTCTCGATGAATTTCTTCTGCACTCGCTTAGTCTGGTCCTTGGTGAAATTGTCCTGACTGAGGAGCGTGGAAATGTAATTCGCAATTGATTGCCATGCCATCCGCGTTCCATGTTGAATGGCGCCTTCAATCGTCCACGGCTTTTCATCTTTCTGCAGCTTACGGAAGGCGTCCATCATAGAGTATATCATCCGAGCCACTGCTTTGTGAATACACCATTCCACGGTTTTATCCTGCAACCACTTGTCATAGTCGATAACCAACTCCTCCTTCCCGTACTCGCCAGATGGCTTAAATGGGTCATAGGGCGCTGGATATGCTTTCTCTTCATCTTCCGTGCGCTCCCAGCCAACAAATGACCTGCATTGCTCAATCACCCTCCCAAGACCAGGTTTGTCATCTTTGATTACAACACATGTCAGATCTGCAGCTATAACTCTATCGTCGTAAGGACCACAGGTCCATTCGCCAGGTTGATTGTATTGGCGACCTGCACTAGAGACTGAGAATTCTCGTGTCTCAAGGGTTAAATCCCACCATCTGTCTTCCACGCGCATAGGTTTCCCATTGTGTTTATAATTCGCGATCTTTGAGAAGTACTCCCGATCAAAATCCTTGAAGTATTTCTTGTTCCTTGGATTGATCATAATCTTGCCACTCTTTTTCTGCTCAAACCCTTCCTTGTCTCCATCAGCGAAATCTTTGAAGAAGGGACTGCGTGCTACCTTCGTCAGGTCCACCAACTCTTCATCTTCAGTCGCCTCCGAGTCTTCGTCGTCCCCGTCTGAATCCTCATCTGAATCATCATCACCCCCGCCCTGCGCGCTACTCATCGTCTCCGCCGGAATCCTATGGGAGGCGTTAGTCGCGCGAGGGGGGGAGTCGTCATCATCGGATTCTTGATCCTGATCATCAGCGTAGTAGAAATCATCTCCATCACCACTTACTTCTCCTCCCCCGAGAACTGGACCGAAAACATTCTTCAGCCCGTCTCGGTCGTCATCAGTATAAAAGAGCGCAAGCGATTTCACCAAAGTCTTCTTTGCTCCTTCATCTTGACCACTCATCACCTTTTTGATGTGAGCATTCACTTTCTTCACAGCTTCATCCGACATATTAATGGTGTCTTCGTCCTGCACATAGTATCGATACCCGTCTTTCGCAAATTTACCACGAGATAGCGCCTGCTCCACATCTGGATCCACCCTCTGGAATACCACCTTCTCCTTCGCGGGAGCAAATTCCCCCTTCCCTTTCAATGCTTTCTTGGCTTCTTCTATGGCCAAGGGAGTGTCTTTCCTCCACAACACCATCCATTTCCCGAGTTTGTCGGTTTCTCCTTCTAAGAGGTCGATCATTTGGTTGCCAATCGCATTGATTTCTTCATCGTCCGTCTGAGTATCTGGAGGAGGTGTCTCGGGAAGGGGGGATGGCGAATTTGGGTCATACACCGGGTACGCTTCGAGGAATTTCTCAAGTTTCTCTCGGAAGCCAGCGGCCGGTTCAATCCAAACAGCAGGTTCCCCGGAAGGCTCGCCGAATATTTCGATAAAATTTTTCATCTCTGGATGAGACGTATACTCCCAGAAAGCCTGATTTTCTGTCGCGTTAGCTCCCTTTTCATGATCCTTGTAAAATCCACGTGAGATTCTTGTAAATCTATATTTGCTATGGCCTGTAGCAAGTATATGCCTAATGAAATTCTTGAAATTCGGTAGCCCTGGATCACCCTTTCTCTTATTTCCAACGATAATCCTGTCGCGGGTTTCATCCCTTTCATCCTCTTCCTCTAAACCCATGATAAGGTAGAGAATGTTCAACGCTGACAATATGTTCATATCATCTTCCTTCCCACCCCCCCCCGAGGAGGAGGCGGCTTCCTTTGGCTTTGCCGCAACAGGGCCCGCAGAGGAAGAAGATGAGGAGCTAACCTGACCAGACCCTGCCTTCCGAGCTGGTGATTGCCCCAAATGATGGTCCCCTTTTTTGGGAGGAGCAACCCCTGGTCCATCATCCTCGTCATCCTCACTTGCAAGATCGATTTCGTCATCGGAATCGCCAATGACTCTCTTGTCGGATTTACGCTTCTTCGAAGGCTGGTCCTTAGCCGCTTTCTTAACCCTTTGCATGTCCACACCCTCTGTCAAGGACTCTCCAAACTCATTCTCTTCGTCATCGCTGCCCGCGGCTACATGCCGCACAGATGAACCGGCAGGCAACGCTTTCGGTACAACTACGGGCTGTGCCGCTGCCGCCGCCGCTGGGCTCTTCTTGCTGGTCTTTGCAGACTTCTTCTTGGTGGTAGTGCTTGAGGCAGCCGCTGCTAGGGGCGCAGACATGGAAGAGGAAGCCGCAGGTGCCTGGGCCTCAGGAGGAGGAGGAGGCACCGAGGTGGAAGAAGCATCTCCCTTCATATCCTTGAACAGGCTATCGAGTCGTGCGATTCGCGCGTCAAACGCCTTCTTGGCTGTGAAAGAAAGCGTGATTTGTCTTGCCAGCGAAGTTTGTTCGCGGCTTTTCCCTGCATTGCCTGCCTCGGAAATATCACCAACACGTTCCAAGAATTTTTTCTTTTCGCTTGCTTGCACCTTTCCAGCGAGGTAATCGATAGACTTCGATGCCAGTCGCGTGGCCTCCTGGAGCTTCTCTCTGCCATCGGCACTCCCAGGTGTCAACTTCCCAATAAGATCCTCCCTGTACACATCCAAAATCCCAGATGCCACTATCTCAGGGTCGTACTCCACCTTCACCTGAGGGACAGAGGGAGCGGTGCCTATAGCATGGCGATGTGTCGAAGCCCAGGGATCTCTAGGCTTTGGGTCGTTTCCAGTTTTTTTCAATGCCTTCCCAATCGCTGCATTCCAAGCATCGATCACACCAGACAAATCGTTTATCATCATACCAAACGACTTCGACGAATTCTTATTGTCAGGTTCTGCCAATGCGTCTGCGAGTCTCGTTGCGACGGTTTCCACCGCATCCGCTTTAGTTTCTGGAAATACCATACCTTTTTTGGGGATGTGTATATATCCACTACATGGTAAGTCCTGGCACATGGATAGGCTAATATTCGCTGCGATAGGTCTGTGCACATTCAAGAACACATAATACACCGTCTCTGGCATATCTGTTGTTTTGGGCACAGTCACTTCCCAGCACTTCCAGTTATGAGCAGAATGGAGGAGTTTACTGAGCGGTAGATGTCCTGGGTTTTTACTTTGGAAATCCCCGGTCCCAATGAGTTTCCTTTGAAACAGTTGCCACTTTTCAAAATGGTGAGCTTGCGCCTCCGCTTCGTTATACACACCCGTCTTGGGTAAATCCTTCCCAATACTGGCAAGGATTTCGGCTTCACTAGCACTCTTCTTCGCCGGGCTCGCCATCTTCATGAAGAGGAGGTGAATGGAGGGTGGGAGAAAGAAAAGAAAAGAACGTGCTTAGGTATTCACAAGATACCCTCCACGTCATATCCGCCCGGAATGCTATGGGCGTCGTCGTCGTGAGTATCAGCAGCACCTTCTGGGGGTGTTTGTGCCCACGTAAAATCATCACTAACCTCCACCGGGGCTTGTTGCGTCACATCCTCCAAGTACCCGCGTCTCGTATGGTATATTAACTTATTCCCCTTGAACTGATTCTCCGCAAGCACAAGATAAAATTGGTTGTTGGCTTTGGCTTGGATGTTGAGGTATCCCTGCACTAACAATTGCATGATCACTTCCTTTTTGACACTCACAGGGAGATCCTTTCCTCCCCGTCGGCGAGCTTCAGCAGGCACAGTTCCAGCCAAGCCATAAAGGTCTCCATACGGCACAGACGATTTCCCCTCGATTTTCGCAATAACCACCTCTGCAAATGCTGACATACTCACTGTTTTGAACAACGGAAGCAAGTCAGCATCACTGTACCAAGTCGTGTCTGCATTCTGCATCAAGTCCTCCGCCATTTCCGCAACCTTCTCACTCGCTTCCCCACTGGAGGCAGACGAGGAGGAGGAGTTGCGAAAACCGGCGGCAATACAAACGTCGCACATCATCCGACATGATTGTTCTGCCTTTTCCTCGTCTTCGTTCATACAACGAGCAAGGACCCGCCGTCGGCACTCGGAGATATTTTCACAGAAGCTCACTATTTCTCGCCCATTCGCCACTGTGTCTTCACCCGTCACTTTCGCCCAGGTATTGAAATCTCCCCGATCGTAGATCACAATACAGAGCGCATTCTTCTTCTCTCTATCTCGACCAGCGCGTCCCGCCTCCTGTAGATACTCATGAATACTTCTGGGTATCCCCAAATGGATGACAAACCTACAGTGTGGATTATCCACTCCGGCGGCAAACGCACTGGTTGCACAAATGACATCAACATCGCCATTCAACCAGCTTTGCGCACCCAATTCTTTCAGATTGGCACCAACTTTCGAGTGGTATACATCTGCAGGGATCCCTCGCCCCTTCAACCTATCCTTCATGTCATTGCATTGTTGTACCGTGTGACAAAACACAATGCCTTGCGTCCCTCTTCCCGGTGTCTTTTTCGGTCTCCGCTTGAATTTGGTTGCGATCCAATCTACAGCCACCTGTGGAGCATCTCTAGGTTTTACCGTGCTCTCCAATACCACTTTAGACGCATCAACGGCTTTCGATACTTTCTTTGATTTACTTTTACCCGTGTCCATGCCAGCACCTGACGTCTCCTCCACTTCAATCATTCTCTTCGTGTCGGACTCGTTAACCACCTGTAGGAAGAGGTTGGGCCGGTCAGATTTAACGTAGAATAGGTAATATCTCCCCTCATCCTGCCCAGCCACGCGAGTTTTGCGACGGGGTACCACCGCTGCACTAGAGGAAGCGGAGGCATCACTGGTTGCCGCGAAGGCATCAGTATCCAACATCCCATCATCCTCCGCCTGAAAAGTAACCTTCTTCCTCCTCTTCCTGGCAGGCATTTCGACATTGGACTCACCCGGTATTCGCAAACCAGACAGATAGACGACCTCTTCATTGCGATAATCATAGAAGTACGCGTTGGACATTGCCTCGATAATTTTTTTGTTTGCCGTCCCTGTGAACAAGGAGATGGGGGTATCGGGGAAGAGGCCACGCAGTAGCGGCATCTTCTTGAAGTCGTCGCGAAACCCCTCTGCTTCATCAAGCTGGAATAAATAATGGGCTTCGTCGATAACAAACCTTGCAATTTTACCACTCATCACAAGCTTCCATATGCTGTCAAACGTGTAATGTGTTCTATCCCCAGTTAAGCCAGGGATAGGCGACCTAATTTTACCCGACGGATCCTTTTTTCCCGCCTTCAACAATCGGCTGAGTTCATCTGTGCCATAGAAAATCTTCTCTGGTGTCGTATACACAATCATACCCCCTGGTAACTTTTCTACGTTCGACATCCGATCCAAGACATATGCATCCTCTCCAGGCTGGGTACCGGCTCCGAACTTGTATACGTGCACATCTTTCAAGTTTAGGGACTGAAGGTATGATACCTGCTGTTCGATGACGACCACCAATGGTTCAAACACGATTGTCACCTTACCCTTTGTAACCAGAGCAGGCACTTGAAAGCACATCGATTTCCCATGACCAGTGGGTAGCACACCGAATATATCTTTCCCAGCCAATGTTGCATTGATGACCTCTTTCTGGTATTTTCGGTATTTGAAAGTCTCGCCGGATAACGTGTCCACGCCGGATATCTTCCTCAGAAGCTCACCCAAGACTACCTGATTGATCATAGTGCCGTCGGGTTGCGGGAACACTAAACTTTCCGACAGGTGGGGATTTTCTTTCTTCTCGTTCAATATCTCCAAATCGAGAAGTTCCTCCCTTTCTTCTCTCACCATATCTTGATCAAGATATTCGTCTCTAATCAACTTCCTGATGGACACCAATTTTGCATTTGTAACCCCACTACCAAAGGTATTTATCACAAGCTCGGGAAGTTCCGATCTAGCGTATTGTTTACCATCGTATTTAAATCCACGCTCTTTATCATGATATTTGGCTCGGAGCTTCGCTAGCCGCTCTAGTTCAACCCCGTTACACATCGTGGGCACTTCATATGGGATTTGACCGTAACGATCCTCCACCTTCGCCTCATCTTCTTCTGGTGCCGTCCAATGCACTGTATCATACTTGGCAGAGGTGCGGAAGTGGGATTTATGGTGTATCAACCAATCTTTCGCTTTCGCATCGTCCATCAACCAGGCCAGCATATCTGCGTCACTCATTGCATCAAAGTTACCCGGAATTTCAAACGGACTTACTGGCTTCGCCGATGCCTCTGTTTTAATGGGGTTTGTTTCCACGAGCATTTTCATCTTCGGTGCAGCTTTCGCAGGTGAAGATTTCTTCGCCGCAGGTGGAGATTTTGCAACGACATCATCAGTGCCCCGCATCCCATCGTCATCATCATCCTCAATCACGTTTACTGTAGCTGCCGAGGAAGCGAAAGCATCATTGCCCCACATTCCAGCATACTCATCATCATCGCTACTCGCTGCAGGCGGAGATTTTGCAACGACATCATTTTCCCACATCCCATCGTCATCATCATCCTCGATCACGTTTATTACCGGAGCCGAAGAGGAGGCGGCGAAATCATCAGTGCCCCACATCCCATCGTCATCTTCCTCCCCCCTATCACGGCGCTTTGCACTCCCCTTATTCATAACTTCCCAAGAGAGGAGAGAAAAGAAGAATGCCGGGAAAATATATCACTTCCCCCCTTCTTAATTAAAGAAACTATTCATTCGCGACAAACTCGCCCGCTAAAAGAAGATGCTAGTGAAAATCCCCATCACAACAGCCCGGGAAGTCCAACGAGAACACCCAGAAGCGGTAGAGATTGTGGAAACTCTGATCCGCACAATACAAGCCGCGGTACCCCACCAAAGTGTTGAAAAAGATCTCACCACAGACACGTTCATTGAAGGCATTCTCGCGCCATATCTTAAATTGCAGTGGCACTTATTCGCAACACCAAATCCCATCGTTGACGCCCGCATCCTCGGAGCCGTGGCATACTTCCTTTCCAAGATATCAGATGCGCACAAGAAGATGGCAAAGAAAGACGCAATACAGAAGATCGCAGATGCTTATCGCGCCATTATCCCCGAAAACACCGAGCTTGTCACCAAGCAAGAAGAATTGACAAGGATCCTCATACAGGATGGCGTGTTATTCGCGGTGCCAAGCATCAAACAACAGCCACGTCCGGTGCAACGTCCTTCGCAGACAACCCCTCCTCCCCCCCTTCCTCTTCCTCAAAAGTCGACACATCTCGAGCATGGTCCAATGAATGCTGCGAAGATTCAGTTCCGACCGAACCCTTTTGCTCTGAGGGGCGCAGCTGGGTCAAGGAAGCAGAACTAAGCACAAAGGAGGAGGAAGCAATATCCTCCCTTCGCTTCAACTTCCACGCCAATGGGCCCACAGAGAACACCACCCTGGAAATGCGCATCGCTTCACCATGGCAAAGGGTGGCAAACTCCAAACCTTTACGAGCTCTAGTACCGAGTGGAACCGACGCATCCACGCGGAGATGAATAAGTGCGTCGGAATCTCGATTCTGTTGTGTTGAAATAAGAAAGAATGCGTCTTCACACCCACGCATGAAGTGTGTAGGAGCTGTATCGTATGTACCTCCATTCCATATGGCGCACATCGCGCTCCGCATCAACTTACACACCCGATCCAATTTCTGTGATTGCCACGACCAGAGATAGCGAACGTAGGTGAGAGCAACTTCTTCACCCCCCTCCACCTTAGTAGTCCCATCGAGGGAGACGGGAATGCGCGCGGAGAGGTCTGCCACCTTGGTGTCTGCACAACGCTTCGCATCCAGGAGAGCGTTCCAGAAATCCTCAATGCACATCACACAAGTCTCCGCCACGTAAAGGAGGGACTTCAGGGCGTTTAAGTCGTTGTTTACCACTGCCAGCTGCGTGAGGGGATGGCCAATCTCGTAGAGTTCTTTCAGAAAAGCCGCAGCTTGCCGGCTCCTCGTCGAACACGCACCGGGTGTCTGATGCATGAGTTCCCTGTGGAGATACATAGACGCCTCATTGAATGGGAACGGGATGATGATGGCCTCTCCCTGTTGGGACATGTGTGTTTGAGGAGGTGGAGGAAAGGATAGGAAACAAAAAGAAAACAGTCACATCTCCCAATCACCACTCAAAATGCAAGAATCACCGCAACCATATCAAGGGCAAGATCTCACCGAAGAAGAACTCTCAGATCGGAAGTACTGGAAGTTCCTCAAGCGGGAGGAAGGATGTAAGCGGGATCCACGTAACCAAGCGTATTTAACACACGAGTTCGCGGACGGTGACTTCATGGAATGCGAAAAGTACTTCGACAAGACCACATGCGTGCTCAACAGAACCCCCCTCAACAGTCTTTTCATCTCTAAGATGTCACAGAATGGAAGGTCCCTGCTTGGCAACATCGTGTACATTCTGCGTTTCACATTGGAAGCGAAGTGGATATCCATCCGCCGTCTCCTCTACCTATTCAGGGAGATGGATCTTCTCTCCCAAGAATTGTTGGGGGCCACAGCCCACGAACACCTGAAGAAGCTGAAGACTGGAGTGAAGAACACGATGCACAATCTCTTCCTGCTATGTTGTGACGAGGCAAACGCAGACACATCCCCCCTGTACTACCTATCCAGCCACTTCAGGGAATGGGCAGCCATCCCAATTGAGGAACCACTCCCCAAAGACACAGACGCTCTGAAGACGGTGATCGCCCGCATTCGGTTGTATGCTGAACATGCACACAAAGGTATCACCGTTGCCGAGTTTGCTGATGTGCTCCGATTGTTGCAAAGCGCATTGTGGGACTCTACCGAACACGACGATGAGAAGGTGCGGACCACATTCAAAAAGATCTTCGACCCTATATGGGGTGTGACAGGTAAGGACGAATTCTGGTTTGATTTTTACACGGCTGTCGGATTGCACAAGTTCGATTCCAAGCATGCACTTAACGACTACGTACACGATATGGGCAAGGAAAGCGTGTTCCCTGTCACGTTGATGGACTCCGCGGGAGGAGACATGGAATCGTTCATAGCCCTTTGCCCATCTTGCGATTGCCTCATTCAAATTGGGAAGCCTAAGAGGCATGAACCCAAGGCTGCAAGTGCCAGTGGAGATTTCTAATGCACTCGATCTATACTCCCAGAACTTCTGTGTTAAATTCGATGACACACAAGTGCCCACGATGACGATCTCACCTAAGACTGGATTTACCTCTCTCTCTTTCAACTGGGTGAAGTACACCGGCAACGAAGTCGCACTCGAACAGGTGAACGCCTTGATGGATAAGGTACAGACACAGTATGCGAGGAACAAGATCACACAGCTGCAGCTCGAGCAGTTACAGGATGCCATACTCGTTCGCACAATGATACCTCTCACAACTGCACACCTGCAATGTCTCCGGAAGCACGAGGAGTTGGATTTCCAATGTTTCCATGCCTGGAGCGCCAGTTTCTTCGCATCGTCGCAGGCCTACACTCACAGCGTGGACATCCCGCACATGAAACTCATGGAGGATATTGTGGGTGCAATCTCCCTTCTTTGGTTCCATTGGCCGGGTCGCGCAGCCATGTTACCCGTTGCCTGGACGTGTCTGAGCGAGATCGTCGACTCCTTCTGCAAGCTCCAGCTCGCAAGGCCCACAAACTCCATCTTCTTTGGCTGGAAAGGTGGAGGAGGGGGACCCACCCAGGCTAGCTCGCTTTCGCAACAGAAGGAGATGATGTCCTCGCTTGCAGCCGAAGCCCTGGGCCTGATCCACTCGATGGACTCCATGATGGGATTCTCCTTCGGTATGTCAGAGAGCGTGGGGAGGTTGGCTGACAAGTACATCTACCTGGAACGCATCTACGCCATGGAATTTGTTCACGCTGCACCGCTATTCGACACTCTCACTGCCCACGGGGAAGGGGAGGGGGGCGTGAACTACTTCACCTACGCCGATTCGGGATTCTGGCGCATCTACAATGTCTTTACCAGATGTGAACGGTCGGGTGACAAGAAAGCAAGGAGGGAGATTGGCCGCCTCCTCCTAAACCTACAGCATGAGCTACATGTGAGGTTTCTACACGAGCAACCCGACGTATCCAAGGATAGGACGAGGTTTGTGATGTACCTGAACACAGTGGAAATGCTCAGGCAAAAGAAACGGGATCAGATTGACTTTTGGGGAAAGCTCGAGGATTTCCTTGCCGACGGGCAACATGAATTCGTGTCTGCCATCATCCTTTTCCAGCGAGGATTGTCGGAGAAGTTGACTGACATGGCCCAAGCGCTGGCTGCCTCCGTGTTTCCACCTCGTATCCACTTGGACGACGATCTTGTCACCCTCTTCTTCGGTCGAAACACCCTACTTGTCCGGGAACTCAAGCCCGCACTGATGCCAATATCCTTCGCCTTCGTTTGCATTGCCTACGCCGAGAAAATCGTCGATGCCATAAAGGCAGCACTCCAATATAAAAGCAGCGACGCGTTGAAAGAACCCATCCATTATCTGCAGTTGGCTGCCAAATCAGTGATTAGCCAGCGGTTCCTCGCCTCCAGCCACGCTCGCGGAGACATCGACAGAGGAGATAGGATTGCACATAGCATCGATACCGCATTTAGGAGGTTAGATACTTAATCTCTTTTCCCTCACTCACCCAACATGGAAGAATACATCGCAGACCTGTGCAATGAGATTTCACGCACCGATTTGCAAGGACAGGTGTGGATTCGTGAACGAGCATCACATCTCTACATATACAAAGACCACCCATTGATTCTACAGCATGTTGTTGAAAACTTCAAAATACGCCTGCCCACAGAAGTGAAAACTCAAGCGGTGGAAGATAGCATCGACGCTTTAATCAAAAAATGCGAAGCCGTGACAGAATTACCTATCATCTAACAACTTGAAAGATATATATGTTATACAAGCAACCCCCGCACGCAGAGATGTTGACACGACGAGGAAAGGCTAAAGCGGAAGAGGCAGCAAGAAAGGCTGCGGAGGAATTGGACTATGAAGGTATGTTCGGCACCGACGATTTTGCCAATCCCGTGGAGCCTCCCCAAGAAGTGGCACCAGCAGCAGGGGATGCGGCGGTAGCGCCAGCAGCGGCACCAAAAGCTAAGAAAAAGAAAGCTGGGAAAGCAAACACGGAGAGAGTCCGCGTAACTAGGAAGCAAATGATACTCAGTAAATTAAAGGTACTGGCAAAAGTCTTGTTACCAATGGCATTGGTCATAGCACCGACAGCCGGATTGTTCGTCGCTAAGCATTATTGGGATCAATCATTGTTGTCTGAGGACCAATCAACACTCCTCCAGCTCGGAGATGGAAACGATGAGCACAATCCCGAAGATCCAAATGATGAACTAAAGGATGATGATGACGTGCAAGATGATGACGGCGAAGAAACACAGGAGGAGGGTGATGTGCAGGGTTACGCCTATATTGACGACTACAACAGGGAGGAATTTGTGCGGAATCTTACTAGCCTACGGTTTCGGGATGCTTGGACGCCCACCGAGCAAGTAAGCTTTTTCAACAGCAATCCGACAACCCAAACTCAATCAACACCGACAGAGATCCCAACCCCGGTCCTAGTTAAGGATAGCAACATACCCTCCCCCACCCCCCCACCAGCTTCCGCGAATCTAACACTTGCATTGGTGAACACTGAAATCGATACCAACGAACTTTTCGGCTCCTACCTCGTGCCAGTGCTTGCTGAAATGTCCAATGCATCGAAGTTTGACACGGCTGCCCACCAAGCGTTCGCCACAATGATGCAAGAACCATTCGTCAATATGCTCGGTTACGGGGACCTGCATTACGAAAGAGAGGACGTGGCACGGCAATTACGCCTTTACCGGTTCTACGCCGATGGCCAGACACCCTACGGTGGTGCAATCACCCATCGTCGCGTGGCTGTGTTCAATGCAATCCAGAAAATTTTCGACTCTGGTCACACCGCAGGCCCAATATTGAGCAATGACTTCAACGGTGATACACTCATACCCGATAGAATAACCCCAAAAAACAAGCCGAAGGCGAAGGATGATCTCATATCACAGATTTGCAAGAACGCAATGCAGCACGTGAGTCGAACAAAACCAGCGGCAGGCTATAAGTTTGCCAAGTGTATGTGGTTAGATGATGGAGAGATCGTGCTTTCCCCAGACGAGTACTGGCTCCTCATGGAACTGAACCTGTTTGTGGCGCAACTACACGAAAAGCTGACGATCTTCAACAAAAAGACACCGTCGCCACATTGGCCAATCCCCAAGGCTGCGCTCTACAATTTCGCGAGGTCGACACTACAAGAACCCGATCTTCGCAATGCAATCACCGCTGTGCATCTGATGCGTCTCACCTTGACTGGAGTGACCGACGAAGTGATGCGAAACACTGAGACGTTCAAGATCATCTATCATTTATGCCACGAGCTCATGGCCCAGCATAACTTCGATAAGTTTCGGCTGAAACTCAGCAAAGAACCCAACAAGAACATCACGGCGCTGATGACATGCGAGCTGGGCCATTTGATCACATCCAAGAGTGTCTCACCTCCCACCCTAAATAGTGCGTTGGGCGTGGCGGGTTCTGCCGTGGAGGCGGTGGGTTCACTCGTACTAGGAGGAGAGGAAGGAACACAGATTGCCACACCGCCCGCGGAAGGCACAGGGGTGCTTGGCTGGATATGGGGCACGATATATTTGTTTCTTGGTTCCGGTTCAGCGTACGGCCTGGCTTATTTGAGGAACTCCTACCACGAATTCGTCATGATCAAGAACATTGTCGGGGGAATATGGTGGGTCACCAAAAGTATCGCGGGCGGAATAGGGATGGTCTTCAAAGGAGTCTGGTACATGCTCTCATCGATATGCAACCAAATCGCAATGTTCACCACGTTGAGGTCTAAAGAATGCAACCTCGGTACCATGGCTGCCCATATGAGGAAGTACCAGGAGAGCGTGCCAAAGGGTGCACAGACAGAAGCACTCGAACTCGCAATAAGGCGTTTGGAGCATCTCAATCAAAAAAGCCGAAGTGACCCAGAGATCGACGAGTTGTTTGTCGCGCTCGCATACGAAACTCTCGTGGCAAACTACAAAAACTTAAACCCCAACGAAAAACCTGGGGGGGCGATCTACAAAAATGCCACGAGAGCTGCAGCAAACTTGAAAGGTGAAATCGAAACTATGATTGGTAAGAAGGAGGAATCTCGCGGGGGAGCGCTGAAACATTCTGGGGCATCGAAAAGTTTCATGGAAGCTGATTATACCGGAGCTCATGGACACGCGCAACTAACCGCCTTGAGAGAACTGCGCAAGCATTCAATCACAATCCTGAAAAACCTCGCGCAACATGAAAACGATGATAAACGCAAAAGAATCTGGGAAGCGCAACAGGCAGAGTTCGAGAACGGGAAAGAGGATGACAAATTCATTCTCGATCAAGATGTCCCATTCTTATCGAAATTCCTCAGCAGAAATAACAACGGCAACAGGAATGAAACATTGCGTTTCGAAGTCGAGAAGAGGAGTAAGAAGTCACCCCCCAAAGAACAACCATCCAAGTCGCCAAAATCCCGAGAGCAATCACCCAAGAAACAACCATCCCAACCCCCAGCCACTCCTCCCTCTTCGGCGGGCCAACCACCACCTGCTTACAAGAAGCCCCCAGCCACTCCTCCTCCTCCTGCGGCCCCGGCGCCTGCGGCAAGTGCAGCAGCCCCTCCTCAACAAGCTAGCGCCTCCACAGAGGATCGCGAAACACTGTGGAAAAATCCAAGTCAGCTAAGAAAATTGCACAATGCCAACAACGGCGGGACCAAGTATGCATGGCTGCCCTCATACGACAAAGATATCAATGAGATCTTCATGATTCTGGAGGCACGCGCGCAAAAGGGAGAAATTTCACCGTATTATTTCGGAAACCCATATTACAATGTGTTAGAAAAATTAGACGACATGAAGCGGCTTCCTGAAAGATGGAAATTTGCATACGCAGAGCCCCTATACGGGGATGAGGACGACGAAGAGTGACAAATCTCTTCTAAGCGCTGAGTCTTGATCGATGACAGACACCGGCACGCGATCGGCAATGAGCAACAAGGCTCGTGAAGTCCAGAAGATATTTTCGATTGTCGAGTGTAACAATTTATCGTCTTTGATACACGCTTTGATGCGCATGAGGTCTGGCACGCTTCGCCGCTGCCCTCGAGTGAAATTCTCCAAAAACAACTGCTTCAGGGGCTTAAAATTCACCTTCTCGTCCTCATCCTCGCGTTTCAGCATGTACACCCAAAGCGTGTTGACGTCATCATCGTCTAGAGGATATTCCACGACTGATCGCCACGCATGCTTCCACACAGGATTCACATCCAACACTCTCTCGATACAGGAGAAGCCCCTCTTCGCCAACCAGGGTGAAAACTCACGGAATGCGGCCTTCACGTCAGAGAAAAGACACTCCATCTCCACATCGTCTGGGGGGATCTCACAGAAGAGCATGAAAATACGCTCCCAGCACTTCTGAACGTAGAGGTGACGTGAAATATCGTCCAAGTCTATCTTCTTTATCGCTGTCTCCACCACGCGCAGGCGCCTGACTTCGGTGAGAATGCTACCCAAAGGGGATACCAACAATGCATTCCCAGTAAGATGTGGTTTTTGTAGGTGTTGCTCGAGGAAGTGCAGCCATTGATCGTAAAACTTGTTCGTAGGGTAGAGATTGCGAGTGGTCTTTGCCAACACTGAGTCCACCACAAGCTCGAAATCACTTTTGGGTTTCACCCTGCCTCCGGCGTAAGGTCTGTTGTACATGAGTGAGTGAGTGAATGAGGAATTCTATTATTTAGTATATATGCCTAAGCACGACGAATGTGCACACACGAGCAACCGCCCTGGTAGAAAATGTCGTAAGGGATACCCCATGCACGAAACAACTCCAGAGACTTCTTCTCAGGCTCGCTGCCCTTGTCCATGAGAACCCACAAGTGCGGGTACGGAAATCCCTGCATAATCACAAACACCCTCAAAACAAGCATGTTCGCAGCCTCCCAACCCACACCCCTCCAATCCATGAGCGGATTCTCAGGCCTCGCCATGAAGACGTTCACCAGGATGAATTTGGACCAGAAGTCCAGCTCCTTCCCAAACACCATGCCTTGCTGGTTTTCTCGCCCAGCTACCGCCCTGAGCACACACCTCGGGGGTCCCTTAGACGGGGAAGGTGGATCATCCAACACAATGCCTGATATCATGCCAGCAACCATGTCGCTGATCTCCTCGTCGCCCGACTTCTTGATCACAAACGCAGGAGATGTCTTCACTGCATCACAGAAAGTAACCTTCTCCAAGGTACGGTTACGTGTCCACTTTGGAATGTCCAGTCTATGGGGGTGGGCGAACATGCAATGCGGCAGCCTGCACTCCTTCCCCTTTTTGCATGGAATCGTCTTCAACCGTTCGACGTGGAACTTCACCTCATCAGCTGTTGGGTGAGGGAACCTACACGGGTTCTCTTCGCAAGGGCGTGTGCCATGTTCGAGGTGTGTGACTTGTTTCAAGCATGCAAAGCTAGGACTCTCCATGTTTCTTAGGTTAGATAGGAATGAAGTGGAATGTGGAAGCTTCCTCCTCCCTCACGTCCTCCTGGAACGGGGTGAGGGGTTGCAACCACGCCTGGATGTAGAGATAACCCACGTAGACATCCAGAGCTCGTACTTCTGCAGCGATGACTTCCTTTAATAACGGAATTTTGTTTTCGCGGGTTCGAGAAGCCACCCGATCGAGTGAAGCTGAATATGCCACCAATTCTTCACGTGCCAGAGTCGCCTGTGCCAGCGTAGGCTTTCTCCCCCCTCGCCCCTGCTTCCTGGAGTGGTAAGAGATATGCAAATCTTTCTGAAGGGCTCGAGTCCTGGCGGATGCCATCCTATACGTATCCAGGGATGTAGATACCTTGCGTTCGAGCTCATTCGAGCCTGGCAACCCACCCTGCATGAGTCAGGTATGTATGGGGGGAGGTTGGGGAGAATGCCAAAGAATGACGGAGAAAAGATACGGTTACTGGGGATCGTCTTGGGTGAGCACGTACGTGACCTCCTCCTCCTTGCCACTCGAACTGGCAGCAGAGGCAGGAGGAAGGAGAACTTCTGCGCAAAACAAATTCCATGTATCCTCTTTTGCGTACGCCTGCATGAACTTGTCCTTCCATTTCTCCCCGAAGCTCTTCCTGCTTTCCACATCACTGGGTACAATGTCAGTACCAACTTGCGTAGTTGTCCGGTCTCCAACGCAGATGATGATGCGATACACAAGCGAAAGTTTTGCAAGAACTTCAAAGCACGACCTCAAATCGTAATCCACCATGACATCCCTGATCTCGAGACGTAGAGGCCCCTTCATACAGGCTGCAGTGGCGAGTAGGCGTCTCAGATTGTCAACACTGAAGCTTGCCTCAAAGGAAGAATCTTGCAACCTAATTTTGGAAATTCGAGGACTGTGCTCACAAACATCCATCACTGACGCCCACACAGTGTCCCACATGCGTCCCATGGGAATGTACACCTCCAGTTGCTCCAACGCTGTCACTCTCTTCGCACCTTCACCAAAGAGGCGCAAGATCACGCCAGTGTTCAACGCCACATCGTCAGGGTCTACCTCTGGCTCCTCTTGCTTAACACGCTTCGAAGCCGAGGTGGTGGGGGAGGCGCCCAAAGCTTTCACAATGGCCCTATCACGAACAGGCACTGGAGGCGGAGGTCCCATCTTTTTATCGTTGGCGACGTAAGG
>CAZMVL010000042.1:0-36089 GCA_964569335.1 uncultured Paraperlucidibaca sp.
GGAGGACGGCGACGATCAGCCACGGCTCACCGAACGTGTTGCGATAGATCGACCGCACCGCCCGCGCCACCGGCTCCAAGGCGCTCGCACCACCGGTCGCGCCGGAGCCGCCGACGAGGTCGAGGCTGAAGGCGAAGGTGAAGAGGGTGATCAGCGCGTGGGCGATGAACGCTGTCAGCTGCCACAGGGTGTTCGCGAGGAACCACGCGATCGTCGGTGGGATGCCGGAGACGTCCACGCCCTTCAGCACGCCCGCCTCGACGGCGGAGAAGTGGTGGTCCAGGACGTAGTGGCCGAGCGGATGGGCGTCCATCAACGCGCCGTCCTGCAGCTGCGACGCCGGCCCGACGTTGGAGAGCAGGTCACCGCCGATCGCCGACGGACGCGCGAGCAGGATCAGGGCGACCGTGCCGCCGGCTACGACGAGCGTTCGTCGCACCCAGCGGCGGCCGAGCGCTGCCTTCGTGCCAGCGAGAGCGCGGCGGACCTGGCTGGGGCCGCTCATGAGCGCTCCTCACGGTTGGGCGTGGTGTCCAGCGCCGCCAAGAGCTGCGGGTCGACATCGACCTGGAGCTCACCAACACGGCCGTCGAGGTCGCGCATCAGGCAGCGGCCCCGCCGGAACCCACGGACCCGGGCGATCAATGCGGGGTCCTCGGGATCAAGCCCGAGCAGTTGGAGGGCGCGCGAGGCTTCGGCGTCGCTCTCCTGACCAAAGATCAGATAGGTGCCGACCAGGTCAGAGAGGTCCCCCAGATCCTCGAGCCGCTGCGTCGCCAGCAGCACGGTCGCGTTGAAGGCGCGGCCGAGCCGGACCAGCCGGTTGACGAGGTTCCGGCCCTGCGAGGAGGCCAGCAGGAACCACGCCTCATCCAGCAGCACGACCTTGTGCCGCGACCGATCCCCGGAGACCAGCCGCAGGGCGTAGGCGGCGACCAGCGAGAGCGTGGCGACGGAGATCCGCTCCGCGCGTGAATACGTCTCACGTGATGCCCGTGGATCGGGCAGCGTCAGGCCCGGGGTGCGGATCGTCGTGACCGGCGCGACCGGGCCGCCTAGGTCCGCGTCCCCCGCGCCATCGTCGGCGAAGCCAAGGCGAGCGAGCCCGAAGTCGCACGCGACCTCCAATGCATCCGCCGCATCGCTCGCCGCCGGACGGTCAACGGCGCGCAGACGCTCGATCACTTGAACCGACGACCGGGCGCCGTTGGTGACGAGGTCGCGCACGGCGCGTTGGATCTGGTGCTCCCACGACGGCGGCGGATCCCGCAGCAACTCCAGGTAGTACGAGCACGCCAGCTCCTCCCGGAGATCCGGAAGGCCGATCCGCAGGGGGTCGAGCTTGCCGCGGTGCTCCGGGTCAGCGGAGAGCTCCAGCACCTGCACCCGACCCTCCAACCCGTCGACGAGGTGAAGACCGTGGTCGGGCTTCGGGTCCAGATCCACGACCAGCGACCCGCGGCGCTCGGCCGCGTAGGCGATGGCCTGCGCGGCCACCGTCTTGCCCGACCCCAGCGTCCCCGCCAAGAGAACGGCCGACGCCCGCGACTCCCGCGACGGAGCGGTCGGGTCGTAGGTCACCGGACGCCGCGCCGGGGTCGTTCCCAGATAGATCCCGCGATCAGAACCAAGCCGATCCGAGCCGATCGGCATCAACGCGCCGAACTGCTCGACCGTCAACTGCGCCCGGTAGTCGCGCACCTGGCCACCGCCGGGTTGCGGGAGGTGGTCGAGGAACAACGCCTCCTGCAGACCGCGGGGACGATGCAGGCGGATCGCTCCGAACTGGTCGCGCAGCGTGGCCACGCGCCGTTCCAAGTCCTCCGCGTTCTCGGCACCGACGGCGAGCGAGATCGACGCTTGGAGCATCGGCGGATGCCCAGATGCTTGGAGGATCGCCTCATACTCCCGCGCCAGCGCGCGATCTTCCTCCGGCACCAGACCCGGTCCGTACGGCGACCCCTCCGCTTCCTCCCGGTATGCCTGCTCGACGTCCACGATCCGCTTGCGGACCTGACCCAACGCTTGCCGGTTGCCGACCCACCGGGCGTGCAGCACCGCATCGACCGGGAACCCCGCGGACTCCAGCGGCGCAAACAGCAGCTCCGCGACCGCACCCGGAAACTCGGCCTCGTCCGCCAGTGCGCCGACCGCAAGGAATGCTTGGTGCGCGTCACCCTGCTCGGTCTCGATGATCAGCCGGGCGGGTCCGGTGCGCGGCTCGTTGAGCGGTGCGGCGACCGTCTCGACGATGTCGGCACCCAGCGGCTCGTAGGCGACCCGGCCATCGTCGGCCTGGATCATCAGCGCGTCGGGCTGCCACCGACCATCCAACTCCGGTTCCCCGACGCCACGCACCGGACTACGCCGCAGCAGCCATTCGAGCTCGCGGGTCGACGCGCGCCGGCAGCCGATCACTGCGGCGAGCTGCAGGAACGTCCGCTGCTCCACCGCAGCCAACGCGCGAAGCTCGCGGTCAGAGATCGGCTGCGACCGACCGACACCGGCCAGGTCCTCCAGACGCCGACGGGCCCGACCGAACTGGCCGGCAACGGACGCGCCCATGCGTCCGTGCTCCGGTGACCCGAGCGCGACCACGAGATAGACCTCCGGCCAGAACGCCCGGAGCGACCCCAACCGCTGCTCGTGCCGCCGTAGGAACCGCTCGAACGCCTCCGGATCCTGGCCGGCCGGATCGAGCAGCCCGCGGGTCCGGTCCCGGTACCGCTCGGCCGGGTACGCACGGGTCACGCGGTGCAGTGAGAAGTCCGCGCCGACGACGGTCGCCAGCCGCTCCAACGTCCTGAGCCACCGCCACTTCTCCCCCACCGGGAGAAACGGATACGAGACGGTCGGCAGCCGGTAGAGCGCCGCGGCTTCGCCGCCCGGACCGAGCAGCAGGTTCTGGCGCGCGTAGCGCAACGGGAAGCTCACGGCCGCACCTCCAGCCGCTCCCCGGCCCGCAGCTCCAGCGGACCGGCCAGCGCACGCCGACCACGCCGCGCCGTCGCGCAACCCGGTTCGAGGACCGCTTGTTCGCGGTTCCACGGCACCCGCCGACCCGCAACGCCGCGGGCGCTGACGGCACCACCGTTGCGGGGCCCGTGACCCGACCACGCCGCAGCCGCGGCGACCGATGATCCGGCGCCACCCCGACGCGAAGCTCGAGCCGACGCTGCGCGTCAGCCGGGAGTGCCCGGCCGAGCCAGCGCCGCGACGGCCGCACCTGCAACCACAGCCACGACAGCGCGTAGCGGTGCGCAGGACGCCCGTCCGGCGTGGCCTGGGTCGCGAGGGTCGCCACCAGGCCCGGCAGCACGAGCAGCCGCAACGGCCAGTCGACCACCGCTAGCAGCACCCCGACTGCCTGGCTACCCGCAAGCACGACGACTGCGACGATCAGCGCGACGCGGCGATCACCGGCCGCCCCGACGAGCAACGCGGCGCCGACCGCCAGCAACACGCTGAGCGTCAGCGACCGACCACCGAGCAGCAGGACCGCGACGATCGTGGCCGTGGCGTAGCCGAGCCAGACCAGCGGAATGCCACCCGGGATCGGGATTCGACGGCCTTCGACCTGGTAGATCCGCCGGTCCGGCCGAAAGATCCGCTGATACGACCGCACCACCCCGAACTGCCCACCAGACGCGCTCATCCGAGAACCTGCCGACCGATCGCCCGCGCCGCCTTCGCAATCGCGTCGGGAGAGAACACCATCCAGCCGACCACCACAGCGGCGATCAGGAAGGTCATCAACTCGACGTAGCGCCGGTTGATCAGAAAGATCAGCGACACGATCGCGATCACCCCGCCGTAGAACTGCGCCGCATACCCCCGCAGCAGATCCGCGAGGTTCTTCGCCACGTCGTTCCCCGACTGCGCCAGCGCACCCGGCGCCAGCAGCAACACCAGCCCGACCGCGACCAGGAACGCCACGGCAACGACCGCCCGGCGAGAGGGCCGCAGACCGACCCGCGGGCCGCCGGACTTCGTCGTCAACACCGCGTCCGTGTTCGTCGTTTGCGGGCTCATGCGCTCGGCCCGCCCGCTACGACCTGTACGTACCACCGCTCGCGTCCCACGAGGGTCAGCCGATACCGCAACACCAGCTCCCCGCCGGTCGCGCGATCACGAACCCGAACGAGCGCCACGACACCAACGCCACGACGCGCCGGATACGGATCACGCGCGACCTGCTCGACCCCGACGACCTCCAAGCCGCGCGACATCTGCACCAACCGCGCACCCGGAGCCAAGAAGTACCCCAGCGCCGCTCGATCTCCACCGGCCACGTACGCCTGCAGAAAGCGCGAGACCAGATCGGTGATCGGCCGCGCCTGTGTGTCAGGCAATGCCACCGGCTCGGGCGCTTCCGCGGCGCCACGAGGCGGTGCAGCACTGAGCGACGGCAGATCGAAGACCACCAGACCCCCGGCTCGATCCCGGGCAACGGGGACGGTCAGATACCTGACCGCCTCGCCGGTCGACACCGCAACGGTGATCAGCGCGCGACTGCGTCCCAGCAGTGACTCGCGAGCGACCGTCGCCCACGCAACCCGCGCCCCCGACCCGTTCTCCGGCAAGACCGCCGTCGCTCGTTCACGCAAGTCCTCGGCGAGAAATGCAGCGACCGCTCGGCGATACGTCTCGGGCTCCTGCTTCGAGCCACCGAGATACGCGTGCGTGAACCGCACCGCGAACGCCCGTGCCTCGTGGTCGGGGAACCGGCGCTCCGCCGCCGCAGCCATGTCGCGGTCCGTCGCCTCGCCGCCTCCGAAGATTGCCCCGAGGCCGCGGATCAGCACCACGCCAACGAACGCCCAGAGCATCACGCGGCCCGTGCGAGCCAACCCCGCCGAGCCAAGCCCACGCCGTCGCCCCGCGCCAGTCGCGGCGTCCTGTGCGGGCAGCGACGCCGCTGCCTCATCCAGCGGCGCGCGCAGGCCGACCCGCTGCTGCGCCCGCGACGAGCCCCGGCCGGTCATGACGGCACCGCCGTCCGAGACGCGGCAGCGTCGCCCAACGACGGCGACGGACTGCTACCAACAACCGAGAAGATCCCTCGCATCATCAACCCCTTAGACGCCCGGCCACCGCCCTGGCCGATTCACTGTCGAAGGGGTTCTACGTCCAAAAACCTGAGACGTCTACAACTCGTCGCGTACGTGTATACGCAAGCACGTAAGCCACCATTTTGCACCCTGCGAAAACGACGGGCCCGGTCGTGACGACCGGGCCCTCGTGAACTTCTTCGGGTCGCGCCGAAAGCGCGGAGATCCCGCCACGCGCTATGCGCCCGGTCGTGCTCCTCCGGCGATCGCCTGGCGCTGCATGTCGAGGTGCTCGTCGACGCTGGCCACGGTCTGCTCCAGCAGCCACAGCGACGACCAGTCCACCAACGCGTAGCGCACGCTGCACCCTTCCTTGGCGCGGTCCAGCATTCCTGCCTCGTAGAGCAAACCCAGGTGTCGAGAGACGTTCTGCCGCGTCACGACCGTCGGCAACCGGTCGACGATCTCCTGCACCGTCGCCGGACCGGACTCGTCCAGCAGGACCATGATCTGCGCGCGCATCGGCTCACCGATCAGCCGCAATCGCAACCGTGCGATCTCCAGCACCTCCGCCGATCCCAGCGCCCGCAACCGCTCACCAGCACCCGACACCGCTCCACCGCGGCGGCGCGTCCCCCGCCCCGTCGACCTGCCGACCGACCTCACCATCGTCATGCCGCACCTCCCCTCGCAAGAACCATGCCCAAGGTCCTACCCTCCCGACGGGGCAAAAAGCAATGACCACATGCGACTACTAGTCACATGTGACTACTAATCAGGCTGACTACTCATCACCAGCATCGGGCAGCGGCGAGCGACCACCGCGAGCCAGGGTCACACAGTGATGACGCTGAGCTCCCCCAGCTCGGCCAACGGTTCGTAGTCGCGATCCTGCGTATAGACGGGCAGGTCGTTCGCCAGCGCAACCGACGCGATCCAGAGGTCGTTCACGTTGACGCGCCGCTTGCCCTCCGCCAACCGGACTCGCATCCGCGCCCAGTGCGCCGCGGCCGCCGCGTCGACGGGCAGTGCCACGAGTGCCGAGATCCGCGTCAGCGTCGTCAGCCGTCGGGAGCGGGTTGTCTGGTCCGCAGCCGCAAGTACCCCGGCCTCCAGCTCGGCGAGCGTGATCACCGAGACGTAGCCCTCGTCCGGAAGCAACGACACGTCCAGGCGCCGACCCGACTCCTGCGCGATGAACACGCTGGTATCGAGCAGACCCCGACTGCCGCCCGCCGACGCAGCGGGGACGTCCGCCGTCACGCGATCGGACCGAGATCGTCGGTGGTCTCGCCCGCCAGGATCGCGAGGTCGTCGCGAAGGCCAGGGTCCGCCTGGGCGGAGTCCAGCAGATCGACCAGCTCCGCGCGCGAGAGGAACGCCGGCCGCGCGGAAGCCAGCGGACGGATCTCCGCCACCGGCCGACCGTGCTGGGTCACCGTGACGCGCTCACCGCCCGTGACGCGCCGAAGCACGTCCCGCGTGTGATTCCGCAGATCCCGAACCGCGACGCTCGCCATGTGCGCAAATGTAGCACCTTGCACGCACACCCTCGCCTCGTTGAGCGCGCACATGGCGCAGTGGAGCGCTGGGGGCCTGCCACTACCGCCCGACCGGCGTCCACGCTCAACGCCGCGGCGTGCCCCGGGCCACGGCCGCCCAGACTTCCGGCGGTACGTCCCGCGGAGGGCAATCCGCGGGCACCCCGGCATCCGCCAGCAGGCGTGGCCCCGCCCGGCGACCCGCGCTACGGCGCGCCAACGTCACCGCCCGCACGTGCCGACCGCTGTAGGCCGCCGCGAGCAGGCCCCGGAGGCGTCGCTCCGCCGCGCCGTCCATCGGCGCCCGGGGACGGATTCGCAGCAGCGCCGCATCGACCCGGGGCGGCGGCGCGAACGCGGTGCGCGGAACCCGGCGGGCGATCTCGATCTCGTAGCGCGCCGCCCGCCACGCCGCCTGCGCCGAGCGCGGACGACGATCGGCCATCCGCAACGCAAAGCCCCGCTCGACCACCAGATCCGCCCCCGGACGCAGCGGCCCCACCGGATCGAGCAACCGCGCGACCACCGCGCTCGACGTCGCGAACGGCAGGTTCGCCACGACCCGCGCGCGGCGCGGAATCCGCACCGACCGCAGATCCGCCTGGACCACCTCGACCCGATCATGGTCAGCCAACCGCCGCCGCAACGCCGCGACGAACCGCGGATCGCGCTCGACCGCCACGACCCGGGCACCGCTCCGCGCGAGCGGGACGGTCAAGGTCCCGGGACCGGCCCCGAGGTCGTAGACCAGATCCTCGCCCGACAGGTCGGCGCTGGCGATGACGGCGCGCAGGACCTCGGCCGAGCGCAGATGATGGATGCCTGCATGGTTGACGTGCGGACGGCGTCGTGGGGTGGCCGGCATCCGGCCCTCCTTCGTGCACGGTGGAGCGCGCGAAGCGATCCACCAGCAACGAGAAGAGAGGGCTACGGAGGGTCGGACGCGCGCACGATCAGCGAGCACCCACGAAGAGCGCCCGCGGAGAGGCGACGAAGCCGACGCAGGGCAGAGCAACGCTCCCCCCACGGGAACCGAGAAGCAGCGCGTAGATCAGCGCCGCACCGGGGACTTCGCCGCAGCTACGCCCAAGGACGGGCGCAGCACGCCCAGATGCACAACGTTCCCATCCACCCCAGCCTACCGCGCACGCCGGGCCACCGTGCGGTCCCGGCGCACCAAAACGCCCACCGCCAACCGCTGCTTATCGCCTGAACGGATCGTCCAGCTCAACGTCGCACCCCGCGAGATCCGTCCTGTGTCCCCGCGGCTTCGTCGTTCGCCAGATCGGCGCCAGCAGCTCGCTGGGGACCCAGTGCTCGCGGCCGATCGGTCCGATCTGCGCGACTGGACGCCCCGCCGCTGTGATCGTGATCGTCTCGCCCGCCTCGGCCCGACGCAGAATGTCGCCGATCAAGTGCCGAAGCTCCCTCTGCGAGACCGTGGCCATGCCCCGAACGTAGAGCAACAGCGCTTCCGCGCCAAGACCGTCGATCGCGCGGCCGTTCAGCGTCCCGTCCGCACGACCACCCGCCGCTGCGCACTACTTCCCGTCGCATACGGATACGCCGCCGACGGCTTCACCACCGCCCGGAACCGGTAGTTCCCACGCAGCTGGCGCGGCACCCGATACGTCGCCGACCACCGCCCATTCGCCCGCGCCCGGACCGTCGTCACTGCCCGCCACGCCTTCCCCGCATTGGCCTGGACCACGATCGCCGTGCCCAGCCGCGTGCCCGTCTGACCACGCAACCGCCCCGTGATCTCGAGCCGCTGGCCGCGATAGGCGATCGGCCGGGGCTTGACCGAGAACGACGTCGACGCCCGCACCACCCGCTGCAGCTCCGCAACCGCCGCCGGAAGCGTGTCGCGCGACCGCGAGCGCCACTGCACGCTGTAGGCCGCCGACCCCGCCGCGACCGGCACCCGTGCTGAGAACCGACCGGTCGCATCCGTGCTCAACGACTGCACCACCGACGCAACCGCACCGGTTGCCGTCGGCGTCGCGACCAGCTGCAACGCCGCACCAGCCACGCTCTCCCCCGACGGCGTAACCAAGCGACCACGGATCACGCTCGACTTCCGGCTGCTGTACCCGACCCGCAAAGACGTACCCGGTGCCCGGCCGCGACAAGCGATCTGGTGCGTTCGGCGGTAGCGCGCCGAGCGCTTGCACCGCCGCTGAATCTTGCGGCGCTTCGACGGCCTCTTGGCCGTCGCCGGCCACCACGCCGTCAGCCGCGCATCATCCGCCTCGTAGCCCCCGTTCGAGGTGCCCCGCAGTGCCGGATCCGAGCCCGGCCCGACCTGCTCACGATTCTGCGTCACGATCGACGCGCTCGCCAGAACACCTTCGTTGCCGCCGACGTCGACCGCGACGATCTCCAGCCGGTGGGTGCCGTCGTCGAGGTGGGCCGTGTCGATCGTCAGCTGACCAATCGCCCCGGCAGGGCACGCACGCATCGACTGATACGGCGGCCGGCACTGATCCGGCGAGACCGCGACCGTCCGACCGTCGATCCGGGCCTCGACGCGCCGTACCCCGGACCCATCGCCATCCATCGCCCGGTACTCGACCGACCGCGAGCCATGCACCGGAGCACCGGACGACGAGGTCACCAGCTCATCGAGGGTCGCGGTTCCGGTCGGTGGTTGCACGTCGCTCCAGGTGACCTCCAGCAGCATCACCTCGACCGAGCCTGAAGCGCCTTCGCACAGCGTGAGCAGTGAGCCGGCGCAGTTCACGCCGATCCAGAACCGCTGGCCCGGATCACCGGCCGAGGCGGACACCGGCTGGTCAATCGAGATCGACGTCACTTGCCCCGACGCGCACGGATCACCAGCCGCGCCGGTCCAGCACACCCCATACGGACCGATACCGCCCTCCGCCATGCCCGAGCCGGCGTGCAGCACCCGGTTGGCCTGCGCACGCAGATAGACCGGCCTGATGCCCGCAGGCCACCGAAGCAGCCACTCCACCCGCGAGTTCCCCGACGCATTGCTCGGATCCAACGTCGCCGTAAACCGCCCCGGACCCGCCGCGCAATCCTCCGCCAGCGCCCCAGGAGCATCACGGTACGGCTGCCAATCCTGCAGCACCTGCCCGAACTGGCAGTACTTCACCACGTACTCCCCCGCCAGCACCGAACCCGAAGCCGCGACCAAACCGCTGACCCCGACGATGCCGACCACCACGACCCGCATCAGCCACGCGCGAACCCGAACCGTGTTCATCGGACGATCACCCTCTCCCATCTCAAAACAACCCCGGATCAACGGCTTCCTCAGGATCCTTCGTCTTCCCGCTCCCACCACCAGAGCCCGACCCCTTCGACGACGAAGACGACGAAGGGGCAGCTGTTGACGGCTGCGGCGCACTCGAGGTCGACGGCGCTGGCGCATTCGTCACGGTCTGATCCCGCGCCGAAGCCGCATTCGCCGCCGCCCGCTGCTGTGCGGCCAGTGCCGCCGCGGCGGCGGCGCGGCGAGCCGCCGCCCGCTGACGCTGCGCCCGTTCCTTCCGTTGGCGCTCAATCCGGCGAATCCGTTTCTGCACCGCATCGGCACCGGGGGCCGACTCGTACCGGCGCTTCGCCGCCCGCAACCGCGACCGCGCCAGCGACAGGTCACCGCGACGTGCCGCCTTGTCCGCACGACCGACCAACACGCCAGCTGCGGACTCACGGTACGCGGCCACGGCAGCTGCGTCGTCGAGCTGGCGAGCCTGGACGATCGCCGCGTCGTAGTCACCCCGGTCGGCGGCTGCGCGCATGGTCGCGACGTCTCGAGCCCGTGCTGCCGCAACCGCGCGCTCTCGTTGCGCAGCTTGCTCGGCCGCATGTGCGGGCGGGTCGGCATCAGCGGCCCGCTCACCCAACGCGCTCGCCGCAATCACCCCAACGCCGCCGATCACCGCGGCAGCGCCGATCGCAAGAATCGCGCGCTTCAGGCGCCAGCTCGCCGACGGTCGCGACGGGAGCAAGGTCACCCCGCCAGACGCCGGCCCGTTGTCCGCGGACCGCCGTTCCGGCAGCTTCTCGGGCACCGGGTACCCAGATGCAACCGGCTCCGAAGCGACTGGCCGTCCATCGCTCAGCGTCTCGTCGTCCGGGTCTTCTGCAGGCCACGGCGGAAGGCCACCTGTAGATCCCCGTTCGTCACCGCTTTGAGTACCTTCGTCTCCGACATCAGCCGCCGGGCGCCATGCGCGCCCACCAGGCGACGCGTCCTCGCCCGCCAAGCCATCCTCGGGCCCCGAGCCCACGCGCTGTGGCTCGCCATCGACCTTCGGTACCACGGGCGCCTTTTTCAGCCGCCGCGCCCGGACCTCATTGGCCCCGTCGGTGCGAGGGATCGCCAGGTCTCCTGGCACTTCTGCCCGAGACGGCCCGCGAACCGGCGACACGCCGCGTTGCTCCTCCAACCGCAGCGCCTCCGCGACCAGCGGATCGTCCGTCGCCGGCCAGATCACGCCGATCCGCGTCCCCAGCACCGCCGCGAGCAGCTGCATCTGCTCCGGACGCGAAGGCCGGTTGCGGCCCTGGTCCCATCGCCGGAGCGTGTGGATGGAGACGTTCACCCGCTCCGCCACCTGCTCCTGCGTCAGCCCCGCCCGCTCACGCGCAGCCCGCACGCCCGGCTCCGGCGAAGCAGAGTCGTTCCGGGACGAAGGGGGAGCTTCCCGGTGATCAGCCATAACACGATCACGCCCAGTATCGCCCGACCACCCGCCGCTGACAACCCCGTACACACCGCGCCGGCAAAGGCCTCGACGGATCGTCCATACAGTCGGCAGCACCGAGTGATCAGTAGTCACCCGCTGGCACCGCGGTGATCACGTCCCGCGCCGAACGGCGCAATCGCCGTCCACCAGCGGCTTACCGCTCGCCGGCATTCTCGGCAGCGAGCGGCCGGGACTACGCCACACCGCCTCCATCGGCACCGGGCCCCGCAAGCCGCCGAGTAGTCACATGTGACCAGTAGTCAGATGTGACTACTGGTCACCCTGATCGGCGGCGCCCCGGGGCCCCGGGTACGCGCTCGCTACGACAAGAGCTGCCCAGGCCTCATTCTTGGGCGACGGACGCGTCCGCGTACTCGGCGGTCAGCGCCATCCACACCGCATCGCCCGTCCCGGAGAACGACTCCCCAGCCGGCGACCGCCACGCCGCTTCCGTCTCGACGGGGCCGCCGAGGCGCGTCCAGCCGCGGGTACGCAACAGCTGGTCCGCGACGCGCTGCGGAAGATGCACCACGACCGCCCCGTCCGCACCCCACTCCCGCTCATAGATCCGTTCCGCCGACGCCAGTCCCTCGATCGTCGTCCTCGGAACCTCGCCAATAGACCGAGGCTCCGGCAACCGCCGCAAGTACCTCGTGCTGGCCGCCGGGGCCTGCGAGCACTGCACGATCAGCCCTCCATCGAGCTCGAACGCCAAGCGCAGACGCAGGCGATCGGGCGAATCCCCAGACTCGACCGCGACGACCCGTGCCAACCGGTCCTCCGAATCGTCGCCGACGCTGACCAGATCACCGACGCGCAGCGCGTCCGCGCGGGTCCACGCGGTGCCGGGCGGCGCGTCGAGACCGCGAACCCACGGCGGACAGATCGCCTCGGGCTCGGCGTCCTTCGCGCGCTCGGCGTCCATCGTCGCTACAACCCGACCAGCTGCGAGAACCGGAACGTCGCGCGCGTCGGCAACACCGACCCATCGCGCTCGTACAGCAACCCCGCGCACACGAGATCACGCACCGCGCGCTGGAGGCCGTCGGTGTCCTCGAACGTCGGCTCAAACGGCTCCCCGAGCTCCCGCACGATCTCATCCCGCGTAAACGGCGCCGGGTACTCCAACAGCACGTGCCCCAGCACCGCCATCTGCAACCGATCGTCCCGCTTCCCGGGATCCAGGTCCCTTTCGATCTGCATCGCCGCTCAACCCTGATCCAAAGCGAGCGCCGCCTTCGCAGCGCGAGCCGGCCAGACGAACGACGCATGCCGATGCAACAGACCGAGCTGCGTCAAACGACCGATCGCGCGCGAGACATCGTCACGCGCGCCGAAGCCGTCGCCCGGCTCGGTCAGCTCCGCCGTCAACGCATCGACGCTGAACAACGTCGGATACTCGTTCAACAGATGCCGCAACGCATCGTTGCGGCGCTGCGCATCCTTGTCGACCGGACGCGAGTCCGGCCCACAGGTAGGCTCATCATGCATGGGAGACCTCCGTCTCTCGTGCCGGCCCCGGGGACGTTCGCGCGTCGCCCGGGGCACTAGGTCTTCAGGACGAGATCGAACTTAGCTGGCCCGGATCGAGAAGCCAAGGCCGTGCGCGATCGTCGATCTCATGTCCGATCCCGCCCCGCACGTCGACGCCGCTTGGAATCGTCGCCTTTCACCACGACGTCGGGGCAACTAGCGGTACCTGAATCCAGAACGCAGGCGAGCGACTCCGGCCCCGTTCGAGACGCTCATGCCCAAACCTGCAGCTGATGCCTTTGCCCCCATGCTGCAACGTCGCGATAGAAAGCCGACCCAACCAAGTCGGACTTCGCAAAACAAGCCCGGACTAGAGCCTCCGCGCCCTTACGACCGAGAACTTTCTTGCCGCCCCAGAGGCGCACGCAGTAGTCGAGAGCCCCGGCGAGGTCATGCCCCCTGCAAAACGCCCGAGAAATCGGGGTCGAATCCAACTCTTTCTTATACCGCTCTTGAAGGTCACTCGGAGCCCTATGCTTCTCCGATTTTCGGACTGCCATATCACAAAGCCGAACGTAGTCCACCGACACCCCGTCAGAACCAACGACCGAGTGGAAGGGCACCTTATCGAGATCCAGTCCAAATCCAAACTCCATCGACATCTTCCTCAAAACACCGACAGGGAACGACAAACTAACGAACCGACCCTCGACTGTTTGACCACTGCGCTGCAAATCTGCCTCCATCGACTCAACATCGGCGTGATTTCGCAGTATCCGGTCCAAAACCGAACCCGAAAAAAATATCATGGCATCCATATCAGCTTCGTCGGCGTAAACGACATTCCCCTCCGACACCTCAGGGTTTAGTATGCCGTCAAAATCACGATCAACGATCGCCAGAACACGGTCCAATCGAACAGAGTTCACGAGGCGAATCACCTTCAAAACTCGGTCTTTTCCGCCTACATATTTACAATCAACACTTGCATGGTTGACATGCGGCGAAATAGCACCAAAATCATTGACACCCTCCAGCAGCAGAACACCGCGAAGATCCAACTGCCTCGCCATTACTAGCGAATTGCAAATATCAGGGGGGGTTAGATTCTTATACATCTTCAAGCTCAAACAAACTATGGGCACGAGACATCCAATTATGGATGATCTGGGGAGAGTGCGTCGCAACTATAAATCTGGCGTCCACCAGTTCTGATATAGCATTCAGGTCCTCCAAGAATGCTTGCTGCCAGACCACATGAAGCGAAATCTCAGGCTCGTCGATTAGAACGATGCTCCCGGGCTTAACGTTAAACAGCAAATCATAATTGAGTACGATTTCGTGCTGTTCGCCGGACGACAAATCTCGGGGCGTAATAGAGACTCCTTCTGACGTCTCAAATGCAAGCCCCTGTTCCCTATCAACCGAGAGGTTCTTGAACAAGAATCGCGAGTTCACAATCTCCGTGAACAGATTGAGCTTTCGCAACAAGGATTCGAAGGTCCGCAGCTTCTCGTCCGCGTCATCCATGTATTTATCCAGCATGCTTCGTTCCCAGTCCTGGAGAGGCCTGTCAGGCAGCTGAATCGCCTCAGCAGCGTCGGAGACCGAGAAGCGGGTCAACTGATCTCGCAGCTCCGTTTGCTCTGCGTATCGCTTCCGGATCGCATCATCCGTCAGCGATTGCGGGTCGCGAGGCTCCGTCAACAAACGCTTCGGAAAGCTTCGATCAAGCCTCTGCGAAACGGTGCTATTTTCAGCCAGCGCCGCCTGAATTCTACGGGCCAGGTCGCGAGCGTACTGCTCTACCGCCGACGGAGCCGGACGCTCCACTCGCCTACGCCGGTTAATAACAGCACGCCCAACTAGCAACCGCTGCGTTTCGACCATATGAGCTGGCGCATCGGACAAAAACGCTAGGATCTCATTACGCCCATCGCCTGGCTTAACCTCATCGCCCGGAGATCGTAGTCCCAGTATGTCCTCGTAACGATCGAGTACTTCTGCGGTAGAAAGGACATCCCCGGCCTCGTAGTCTTCCCAGCTATCAGCGTCAATCTGATTCACAGGGAGCTCGCGCTCGATACGCCGCAGGATTCCGGGGGTTAGCGTTGTGTGTTCCGGGTGAAAAATCGCATCAGCACTTACGGGCCCCGCAAAGACCTTTACGGCGTCGCTTTCTACTTCTGCATCTGAGGCCTCATTTCCCAACGAAGGACGCACCAGCGTTGCGTGGAGGGCTATGGCTCCCAGCTCGCCACTCTCGGGAGGGTAACCCACCGCCTCGACACGACTTAGAGTCAGTACATGCCGAGACGAGTACTCGAATGTTGCACGAAAAAACGGAAAGGTAGCAGCCCGCCCCAACCGGCCATTGGACACCGCATAGATTAGCTCCAACAGCTTGGTTTTTCCCACGCCATTAGGCCCGTACACGATGACGAACGAGTCGTCCTCTGGGAATTCGATTTCGTGATCGAAACGGTCCAGCAACTTCTCAACTTTTACCTTCGTAAGCTTAGGCATATCCCTCACGTGCATACAGAACGACTTGCCGGGACAGCCTCGCGGTCCCGGTTTCGAAACATCCTACTGGCTACGGACACCAGAATAGACGTACTCTCGACATAGACTGAGTTTTCCTTGAAAATCGACAGCGCCGCACTCGGGAAAATCTGCAGATGCCTCGAGCGGGAGCCGACACCCTCTCCGAGATAGCGAGCGGCCTCCACTAGGCCCGCTGCAAGGGCGCGCGCCTCTGGCTCGCAATTGCCAGCCGGGACGGCTGAACCTAAGCGGAGCCCGGGAGGCGAAGTATCGGAATGCGACTCCCGAGCCGTCCTCTTCCACGTCGGTCTCGCCCCGGCTCCGCACGGATACAATCGTCCTTTGTAGGCGTTACTTCGCCCCGTTAAGGTCAAGATCAGCGGGAAGCCGCTCGTCGTGTTCTCTCCGTAGGTAGGCCAGTGCCTCCACCTCGCCGGGGTCGTAGCCGAGCTTCTTCTTGACGAACTTCAAGCGGTGTTCCGCGTCGTGCAGAATCTCGGCCCAGGTTTTCACCCAGATTCGTACGCGCCCATTCCGTTGCGTGCTGGCCAGACCGAACTGGTCCGGATACTGCTGGCGGTCCTCGTTGGCGGTCCCTTTGACTTCAGACGAGATAACCCAGAATTCCCAGCGTGTTCGTTCTAGGTCGAAGCGCGGATCGCTGGCGATAGCAAGGGCATAGTTCTTGACCTGCTGAAGTTCGTCGGGGCCTACTTTGACGGAAGGGCTTTTTAGCTCAACCACCAAGTGCTGACGCCGGTCTTCTGCCTCCTCGATGGAACGGGAGAGCAGAAGATCCACGATTCGGCGATGACCGTCGACGTCGAGTACTTCGTCTGCGACTTCAGGTTCCGTACCATCGTCGCCCGCGTGGCTGACGTAGTCGATGTGTCGCTTGAGCACTTCGGTCAGGCTTTTGTCGCTTGCCGCAAGTGCGTATTCCTCTCCGAACACCCAGGTTTCAGCGGCCAGGATCTTGTGGAGTTGACTCCGCTCCTTGACGCGCTTCTTCCAGTCCGGGTGCGTCGTGAGGGCAGCAAGCCCGGCGAGAAAGTCGAGGCGGTTCGCGATCGATCTCGACGCAGAGATCACCGATGCGAGCGGTGTACGGGTTAGCAAGTCGGCAAGCGAGTCGATCTGCTCAGCCGGCAAAGCTAGAACGTCCGTCAGCACACGATGAAGAGAACCTGGATCCTGTTCGAGAGCCTCCCTAAGAAGCCCGAGCGACAGCTTCTTGTTGGGCTTAGGTGCCGCGTTGATGACTTCTTCTGCCTGAAGTGCGACAAGGTCGAAGGTGTCGCGAGCGGCCTGCTCGGCGACGGACTGCGGCGCTTGCTTGAACGGATAGACCCCTTCGCTCTCCCAGTCCGCAACGATCTTCTGTCGACGCTCGGCAAGTCGCGTCCGGAAGTGCTGCCGCAGTGTCTCGCGCGCGATATCGAGTACTGCCTTCGCCGAGCCGGACTGCATCTCGATGGTAGGCAGCTCGGACGCCTGTTTCGCGAATCCGTCCCATTTGATGTACGCGGTGAAGTCGAAGCCACGCGCCTGGATACCTGCGTCGATCTCTTCCAACGCGGAGCCGCCGCCGTTACAGAGATAGAGACCCCGATCGATCTTGCGCTTCCACTCAATGACGGTCACCGTAAGTGGAAGATCGTCGACGGCATCAAGTGCGTACTCTCGACGTTGATCCTGCAGGGGCTCTGGGTCGACCTTCTTTCCGTCGTAGGTGATCGTTACGCCGTAGCTCTCGATCGGCAGCGCGAACCTGGCCACGAGTCTGTCGTGGGCGCGATCACCCTCGATCCCTGTAACCGGCTGACCAAGACCCTCAAGTGCCACAGCGGTCCCGAGCGGCGCGTCCGTTGACTCTGGATCGGAGACGTCGCAACCGCGCAAGTCATCCGCAGCGATCGTGATCTTTGTCTTCCGACGTCCATTCGGGGTTTCGGCCACGCTGGTCCAGACGGCGCGGCCGCCGGAACCGAAGGGACGGAAACGCCCCTGTCCATGGTGACCGTGCAGGGTACGTCCTGCAGGTGACTTGGGCGTAGTCTTCTTTGTTGATCCCCCGAGCTTGGCGAACTGACTCAGGGCCATCGATGGGGTGATCCCGTGCCCGTTGTCGCGGACGACAATGCTCTCCACGCCACCCAAGGCAGACCGGTGTAGTTCGACATCTACAGTCGTCGCGTCTGCGTCGACGGCATTCCAGATCAACTCGATGATGCCTGTAAGCAAAGAGCGGGTCAGCCCTTGGACATAGGTCGTGTCGATATCCAGCGAGAGTCGCACGACGTGATCCTCTCAGGGAAGGCAGTCGTCGAGGTCGAAACTTACCGGCGCCCCAGGGAGCGACCGCCCCGGGGATGCGCGTGACTGCGTCGTCAGACCCAATCAGGCCACGACCGCCCTTTCGATGGCCTAATCCCGCGCCAAACCCCGCATATCCCCGCATACGCCGACCTCGCCTCCCCCGCAAAACCCCTGCAAATCGCCCCTTTCTGGACCCCCTCCGAGCAATTCAAACGCGAGAGGTCTCCAGTTCGAGTCTGGATATGCCCACCTCGCCGGAACGCCCGTCACAGAAAGGCGTTCCGTTTCGGGGGTGGTCAGCAGTCGCCGCTTTCGGAGTCCTCCTGTGGCGAGCCAGTCAAGCCACGGCTCCGGCTCGACGGCCTCGGCAAGCCGAGGTCCCGAGGAAGCCCGTTCTACATGTCGATGTTGGCCTGCCCGCTGGCCCACACGCGCGTCGCGACGACGATCTGCAGGGTCGCCGCACGATCGAGAAGAGCGTGACTCGACTCGTCGTACCGGAACTCCACGGCCCACGGCGTGAGGTCTTCGAGAGCGACGATGGCCTCGGGGAGTTCGAGTCCCGCGTCGTTCAGAAGCCCGACCAGGTACGACAGGTTGTGCGACCGGCCGAACGGGACTCCGGACGCAGCCAGCACCGCTTTGAGCAGTTTCTCTACTGCCTGCTGGGCCTGGAACCCGAGGATGTCGTCGGGCACGTCCACGTCCTCGATCAGCTTCGTGAGGACGATCTCGTCTCCGTGAGCTTTCGCGAGCAGCGCCCGCGCAACGTCACGCTGCTCGGGACTCGGCAACGAGCCGGCCATCGTGTGCAGCGTCGTAGATGGCGGTGCCGCTGACGGTGCTCCACGCGTCGAAGTGCGCACGGTCGACGACCACCACGTCGCCCGGAACCCGCAGTCGCCCGAGCACCTTGCTCAGGCTGACGGCCTCGGCGAAGCGGTCCTCAACTTCGTTCTGAACGACGAGAAAGTCAAAGTCACTCCCGGCGTCATGGTCGCCGCGCGCACGCGAACCGAAGAGAAAGACCTGCGCCGGAGAGCTCGCGGCGTCGGCGAGAGCGCGACCGGCACGCTCTACGGTCTGATCGTCAGCGGTCATGCACGCTGACCGTAGCAGCCGGGCTGAGGAACGAGAAAGGGAAGATGTCGCCCCGCTCGACAACCTCCACCAGGCTCTCCGCGACGACCCCTTCGACCCCTACGCCCGCCCACCACCGGAATCGAGCGCCCGGCTCCACTCGTCCCGCGAGGACAGGGCGTACGGCACGTCGAGCGTCCCGAGCGTCTCCTTGATCACGAAGACCTGGTCGCGGATCGCGATGAGCTGCTCCTCGGACGTGGCGTCCCCCGCGGCTTCCGCGGTCATCCTTGCCAGGATCACGGCCTGGTCGTTCAGATGGGTCAGCAACCCCGCCCGCTCACTCTCGTCCATCCAGCGACCCTAGACGCTCCCGTCCGGCCCGCTCGACGCACCGTCCGCCTCACCGCCCGAACACGGCCCGCAGCGCCTCGTCGTCGCCCTCGATCTCGGCGGCTTCACGGATCGACTCCAGGTTCAGGACGCCCGCCGCCAGGCCCAGGATCATCATCGGCTCGGCGCGCAGGACGGCGGCCAGGGGGCGGCCGTCGTGGTGGTCGACCTCGACACCGGCCTCCGTGACCTGCACCCGGAAGAGCTGTCCGTCGACCGCCAGGCCGACCGCCGGCGTCGGCACCTGCGGCGGCCGGCCGCCGCCGATCAGCGCCGGCAGGGCGACGGCAAGCCACTCCGGACGGAACGGATCCCCATCCGGCCCGCGCACCATCAGCGGCGTCGACCAGCGGATCAGGCCGTTGATCGGCTCCCGCAGCTGTTCCCCCCACGCCGTCAGCCCGTAGACGACGGCGTTGCCGCTCGGCGCCGGACGCCGCTCGATCACGCCGACCTCCTCCAGCGTCCGCAGCCGCTCCGCCAGCAGGTTGGTGGCCACGCCGGGCAGTCCGTCGAGCAACGCGCGGTAGCGCGCCGGCCCCAGCAGCAGCTGGCGGACGATCAGCAGGTTCCACCGGTCGCCGATGACGTCGAGGGACCGGGCAAGACCGCAGAAGTGACCGTAGCTTCGGCTCATGAGATCAACTTGATTTTCTCTATTTCGCTTGACAATCTCAACCATAGCCAACGGAGAGGACGACGGACCGATGCCCGCAGGAGAACGCCCCGACTGGGTCGACGATGAGCTGTTCCCGTTCGCCAGCCGCTTCGTGGAGCTGGACGGCAACGTCGTGCACTACGTCGACGAGGACCCCGGAGCCACCCGCCCGACCCTCCTGATGCTGCACGGCAACCCCACCTGGTCCTTCCACTGGCGCGACGCGATCCGGGCCCTGCGGAGCGACTTCCGCTGCATCGCCCTGGACTACCCGGGCTTCGGGCTCTCCACCGCCCGGCCGGGCTACCGGTACCTGCCGGAGGAGCACGCCGACGTCGTCTCCGCCTTCGTCGAGCGGCTCGACCTCACCGGGGCCACGCTCGTCGGCCAGGACTGGGGCGGGCCGATCGGCCTGGCGGTCGGGCAGCGCCGCCCGGGGACCTTCGATCGGCTGGTGCTCGCGAACACCTGGGCCTGGCCGACCAATGGCGACCCGTACTTCGAGCTCTTCTCCCGCATCGGCGGGTCCGCTCCGCTGCGCTTCCTCGCCCGGCGGATCGACCTCGTCGTCAACGCCTTCGTTCCCGCGGGTCACCGGCGGCGGAAGCCGACCCCCGCCGAGATGACCCACTACCGACAGGCGCAGGCCACCCCCGCGCGACGCCAGGCGTCGGCCGTGCTGCCCAGCCGCATCACCGCCAGCCGCGCGTTCTTCCGCGAGGTCGAGCGCGGGCTCCCCGCCGTCGCCGACCTGCCGACCTTGATCACCTGGGGCGGTGCCGACAAGGTCTTCCGCGCCCGCGAGCGCGAGCGGCTGGAAGCCGCGTTCCCGAACCACCGGACGGTCGTCGTCGAGGACGCCGGGCTCTACGTCGCGTCCGACGCCCCGCACGAGTTCGCCGACGCGGTGCGGGAGTGGCACGGCGCGGAGGTGCAGTAATTACCTATCCCGTCGTCACCGCCCCCGAAAGCCAGGGATCGCCCGTCCCCTTCAACCGCCCGGCCGACCGTGCTCTCCTGTCCCCATGACGACGACGCGAGTGGTGCAGGTGGCCGGACCCGGGGCCCGGCTGGAGCTGACGGAGCGTGAGCTGGGGAGCCCCGGCCCCGGGCAGGTGCTGGTCCGGGTGGAGGCGTGCGGGATCTGTCACTCGGACGCGCTCACGATCGAGGGGACGATGCCCGGGATCGAGTACCCGCGCGTGCCGGGCCACGAGATCGCCGGGACGATCGAGGCTGTCGGCGAGGGCGTCGTGCCGTGGACCGCGGGGCAGCGCGTCGGCGTCGGCTGGTTCGGCGGTCACTGCGGTCACTGCGATCCGTGCCGCCGCGGCGACCTGATCAGCTGCGTCAACGGCCAGGTGCCGGGCCTCTCCTACGACGGCGGCTACGCGGATCACATGATCGTCCCGCAGTCCGCGCTCGCGTCGATCCCCGACGAGCTCTCGGCCGCGGACGCCGCCCCGCTGCTCTGCGCCGGGATCACCACCTTCAACGCGCTGCGCAAGAGCGGGGCCGGGCCCGGCGACGTCGTCGCGATCCTCGGCGTCGGGGGGCTCGGGCACCTGGGGGTCCAGTTCGCCCGGCGGATGGGCTTCGAGACCGTCGCGATCGCCCGCGGGACCGCCAAGCGCGACCAGACGTTCGCGCTCGGCGCGCACCACTACGTCGACTCCACCGCCGAGGACGTCTCGACCGCGCTGCAGGCGCTCGGCGGGGCGACGACGATCCTGGCGACGGTCACCGCCTCCGACGCCATGAGCGCCGCGGTCGGCGGCCTGCGCCCGCGCGGCCGGATGGTCGTCGTCGGCGCGTCCGCCGACCCGATCCAGGTCCCGCCGTTCGCGCTGATCCCCGGCAGCACCGGCGTCGTGGGCCACGCGTCCGGCAGCTCCAAGGACTCCGAGGACACCATGCGCTTCAGCGTGCTGCAGGACGTCCGCCCGCAGATCGAGACCTATCCGCTGGAGCGCGCCGCCGACGCCTACGCGCGGATGATGAGCGGCGAGGCGCGCTTCCGCGTGGTGCTGACCACGGGCGCGTGACAGGCAGCGCGGCGGCCCAGACCGTCGCGCCCCACGCCGGCCGCCGGCCAAGCTCTGGCCCTGGCGGCACGCCGTGGCCGAGCGCAGACGGTGGATGCCCGCGTGGTCGACGTGCGGACGGCGCCGTGGGGTCGTCGTCCACCGGCTCCCGCCGAACCGTTTCGTAGGGTCTGAAGCACCCGATGAGCGCTCTCCTCTCCCCGTCAGCCGTCTCGCCGGACCCCCGGTCGCTCCCGCTCGAGGCGCGCCTGGCGTCGTATCCACGGCTGCGGTTCATGGGATCGAAGTACCGCCTGGCGACCCGGCTCGCCGAGATCTTCGCCGAGCTGCCGCCCGGTCCGGCCGTCGATGCCTTCTCGGGCAGCGGCGTCGTCTCCTACACGCTGAAGGCCACGGGCCGCCAGGTCGTCGCCAACGACCACCTGGCCTTCGCCTCCGCGGTGACGGACGCGCTCGTCGCCAACGACGGCCAGACCCTCTCCGCCGACGACGTCGAGGTCCTGCTCTCCCCCAACCGCGACGGTCGGAGCTTCATCGCCGACACCTTCTCGGGCCTGTACTTCACGGACGAGGACCACGCGTTCCTCGACGCCGCGTGGTCGCACCTCGAGCACCTGGACCGGCCCAAGCGGTCGCTCGTCGTCGGCGCGCTCTGCCTCGCCGCCGCCTGGAAGCAGCCCCGCGGCGTCTTCACGATCACCACTCCGCGCTACGACGACGGCCGCCGCCAGATGCGGATGTCGCTCCGAGAGCTGTTCGTGGAGGCCGTGTCGGCGTTCAACGGCGCCGTCTTCCCGGGAGCGACGCCGGGCAGCCGCAGCGTCTGCGGCGAGGTCTTCGACCTGCCGCGCGAGGGCTTCGCCGTGGCGTACCTCGACCCGCCGTACGCGCCCCCGCGCGACGACACCTGTTACATCAAGCGCTACCACTTCCTGGAGGGACTGGCGACCTACTGGCGGGGTCAGGAGATCATGTGGGAGACGCGGACCCGCAAGATCGCCAAGCGCTACACCCCGTTCGCCTACAAGCGCTCGGCGCGGGACGCCCTCGACCGGGTGTTCGAGCACTTCGTCGGCGCGACGCTCGTCGTGTCCTACGGTTCGAACGCCGCGATCGACGTGGATGAGCTCGAAACGCTGCTCCGGCGCCACCGACGGACCGTGCACCGCACGGAGATCCCCCACCGCTACGCCTTCGGGACCCACGACGCGGCCAGCCGCCGTACCGCTACCGAGTACGTGCTCGTCGCATCGTGACCGGGAAGCCGAGCTTCGACGAGTACCTGGCGTCGCTCTCCGCGGTCTCCTTCGGGGCGAGCGCCGCCGAGCCGGAGGCGCTCGACCTCTGCGTGAGCGCCACGGCCGTGCTCGCGGCCCTCGATCCCCTCGACCGTGGCTCGCTGGCGGCCGCGATCGCCGCCGATCCGCAGCTCGTCCCGGTGCTGGCGGCCGTCGCGAACCTGTCCCAGGAGCGCCTCAAGAGCTGGCTGCAGCAGCGGTTCGCGACCGCGGGCTGGGTCACGCTGGCTCGCACGCGGGCCGGCGAGTTGGTCGACGCGCTCGACGACGACCTGGATCTGCTCGCGCTGCTCGCCGCCCAGGCGACGCGCCAGTGGACCTGGGCCGACGTGCTGGCGCGCGGGATGGCCCCACGCCAGCGGGCCGGCAGCGCCGTCCAGCAGGGGCGGAACCTCGAAGACGACGTCGAGCGGATCATCTCCGACCTGGGGCTGGCGTTCGACGCCCGCACCCGGTTCCACGGCACCGGTGGGCAGACCGCCCCGTCGGACTTCGCGGTGCCCTCGGGGCTCGGCGACGCGCTCATCGCCGTGGCCGTCAAGGGATTCGACTCCACGGGCAGCAAGCTCGGCGACGCCGCCCGCGAGATCGACGAGATGGCCAAGGTCCGGAAGCCGACCCAGTTCATCTTCGCGGTGGTCGACGGTCAAGGCTGGCACCGCCGGCAGAGCGACCTGCGCCGAATCCATCGGCTCTGGACCGACGATCGAATCGACGGCGTGTTCACCCGTTCGTCGCTCCCGGCGTTCGGCGACGCCCTCCGTGACGCCGGTCGGCGGGTGGGCCTGCTCTGACGGGGCTCGCGCGACCGCCCCTCAGTACCCCGCGAACTGGTCGCTGTGGACCCGCCGTGCGCCGTGTTCGCGGAGCGTCGCGACGACGGCATCGACCATCCGCGGCGGCCCGGACACGAACGCGGTGCGGTCGGCCAGGTCGGGGGCCGCGGTCCGCAGCCGGTCGGCGTCCAGCCGCTCGCCCGCGACGAAGCCCCAGCCCGCCGGGAGCCCCGGCGGCTCCTCGGGGGCCACGACCACCACGCGCAGGCCGTCGACCGCGGGCAGCCGGTCGCCGTACGGCAGGCCCTCGCCCGCGCTCAGCCCGTAGACCAGCACCACGTCGCGGCGCTCGTCGGCGGCCGCGAGCGCCCGCAGCTGGGCGACGAACGGCGTGATCCCGATGCCGCCGGCCACCAGCAGCAGCGGCCGGTCCGGGGCGCGCGGCAGCACGAAGTCCCCGGCGACCAGCGACGCGCGGACGACCGTCCCCGGCTCCAGCGCGGTCAGCGCCGCCTTGAAGCTGCTGCCCGCCTCCGGCGCGTGGCGAACGCCGAAGGCGACGTCGTCGCCGGGCGCCGACGCGATCGTCAGCGGCCGCCGCTGACCGCGACCGTCCGGGCGGGGATGCCCGACCACCAGCTCGGCGTACTGACCCGGGGCGAAGCGCACCGGGCGCAACGGCGCGAAGCGGTGCTCCCAGGTCGTCGGACCGAGCTGCTCGCGACCGACGAACCGCAGCCGCACCGCCCCGCGGGGCGCCAGCGCGAACGCCAGCAGGTTGCCGACCAGCAGCGCGATCTCGGGCGTCATGTAGACGCTGCCCAGGTGGATCGTCGGCGACCCGAAGAGCACGGCCACGACCGCCGCGACCAGCAGTCGCTGCCAACGGCGCGGCGGCAGCGTCAACGGCTCGGTCAGCATGAAGCCGGCCAGGAAGAGGATCGGGTACGACGTCAGGGCCGTCTCCAGCGCCGGGCCGAACGCCGTCCCCGCGCTGACCTGATCGCTGACCACGTTGGCGGTGGCCAGCAGCACGAACAGCCCCACCAGCCCGGCCTGGCGGGTGCGGAGCACGACCACCAGCAGCCCGATCAGCACGAACCAGCGCAGCTCGGCGCCGGCCACCCACCAGGTCGGGATCGCGCCCAGCTGGACGATCGTCGCCAGCGCCGCGCCCGCCGCGGCGGGATTGAGGACGTGCCGACCGCGCACGACCAGCAGGTACTTGGACGCGCTGGCGACCGCGGCGACCAGCGCCAGGTCGAGCAGCGCGCCGCCGTCGGTCGTCGGCGTGAACAGGAAGAACAGGATCAGCCCGGTGATCACCGAGGAGTCCGGTTGCCGCGCCGCACCGACCACGCGCGCGGCGACCTCGTTGACCGCGAGCGTCACGCCCAGCGCGACGGCCAGGCTGACCAGCACGTCCAGCGGCCCCGGCGCGAGGGTGCCGGTGATCGCGAGCAGCAGCGACACCGCGGCCAGCGCCGCCAGCGTGACGGCCACCACGCGGTGCATCGGCCACCGCCCGAGCCGCTGGTCGACCGGGGCCACGATCCGCGTGGCGACGGCCGCCACCGTCGTTCCCATCAGGCCGTGGCCTCGCCCTTGATCGTCTCGATCGCCGCGTTGAAGCCGCCGCTGGTCAGCGACGAGCCGGAGACCTTGTCGACCTGCAGGTCGTCGATCGGCTTGCCGACCACCAGCGCGTCGATCCCGGAGGCGAACTTGCCCTGGAAGTTCTTCGAGTTCGGGTGGGTCGCCTCGGGCGTGACGGTGAGCTGGGTGATCGTGCCGTCCTGCAGGGTCAGCGAGACCGCGACCGACTCGCTGCCGCCGGGCGACTGGTAGCTGCCCTCGGCCGAGTACTCGCCGTCGCGGTAGCCGGCGGCGGTCGACGTGCCGTCGCTGCCGTCGTCGGTCGCGGTCGTCGCGTCGCCGGACTCGGTGGTCCCGGACGTCGTCTCGTCGGGGGTCGTCGTCGCGGTGGTCGCGGCCGACTGATCGGCGGCGGACTCGGAGGCGTCGTCGGAGCCGCAGGCGGCGACGGAGACGACGATTGCGGTGGCGGCGGTGGCGGCGATCAGCGGGCGCAAGCGGGAGGGCGGCACGAGGGGGTTCCTGTCGTCGAACGGTCGGGGTGCACAGCGGCGGCAAGATGGTTGCCTGGGCAACTGCACCAGCTATGACAGTAGGTCGGGCGTAAGAGGGTCGTAAGGACCTAGGTCCTACAAGACCTACGTTCCACCGCGCTCCGTGGACGCCCCGTCAGACTCCGGGCATGGCGCTCCCCCCGACCCCGACGCACCACTGGGAGCTCGATGCGATCGGCACGCGCTGGCGGATCGACGCCAGCGCACCGCTCGAGCCGCTCCACCCGTCGATCACGGCGGTGATCGAGCGCTACGACCACGCCTGGTCGCGCTTCCGCCCGGACTCGCTCGTGCGGGAGCTGGCGCGCGACGGCGGAGCCGTACCGCTGCCCGAGGGCGGCGCCGCGCTGCTGGAGCTCTACGACGCGCTGCACGCGCTGACCGACGGCGCGGTGTCGCCGCTGGTCGGCGCCGCGCTCGAGCACCACGGCTACGACGCCGCGTACGCGCTGACCCCGCGCTCCGGACCGCCGCCGGCCGTCGGTGACTGGCGGCGGACCGTCACCTGGGACGACGACGAGCTCCGCCTGAGCGCACCGGCGCTGCTGGACGTCGGCGCCGCCGGCAAGGGCCAGCTGGTCGACCTGGTCGGCCGGACGCTCGAGGACGCCGGGGTCGCGGCGTTCGTCGTCGACGCCGGCGGCGACCTGCTGCGCCGCGCACCGGCGGGCGGCCCGCCGCTGCGGGTCGCGCTCCAGCAGCCCGGCGACGCGACGCGCGCGATCGGGGTGGTCGACGTCGGACGCGGCGCACTGGCGGGATCGGCGATCGACCGTCGCGCCTGGGCCGACCGCCATCACGTGCTCGACGGTCGCGACGGGCAGCCGACCCGCGACGTCGTCGCCACGTGGGCGGTCGCCGACAGCGCGATGCTCGCCGACGGGCTGGCGACCGCGCTGTTCTTCGTGCCGCCCGACGATCTCGCCGAGCGCTTCCCCTGTGCCGGCGTCCGCCTGCGGGCGGACGGTCGCGTCGAGGCGTCGAGTCGCTGGCCCGGCGAGCTGTTCCTGGCCTGATCCGGCGCCGCCGCGCGGGTTCGGCCGACGACGGAAACACACACGGACACATAGCTGTACACAGCAGCGGACGGGCGGTACGGTCGGGCGGTGACGACTGGATCCGCGGCCAACCTCGCCGCCGTCGAACGGGCTGCGCTGCCCCTGGTCGGGGGCCGCGCGCTGGTGCTGCGCGGCGCCCGCTCGTCGGGCCGGACGACGCTCCTCGAGCACGCGGCCGACACCGTCGCCGGACACGCGACGGTGGTGCGCGGTGCCGGCGCCGCGGCGGAGGCTTCCCTCCCCTTCGCCCTGCTCCATCAGCTGCTCGTGCCCTACGAGGCGCTGGTCCCGGAGTTGCCCGGCCCCCAGGCCACGGCGCTGACGGTGGCGCTCCGCCTGACGGCGGACCCACCCGACCCGGCGGCGGCGGGAAGCGGGCTGCGGAGCCTGCTGGTCCGCCTGGCCCAGCGGCGGCCCGTGCTGGTGCTGGTCGACGACGTCGACCTGGCCGACGCCGCCAGCGCCGACGCGCTCGGGTTCGCCGCGCGCCGGCTGGCCGGCGCGCCGATCTCCCTGCTGCTGACGTCCCGGCCACGGCTGGTTCCGCCGTCGCTCGGCGGCCTGCCGACCTGGGACCTGCGTCCGCTCTCGCCCGCCGAGGCGACCGCCGTCGTCGCCGAGGAGACCGGCGGCGCCTGCCCGGACGAGGTCGCGACGGTCCTCGCCACCGCGTCGGACGGCCTTCCAGGCGAGCTGCGGCGGCTGGCCGCGCTGCTCGCGGGGACGGCCGACGCCGACCAGGCCGAGCAACCGACGCCGCCGCCCGCGGACGCCCGGCGCGCCGTGCCCGCCGCGTGGTCCACGTCGCCCGGCCGCGACGCGCTGCTCCTGCGGACCGCCGTCGGTGCCTGGCGCCGCGGGGCCACCGCCCCCGCGATGCGGCTGGTCGCGCGGCTCTCCGACGACGCTTCCGCCTGCGGCGAGGTCCGCCGGCTGCAGGGACTGTTCGAGCTCCGCTGCGGCGCCCCGACGATCGCCAGCGACCTGCTCGTCGGAGCCGCGGCCGGCCTTCCCCCGGCGGCCGCGCTGCAGGCGCTGGTCGAGGCCGGCGAGGCGGCGCTCTACGCCGGCGACGCCGAGCGGATGCGGGCGATCGCCGAACGAGCGCGGACCCTGGAGGACCAGGCTCCGGTCGGCCCGGGAGGGTCGCCGCAGCTGGCGTTCCTCGAGGGCGTGACCGCGACGCTCGCGGGACGTCCCGCCGACGGGCTTCCGCTGCTGCGGATCACCAGCCGGGCCGGCGGCGCGGCGGTCCGACCGCAGGCCGTGCTGCTGGCGGGGCTCGCCGCGATTGCCGGCGGTGACGCCGCGGTCGCCCGCGTGCTCCTGACCCGCGCGATCCAGCGGGCCCCGGCCGGCGGGGCCGACGGGATCGTCCCCGGCGTGCTCGCCCTGCTGGCGGTCAGCGAGGCGCTGCTCGGTCGCTACCGCGACGCCACCGCTCACGTCCGCGACGGGCTCGGCCTGGCCCGCGCACTGGAGCACCCGACGACCGAGGCCAACCTGCTGGCGGCGCAGGCCCTGACCGACGCCTTCCGCGGGACGCTCGGCCCCTGCCGTCAGCGGGCGGACGAGGCGCTGCAGCTGGCGGTCGCCCACGGCCTGGACCTGGCGGGAGCGACGGCCGAGTGGGCGCTCGGCGTCGCGGACCTGGCCACCGGCGACGTCGCCGCGGCCGGCGAGCGCCTGGGCGCGGTCGCGACCGGCGAGAACGGCACCGGCCATCCGCTGATCGCCCTGCTGTCGGCCCCGCACCGCGCCGAGGCCGCCGTGCGGGCGGGCCGCCCCGACGTCGCGCACGCCGCGCTCGACGCCTTCCACCCGTTCGCGGCGGCCCGGCGGCAGCCGTGGGCCGGGGCCCTGGCGCTGCGGATCCGCGCGCTGCTCGCGGTGGATCCGGCCGAGGCCGACCAGCTGTACGCCCGCGCCCACCTGCTCCACGCACGGGCCGGGCGGCCGCACGAGCACGCCCGCACCCTCTACCTGTGGGGCGTCCGGCTGCGGACCGACCATCAGCGCGCCGCGGCCGCGACCCGGATCCGCAGCGCCACGGCGCTGCTCGCGCACCTCGGCGAGGGGGCCTGGACGACGCTGGCGCAGGCCGAGCTGCGCGCGCTGGAGGGCCCGGGACCGCCGACGGACCCCGGAGAGCACCCGACGCTGACCGCCCGCGAGCGCGAGATCGTCGACCACGTCCGGCGCGGAGCGACCAACCGCGAGATCGCCGGTCGGCTGTTCCTCAGCCCCCGGACCGTCGACCACCACCTGCGCAACGTCTTCCGCAAGCTCGGCATCCGCTCGCGGGCCGAGCTGCTCGACGAGCGACCGTCGCTCGCGCCCCCGCCGGGCGGCGCGGGCGACGGTGCGCGGGCCGTCCGCGTGCGGACGGCCCGCTCCCCGATCAGCCCGTGACCGAGCGGACCAGCGGCGTGTAGCCGCTGTTGTGGCCCGCCGCGTTGGGGTGGTAGCTGTTGCCCAGCGGCGTCGTCAGCCCGTGCAGCCAGGCGGACGAGGCGCAGATCGCGTGCCCCGTGAACTGCGACACCGCGCTCTTGTAGGTGAAGCCGTACGCCGCGGCGCGGGCCGCCGTCACCGAGTCGAACGCGTCGACCAGGTTGTTGGCCGCCGTCTGCTCGCTCGTGCTGATGCCGAACGTGCTGCCGCAGGTAGCCCCGCTGAACAGCCGCGGGTAGCCCAGCACGATCACCGTCGCGTTCGGCGCCTTGCTCTGGATCTGCGTGAACATCGCGTTGAGCAGGCCCGGCAGCGTCGTGTTCGCCCAGGTGATCTTCGCGTTGACCGCGGACACGCAGTTGAGCAGCGTGCAGTTGATGATCAGCGACGTGAAGCCGGCGTCGTTGCCCCCGGCCGTCACCGTCACGTACTGGGTCGACGCGTCCAGCGTCCCCATCTGGTTGGCGATCACGTCCGTCGTGGTCGCGCCGGAGCAGGAGGTGAAGCTGAGCGACAGCCCGGTCGCCGCGGCGACCTTCGCCGGGTAGGCGTTGGACGAGCGCTCGCAGCCGCTGTTGAGGTCGTAGGTGCCGGCGCCGGTGCCGGACGAGTAGCTGTCGCCGAGGCCGACGTAGTCGACGGCCTGGGCCGCCGCTGGAAGGCCGACGGCAAGGGCCGCGGCGACCGCGGACGTGGAGACGACGGCGGCGAGCCGCCGCGTGATGCGGGACATGGTGACTCCTGAGAGCGAGGATGGCGGGACGCCCCTGGCGTCCCTCGAACGCCTCCGACGCTAGTCCGGAACGCCGTCGCCGAACAACGAGAAACGGCGACGATCGGCGACCACATCGGCGACGACATCGGTGCCGCCGACCGCCGACCACGCAACTTCCGCCCTCCCGGAGGGTTTGAACGGACATGCCTCGGAGACTCGCGGTCACGCTGCTGACCCTCACCCTGACCGCCACGGGCTCCGCCGCCACCGCGACGGCCAGCCCCGTCGCCGACACCGGGCCCGTCCAGGAGATCACCGAGACGACCGCCACGGTGACCGGCAGCGCCAACCCGCGGGGCGACGCGACCCGCGTCTTCGTCCGCTACGGGCCGACCCCGGCCGTCTCCCTGCGGACGGCCGATCAGGCGATCGGCGACGGCACCGAGGTCGTCGCGATCAACGTCCCGCTGACCGGGCTCGCGCCGGGCACCCGCTACCACTACCGCGTGGTCGCCGTCGGCGCCGGCTCGGCCCAGGGCGCCCGCCGCAGCTTCACGACCGCGGGCACCCCGGTCCCGCCGCCTCCCCCGCTCCCGCCGGCCCCCGAGCCGTCCAAGCTGCAGCTGGCGCGCGCCACGATCTTCCCCTCGGCGAACGTGATCGACATCCTGGCCCCGATCACCCGCCGCGCGTCCGGCACGGTCGCGCTCGAGCTGCACGCCGCGGGTCAGCGATACCGCTGGACGGCGCCGATCGACTCGCAGTCGCGGCGGATCCGCCAGAGCGCGGCGATCCCGCCCGCGCAGGCGGCCAAGGGCACCGGCATCCTGACGATCACCTACCCCGGCAACGCCCTCACCCGGCCGCAGACGGTGCGCCTGCGGGCCGCCAACGTCCCGGCCGCGCTGCACGCCAACCGGCCGCGGATCCTCGACGGCCGGCTGGTCGCCAGCGGCACGATCAGCAACGCCGCCCGCGGCGTGGTCCGGGTCCAGCTGGAGTACTTCTCCGGGGGCGTCACGACGACCCTGCAGCGCAACGCCACGATCGTCGGCGGACGCTGGAGCCTGGACGCGCCGCTGACCCTGGAGCAGCAGACCGCGATCGCCCAGCGTCGCGGCACGGTGCACTCGTACGTGCTCTTCACCGGCTACTTCCCGCTGAAGATGCGCGGCGAGATGCGCTCGTGGGAGGTCCTCGGCGCGCCGTAGCCGCCGGCCCGCGGGCCTCGGTGGGCGTCGGCCGCGGTGGATCCAGGCTCAGGCGCCCGACGCGTCCGGCGCGGGCACCGGGCAGCGCCCGCCGGGCTCGACCGCCAGCTCGTAGTGCCAGACCTCGTTGGCGAAGGTCTGGCAGAGCCCGAACCGCGCGCCGAACCGCTGCATCCAGTACGCGGCGTCGGTCGGGCCGATGTCCACCGCCGCACCACGCACGTGCGCCGAGCGATCCGGCGACGCCACCAGCCGGCGGGCCTGCTCGGAATCGCCGTAGCGGGCGATCGCGTCGTCGTAGAGCCGCTGCTGGTGCGCGCGGCTGCGCCAGCCGCTGGTGACGCGCAGCTCGACGCCCTCCCGCGCGGCGTCGGCCGTGGCGTCGGCCAACGCGGACCGCAACGCGGGCTCCAGGCGGGCGATCGCGGGATGGTCGACCGCCGTCGCCGCGATCGAGGCGCCGTCGGGGATCACGGCGTCCGCCCCGTCACCCGCGCGGCCTCCCCCGCTGGCCATGCCCCCGCCGATCAGCGGGCCGACCAGGATCGCCAGGGCGACGGTGACCGCGACGATCGCCAGCAGCAGCCCGACCACCGTCCGCCGCTCGCCACGCCGCCGGCCGGCAGCCGCGTAGTACGTCGTGCTCGTCCTCATGCGCCGCACTCCACCGATCGTCCGGTTGCGCCCCCGTGGGCCACCGCTTCACACGGACGCAACGCCGCCCGTGCCTAGACTGCGACGGTGTCCAGCCGTGGGGTGCACCGCCGATGCGCGTCCTGATCGTCGAGGACGAGCCGCTGCTGGCCGAGGCGATCCAGACCGGCCTGACCCGCGAGGCGATCGCCGCCGACGTCGCGGGTGACGGGGCCGCCGCACTCCGGGCGCTGGCGATCGTCGACTACGACGCCGTGGTGCTCGACCGCGACCTGCCGGTGCTCTCCGGCGACGAGGTCGCACGGACGATCGCGGCCGATCACCCGACCGTCCGCGTGCTGATGCTGACCGCGGCGGCCCGCGTCGACCAGCGGGTCGACGGCCTGCGGCTGGGGGCCGACGACTACCTGACCAAGCCGTTCGCGTTCGAGGAGCTGGTCGCGCGGCTGCACGCGCTCGCCCGCCGGCCGACCGCCACCGTGCCGTCGACCGTCGAGTACGGCGACCTGCGGATCGACCGCTTCCGCCGCGAGGCCTTCCGCGCCGGGCGCGAGCTGCGCCTGACCCGCAAGCAGTTCGCCGTGCTCGAGCAGCTGGTGGTCGCGGGCGGCGGCGTGGTCAGCGCCGAGGAGCTGCTGCGGCGGGTCTGGGACGAGAACGTCGATCCGTTCACGACCGCGCCGCGGGTCACGGTCTCGACGTTGCGCAAGGCGCTCGGGCCGCCCGACCCGATCGAGACCGTGACCGGCGTCGGCTACCGCTTGCTGGAGGCGCCGACGGACGATGACTGACGACCGCCCCTACCGGACCAGCGCCCGCTGGCGGCTGACGCTGAGCTACGCCGGCTTCCTGCTGCTCGCCAGCTCGGCCACGCTGGTCGGGATCTACGTCGTGCTGCGCCTGGTCCCGAACTACCCGCTGCTCGCCCCGGGGAACGGTCCGGCCGGCATGGGCGGATCCCGCGGGGAGATCCTGGCGAGCGTGGTTCGCGCGTCGCTGGTCGTGCTCGGCGTGCTCGCGGTGATCGGGCTGGCCGGCGGATGGTGGCTGGCCGGGCGGGTGCTGCGCCCGCTCGACGAGCTCCGCCGCGGCGTGCGGACCGTGGCCGACGGCCGACTCGACCACCGGATCCGGCTGCGTGGGCCGCGCGACGAGTTCGCCGAGGTCGCCGACGGGTTCGACCGGATGCTCGATCGCCTGCAGAGCGCCTTCGCCGCCCAGGAGCGGTTCGCCGCCAACGCCGCCCACGAGCTGCGCACCCCGCTGACCGTCCAGCGGACGCTGCTCGACGTGGCGCTGCTCGCCCCCGACGCCGATCCGCGGCCGACGCTCGACCGGCTGTCGACCACCACCGACCGCGCGATCGAGCTGACCGAGGCGCTGCTGCGGCTGGCCGACGCCAACGAGCTGTCGGCGCTCCGCGAGCCGGTCGACGTCGCCGAGCTGATCGCCGACGCGGTGCGGACCGTCTCCGACGAGGCGGCCGAGCGCGGGATCATGATCGACGCCGAGGCCGTTCCCGGGACGGTGATCGGCGACGGCACGCTGCTGCGGCAGATGCTCGTCAACCTGTTCCAGAACGGGGTGCGCCACAACCGCGACGAGGGAGCGCTGCGGCTGCGGAGCACGGTCGCCGCCGGCGAGCTGCGGATCGTGGTCGAGAACGACGGTGCGGCGATCCCCGCCGACCGCGTCGCGACGCTGACCGAGCCGCTGCTGCGGGGCGCCGGCCGGACCGCCCGCGCCGCGGGCGAGCGCCGCGGCCACGGCCTGGGACTGGCACTGGTCGACCGGATCGTCGCGGTCCACCGGGGCACCCTCGACCTGGCGCCGCGGTCGTCCGGCGGGCTGTCCGTCCGCGTCGTGCTGCCGCTGGCGCTGCCCGGCGGGGCCGAGCGTCCGGGGTCGCGCAGCGGAGGCCGTGCGCCGGACGCCGCCGTCGCGCGGGCTGCGGCCGATGCCCTCGGCGATCCGCCGCGCCGGCGGGCGCCGGACTGGCTGCTGCCGTTGGCGCTCGTCGCCGTCGCGCTCGCGGTGCTCGTCACCGGCCTGCTGCTGGCCTGGGACGGCGTCACGATCCCCCTACGCTGACGAGCGCCGGACCCGCTCCAGGTGGCGGGCCATCGCCGTCCGCGCGGCCCGCGGGTCGCCGGCCTCGATCGCCGCCATCAGCGCGACGATCTGCTCGGCCGCGGCGGCCCGCAGCGCGTCGTCCCGGGCGGTCCGCTGACGCGAGTAGGCGGCCGTGCGCTCCAGGTCGCCCAGCACGCCGATCAGCACGCGGTTGCCGCCCGCGCGGGCGACCTCGCGGTGGACCTCGGCGTCAAGCGCCGCGAACTCCGCCGGGTCGTCGCGGGCCGCGGTCATCGCCGTGGCGAGCGCGCGCAGCCGGCGCACCGTCGCGGGGTCGCGTCGCCGCGCGGCCAGCTCCGCCGCGTACGGCTCGAGCTGCGCGCGGACGCCGGCCAGCTCGTCCAGGTCGACGCCGGCCACGTAGGTCCCGGAGCTGCGCCGGGTCTCCAGCACCCCCAGGTCGGCCAGCCGCTGGATCGCCGCGCGCACCGCTGGTCGCGACGCTCCGAAGCGCTCCGCCAGGTCGCGCTCGGCGGGCAGCCGCTCACCCGGCTCCAGCCCGCGCTCGACGACGAACCGCCGGATCCGCTCGGTGACCTCGTCGACGACCGCCATCGCACCGACTATATTGGTTTGACCAAATCGGTCAGACCAAAATGGAGGATCACCGATGCGACTCACCACCGTCGAGCACGACGGCCAGGAGCTCGTCGCCCTCGAGCGCGACGGCGGGCTCCACCCGCTCCCCGTCGACGACGCCGACCTGCGCGCCCTGATCGCCCGCGGCCCCGACGCCGTGGCCGACGCCGCGGCGCGCGCCGCCGACGCCCCGCTGGTCGGCGCCCGCCGGACCGCCCCGCTGCGGCCGGGCAAGATCGTCGCGATCGGGCTCAACTACCTGGACCACATCCGGGAGGCCGGCGACACGCAGCCCGAGCGCCCGCTCGTCTTCACCAAGTTCCCGTCGTCCGTGATCGGCCCCGAGGACGCGATCGTCGTCGACGCCACGCTGACCGAGCGCGTCGACTGGGAGGTCGAGCTGGCCGCCGTCGTCGGCCGCCGGATGCGCGACGTCCCGGTCGAGCAGGCGCTCGACGGGATCTTCGGCTACACGGTCGCCAACGACGTCTCCGCCCGCGACGTCCAGTTCGGCGACGGCCAGTGGGTGCGCGGCAAGAGCCTCGACACCTTCTGCCCGCTCGGCCCGGCGATCGTCACCGCCGACGAGATCCCCGACCCGCAGGCGCTGGCGCTGCGGACCCGCGTCAACGGCGAGGCGGTCCAGGACTCCAGCACGGCCGAGATGCTCTTCGGCGTCGCCGAGCTGCTGGCGTTCTGCTCGCGCAGCTTCACGCTCGAGCCCGGCGACCTGCTGCTGACCGGCACGCCGTGGGGCTGCGGCGAGTTCATGACGCCCCGCCGCTCGCTGCACCCCGGCGACGTCGTCGAGACCGAGGTCGAGGGCATCGGCACGCTCCGCAACCCGGTCGTCGCGCCGTAGCCCCGCGGAACGCGTTCGCGATCTGCCCGCCACAGCCGGGCAAACCGCGAACGCGTGGCGGGGCGCTAACCCCCGCTACGCCCCGCGGACCCGCAGCGAGACGACGCCGCGGGACGGCAGCGGCACGCTGACCGCGCCGTCCGCCACCGGCAGCGGGTCACCGGCGTCCTCCTCCAGCAGCGAGACCGGCTGGACCGCGACCGTGCGGCCCGCCGCGGCCGCCGCCACGAACCGCAGCGGCACGTCGCGCGACGCGCCCCGCTGGTCGTGCAGCCGGACGATGATCCCGTCACCGTCCTCGGCCAGCTTGGACGCCAGCTCGATCCCGTCGTCGCCGAGCGCGGGCAGTTCCTGGCGGCCGACGACGACGG
>CAZMVL010000043.1:0-25674 GCA_964569335.1 uncultured Paraperlucidibaca sp.
CCAAGCTGGCGAACCTGCTGTTCGCCCGGGAGCTGCAGGCTCGGGCCGACGCGGCGGGCCTGCCACTGCGCAGCTGCGCGTCGCACCCCGGCTACTCGGCGACCGAGCTCCAGACGACGGGCCCCGGCATGGGCGGCGGACTGCTGGCCCGCTTCAACGGCGTCGGGGCGCGGATCGGCAACGCCGTGCTGGCGACCTCCGACGCCTACGGCGCGCTCCCGTCGCTCTACGCGGCGACCGACGACGAGGTGCCCGGAGGATCGTACGTCGGTCCGACCAAGCTGTTCCAGACCCGGGGTCCGGTCGGCACGGTCCCGTCGACGCGCGGCGGCCGGGACATGGCCGTCGCCGCCCGGCTGTTCGACGTGTCGGAGGAGCTGACGGGGGTCTCGTTCGGGCTCCCGGCGGCGCGCTGAGGTCCTCGAGCTCCGCGCGCCGAGGTCGCCGGCGGCGCGGCCCCGGCGTCCCGTCGGGCGGCCCCGCGGCCGCTCCTGCGACGATGGGCCGATGCCCTTCTCGGACCTGCGGCGCAGCTACGACGGGGCGCCCCTGCGCCGCGACGCGCTGGCCGCCGACCCGCTCGTGCAGATCGGCCGCTGGGTGGCCGAGGCCCGCGACGCGCTGGCGGGTCCGACCGAGCTCAACGCGATGTCGCTGGCGACGGCCGATGCGGCGGGACGGCCGTCGGTGCGGATCGTGCTGCTGAAGGAGGTCGACGGCCGCGGCCTGACCTTCTTCACCAACCAGCGCTCGCGCAAGGCGGACGAGATCGCCGCCACCGGGATGGCCGCGCTCTGCCTGCACTGGCCGCCGATCTACCGCCAGGTTCGCGTGGTCGGCGCGTGCGCCGCGGTCGAGCGCGAGGAGACCGAGGCGTACTTCGGCACCCGTCCGCGCGGGAGCCAGGTCAGCGCCTGGGCGTCGCGGCAGAGTACGCCGATCGCGGACCGCGCCGCGCTCGAGCGGCAGATCGCGGAGGCCGAGCGGCGGTTCGCGGGGGAGACCGTCCCGGCGCCGCCGTTCTGGGGCGGCTACCGGGTCGTGCCGGACGAGGTCGAGCTGTGGCAGGGACGGCCCGACCGCTCCCACGACCGCTTCCTCTACCGCCGCGACGAGGGCGGCGGCTGGCGGATCGAGCGGCTCCAGCCTTAGACGACGTCTTAGGGCTTGGCCCGCTCCGGCCTGCGTCCCGGCCGACCGGGCTGCCTGCCGCTTCGGATCGCAGGTACTCCGCCATCCGCCCGGGCGGTTCCGGACGTCAGGCGGTCCGCTCGGCGGCGGTGGGGGCGTCCTGCGGTCGCAGGTCCATCGTCTCGGCGACGATCTCGTACGAGCGGCGCCGGTCGGCGTGCTCGAAGGTCGACGTGGTGACCATCAGCTCGTCGGCGTTGGTCCGGGCGAGCAGCTGCTCGATGCCGCGGCGCACCGTCTCCGGTCCGCCGATGATCTGCGAGGGCGCGCGCGACGCGACGAACTGCTGGGCGGACGGGTCGCGGAGCGCCGATGCGGCCTCCTCCGGGGTCGGCAGCAGGCCGGGACGGCCCTGGCGCAGACGCAGGAACTGGAGGTTCGACGGCCCGTTGAGGTACGTCGCGCGCTCGTCGTCGTCGGCCGCGACGATCGCCACGCCGAGCATCACGTAGGGCCGCTCCAGTGCGGCCGACGGGCGGAAGCTCGACCGGTAGATCTCGACCGCGGCGTCGGTGCTCTGCGCGCTGAAGTGGTGGGCGAACGAGAACGGCAGCCCGAGCTCGCCGGCCAGCTGGGCGCTGAAGCCGCTCGAGCCGAGCAGCCAGATCGGCACCTCGTAGCCGTTGTTGGGCACCGCGTGGATGCGGCGGTACGGGTGGCCGTCGGGCAGCTCGCCGCGCAGGAAGCCGCGCAGGTCCGCCAGCTCCTTGGGGAAGTCGTCCTCGTTGGCGAACGGGTTGCTCGACCGGCGGAGGGCGGCGGCGGTCAACTGGTCGGTCCCCGGCGCGCGCCCGAGCCCCAGGTCGATCCGTCCCGGATGCAGGGCCTCGAGCATGCCGAACTGCTCGGCGATCGTCAGCGGCGCGTGGTTGGGCAGCATCACGCCGCCCGATCCGACGCGGATCCGCTCGGTGGCGCTCGCCAGGTGGCCGATCAGCACGGCCGGCGCGGAGCTGGCGATCCCCGGCATGTTGTGGTGCTCGGCGACCCACAGGCGGCGGTAGCCGAGCGCCTCGACGTGGCGCGCCAGGTCGATCGAGTTGCGGAGGGCGTCGGTGGGCGTCGAGCCTGCGACGACGGGGGCCAGGTCGAGTACGGACAGCGCGACGTCGCTCACCCGATGGATCGTGGCAGGTCGCGTCGCGGCCCCCGTCCGCTGCGGCGGTTCGGCTCCGTCGGCGGGCGGGCGGGCGGGCGGTCGGTCGGCGGGGACCGACGCCCGCGGGGGCTGCGGTGGACCGATCGGGCCGCAGACCGACGGCCCCGGGCGACGTCGACGCGGCGGTCCAGGGATGGGTCCGAGAAGGTATCCATCGTGGATGTATCGGTAAATCGCTGATTGCGAAGAAAACAAGTCGAAGTTGCCCCCTGGGAGTTGATAGGGTTCTATAAATAGACCTTCTGGGGGGATCGGTTGCACAGGACAGGGGCGGAAACGGGGCGTCGGCGGGGATCCGGCGGCGCAGGCGAAGGGGTTCGCTCGTGAGGGTCGACGACGCAGCACTGCTCGACGAGCTCTGCGAGTGGCTCCGGATTCCGTCGGTCTCGACCGACGGCGAGAACCTCCAGGCGCTGCGGGACGCGGCCGACTGGGCCTGCGAGCGGATCGTCCGGTCGGGCGGCGAGGCGGAGCGGGTCGAGGGCTACGGCAACCCACTGGTGGTGGGCGAGCTGCGGTCGACGCGGCCGGACGCCCCGACGGTGATGATCTACGGCCACTTCGACGTCCAGGGCGTCGGCGACGAGTCGCTGTGGCTCAGCGACCCGTTCGCGCCGGAGATCCGAGGCGATCGCCTCTACGGCCGCGGCACGTCCGACGACAAGGGCAACTTCTACCCGCTGCTGTTCGCCGCCTGCGCGCTGCACGAGGCCGGGGAGCTGCCGGTCAACGTGCGGATCGTGATCGACGGCGAGGAGGAGATCGCCGGGTCCGCGGTCGCGCGCTGGCTGCGCGACGACGACCGGCTGGCCGACTGCGCGATCATCTTCGACAGCTGGATGGTCGACGAGCGGACGCCCGCGATCACGCTCGGCCTGCGCGGCCTGGCGCAGGCGCACATCACCGTCCGCAGCGGCGAGCGGGACCTGCACTCCGGCGTCTACGGCGGGAGCGTCGTCAACGCGGCGCACGTGCTGCAGGCGATGCTGGACACGGTGATGCCGGGGCCCGACGGGTCGCTCCGCGCCGAGCTGCGGGCTGGCGTCGCCGAGCCGAGCCCGGACGAGGTCGCGAGCTGGCGGCGGCTGCCGCCGGGCGACGGGCTGCTGGCGGCGGTCGGGGCGATCCCCCTGCACGGCGAGGCCGGCGCGTCCTACTACCGGCGGACGTGGGCCGACAGCTCGCTCGACGTCACCGGGGTCGAGGTCGGCGGCCCGCGGACGATCGTCCCGGCGGTCGCGCGCGCGACCCTCAGCCAGCGGCTGGTGCCCCACCAGAACGCCCGCGAGGCGTCCGCGGTCCTCGAGCGGCTGCTCCGCGAGGCGGCGCCGGCCGGGGTCGAGGTCGACGTGCGGTTCGACCTCGGCGACCCGGTGCTCTTCGACCCCGCGCTGCCGGCGCTGCGTTGCGCGGCGACGGCCCTGACGCGGGCCGCGGGCGTCGAGGCGGCGCTCGTCCGCTGGGGCGGCGGGATTCCCGTCGCGGCCGACTTCGCGGCGCTCGGCGTGCCGACGATCATCAGCGGCTTCGCGCTGCCGGGCGACGTGCCGCACGCCCCGAACGAGTCGTTCCGGCTCGACTCGCTGCGGCTCGGCGCCGCGGCGTCGGCCGAGCTGCTCGTCGAGCTCGGCGGGCTGGCCCCGGGCGAGGACGTGCGCCGGCGGGCCCGGGCCGTCGGCTCGTAGGCCGGCCACCCCGGAGCGGCCCCGCCCGCGGGGCCGCCGGCCCGCCGCCCTGGCCCGGGCGCGCCGGCCGCCGCGTCGCGCGCGGCGGCCGGTCCCCGGATCAGCGCCGCTTGTGGACGGCCGGGATGATCTGCTCGCCCGCGATCCGGACCATCTCGTCGAGTCGCTCGATCGGCTGCGGGAAGAGCACCACCGAGTCGGCCCCGGCGTCGAACAGGTCCTGGACCTGCTGGATGCACTCGGCGGGGCTGCCGACGACGGCCAGGTCGGTGAGCCACTCGGCCGGCATCTCGTCGCGCAGGGCGTCCGGGCCCTTCGCCGCCAGCTCCGCGAGCTCGGGGCCGATGCCGTAGACGTCGGTCATCGGCATCTTCGGCATGTGGGACAGGTAGAAGGAGAAGAGCGGGCGGAGCGCGTCCCGGGCCTTCTGCGGGTCCTCGTCGCAGGAGAACAGCATGAAGACGGTCAGCCGGTGGTCGTCGGTGCGACCGGCCGCGGCCTGCCCGGCGGCGATCCGCTCGCGCGCCCACTTGACGTACGGCACGTTGGCGAAGACCGACGTCAACGTCCCCTCGGCGATCTCGCCGCTCAGCTCGAGCATCTTCGGGCCCATCACGCCCAGGTGGAACGGCGGAGCGGCCTCGAGCGGGTAGGTGAGCTTGACGTCGTCGAGCTTGAAGTACTCACCGTCGTTGGTGACGCTCTCGCCGGCCAGCAGGCGACGGAGGACGTCGACGACCTCGCGGGTGGCGCGCATCGGCGACTTCGGCCGCAGGCCGATCTGGTCGAGCCAGGCGGCGGTGCCGACGCCGATACCCGGCTCGAACCGTCCCGGGTGCGCCAGCGCCAGCGTCGCGAACTCCATCGCCAGCACCGACGGGTGGCGGCTCATCGCGGAGACGATGCCGGTTCCGACCTTGATCTTGGACGTGGCGGCGAGCGCCTCCGCGGCGCCGGAGATGCCGCCGGTGAAGAAGAGGTCCTCGGCGATCCACAGCTCGTTGAATCCGAGTTCCTCGCTCAAGCGTGCCGTCCCGCCGATACGGTCGGGAGGGATCGAACTGCCGAGGATCAAGCCGATTGGGGCAGACATGGTGCGGAAGAGCTCCTTTGGGTAGACGCTGGGGCGTCGACGCGGGGACCCGCCCGCGCCTGGAGGCCGACGATACGGGACCACCTGGGCTTCCGTCAATGGTTACACGCGCATACCTTTGAGGTCGGAAATCGGCATATACCAGCTTCCAATGCTGGCGGCAAGCGCCATTTTGCCGTAGCCAGGCGTGTCCGATTTCGACAAAGAGGGTTGCCATGAAGGCTTGATTTCTATACCTTAGGACCAATGCCGAGGACGCCGTCTGTGGAGGTGGCAGTGTGAGAGCCGTACCGTTCGACTACTTCGCGCCGGACGATGTCGAGACCGTCGGAGCGCTGCTCGCGGAACACGGTCCAGACGCCAAGCTGCTCGCCGGCGGTCAGAGCCTGGTGCCACGGCTCGGCCTCCGGGTCGACCGGCCGCGCGTGCTGATCGACGTCGCCCGGGTCGGGGCGCTGGCCGGGGTCCGGCGCGACGGGTCGGAGCTGGTGGTCGGCGCCGCGACGCGGCAGCGCGACCTCGAGCTGGACCCGCTGGTCCGCGACCTGCCGGTGCTTGCCGACGCGCTCGCCGTGATCGGCCACGTCCCGACCCGCAACCGGGGGACGGTGGGCGGCAGCATCGCGTTCGCCGACCCGAGCGCCGAGCTGCCGACCGTGCTGCTCGGACTCGGTGGTTCCGTCGTCGTCGACCGGCGGGGGACGCGCCGGACGATCCCGGCGGAGGAGCTGTTCGTCGGCCCCTTCGCCACGGCGCTGCGGCACGACGACGTGATCCTCGAGGTGCGGTTCCCGGTGGCGGGGCCGCCCGGTCGCGCGTCGTTCGTCCAGCGCGCGTTCCGGCGCCGCGTAAAGGTCACCGCCGTCGCCCGCGCCGACGGAGGCGAGCTGACCGTGGCCGTCGCCGGGCTCGGCCGGGCTCCGGCGGTCCTGCGGGGGACCGCGACGGAGGACGTCGGTGGGCTCGTGGCCCGCGTGCAGGCGCTGGTCGAGGACGACGGGAACTTCGCCGCGCCCCCGCACTACCGGGCGCACCTGATCGAGAGCGCGGTGACCAGTGCGGTCGGTTCCGTCGCCGGCGAGGGCGAGCAGTCGAAGGGCAACGAGGGAGAGCGATGAGCACGTCGGAACAGTCCGGGACCCGGACCGAATCGCCGGCCGGCGACGCCGCGGCGGAGAGCCGGTACGACGTCGAGCTGGCCGTCAACGGGCGCCGCCGTCGCGTCAACGTGCGCGCCCGCGCGACGCTCGCGGAGACCTTGCGCGACGAGCTCGGCCTGACCGGGACCCACGTCGCCTGCGAGGAGGGCTGGTGCGGGGCCTGCACCGTCCTGATCGACGGCCGCAGCGCCCGCTCCTGCCTGACCTTCGCGGTCCAGGCGGACGGCGCGGAGGTCCAGACGGTCGAGGGCCTCGAAGACGAGTCCGGCGAGCTCAGCCCGGTCCAGGCGGCGTTCGCCCGGCACAACGCCGTCCAGTGCGGATTCTGCACCGCCGGCTTCGAGATGCTCGTCACGGAGATCGTCGACGAGGCCCGCACCGGCACCGCGTTCTCCGACGAGCTGGTCCGCAAGCGGCTCTCGTCGAACTTCTGCCGCTGCTCGACGTACGTCCAGATCCTCGACGCCACGAAGGAGTTGCTCGACGATGTCCGCAACGCTTGATCCGTCCGGCGGCCCGGCCCAGCGCGTGCTGGGCCGTCCCGCCCGGCGGGCGAAGACCGAGCAGTTCATCCGCGGCCGGGGCACCTACGTCGCGGACGTCCGCGCCCCGCGGATGAAGACCTGCGTGCTGATCCGCAGCCCGCATCCGCACGCACGGATCGTCTCGATCGACGCTTCCGAGGCCCTGCGGCTGGAGGGCGTCGAGCTGGTCGTGACGGGCGAGGACCTGGTCGGCGTGGTCGGTCGCGAGCGCCCGCTCTGGCAGGGACCGGAGCAGAAGTTCGGTCCCGGGATGTGCCTGGCGGTCGATACGGTGCGCTACGTCGGCGAGCCGATCGTCGCCGTGGTGGCGAGCGACAGCTTCGTCGCGGCGGACGCCGCGGAGCTGGTGCGGATCGAGTACGAGCGGCTGCCCGTCGTGGCCAGCATCGACGAGGCGCTGGCGCCGGACGCGCCCGTGCTCCACCCCGAGTGGGGCGACAACGTCGCCTGCCAGGTGGCGTGGCCGGTCGAGATCCCGGGCCTGCCGACGCCGGCGGACGCCGACGAGACGATGGAGGGTTCCGCCTTCCTGATCCGGGAGACGTTCGTCTCGCCGCGGATCAGCGGAACCCCGATGGAGACCCGCGGCGTGGTCGCCGAGTACGAGCCGGCGACGGAGGCGCTGACCGTCCACTCGTCGACCCAGTCGGTGCACCAGATCCGCGAGGCGATCTCCTACTCGCTCGGCCTGCCGGAGCACCGGATCCGGGTCGTCGCTCCCGACGTCGGCGGCGGCTTCGGGTCCAAGGCCGTGGTCACCAAGGAGGAGATCCTGCTGGCGCACCTGGCGGTCCGGATGCGCGGGGCCGTGCGCTGGATCGAGTCGCGCCAGGAGTTCTGGAACTCGACCTACGGGTCGCGCGGACAGCGGATCGAGATCGAGGTCGGCTTCGACGAGGACGGCCTGATCACCGGCATCCGCGGCGAGACGCTGATGGACATCGGCGCGGAGCCGGCGGCGCTCGGGGTCGGGGCGATGATGATCGCGCCGCTGGTGCTCTGCGGCCCGTACCGGGTCCCGGCGTTCAAGTTCTCCGCCACGGCGGTGGTGACCAACCGCCTGCTGCACGGGTCCTACCGCGCCTACGGACAGCCGGAGGGCGCGGTCTCGATGGAGCAGTTGATGACGATCGCCGCCCGGCGGATGGGCATCGACCCGGTCGAGCTGCGGCGTCGCAACCTGCTGCGGCCCGACGAGCTGCCGCACGCGCACCCGACCGGCCTGGTGATGGACAGCGGCCGCTACGCGGAGCTGCTGGAGATGACCACGGAGGCGTTCGACTACGACGCCGAGGTCGCGGCGGCGGCGGCCGCCCGGGCCGAGGGCCGGCTGGTCGGCGTCGGCATGTGCTCGTACACGGAGATCACGAACTTCGGGCCGACCGCGACGCTCGGCCCGACCGGGATCAGCGCGTCGGGCTGGGACAGCACGACGATCCGGATCGAGCCGGACGGCCACGTCCGGGTGCTCTCGAGCCAGACCCCGATGGGCCAGGGCCTGGAGCTGGTGCTCGGGCAGGTCGCGGCGGAGGCGCTCGGCGTTCCGCTCGAGCACGTCAGCGTGACGATGGGCGACACGCTGACCAGCCCCTACACCGGCTACGCCAGCGGCGGCAGTCGCGGGGCCGGCGTGGCCGGATCGTCGGTGCTCAAGGCGGGCGAGCGGACGATCGAGAAGATGCGGCTGATCGCGGCGCACAAGCTCGAGGCCCGCGTCGACGACATCGAGTGCGTCCCGGGTGAGTTTCGCGTGCTGGGCGCGCCCGAGAGCCGACTCTCGTTCGCCGAGGTCGCGCGGGTCGCGTACTTCGACGCGGACCTGCCCGAGGGCTGCGACCCGGGGATCGAGATCTCCGCCGCCTACGAGCCCGAGAACCTGGCGTTCTCGTACGGGCACCTGATGGTGCGGGTCGAGGTCGACCCGGAGACCGGCACGGTCGACGTGCAGCGGGTCGGCTACGGGCACGACTGCGGCGTCCAGCTGAACCCGCAGATCGTCGAGGGTCAGGTCACCGGCGCGCTGATCGGCGCGATCGGCGTGGCGTTGCTCGAGCACGTCCCGTACGGAGCCGACGGCGCGCCGCTGGTGCGGACCTTCAACGACTACAGCATCCCGGTGGTCGCGGACCTGCCGGAGCTGGACATGGTGCACCTGGAGACCCCGTCGCCGTTCTCGCTGAACGGCGCGAAGGGCGTCGGCGAGTGCGCGCTCGTGGCCGGACCGGCCGCGTTCGCCAGCGCCGTGCAGGACGCGCTGCCGGCGGACGCCGCGCTGCTCACCGAACTGCCGCTGTGGCCGTCCCGGATCCTGGCGGCGATGGCCGGCGAGAAGCGGTCGGCCGACGACACGCCGCCGCTGTGAGCGGCGGCCGTCCGGTCACGGGGACGTGACCGGACGGCGGACCGGCGGGGAAGCCGCCCACGGACTTACACGAACACCCACCTGACGTACCCCGAATGCGCCGCTCGCGCCGGAACCGGCGACGCGCGGCGGAGCTACCGACACGAAGGACAGTGGAGAGCGAATGAGCACCATCACTTCGAACGCCGAGACCGCGTTCCGACGCTCGGGACCGATCGAAGACCAGGAGGCCGTGATGGCGATCCACAACGAGTGGTGGGACGCCAATCTCACGCTCGACGTGGAGCGGATGCGCAAGTGCTTCGCGCACGACAAGTACTACCAGTTCAACCTCACGGGCCATCCCTACTACAGCCTCGACGAGAAGACCGCCCTCTGGGAGTCGCTGACCGGCGTGGTCTCGATCCCGAAGATCGGCGAGCGGTACAACCTGCGACTCGAGGTCGTCGGTGACGTGGCGTGGGTCGCCTGCGAGGTGGTCATCACCACCACCCAGACGGAGACCACCTTCCCGGAGCAGATCGAGGGCCGCAGCGCTCCGATCGTCAAGTTCGACGTCGACCAGCGGATGCGCGAGACGGAGATCTACCACCGCGACGACGGCCTCGGCAACCCCGAGTGGCGGATCTGGCACCACCACGCCTCGCCCTGCGCCGACGACCTGGAGCCGCGGATGCCGTTCGGGGATACGTACGCCACGCGCCAAGGCGCATGAGCACGGTGGCCGGTAGCGCGGAGGCCAGGGCCGCGGAGCTGTCGATCGACAGCATCCGCGCCGCGTGCGCCCGGGTGTGGCCGCACGCGTACCGCACTCCGTTGCTCTCGTCGCGCACGCTGAGCGAGCTCACCGGCTACGACGTGTGGCTGAAGGCGGAGCTCTTCCAGCGGACCGGGTCGTTCAAGCTCCGCGGCCCGCTGAACACCCTGGCCGCGCTGTCGGAGGAGCAGCGGTCGGCCGGCGTGGTCTGCTCGTCGGCGGGCAACCACGCCCAGGGCGTCGCCTTCGCCGCGCGCGCCCTGGGCGTGCCCGCGGTGATCGTGATGGCGGAGAACGCGACCCCGTCGAAGGTCGCCGCGACGCGCGGCTACGGCGCCGAGGTCGTGCTCCACGGGTCGATCTGGGACGAGGCCAACGAGCACGCGCTGACGCTGGCCGAGCAGCGCGGCCTGACGATGATCCACCCGTTCGACGACCCCGGGCTGATGGCCGGTCAGGGCACGCTCGGCGTGGAGATCGTCGAGGACCTCCCGGACGTCGACGTCGTCGTCGTGCCGATCGGCGGCGGTGGGCTGATCTCCGGGGTCGCGGCGGCGGTCAAGGGCCTCAGCCCGTCGACGCGGGTGGTCGGCGTCGAGTCCTCGGGGGCGCCGGGCATGCAGCGCAGCGTCGCCGCCGGCCACGTGGTCACCCTGGACCGCGTCGACAGCGTGATCGACGGTCTGCGCGTGCAGCGGATCGGCCGCGTCGCGCTGGAGGTGGTCCGGCGCACGGTCGACGAGATCGTGACCGTTCCCGACGAGCGGATCTTCGCGGCGGTGGCCTGGACGATGGAGCGCTGCAAGCTCGTCGCCGAGGGCGCGGCGGCCTCGACGGTCGCGGCGCTGCTCGAGCAGCGCGTCGACGCGGATCCGGGAGCCCGGGTGGTCTGCGTGCTCAGCGGCGGCAACCTCGACGTCGGCCAGCTGGCCGGCCGGACGTGGAACTGATGGGCGACGGTGCGGCACGTCGCCGCCTGATCGAGGTCGACGGCGGCTCCGGGCGGCTGGTGGCCGCCGTGCGCGGCCGCGGCGATCCGCGCGGCGAGCCGCCGGTGCTGCTGCTGCACCCGACCAACCTGGTGGCCGACGCCTGGGAGGACGTGGTGAGCGGGCTCGGCGCGGACCGGACGACGATCGCGCCGGACCTCCGCGGGCACGGTCGGTCGACGGTCGAGGGGCCGTTCGGCGTCGACGAGTGGCTCGACGACGTGGTGCGGGTGCTCGACGCGTGCGGCGTCGAGCTGGTCCACGCCGTCGGCGGCTCGCTCGGCGGGACGCTGGCGATGGTGCTCGCGCGGCGCGCCCCGGAGCGGGTCGCCACGGTGACGAGCTTCGGCAGCCCGCTGGTCGTCGAAGGGCAGATCACGGCGTTCGTCGAGATGCTCGGCGAGCGGGGCGTGCGGGCGACGTTCGAGACGCTCGTGCCCGAGCTCTCGCTGGCCCCCGGGACCGACCCCGACGTGGCGCGCCGGGCGGTCGACTTCTGCAACCGCAACGCGCAGGACGTCGTCGCGGCGGTACTCGGCGGTGCGTCCGGAACGGACGTCCGCGAGGAGGGCCGGGGACTCGGGGACACGCTGCCGGTGTTGACGGTGGCCGGAGCCGAGGACCGTACCTGCCCGCCGGCGGCCTCGCGCGAGGTCGCGGAGCTGGTCGGCGGCGCGTACGCGGAGATGCCGGGCGTCGGCCACCTGCCGATGCTCGAGGACCCGTCCGGCACCTGCGCGCTGATCCGGCGCCAGATCGCGCGCTAGTCGCGGTCCGCCTGCGACCCGCGCCGCCGTCCGGCGGCGTGGGTCGGTCGGCCGCGGTAAAGGCTCTTCTATCAATCCTTCAGTCGTACTTCCGGGGTGAGCGCGTCCCCGGGAGTGCGGTGGGGAGTTGTCGCGATCTGGACGATATGCCCTTTTGCAAAAGGGATTTTATCCAACGGTCCAGGGTCCGATGGACAGCGGTACGAACTTCGCGAACGTCCTTGACTTAGAAGGAATGGTCCGTATACCTTAAACGGGCCACTGGGGGCAGATGGCATATCCAGCGGGAACCTGTTGTGACGGTCGTCACGTCCGTATCGCGCGGTGCCCGAGAGACCGAGGGAGGCGTACATGTCCATGTTCAGCAGCACCGGAGCCCGCGAGCGTGCGGTCCGGTCGAAGCTCTCCAGGGCCGCGGCCGTGGTCGGCGTCTGCGGGTTGGGTCTGGTGGTCGCCGCGTGCGGAGGCGACGACGACGATTCAGCGACGACGACCGCGGGGACGCAAGCGGCGACCACCGCGGCCAGCGACGCGAAGCAGGCGCGGATCGCGTACTTCGCGACCCACCAGAGCTCGTACACCGTCGCGGCGATGAAGGGCATCGAGGAGGCGATCGAGGCCGGCGGGGCGACCCTCACGGTCTTCGACGCCAACCTCGATCCCCGCAAGCAGGCGCAGCAGATCCAGGACGCGACGACCTCCGGCAAGTTCGACGGCTTCCTGATCCTGCCGTCCGACGGGACGATCGCGCCCCAGGTGAAGGCCGCGATCGACAAGGGCATCCAGGTCGCCAGCCACAACATCGGGATCGGCGACCCGTCCGTCCAGGAGGCGCAGGTCGAGGGCATGGTCGTCCACGTCGGCACCGACATCACGCGTGAGGGCAAGGCGATGGGCGACCTGGTGGTCCAGGCCTGCGAGGGCGTCGACCCGTGCAAGGTCGCGTACCTGCGGGGCGTACCGGCGATGCCGTTCGACGCCGCCAAGTTCAAGGTCGTCGACGACGTCGTGAAGGCCCAGGACAACATCGAGCTGGTCGGCGAGGCCAGCGGCGGATTCGAGCGCGGCGGCGGCCTCAAGGCGGCGCAGGACCTGCTGCAGAAGACCTCCGACCTGAACGTGATCCTCAGCCACGGCGACACGATGGGCCTCGGCGCGCTGCAGGCGGTCGAGCGGGCCGGGACCGACACCAAGGTGATCGGCGTCGGCGCGACGCGTCAGGGCGTGGAGAACGTCAAGTCCGGGAAGTTCTTCGGCACCACCACCCAGCTGCCGATCAACGAGGGGCGGATCGCGACCGAGAAGCTGCTCGAGGCGATCGGCGGCGGCGAGTTCAGCGGCGAGGGGATCGACGCCGCGGCGGACCAGCCGATCGGACCGTTCATCACGACCACGACGCTCGAGAAGGACCCGTCCTTCGTCGGCCAGTGGGAAGGCTGATCGACCACGCACGTGCGGTCGGGCGCCTGGGCGCCCGGCCGCGAAGGCTCGCGGAGCTCGAGGAGGAGTCCGATGGTTGCGCACGATGACGACACGCACGTCCGAGCGACCGGCATCGCCAAGTCGTACGGCGGCACCCAGGCCCTGCGCGATGTCTCGGTGCGGATCCGGCGGGGCACGGTCCATGCCCTGGTCGGCGAGAACGGCGCCGGCAAGTCGACGCTCGGCAAGATCCTGGCCGGCATCGTCCCGCAGGACGACGGCGAGCTGGTGGTCGACGGTCGGTCGGTCCGCTTCGGGTCGCCGCGCGAGGCGCTCGGCTCGGGGGTGACGACGATCTCCCAGGAGCTGACGCTGGTGCCCTACGCCAGCGTGATGGGGAACGTCTTCCTGGGCTTCGAGCCGCGGCGCCGCGGAATGGTCGACCGCCGGCGGATGCGGGAGATGTACGCGGAGATCTCTGCGCGCGCCGGGTTCGACCTGCCGCCCGAGGCGATCGTCAGCACGCTGCGGGTCGCCGACCAGCAGAAGGTCGAGATCATGCGGGCGCTTGCCCGCAAGGCCACGCTGATCGTCTTCGACGAGCCGACCGCGGCGCTCGCGGTCGACGAGATCGAGCGCCTGCTCGACACCCTGCGCGCGTTGCGCGACGACGGGGTGACGGTGGTCTACGTGTCGCACTTCCTGCGCGAGGTGCTGGCGATCGCCGACGACATCACCGTGCTCAAGGACGGTGCGCTGGTCCGCACCACCGCGGCCGCCGGCGAGACGCCGGAGTCGCTGATCGAGTCGATGCTCGGCCGCAAGCTCTCGACGAGCTTCCCGCCGCGCACCGAGCTGCAGGATCCGCCGGTCGTGCTGGAGGTCGAGGGCCTGCGGCGCGGGCGGATGGTCCGCGACGTGTCGTTCCGCGTGCGCGCGGGGGAGATCCTCGGCATCACCGGCCTGGTCGGCAGCGGTCGCAGCGAGGCGGCGCGGCTGATCTGCGGGGTCGACCGGGCCGAGGCGGGGACGGTCTCGCTGCACGGCGAGCCGCTGACCCTGCGTTCGCCGCGCGACGCGCAGCGCCACGGGATCGTGATGGTGCCCGAGGACCGCAAGGGGCTCGGACTGCACCTGCAGCGGTCGATCAAGGTCAACGTCACGCTCCCGCACCTGGACCGTCTCAGCGTGGCCGGGACGATCCGGCCGCGGCTGGAGAGCGACCGGGTCCGCGAGATCACGACCCGGCTCGGCGTCAACCGCACCGACCTGCAGACGGAGGTCGGCGTGCTGTCGGGCGGCAACCAGCAGAAGGTGATGTACGCGAAGTGGCTCTCCGAGCGCCCCGAGGTGCTCGTGGTCGACGAGCCGACCCGCGGGGTCGACGTCGGCGCCAAGCTCGCGCTCTACGAGCTCCTGGTGGAGCTCGCCCAGGAGGGGATGGCGATCGTCCTGATCTCCTCCGAGCTCGAGGAGGTCCTCGGGCTCGCGCACCGGATCGTCGTGATGCGCAACGGCGTCGTGGTCGGACGCTTCGACGACGGCGACCACGACGGCGACGCGATCATGCGGACCGCGCTCGCCGATCCGAGTTCCCAAGACAACCAGGTTGGTGTGGCATGAGCAGTACGGTCGTCTCCCCGTCGGGAGGCCTGCGGTCGCGGTTCGCGGCCGGGCGGGGGCTCGTCGCGATGCGCGACTACGGCATCGTCGTCGTGCTGGTCGCGCTGTTCATCGCGCTCAGCATCGGCAGCCCGCAGTTCCTGTCGACCACGAACCTCCTGAACATCCTCGATCAGTGGGCGCCACTGGGGCTGATCGCCTGCGGCGGGACGCTGGTCATCATCGCCGGCGGCTTCGACCTCTCGGTCGGCGCGATCTACGCGGTCGGCGCGGCGATCGCGGCCAAGCTGGCGCTCGAGGTCGACGCGGTGATCGGCCTGATCGCCGGCGTCGGGATCGCGACCCTCGCCGGGTTGCTGAACGGCGCGCTGGCGTCGGTCGGCCGGATCAACGCGCTGATCGTCACCCTGGCGACGGCGATGGTCTTCCGCGGCGTCGCGCTGGTGATCACCGACGGTCAGCTGATCAGCGTCGAGGACGCGACGTTCCAGTTCCTCGGCAACGGCAGCCTGCTCGGCGTCACCTACATCAGCTGGATCTTCATCGTCTTCGCCCTGGTCTGCGGCTTCGTGCTGTCGCGGCAGGCGTTCGGTCGCTACATCTATGCGTGCGGCGGCAACCCCGAGGCCGCGCGGCTGGCGGGGATCCGCGTCAACCTGGTCCGGACGATCACCTTCGGCGTGAGCGGCGCGGCGGCCGGCCTGGGCGGCGTGCTCGCCGCGTCCCAGATCGGCACGGCGCAGGCGGACATGGGGACCGGGATCGAGCTGCAGGTGATCGGCGCGATCGTGATCGGCGGCACCAGCATCCTCGGCGGTCAGGGCGCGATCTGGCGGACCGTCGTCGGGCTGTTCATCCTGGCGCTGATCAACAACGGGTTCAACCTGCTGAACATCGATTCGCAGTACCAGCTGATCATCCAGGGCGCGATCATCCTGATCGCCGTCGGCGCCGACATCTGGGCGCGCCGCCTCTCCGGTCGCTGATCCCCCTGCCCCGCGCCGCGCGTGGCCCCCGGGTCGGGGGCCACGCGCGGCCGGGGGTCCGCGGTGCGGACCACGCGCGTGGATAACCTTTCCGCATGTCCGACCGGAACGCAGGGAGCATCGGGGGCGATGACGGCTGGACGCCGGTCAAGCGCCTGCGCACCCACGAGCACGTCCTCGCCGCGGTGGAGCAGCAGATCCTCAGCGGGCGGCTCAAGCCGGGGGATCGGCTTCCGGGGGAGCGCGAGCTGGGCGAGCTGCTCGGCGTCAGCCGGCCGTCGGTGCGCGAGGCGCTGCGCGCCCTCGAGTCACTCGGGGTGATCACCGCGGGCGTCGGCTCGGGCAAGCGCGCCGGGTCGAAGATCGCGAGCGAGCCGAGCATCGCTCTCTCGTACTTCCTGCGCGTCCACGTCGGGCTTGCCAACTTCCGCTTCGCGGACGTGCTCGACACCCGGCTGGCGCTCGAGCGGGCGGCGGCTCGCGGCGCGGCGCGGAACGCCAGCGCCAGCGACCTCCGCCGGCTGCGCGAGAGCCTCGACACGATGAGCGATCCGGCGCTCAGCTCGGAGCAGTTCCACGACGCCGATGCCGCCTTCCACGTCGCGCTGGCCGAGGCCTCCGGCAACCAGATGCTCTCCGACTTCACGCAGGCGGTGCGCGGTGCGGTCCGGCAGCAGATGGTCGAGGCGTCGGCGGCGGTCGAGGACTGGGGTGGGGTGGTCACCGAGCTGAACGCCGGCCACCGCCAGATCCTCGAGGCGGTCGAGGCCGGCGACGAGGACGCGGCCGAGCAGGCGGTCGTCCGCCACATCACCGGCTTCTACGACCGGGCCGGGTTCTCGGTCGAGGCCTAGGAGCGTTCGCTCCCGGCCTGCGGCCGGATCGCCCTGACGGGCGGTCGGGCGGTGGCCGTCGCCGGGGGTGCACCGGACCGCGTCCGCAGCGACGCGGCCATCGATAGCGGGTGCCGTGCTTGACACGGCTCGCTTGTTCCTTTTATGGTCTGACCACACGATACACAGGCCAAGTCATTGTCTGTTGACGATGTGGCCTCGGTCCCGAAGGAACCTATGACTGATCACCAGAGCGCAACCGTGGCCGAGACGGAGGCGGTAGGCGGCCCGATCCGCGTCCTGATGGCCAAGGTCGGGCTGGACGGCCACGACCGCGGCGTCAAGGTCATCGCGCGGGCGCTGCGCGACGCCGGCATGGAGGTCGTCTACTCCGGGGTCCACCGGACCCCGGAGGAGGTCGTCGCGATGGCGGTCCAGGAGGACGTCGACGTGATCGGCGTCTCGCTGCTCTCCGGGGCGCACATGACCCTCTTCCCGATGATCATCGACCTGATGAAGGAGCAGGGGGTCTTCGACCGCCACATCCTGGTCGGCGGCGGCGTGATGCCCGACGAGGAGGCCGAGGAGCTGATCGCGCTCGGCGTGCAGGACATCCTCGGCCAGGACACCCCGCCGAGCGTCGTGGCCGACCGGATCCGGGCGCTCGTCGCCCAGCGCGGAGCGCGCGCGTGACGCCCGAGCAGTGGAGCTGGCCACCGGCGTACGACGACCGGCGGATCCCGCCGGCCGACCAGGAGCACTGGTTCCCGGTCCGCGAGACGATGGACCCGGCGGCTCGCGAGGAGCTGATCCTGCAGCGGCTCAAGCAGGTCGTCGCCTACGCCTACGACCACGCGCCGTTCTACCGCCGCAAGTGGAGCGCCGCGGGCTTCGAGCCCGGGGACCTCAGGACGATGGACGACTTCGAGCGGATGCCGGTCGTCGTCAAGGAGGAGCTGCGCACCGCCCAGGCCGAGCACCCGCCGTTCGGCGACTACCTGTGCATCCCGCAGACCGAGGTCGCGCGGATGCACGGCACGTCGGGCACGACCGGCCGGCCGACCGCCTTCGGAATCGGTCGCGACGACTGGCACGCGATCGCCAACGCGCACGCCCGCACGATGTGGGCGATGGGCGTCCGGCCCTCCGACACGGTCTTCGTCGGCTCGGTCTTCAGCCTCTACATGGGCTCGTGGGGCGCGCTGCTCGGCGCCGAGCGGCTCGGCGCGACGGCGTTCCCGTTCGGCGCCGGCATCGCCGGCCAGACCCTGCGCGCCGTCAACTGGATGCAGCAGATGCGGCCGACGGTCTTCTACGGCACCCCGTCCTACGCCCTGCGGCTGGCCGAGGTGGCGCTCGAGGCCGGCGTCGACCCGCGCGAGTTCGGGATCCGGATCCTCTTCTTCTCCGGCGAGCCGGGCGCGTCGATCCCGTCGATCCGTTCGCAGATCGAGCAGCTCTACGGGGGGCGCGTCTTCGACTCCGGGTCGATGGCCGAGATGACCCCGTGGGCGCACCTGTCGGCGAGCGCCGAATCGCTCGGCATGCTCTGCTGGCAGGACATCGTCTACACCGAGGTGACCGACCCGGCGACCCACCGGCGGGTGCCGTTCGGCGAGCAGGGCACGCCGGTCTACACGCACCTCGAGCGCACCAGTCAGCCGATGATCCGGCTGCTCTCCGGCGACCTCACGCGGTGGGAGAGTGGCGGCAGCCGCTGCGGCCGCACCTATCCGTACCTGCCGAAGGGGATCTTCGGCCGAATCGACGACCAGTTCACGGTCCGCGGCGAGAACATCTACCCGAGCGCGATCGCCGAGATCGTGGCGAGCCTGCCGAACTACGGCGGGGAGCACCGGATCCTGGTGTCGCGCGAGGACACGATGGACACGCTCGCGGTCCAGGTCGAGCACACGGCGGCGCTCGACGGCGATCCGGTCGCGCTCGAGGCGTTCCGCGCGGCGGCCAGCGACGCGCTGCGGACCACGCTCGGGGTCAGCACGATCGTCGAGCCGGTGCCGGTCAACACCTTCGAGCGGACCGAGTTCAAGGCCGCCCGGGTGATCGACCGGCGCGACCTCTTCCGGGACGCGGTGACCCGCGTATGACCACCTCGACGAGCGCCGGCGATGTGGTCGCGGCGGTGCGCGACGGCGCGATCCCGACGATCAGCCGGCTGATCTCGAGCTTCGAGTCGGGGTCGCGGCTGGACGGCGACCTGCTGGCCGCGCTCTACGCTGCCGGCGGCCAGGCGCACGTGGTCGGGATCACCGGCGCCCCGGGCAGCGGCAAGAGCACGCTGGTCAGCGCGCTGGCGGTGACCGCGCGCGAGCGTGGACTGCGGGTGGCGATCGTGGCGGTCGACCCGTCCAGCTCGATCACCGGCGGGGCGATCCTCGGCGACCGGATCCGGATGCAGCGGCACACGCTGGACCCGGGCGTCTACACCCGGTCGATGTCGTCGCGCGGCCGTCTCGGCGGCGTCTCGCGGGCGACCGTCGACGCGGTCAGCGTGCTCGACGCGGCGGGCTTCGACCTGGTGATCGTGGAGACCGTCGGCGTCGGCCAGGCCGAGGTCGAGATCGTCGGCATCGCGCACACCACGCTGGTCGTGTCGGTGCCCGGGCTGGGCGACGACATCCAGGCGATCAAAGCGGGGCTGCTGGAGGTCGCGGACCTCCACGTCGTCAACAAGGCCGACCGGCCCGACGCGGACAAGACCCGCAGCGAGCTGGTGAACATGCTGATGCTCGGCGGCGGTCACGGCGAGGGCGAGTGGTCGGTGCCGGTGCTCGGCACCGTCGCCACCACCGGCGAGGGCGTCGAGGAGCTGCTCGACACGGTCGACCGCCACCTGGCCTGGCTGCGGTCGAGCGGCGAGCTGCCGCGCCGCGAGCGCCGGGCCGCCGCCGCCGGCCTGCGGGCGATCGCCGACGCCGAGCTGACCGCCCGGATGGCCGACGCCGAGCGCGACTCGGCGCTCACCGAGATGCTCGATGACGTCGTCGCGCGACGCATCGATCCCCACGCCGCCGCGGCCGCCCTGATCCGCGCGACCGCCGGCACGATCACCCACCAGGAGACCTCCCGATGACGACGCCCGATACCCAGAACCTGACGCAGCTGCTCGAGACCGCGATCCGGGAGGCGGTCGAGTCCGACCTGAGCGCCTGGGAGGCCGACGAGCTCGCGGGCTTCGTGGCCCGGCGCCCGGAGGCGCAGGAGGAGTACCTCTCGGGGTCGCGCCGCCCGGTCAAGCGGGTCTACTCGCCGGCCGACGTCGCCGACATCCCGTGGGAGGACATCGGCCTGCCGGGGCGCTACCCGTTCACCCGCGGGCCGTACCCGACGATGTACCGCGGTCGGCCGTGGACGATGCGCCAGATCGCCGGCTTCGGCACGCCCGACGAGACCAACGAGCGCTTCCAGTACCTGATCGCGCAGGGCCAGACCGGGCTCTCGGTCGACTTCGACATGCCGACGCTGATGGGCTTCGACTCCGACGACCCGCGGAGCGTCGGCGAGGTCGGCCGCGAGGGCGTCGCGATCGACGTGCTGGAGGACATGGACCGGCTGTTCGCGGGGATCGACCTGGAGGCGATCAGCGTCTCGATGACGATCAACCCGAGCGCCTGGATCCTGCTCGCGATGTACATCGCGGTGGCGGAGCAGCGCGGCCTCGACCTGGACAAGCTGTCCGGGACGATCCAGAACGACATCCTCAAGGAGTACATCGCCCAGAAGGAGTGGATCTACCCGCCGGAGCCGAGCATGCGGATCGTGCGGGACACGATCACGTACACCGCCGGGCGGATGGCGCGCTACAACCCGATCAACATCAGCGGGTACCACATCTCCGAGGCCGGATCGAGCGCGCTGCAGGAGGCGGCGTTCACGATCGCGACCACCCGCGCCTACGTCCGCGCGGTGACCGAGACCGGCATGGACGTCGACGAGTTCGCGCCGCGGCTGTCGTTCTTCTTCGTCTGCCAGGCGGACTTCTTCGAGGAGATCGCCAAGTTCCGCGCGCTCCGTCGCTGCTACGCGCGGATGATGAAGGAGGAGTTCGGGGCGCGGAACCCGGAGTCGATGCGGATGCGCTTCCACACGCAGACCGCCGCGGCGACGCTGACCAAGCCGCAGCCGCTCAACAACATCGTGCGGACCGCGATCCAGGCGCTCGCGGCGGTCCTCGGCGGCACCCAGTCGCTCCACACCAACGGGCTCGACGAGGCGTACACGATCCCGTCCGAGCTGGCGATGAAGGTGGCGCTGCGGACGCAGCAGATCATCGCCGAGGAGACCAACGTCACCCAGGTGATCGATCCGCTCGGCGGCTCGTACTACGTGGAGGCGCTGACCCGCGACATGGAGCAGGGGATCAACGAGTACCTGGCCAAGATCGAGGACCTTGGCGGCACGCTGGCCGCGATCGAGTCGAACTACTTCCAGCGCGAGATCGCCGACTTCAGCTACGACTTCATCCAGCGCAAGGCGCGGGCGGAGCGGACGGTCGTCGGGGTCAACAAGTTCGTCGACGAGGACGACGACCAGAAGATCGACGTCCACAAGATCGACCCGACGTCCGAGGCGCGCAAGATCGACCGGCTCAAGCACGTCAAGGCGACTCGCGACCAGGCGGAGGTCGACCGCTGCCTGGCGACGCTGCTCGAGGTTGCCCGCGACCCCGCCGGCAACCTGATGCCGGCGACGATCGACGCGGTCAAGGCGCACGCTTCGATGGGCGAGATCGTCAACACGCTCGAGCCGCTCTTCGGTCGCTACACCGAGACCCCGGTGTTCTGAGACGGCGTCTGAGCCGCGGTCCCGCGCCCGAATCCGCTCGGGCGCGGGACGTGCGGGCGCCGTTCGCGGCGCGGACCGCACCCGGGACGGCCGGCGGTTCATCCCCGGCCCGCCACGACGGCCGGCGGCGTCCGGCGGGCGATCCGCCCGGTCAGACGCAGCGCCCGGGCCAGGCCGATCGCGGACGCGACCACCATCGGCGTCAGCGCCAGGGCGTAGCCGAGCGGCCCGATCAGCACCCCCGTCAGCACCATGCAGGCCATCGTGGCCAGGAAGCCGCCGCAGTTGGCGACCGCGGTCGCGCTGGCGGCGGACTCGCCGTCGGCGCCCCGGCGGGCGACCTCGAAGGCCAGCATCCCGCCGGACGCCGCCACGCCCGACGCGATCAGACCCGCGACCACCAGCGCGTGCGGCGCCGGACCGGTGGGCCAGGCGACGATCGTCGCCCACAGCCCCACCACGATCGCGTTGAGGACCAGCGCCGGACCGGCCACGGCCCGGACCGTCCGGCCGCCGATCATCCCCACCAGCGGGCCGCTCACGGCGAACGCCAGCGGCAGGATCAGCAGCGTGCCGCCGGCTTCGGCGTGGGACAGGCCTCCGACCTCGACCAGGTACGGGAAGCCCCACAGCGCGGAGAGGGTGATGAACGGGCAGAACAGGCCCAGGTGGAGCCAGAAGCCCAGGCGGGTCTCGTCGCGGGCGATCGCCGCGCGGAAGTGCGCCACCGGACGAGCCGGCGGGCCGGCGGGCGCGGGGGCGTCGCGCGGCCGGTCGCGCAGCAGCGTGGCGGCGATCACGCCGAGCAGCAGGGTGACGCCGGCGGAGGCCAGGAACGTCGGGGTCCAGCCGTGCTCGGTCAGGCTCCAGCGCAGCGGGACCGTTCCGACGAGCTGGCCGATCGCGCCGACCGAGCCGGTGACCGTCGCGACCAGCGTGCCGAACCGCGCCGGGATCCAGGCCTGGGCGACGTGCAGCACGCTGACGAAGGTCAGCGCGTCGCCGAGCCCGACCAACGCGCGCCCGGCGACCCCCGCCGGCAGTCCGTGGGCGAGCGCGAAGATCGTCTCGCCGACCGCCATCAGGCCCATGCTGATCGCGAGCGTCCAGCGGGGGCCGATCCGGTCGACCAGGTAGCCGGCGGGGAACTGGGCGACGACGTAGACCCCGAGCTGGACCGCCGTGAACGTGCCGATCACGCTCGGGCTGACCTGCAGGCGGACCTCCACGTCGAAGGCGGCCACGCCGAGCGCCATCCGATGGAACACGGCCACCACGTACAGCAGCGCGGCGAACGCCCACACCACCAGGCCGATCCGGCCCCTCGACGCCGACGCGCGGGCCACGGGGGCGTGCGTCGGAACTGCGTGCGCCATGCGCGGTCCTTGCTTCCGGACGGCTTCTCGCGAGCCGTGATTGACGGATGTCCCCGGGTGCTCCGGGGTGGACGGCAGGTACTCGGACTCGGGCCGACTGACCAGTCGGTCCCTCACCGTTGCGCGACAGTTCCGGATTTGCACCGGATTCCCCTCGCTCCCTCCCCGGGAGCTCGACCGTCCGCCGCGGAGTGTAGCGCAATGGACATCCCTCCGCATTGACACACCTCAGTGTGGCTTGACCACATGGCACCTGGCCGTCTAGGCTGAGGCGATGTCGAGCGGAGACCGCGTCCACCGTGTCGTCCTGACCAAGGTCGACGATCGCTCCGGGCCCCACGGGCTCGGCAGTCAGCGCACGATCACCAGCGCCAAGGGCTGGGAGTCCGAGCGGGTGGCGCGGCGTCGGGCGCTGCGGATCCTCGAGCGCGAGATGGGCGAGCGGCGCGAGTGCTGGCGGCTCGTCGCGCTGCCGGCGGCGGCGGGCTGACCGTCCGGCTCGGCGGACCGGGGCGTCGGCGGGGCGGTGGCCGGTCGCGGGATGCGGACACCCGTCGCGAAGGGTAGGCTGGATGCGAGGGCCGGAACGGGCGCCGCTGGTGCGCGGCGACTCGACCGGCTGGCCGCGCTGGGACGAGGATCGATCGACGATGCAGGACGTTACGCCCGCTGAGCAGGAGTACCTGGAGACGCTGCTGCGGCTGCGCGAGAGCGGGCACCCGCTGACCGCGGCCAACGTCTCGCGCAGCCTCGGCCTGTCCGCGTCGACCGTCCACGAGATGGTCAAGCGGCTGGAGGCGGCGGCGCTGATCGTGCGCGACGAGCAGAAGCGGATCTCGTTCACCGACGAGGGCTTGGCGATCGCGCGCGAGGTGACCAGCCGCCACCGGCTGGTCGAGCGGTTCCTGACCGACGTGCTGGGCATCCCCTGGTACGCGGTCCACCACGAGGCGGAGACGATCGACCGCTACGCCAGCCCCGAGGTGATCGAGGGCATGCGCGGCCAGATCAGCGCCGCGACCACCTGCCCGCACGGCCACCCGATCGCGGCCGGCAACCGAGTGATGTGCGGCGTGCCGCTGGCCGACGCGCCGGTCGGCAGTCAGGTCACGATCCTGCGCTTCGAGGACGAGGCGCCCGAGCTGCTGCGCAGCCTGCACGACGCCGGCGTCCGGCTGGGCCTGTCGGCGACCGTCGCGGCCAGCGACGACGAGCTGGTGGTCCTGCGCCACGTCGACGGGGAGACGGAGATCGACGCGGCCAAGGCCGACACGATCTCGGTCTGGAGCAGCGCCGGGAACCCGGAGTTCGCGGCCGCCAGCTGAGGCTCATGGCCGGCTCGTCTCGCGGTCCCAGACCGTAAGCGCGGGGCGCTCGGCATCACGTGCCCGGATCGTCGGTCAGGGCGTCGCCGAGTCCGGCGCGGGTCTGGATGCCCAGCTTGCGGTAGGCGTTGGTCAGGTGCATCTCGACCGTTCGCCGGGTCAGGAACTGCGACTCGGCGATCTCGCGGTTGCTCATCCCGGAACCGGCCAGCGTCGCCACCCGCCGTTCCCGCGGGGTCAGCGCCGCCGCGCCGCGGATCACCGGCCGGCGCGGGCGGGCGCCGGTCGCCCGCAGCGCGTCCAGCGCCTGCTCGACCACGCGCGGCGCCCCGCAGCGATGGGCGGCGTCCATGCCCCGGCGCAGCAGGTCGCGGCGTTCCGCGAGCGGCCGTGCGTCGGCGACCGCGCCCAGCTCGACCAACGCCGCGGCGTGCTCCAGCCGCGCCCCGGACGGCTCCAGCACGTCCACCGCGACCCGCAGGTCGTCGACCCGGCGGACCGGGTCGACGAGCGTGGCCCGCACCCGTAGTGCGCGTCCGATCGCCCGGGGTGCGCCGAAGGCCCGGGCCAGCTCCAGCTCGCGCTCCACCAGCCCGAGCGCCGTCGCGGGGTCGCCCAGCGCGGCGTGGCAGCGCGCGGCGTGCGACCGCCACGGCATCGCCGCCGGGTTGCCGTAGCGCGAGCGGGCGACCCGGCGGCCGACCTCGTCCAGGTCCGCGAGCGCGCGCTGGTGGTCGCCCTCGGCGTGGGCCAGCGCGCCGCGCGCCAACAGCAGCAGGTCGATCGTGCCCAGGTCCGGCAGCGGTCCGTCGAGCCCGCAGTCGACGAGCCGTGCGCGAATCGGGGCCAGCTCGTCACGCTCGATCGCCACGTCGATCGCCCAGCCGAGCGTGACGGCGAAGCACATCGGATCGGCTTCGGCCAGCTCGTCGAGCACGAAGCGCGCGTCGGACTCCGCCTGCAGCAGGTCGCCGCGGTAGACGGCGACCCCGGCCCGCAGCGACGTGGCGTAGGCGACGCCGACCCGCGACCCGTTGTCGCGGGCCAGCCGCAGGCCGTGGTCGCTCAGCGCGTGGGCCGCCGCGTAGTCGCCCGCCCAGGCGAGCGCCGTCCCGGCGTAGACGAACAGCGGCGACGCCGGACCGACGTCCGCCACCAGCGCGTCGCCGGCCACCGCCGTGGCCGCGACCCGCGCGACCTCCAGCGCCGGCGTCGCCCCTGCGGCCGCGCGCCCCGCCGCGACGTGGACCAGGACCCGTCGTTCGGCGGCGGTCGCTCCGGCGGCCACGTCGGGGAACAGCCGCTCGGGGCGGTCCCGGCGCTCGCCGAGCAGGGCCTCGGCGTTGAGCGCGGCGGCCTCGAGCGTCAACCGCAGCTCGCGGGTGGAGTCGTCGTGGTCCGCCAGCGGTCGCAGGGCGTCCCGGCAGACCGTCGCGCAGGCCGACAGCTGCGCGGTGTGGAAGAGCGCGTCGGCGTACCCCAGGGCGACCGTCGCGCGGGTGCGATCGTCGCCGGCCAGCGCCGACGCGGCGGCCAGCTGCTCGACGCCCTCCGGATCCCGCAGACCGTCCAGCAGCCGTCCGAGGTCGCTCCGG
>CAZMVL010000043.1:25684-30450 GCA_964569335.1 uncultured Paraperlucidibaca sp.
CCGGAGCGGACCCTCGATCGCGGGGCCCGGGCGCTCCGCCAGCGCCCGACGCAGGTAGCGCACGGCCTCGTCGGAGCCCCCGCGGGCACGCGCCACCGCGGCCGCGCGCCGCAGCGTCGGCAGCACCCACGGCTCCCCCGTCGGGGCCAGCTCCGCCGCGGCGATCAGGTGCGTGGCCGCGCGCACCGGATGCGCGTCGTGCAGCGTGTCGGCCGCGCGCTGGTGGAGGTCGGCGGAGGCTCCGGGCGGCAGGCCCGCCAGCACCGCATCACGGACGACGGGGTGGACGAACCGGCCGTGCCGCTGCGGGTCGAGGATCTCCGCGGCCAGCAGCGCGTCGACGGCCTCCAGCACCGCGGACGGCGCGGTCGCGAGCAGCGCGGCGGCCTGGTCGGCCGATCCGTGCTCGCCGAGCACGGCGAAGGCCCGGGCGACGCGGGCCACCGCCGGCGGCAGCGCCTCGATCCGCCGCGCGACCAGCCGGACCACCGACGGCGGCGGCACGTCGCCGTCGGCGGGCTCGTCGTCGTCGGCGGCCAGCGCCGCGCGGACCAGCTCGTCGACGAGCAGCGGGTTGCCGGCGGAGCGGGCGACGATCGAACGGGCCAGCGCGCCGACGTCCGCCGGTCGGCGCCCGGATCCGGCCCGCCGGTCGATCACCGCCACGACGGCGTCGACGCTGATCGGACGGGGAAGCAGCCGCTGCGCGCCAGCGGCGTGCGTCAGCGCATCGAGCGGTCCCAGCGGCGTCGGCTGCTCGTCGCTCCGGCGCGCCACGACGAGCAGCACCGCCAGGTCGTGGGTGCGCTCCGCCAGGTACGCCAGCCAGCGCTGCGACGGTTCGTCGAGCCACTGCACGTCGTCGACCAGCAGGACCAGGGGCGCGGACTCGCTGAGCGTCGCGCTCAGCCAGTGCAGCCCGTGCAGCAGCGGGAAGAGGCCCTCCGGCGCGGTGGGCGGTACGGCCCGGTCGAAGAGCGCCAGCGCCAGCGTGCTCGCGCCGCCGAAGGCCTGGGGGTCGTCCGCGCGCCGGTGGGCGACGAGCGGCCCGAGCGCCTGTACGACCCCACCGAAGGCGTAGTGCTGCTCCAGCCGCCGCCCCTGGGCGGTGCCGAGCGCGAACGCGCGTCGGCGGGCCCGCGTGCGCTCCGCGAAGCTGCGCAGCAACGTCGTCTTGCCGATCCCCATCGGCCCTTCGATCAGCACCGTCGACCCGCGGCCGCGGAAGGCCTGGTCGAGCGCGTCGTCGAGCAGCGCCAGCTCGGCGTCGCGTTCGAGCAACGGGCCGGGCTGCGGTGGGGCGGGGCGGGCGGACACGCGGTCAGCCTACGGCGGGGGTCTCGTCGGCCGGGGGCGCCGGTCGGTCGTGGCGCCCGACGACTCGGGCGCTCAGGTCGGCCCGGGACGCGATCCCGAGCGCGTCGAGCCCACCGCGGACGTGCTCCGCGACCGTCTGCTCGCGGAGGAACAGCCGGTCGCCGATCTCGCGGTCGTCGTGCCCTTCCGCGGCCAGCTCGACCACCAGCCGGCGCTGGGGGCGCAGCACGTGCGTCCCGGCGACCCGCGGCCGCCGGGGTCGAGCGCCGGCCGCGCGTAGCCGGCGCAGCGCGCCGTCGACGAGCGCGGTCGCCCCGATGCCGTGGGCGGTGTCGAGCGCCCGGCGCAGCAGGGCGCGTGCCTCCCGGTCGCCGCAGGCGGGGTGCGCGCCCAGGTCGATCAGCGCGCGCGCCAGGTCGAGCGGGGCGTCCGTCGACGCCAACCGCTCGACCGCATGCCGCAGGTCCTGCTCGCCGGCGCGGCCACCGCGGATCACGCCGCGCGCGTGCAGGCACTGCCCGTGGGCGCGCGCCACGCCGAAGAACGCGGCCCGCTCGACCGCCGGCTCGATCGTCGCGAGGGCGGCCTCGCGGTCACCGGTCGCGGCGAGCACCGTCGCCAGTCGGGGCTTCCAGATCAAGGACGAGGGGTTCGCGTAGCGGGGGCCGACCCGCTCCCGCAGCTGCTCCAGGTCCGCTAGGGCCCGCGGCAGCTGGCCTTGCGCGACCCGCAGACCGGCGCGCGCCAGCAGCAGCAGGTGGACCGGCCCCAGGTCCGGAAGCTCGCCGGCCATCCCGGCGCGCTCGAGGTCGGCATCGGCGCGGCGCAGGTCGCCCGCGGCGACCGCGGTCTCCAGCCGCCAGGCCATCGCCACGGCCTGGGCGGGCAGGTCGGTGGCGTCCAGGCCGTCGAGCGCGGTCTGCGCGTCGGAGGCCGCCTCGAGCATGTGCCCGAGCGCGAAGCGCGCCTGCCCGCGCAGCGCGAGCGCGTAGGTCACGGCGATCGGCTCGTCGGCGTCGCGCGCCCGCCGCGCCGCGTCGCCGGTCAGCGTCACGACCGATCCGGGGTCGCCGGCGATCACCAGCGCGGAGGCGGCGTAGACGAACGCCGGGGACGACGCGCCCGCCTCGCGCACCAGGGCCGACCCGCCGATCGCGCGGTGGGCGAGCGTCCGGACCCGGTCGGCCGGCACGGTCCCCATCGTCGCCAGGGTCCAGGCCAGGCGCGAGAGGATCGCGCGCTCGCCGGTCGAGCGGACCTCACCGGCGGTCAGCTCCGCCGGGACGACCGGCGGCGACAGGCTGCCGTTGGCGGCCTCGGCCGCCAACGCCGACGCCTCCAGGCGCAACCGGAGATCGCGGGACGCCGGATCGGCGGGGTCCAGCTGCCCGAGCGCGTCGCGGCAGATCGCGGCGGACTCCGGCATCCGCGCCAGGTGGAAGAGCGCCGCCGCCCGCTGGACCGCGACCTCGGCGGCGGGCGGGCCGCCGGCCGTCAAGCGCTGCGCCCGCTCCAGCTGCTCCAGACCGGCGCGGTCGTGGTGCTGGACCAGCAGGCTCCCGAGCGCCAGCCGGGCCCGCTGCTCCTGCGGACGATCGATCCGGCAGCGCAGCGCGTGGCGCAGGCAGCGCTGCCGCTCGACGCTGCCTCCGCCGGCTTCGTCGGCCGCCCGCAGCAGCACGTCGGCCGCCCACGGACTCAGCGCCTGTTCGCTCTCGCGGGCCTGGTGCAGATGGGCGGCGGCGGCCCGCGGCTGACCGGCGTCGGCGAGCGCCCGGGCGGCCCGGACGTGCAGCGCCAGTCGCTCCCGCAGCGGCAACGCGGCGAGCACCGCCTCGCGGACCACCGGATGGCGGATCACCGCGGCGGGACGGTCGACGACGCCGGCCCGCTCGAGCTCCGCCAGGGCGGTCCGCAGCGACGCCGCGTCGAGCGCGCTCGTCGGCGCGAGCAGGGTCGGGTCGGCCGGGCCGTTGAGTACCGCGACCGCGGCGGCCGTGGCCTGGCCGGGTGACGACAGTCGGCCGACCCGTCGGCTGATCAGCCGGACCAGGCTCGGCGACGCCGGATCGTCGGGCTCGACCCCGTCACGCAGCATCTCGCGGACGAACAGCGGGTTGCCCCCGGTGTGCCGGTGCCAGGCGTCAGCACGTTCGCCGACGATGCTGACCAACGCCTCTCGGCTGAGCGCGCGCAGCGGCAGCGTCTGTGCTCCCGGCGCGCCGCGGAGCTGCTCCACGGCGGGGTGCTCGGTGACGTCGCCGTGCTGCGCGGTGATCACCAGCAGCAGGCCGCGGGCCCGGGCCTCGGCCAGCTCGACGAGCGTCCGGATCGAGGGTTCGTCGCAGGTCGCCAGATCGTCGACGGCGACCAGCAGCGGGCCCCGCTGCGCCCGATTGGCCAGCAGCTGCACCAGTCCGCGGATCACCGCGTCGACCTGCGGTTCCCCGGGGGCGCGCCCGTGCTGCAGCAGACCGCGGATCGCGGGGCCGGCCCCCGCGGGCAGCGGCCGATCGGAGCCCAGGTCGATCCGCGACCCCAGCAGGCGGAGCACCGCGCCGAAGGCGAAGCCCCGCTCCAGCTCGATGCCGCGGGTGGCCACCGTCGTGAATCCGCTGACGGTGAGCACGGACTCGAGCAGCGCGCTGCGGCCGATGCCCGCTGGCCCCGTGATCAGCACGGTGGCGGAGCCGCCGGCCGCCACCGCGGCCCGCGCGGAGGCGATCGCGTGCCGCTCGTGGTCGCGCTCCAGCAGGCCGTCCGCCGCGTCGGTCCGGGTCGACACGCGGCCAGTCTACGTCCGATCGGAAAACCCACGGAGGGCGTTCCCAAACTCCGCGGACCCCACCGGTGGCGCTGGGGAGCGCCCGGTGGGAGCGTCTCCGACGTGCTTCGATCCCCCGTCAACATCGTCGCGGCGCTCGCCCTGACGACCGTCGTCCTGTCCGGCTGCAGCGGCTCGGTCAGCATCGGCTCGTCGTCCCAGCCGCTGTCCGGCGAGAAGGTCGCCGAGGCGCTGCGCGCCGAGTACGCCGCCCGCGAGCGCGACAGCGGCATCACGCTGGTCGCGCTGACCTGTCAGGAGGTCGACGCCGAGGCCGGCGCCACGATCAGCTGCGCTGGCCGCAACTCCAAGGAGATCGATGTCGAGCTGGGCGGTGAGATCACCGCGACCGACAGCGAGGGCGTCGACTACCGCTGGCGGGTCGCACGGGCGTTCGCGCCCGCCGCCCTGTTCGAGCGGCCGCTGCGGCCCCAGATCGAGCGGACGATCGGCGGTCCGGTGCGGGACGTCGGCTGTCCGGTCCGCGTCGAGATCCGCGACGGCGGGAGCTTCCGCTGCACGGTCGAGCTGACCGACCGGGCGCCGATCGACGTCGACGTGCGCCAGACCGACGGCAACGGCAGCTTCACGTGGAGGCTCCGGCGCGACCAGGGAGGGGCGGCCC
>CAZMVL010000043.1:30460-35357 GCA_964569335.1 uncultured Paraperlucidibaca sp.
GTCGCCGATGACGGCCGGTCGGTGGTGGCGTGGCGCACGCTGGTCGCCGGCCAGCCGGTGGTCCAGGCGCGGTTCGTGTCGCGGACCGGCGACCTGGGACCGATCCACACGGTCTCGGGCCCGGGCGCGGCGTTCGGCGCGACCCGGGTGGCGATCGCCGCCGACGGTGTAGCCACCGTGGTCTGGGCGCGGGGCCTCCAGGTCGAAGTGGTCCGCCTGAACGCGGCCGGCGTCGTCGCGCCGCCGCTGGCCGTGTCGCCGGCCGACCGTCAGGCGTCCAGCCCGTCGATCACGCTCGACGGTGCGGGCGGGGCGTACGTGGCCTGGTACAGCGCGGCGTTCAGCCGCTCGCAGACGGAGGCCGCCTACGTCTCGGCGGCGGGCACGGCGTCAACGCCGTGGGTCCTGTCGGCCGATTCGACGTCGATCGGCGACGTCCACGTGACCGACGTGCCGGGTCACGGCGCACTCGCGATCTGGCGGCGCCGCTACGTGGAGGGTCCCAGCTCCGCGGATTGGCGCCACGGCATCGAGGCCCGTCGACTCTCCTCGGCCGGCACGGTCGGGACGGTGATGTCCCTGACGCCGCAGGCCGGCGACAACGCCCACGTTCCGGTGCTCGGCCGCCACCGCGCGGCCACCACCACGGTCGCCTGGTACGCCGGCCCGATCGGCGGTCCGCACACGGTGCAGGCGACGCGCGTCGACGCGACCGGAACGGTCGGTGCGGTCACCGCGATCGAGCCGGGCGCGCTCGGAGGCCGCGCCAACGCGGTGCTCACGGCCGCCGACGGCACGGCCACGATCGTCACGACCGACAACACCCGCGAGATCGGCGTGCGTCGTTGGTCCCCCGACGGCACGCTGGTGCCGGCCGCCGGGGAGCCGCGCAGCCAGATCCAGCCGCCGGGATTCAACGCGACCGAGCCGGCGGGCACGGTCGCCGCGGACGGCACCGCGACGGTCGTCTGGCGCTACTCGGGCAGCGCACCGGAGATCCGTGGGGCCCGGATCGCGCCCAACGGGACGGTCACGCCCGCGCCGCTGCTGGGGTCCGCGTCGCCGGTGGGAGCCACGCCGGCGGTCTACACCGGCCCCGCGGTGGCCGGGTCGTCGACCGGGGTCGTGGTGGCCGCCTGGACGCGGACCGACGATACGGGCGCGGTCGAGACCGCACGCTACGACGCGGGCCCGCTGGTGCCGCCGACCGTCGATCCGCCGGTCGACCCGCCGAGCGGGGAACCGCAGCCGCCCGCGGGCACGGCGCCGCCGCCGTTCCCGGCTCCGCCCGGGTCCTCCGGCCCGCCGCTGGACCGTGTCGCGCCGGTCGTCCGCGGATTCTCGGTCCGTCCCGGTCGCCTTCGGTCCGCCGGGAGCAAGACCCGCCCGATCACGCTGCGCTTCGGACTGGACGAACCGGCCCGCGTCACGCTGCGGGTCGAGCGGCAGGTCTCCGGACGGCGGGCCGGCCCGCGCTGCGTCGCCCCGACCCGTACGCTGATCCGCCGCAAGGCCCGCCGCTGCACGCGGTACCGGTCGGTCGCGACGGTCTCCCGCGCCGGACGCGCCGGGAGCAACCGGGTCACGCTGACCCGCCTGCGCGTCGGCGGCCGCAAACTCGGTCCGGGGCGCTACCGCGTCGGGATCGTCGCGGTTGATCCCGCGGGCAACGCCTCCGCCCGGCGCAGCGCCGGGCTGGTCGTGCGCGGCCGCTGATCCGGGGCGGCGGCCGCTGATCCGGGCGGCGGCCGCAGCGGCGGGCATCGTCCGTTCGTCCGCCCGCCGCCGCCGCGACGCATCCAGTCGGCGGATCTCCTCGTTGTACGGAAGCAGGAAGCCCATGCGGGCTCTGCGATTCCGATCAGGAGAGACGACTGTGCAACCGACGTCCCCCATCACGTCACCGCCGGCGCCGCCGGCCGATCCGGGCCCGCCCGGCGACTCGCGACGCTCGTTCCTGCGGGCCGCCGGCCTGACCGGTGCGGCCGGCGCGGCCGCGCTGTTCCTCGCCGCCTGCGGCGATGACGACGACTCGTCCACGACCACGACGTCCGCGTCGACGCCGACCACGACGTCCGGCGGATCGGGTGGCCAGGGCGACCTGGCGATCCTCAACTACGCGCTGACGCTGGAGTACCTGGAGGCCGACTTCTACGACCAGGTCGAGGCCGCCGACCTGTTCAAGGGCAAGGAGCTGGACCTGATCAAGCGGTTCGGCAACGCCGAGCAGGAGCACGTCGACGCGCTCAAGGCGACGATCGATCAGCTCGGCGGCACCGCGGTCGACGCGCCCCGGACGCGCTTCCCGCTCGACTCGCGGGAGGAGGTGCTGAAGCTCGCGGCGACCGTCGAGAACCTCGGCGCCGCCGCCTACCTCGGCAAGGCCGCCGAGATCGAGAGCGAGGAGGTGCTCGCCGCCGCGCTGAGCATCCACTCGGTCGAGGCTCGCCACGCCGCCGCGCTCAACGTCCTGCTGGGTCAGCAGGCCACCCCCGACGGCGCGTTCGCCAAGCCCGCGGACGAGGCCACCGTGCTCGCCGCCGTCCAGCCGTTCATCGTCTCGTGAGGAGCCAGGACATGACCACTGAGATCCAGCCGGTGCCCGCGATCGACGCGATCGAGGTCCACGGCGATACCCGTCAGGCGTTCCTGCTCAAGGCGACGCTGGCGACCAGCGCCGTCTACGGCAGCATGCTCGTCGGCCCCGCGGTGCGGCGCGCGTTCGCGCAGTCCGGCGACATGGGCGACGTCGACATCCTCAACTACGCGCTGACGCTGGAGTTCCTGGAGGCCGACTTCTACCGCGTCGGCCGCAAGCTCTCGCTGAGCAGCGACACGGCGAAGGTCGCCAAGCGCTTCGGCGACGAGGAGTCCGCGCACGTCGACGCGCTGGAGAAGACGATCCGCGATCTGGGAGGGAAGCCGGTCGAGTCGCCGAAGTTCACCTTCCCGATGCGCAACGAGCGAACCTTCATGGCGTTGGCGAACACGCTCGAGGACACCGGTGTCAGCGCCTACAACGGCGCGGGGCCGATGATCGAGAGCAAGGAGATCCTGGCCGCCGCCGGCTCGATCGTCCAGGTCGAGGCGCGCCACGCCGCAGCGATCCGCGTGATGCGGAACCGGCAGCCCGCTCCGGACGTCTTCGACAAGGCGCTCGGCCAGGACGAGGTCGTCGAGGCGATCACCCCGTTCATCCGCCCGTAGCCTGCGATGACGCCCCCGCTGGACTCCCTCTCGGCGCTCGCGGACGACCTGCTCGTGGAGCGGGTCGTCGCGACCGACGCCGACGCGTTCGAGGTGCTCTACGACCGGCACCAGGACGCGGCGTACGCCCTGGCCTACCGGATCGTCGGTAGTGCCGGACCCGCCAACGACGTCTGCCAGGAGGCGTTCCTGGCGGTCTGGCGGTCGGCCCGGACGTTCGATGCCTCGGTCGGCAGCGTGCGCTCGTGGCTGCTGACGATCGTGCGCAATCGCGCGATCGACCATCTGCGGCGCTCGACGCGTACCACCGACCACGAGGTGCAGGACGAGGCGCTGGCCGAGCGGCATCCAGCGCCCGCGTCCGACGGCACCGAGGCCGCGGCGCTGCGCAGCGCCGCGGCGGACGACACCCGCGAGCTGCTCGACGAGCTGTCCGACGACCAACGGCGGGTGATCGTCCTGTCGTTCTACTCGGGCTACTCCCACAGCGAGATCGCCTCGATGCTCGAGCTGCCCCTGGGAACGGTGAAGGCACGCATGAACCGCGGCCTGGCCAAGCTCCGTTCCGCGATCCCGGCCGGAGGTGCGTGATGAGCGATCGTGAGGATCTGCGTGAGCTGATCGGACCCTACGTGCTGGGGGCCTGCACCCCGGCGGAGGCCGCCGACGTGCGGGCGCGGATGGTCGTCGACGCGGCGTTCCGCCGCGAGGTCGAGTCCTACGACGCGGTCCGCGACGCGCTGCTGGAGGCTCCCGCTCCGGACGCGGCGCCGGACGTGGCGACGAAGGCCCGGGTGATGGACGTCGTCCGCCAGGAGGCGGCGCTGTTCTCCGCGGCCGAGCCGGAGGCTGCGGCCGACGTCCGCCCGGCGTTGGCGTGGCGGAGCTGGCTGACCGCGGCGCTGGAGGCGCTGCGCCGTCCGCGGCCACTGGCTGCGCTGGCGACCGCGCTGGTGGTGATCGTGGTGGCCGGCGTCGCGATCGGCGGCGGCTCGTCGGGCGACCGGGACGTGACGGTGGTGGCCGGGCAGGTGCTGGGCGATGCGGCGTCGAGGGGACAGGCCGAGGTCGTCGTCGACGGCGACGCCGGAGAGCTCCGGCTGTCCGGGTTCCCGGCCGCCGGCGAAGGCCGCCAGTACCAGGTCTGGGTCCGGACGGGCCAGGACGATCCGCGCCCGACGACCGTGCTGTTCGAGGTCGACGGGAACGGTGACGCCAGCGCCCGGATTCCGGCGGAGGCGCTGCGCGACAGCGATTCGGTGCTGCTCACGTCGGAGCCGGACGGCGGGTCGCCGGCTCCGACCCGCGACCCGGTGCTGCTGGTCGAGCTGCCGGCCTGAGGCCCGGCGACGTCGTGACCGCCGGTTCGGCGGTCACGACGCGCGGGGCGCGCCGCGCGTCGTCCGCGGCTTCAGCACCCACAGCGGGACCGTGGCGCGGCTGGTCCGTCCACCGGCCGTCGTCCGCGCGTCGATCTGCACGCGGTACAGCCCCGGAGCCAGGCGGGCGTTGCCGGTCAGGCTGCGCAGCGCCTGGCGCTGGTTGCCCGCGCCGACCGTCACCGTGCGCCGCATCGGCTTCGCGGCGCGGCGGAGCGTTCGGAACGACCCGCCGACGTTGCGGGCGGCGCGGCTGGTCGGCGTCGGGCAGCTGGTCACGGCACACACGCGGAGCGCGGTCGGCCGTGACC
>CAZMVL010000044.1:0-6918 GCA_964569335.1 uncultured Paraperlucidibaca sp.
GCGATCCCCTCCTCCACGATCCGCGCGGCCTCGAGCGCCAGGTGGGCGATCCGCCGCGAGGTGATGAAGCCCGGCGTGTCCTTCTGGCAGACGACCGTCTGCTTGCCGTAGCGCTCGGCCAGCGCGATCGTGGTCGCGAGCGTCTCGTCCGACGTCTGGAGGGCCCGGATCAGCTCGATCAGGTCCATCAACGGCGGCGGGTTGAACCAGTGCGAGCCGATCACGCGGTCGGGACGCGAGGTCACCGCGGCCAGCGACGTGATCGCGAACTGCGAGGTGTTGGACGCGAAGATCACGTCCTCGCGGCAGACCTCGTCGAGTCGCTGCAGGACGCCGGCCTTGACGTCGAAGTCCTCGATCACCGTCTCGATCACGTGGTCGGCCGCGGCCCCGGCGGCCTCCAGGTCGGGGGTGGTGGCGATCCGCCCGAGGATCGCGTCCGCGTCGCCCGACGAGAGGCGCTCCTTCTTCACCAGCCGACCGAGGCTCCGCTCGATCCGGCTGCGGGTCTGGGCCAGCGCGTCGTCGCTGATGTCGACCACGGTCACGCCGAAGCCGGCGGTCGCGACGACCTGCGCGATGCCGTTGCCCATGGTGCCGCCGCCGACGACGACGACCTGCTCGATCCGTTCGATGCTCATCCGTTGCTCCGTTGCGTCGTCGGGACTAGGCGTCGCGGGGCGCGCCGTCGACCCACTGACCGTCGACGGCACGGTAAGGCCGCGCGACCTCGACGAGGGTGCCGTGGGCGCTCTTGGCCGAGACCCAGGTCCACTGCTGCCAGGGCATCTCGGGGTCCTCGTTGACGCCGCCGAGCACTTCGACGCCGGCCTCCGCCAGCCGCTTGGAGGTCTCGACCGGATCGTCGGTGGTGAAGCAGATGTGGTGGACGTGCTCGCCGCGCTTGGCCAGCCGGCGGCCCAGGTGGGTGTCCTTGCCCGGGGCCATCAGCTGGATCTCGGAGCCGTGCGGGTTGACGAAGGTCGCCCAGCCCATCTTGTCGTCGCCGCCCTCGCCGGCTTCGGCGCCCTCGAACCCGTCGTAGCGCACGACCCGCTCGGCGAGCTGGTCCGGGTCCAGGATCCCCAGGATCTTGGACCAGTCCTCGATCGCCCGGTCGAGATCCTCGACCAGCATGCAGACGTGGGCAAAGGGGCCGCTCGGCATGTCGTTCCTCCGGGAGCGCGGGGCTTCAAGTCCCGCGTTGTCAACCAAACAATCGGTAGACTAGCGCACCCGGGTCGACGGGTGAAGGCCCGGGCGCAAGGGCGACGCGGCGGCCCTACAGGCCCAGGTCGCGACCGACGATCTCGCGCATGATCTCGTTCGTGCCGCCGTAGATCCGCTGGACGCGCGAGTCGCGCCACATCCGCGCGATCTCGTACTCCTCCATGTAGCCGTAGCCACCGTGGAGCTGCAGGCAGCGGTCGATGACCTTGAACTCCAGCTCCGTCGTCCAGAACTTCGCGCCGGCGGCCTCGACCGCGGTCAGCTCGCCGCGGACCTGCGCGTCGATGCAGCGGTCGACGTAGATCCGCGCGATGTCGACCTCCGTGCGCATCTCGGCCAGGGCGAAGCGGTTGGCCTGGAAGCTGCCGATCGGCTTCCCGAAGGCGTTGCGCTCCTTCACGTAGTCCAGCGTGATCGCCAGCGCCTTCTCCGCGTGCGCCACCGCGATCACGGCCATCGACAACCGCTCCTGCGGCAGGTTGCCCATCATGTACCGCAGGCCGCGCCCGGGATCGCCGAGCACGTCGGCCTCCGGCACCGCGACGTCGGAGAAGAACAGCTCCGCGGTGTCCTGCGCCTTGCGGCCGATCTTCTCCAGCTTGCGGCCGCGCTCGAATCCGTCCGCCGTCGCCGGCACCACGAACAGCCCGATCCCGTCGACGCCGTCGCGGATCGTCTTGGCCGCGACCACGACCAGATCGGCCTGGATCCCGCTGGTGATGAAGGTCTTCGACCCGGTCAGCCGGTAGTGGTCGCCCTGCCACGTGGCCGTCGAGGCGATCGCCCGCAGGTCCGAGCCGGTACCGGGCTCCGACATCGCGATCGCGATCACCGTCTCGCCGGTCGTGACCCCCGGCAGCCAGCGGTCGCGCTGCTCGGCGTCGGTCAGCTCCGTGAAGTACGGGACGACGATGTCGTTGGTCAGCTGGAACGCGTCGGTGCGCGCCCCGGTCGCCACGACCTCCTCGTCGAGCACGGCGTTGAAGCGGAAGTCCTCGAGGTCGGCCCCGCCGTGCTCCTCGGAGGCGGCGAAGCCGACCAGGCCCTGCGCCGCCGCGGCCTTCCAGAACTCGCGGTCGATCACCCCGGCGGCCTCCCAGGCCTCGCCGCGCGGTACCGCCTCGCGCTCGAGGAAGCCGCGGACCGTCCCGCGGAACGCCTCGTGCTCGTCTTCGAAGATCGTCCTACGCATCGCGTCTCCTCGGCCTGCCGTATGGGTCCGGGGGCAAACTCCGCAGGGGGCTCACCGTCACGTTAATCTACCAATCGATTGGTTTTATGACCGCGTTCCGGCGGTCTCCTACGAAGGGAGAGGCACGATGAGCGCAGTCACCAACGAGCTGGACGGCCGGGTCGCGCTGGTCACCGGCGCCGGGCGCGGGATCGGGCGCGGGATCGCCGTGGCGCTGGCGGAGGCCGGTGCCGCCGTCGTGGTCAACTACCGCCGCGACCGCGAGGCCGCGGAAGAGGTCGTCGCCCAGATCACCGCCGGCGGCGGCCGGGCGACCGCGATCCCCGCCTCCGTCGGCGAGGTCGCGGAGGTCAACGCACTCGCCGACGCGGCGCTCGCGGCCTTCGGCCCGATCGACCTGCTGGTCCACAACGCCGGCATCGCCAGCCGCGGCCTGCCCGTCGCCGACACCACCCCGGAGGAGCTGCAGCGCGTCGTCGGCGTCCACGCCCTCGGGGCCCACCGCCTGGTCGGCCGGCTGCTGCCGGGGATGCGCGCGGCGCAGCGGGGCGACGTGGTGATGATCTCGTCCAGCGAGGTCAGCGAGATGCGCGCCCTGGGCGGCCCGTACAACATGGGCAAGGCGGCGCTCGAGGCCCTGGCGCTGACGCTGGCCAAGGAGGAGATCGGCCACCACGTCCACGTCAACATCGTCGCCCCCGGCCTGGTCGCCACCGACATGGGCGACAAGCTCGTCCAGGCCAAGCTCGGGGCCGAGGGCGCCGCCGCGCTCGACGCGCAGATGCCCCTCGGCCGCGTCTGCCGCCCGGAGGACGTCGCCAGCGTCGTCCGCTTCCTCGTCTCCGACGCGGCCGGCTACGTGACCGGCCAGCGGATCGTCGTCGACGGCGGCGCCAACGTCTCGCCGACCGGCTGAGCCACGGGTCGAGAGCGGTCGGCGGCCTCGTTCAACGGCGTCGGCGCCGCCTTGACATCACTGGTATCCCAACATACATTCGGTTGAAGATCAACGGAACGCACGGCGCGCGACAAGCCAGGAAAGAGCCCCTATGAAGCGGGAAGAAACCGACAAGCTCAACCGAACCAAGCTCCTCGGACTCCCGTCGCGTGACGGCCTGCGCCCGGACGAGCGCGAAGCGTTCGACCAGGTGCTCGAGCGCACGCGCCGGCTGCTCGCCAGCGACGCCCCAACGGACGGATACTTCGAGCCCGCGGTGGAACACGACGTCTCCGCCGACTTCTGGCACGTACTGCTGCACAGCCCGGCAATGGCAGTGAACCTCTCCCGGATGGGCACGCTCGTGCGCACGGCCGGCGAGCGCAACGAAACGTACTCCCATGCAGAGCGAGAGCTCGCCGACCAGGTTGCCGCAGTCGTCCTCCGTTCCAATCACGTGCTCGCCATGCACACCCCGGATGCCGTGGCGGCCGGGGTCTCGATCGAGACGATCGAAGCGATCCGTGCGGACAACCTCGACGCACTCCCACCGCGCGAGCGCCTGTTCGCGCGGTACGTCTCGCAAGTACTCACAGGCGCCGTCGATGACGCGACGTGGTCGGAGATGCGCGATGCGCTGGGCACTCGCGGCCTCGTCGAGTACACGGTGTTCGTGTGCCATCTCATGCTCTGCATTCGCGTCATGCAAGCGTTCGCCTTCGACGAACCGGACGACGAGGTCATCGGGGAGATCATCGCGGGGCTCCGGCAGCAGCCCCCGGCCGACTTCCGCTCGAGGCTCTGCTAGGAGCCTCCAGTAGCGCGCTCGCAACGCTGAAGTCCCTCCGGTCGACAGATCGCGGGCGACACAGCCCGAGCGACCAGGTCGGGGCGAGGCACAGGGTGAAGACGCCTCACCCCGAGGACGCGGCCCGCACCAGCGCGGACTTCACGATCCGCGCTGCCGTTCGCCTAGACGACCGGGGGCGAGACGTCGCCGCTGCCGGTCAGCCCGGCGACCGCGAACCGCGCACAGGCGTCCGCCAGGTCCTCCTGCTTGACGCGGCCGTTCGGCCGGTACCAGCGGTAGACCCAGATCACCACGCCGAACACGCAGTTCGCCAGCACGCGGGCGTCGAGGTCGGCGGAGACCTCGCCGCGCGCCTGCGCGTCGAGGATCATGTCCAGCACCGCCTGCTCCTGTCGGCGCCGCCGCGCCCGCAGGCTGGCCCGGGGAGCGTCGCTGAGCTGATCCGCGTCGTGATGGTAGACGGAGATCCGCGGCAGGTTCCGCGCGTTGTAGAGCACCTGCTCGCGCACGTAGAGCTCGAGCTTCTGCAGCGACGTCAGGTCGTCGCGCTCGAGCACACCGTCGAGGATCTGCTCGACGTCGTCGTGGACGTCGTCGAGCAGCCAGACCAGGAGGTCTTCCTTGGTCTTGATGTAGTAGTAGAGGCTGCCCTTGAGGATCCCCAACTCGTCGGCGACGTCCTGGACCGACGAGTCGGCGTAGCTCTGCCGGTGGAAGACCTTGGTCGCTGCGGCGAGCACATCCGCGTCGCGGCGCTTGGCCCGCCCCCCGGATGGGCGCTTCGCCTGTGACCGCGGTGTCGGCGTCCTGGACATGCATGGATTCTGCCACGACGATCAGCGGCAGGCGGATCGCCACCCCGAAACGGACCAGGAGTCCCGTCGTTACCCCGTCCGGAGGGCCCTTCGTGACCCCCACAAGACATTCTCGAACACCAATCGATTGGTTGATTTTTGGGCTATATCCCGGTCCCGGAACGGCTCGGTCCCTGCTAGCGTCCCCCTCGCTCGGCAAGAGGAGTTCGTCACGATGTCTGCCCCGCGGCGTGTCACGTTCAGTCGCAATCACACCCTGTCGTTGTCGCGGACCTGCAGCTCGGTCTGCAAGTACTGTGCGTTTGCGACGCGGCGGTTTCACCTGCACGAGCCCGCGGAGGTCGAGGCGATCCTCGACGAGGCGGTCAAGCGGCGAACGAAGGAGCTGCTGGTCCTGACCGGCGAGCAGCCCGACAAGAACCCGGCGGTGATGCGCCGGCTGAACGAGCTGGGCTTCGCCGACTTCACCGCGTATGTGGTGTGGGCGTGCGAGCGGGCGCTCGAGCGGGGGATGCTGCCGCACACCAACCTGGGTGCGGTCAGTCGGGAGCAGCTGGAGCGGTTGCGGACGGTCACCGCATCGCAGGGCGTGATGCTGGAGTCGATCAGCGAGCGACTGATGGAGACCGTGCACGCCGGATCGCCGTCCAAGCATCCGCAGCGCCGGATCGCCACGCTGCGCGCCGCCGGGGAGCTGAAGATCCCGTTCACGACGGGGATCCTGGTCGGCATCGGCGAGACCCCGCAGGAGCGCCTGGACTCGTTGGCGGCGATCGCGCAGATCCATGCGGAGTTCGGCCATATCCAGGAGGTGATCCTCCAGAACTTCGTGCCGCACGACCGCTACTACGGCCAGGACGTCGGCCGGATCGCCGACGACGCGGCCCGGGCGTACTGGCACACGGGGATCGCCGACCCGGACCAGCCGCTGGGCTGGGAGGGGTCTCCGCACCTGGATCTGCCGGAGTGGGCGTGCCCGGTGTCGATCGACGAGATGGTGCAGCTGGTCCACGAGACGCGGCGGCTGATGCCCGACGTCGGGATCCAGATCCCGCCGAACCTCGCCGACTGGTGGCCGCGGCTGGTCGCCGCCGGTGCGACCGACCTGGGTGGCCTGTCGTCCAACGGCGACCACATCTCGCCCGAGCATCCGTTCCCGTCGCCGACGCAGGTGCGGGAGCGGCTGAAGCAGCAGGATGTCGCGCTGTCGGAGCGGCTCTGCGTCTACGGCAAGTACATCAACGAGCAGTGGCAGGACCCCGCGGTCCTGGACACGATCACCATCAAGTACTGGACGTTCATCCCGCGCGGCACCAGCGGTCGCTCGGAGATCCCGTTCGCGATCGACCGCGATCTGGTCGCCCCGGCGCTGGAGAAGGCCCGCGACGGCCAGGCACTGTCGGAGCCGGAGCTGACGGCGTTGTTCGTCGAGCGCGACCCGGTCGCGGTCGAGGAGATCCGCCAGGCCGCCGACGGCCTGCGGCAACAGCTGGCCGGCGACACCGTCACCTTCGTCGTCAACCGCAACATCAACATCTCCAACGTCTGCACCGTCGGCTGCGCGTTCTGCGGCTTCGGGCAGTCCAAGCGCTCCCCCGACGCCTACAACGTCTCCGAGGACGAGTTCGAGCAGCGCATCAAGGACGCCGTCGAGTACGGCGCCACGGAGCTGTGCATCCAGTCGGGGATCCACCCGGACTGGACGCTTCAGGACTACGAGCGGTGGCTGCGACTGGCCAAGCAGTTCGGGATCAAGCACGGTCGCGATCTGCACCTGCACGCCTACAGCCCGATGGAGATCGCGCACATGGCCGACATCTCTGGGCTGCCGCTGGACGAGCTGTTTCACCGGTTGAAGGATGCTGGTCTGGGGTCGACGCCCGGCACCGCGGCGGAGGTCCTGGTCGACGGGATGCGTCAGCGGATCTCGCCG
>CAZMVL010000044.1:6928-35161 GCA_964569335.1 uncultured Paraperlucidibaca sp.
CCGGCCTGAAGTCGACCTCGACGGTGATGTTCGGGCACATCGAGGAGCCGTGGGAGCTCGCCCAGCACATGAACCTCGTGCGCCGCGTGCAGGAGGAGACCGGCGGGATCACCGAGTTCGTGCCGCTCTCGTTCATCCCCTTCCAGACCCGCCTGGGCCGCACCCACGGCGTCGAGGAGATCACGATCGACGACAACCTGCGTCACACCGCGGTCTTCCGCCTGGCGCTCGGCCGCACCATCCAGAACGTCCAGGCGAGCTGGGTCAAGATGGGCCTGGACGGCGCCACCGAGGCGCTGCGGTGGGGCGTCAACGACCTCGGCGGCACGCTGATGGAGGAGAACATCAGCCGCCTGGCCGGCGCGTCGCACGGCACCATCCTGCACCCCGAACAGCTGATCGCCGCCGCCCACGCCGCCGGCCGACCCGCCGCCGAACGCACCACGACCTACACCATCCGCCAACGCTTCCCGGTCGACGACCCGATCGGCGCCGTCCGCCTGGCGCCGGTCTGAGCGGACCGATGGCCACCCCGATCGCCACGCCGACGTCGGGTACCCGCCGCGCGGCCACGACCGCCCTGCGGTGGCGCCGCGAGGGCTGGCGCGCCCGCGAGCGCGCGGTAATCGCCGCCGGCCGAGCGCTGGTCTCCGAGGGGTTGGTCGTCGGGACCGTCGGCAACGTCTCGGCCCGGCACGGCGACGAGCTGCGGATCACCCCGACCCGCACGTCCTACGAGACGATGCGCCGCCGCGACCTGGTCCGCGTCAACGCCGCCAGCGGCCGTCCACTGAGCGCCGCCGCGACCCCGTCCCGTGAGCTGCCGCTGCACCTGGCCGTCTATCGGGCCCGGCCGGACGTCGCGGCCGTGGTCCACACCCACAGTCCGCACGCGACGGCGTGGAGCTTCCTCGACCGGCCGCTCGAGCCCGCGCTGGAGGACCTCGACTACTACGGGATCGGCGCGATCCGCACCGCCGCGCCGGCGCCGCCCGGCTCCGACGAGCTCGCCCACAACGTCTCGCGCGCACTCGGCAGCTCCAACGCGGTGCTGCTCGGCGACCACGGCGTGCTGACCACCGGCCGCTCGGTCGACGACGCGCTGCTGACCGCACGCGTCGTCGAGCACCACGCCCGGATCGCCTGGCTCGTCCGCGGCGCCGCGGCGCCGCCCGCCTGAGGCGGAGCCCCGGAGCTACGCGCTGACAGGCGCGATGGGTCCTGCGGCGGACCCTACGCGAGCCGGACCAGCACCTGGCCGGCTTCGACCGGGTCGCCGGGAGCGCAGAGCACCTCGGTGACCGTCCCGGTCACCTCGGCCTCCACCGGCAGCTCCATCTTCATCGACTCGAGGATCACCACCTCGTCGTCGATCGCGACGGCGTCGCCGACCGCGACGTGGACCTCGAAGACGGTCCCGGTGATGTGCGCAGTGATCTCGGACATGGCTCTCTCCCGATCAGGCCCCGGCGGGGCTGATCCGCGGCCTGGTCCCCCAGGCGAAGTCGATCGCAGTGGTGATGATGGCCCGCGTCTCCGTGGGCTCGATGATGTCGTCGAGGATGATGTTGGCCGCGGCCTCCCACGGCTGGGACTCGGCACCCCACTCGGCCTCGAGCTCAGCCACGCGGGCCTCGTAGGCCTCCTGCCCCTGCTCGGCGAGCAGCGCCTCCAGGCGCCGCCGGTGCACGGTCCGCACCCCGGTCGTCGGCTCCATGAAGCCCATCTCCGCCGACGGCCAGGCCACCAGCAGATCCGGCTTGACCGGACGCCCACCGAGCGCGATGTGCCCGCCGCCGAACGCCTTGCGGACGATCACGGCGACCTTCGGCACCTTGGTCCGGGCCAGCCTCGCGACCACTCCGTCGTACGCGGCCAGGATCCCGGCCTGCTCGGCCTGGGTGCCGATCATCAGGCCCGGCACGTCCTGCAGGAAGACCAGCGGCAGGTTGAACCGGTCGCAGAGGTCGATGAACTGGGCCTCCTTGCGCAGCGCGGGCACGTCCAGCGCGCCGGCCAGGTGCATCGGCTGGCTCGCCACCAGGCCGACCGCGTTGCCGTCGATCCGCGCCAGGCCGCAGAGCAGGCTCTTGCCGTACTCCTCGCCCCACGGGAAGTAGCTGTCCCCGTCGACGACGATCTCGATCAGCTTGCGCATGTCGTAGCCGCGGCGGCGCGACTTGGGGATCGCCTTGGCGAGCTGCTCCGGCCCGCGTGACGGCGGAACCGGATCGACGACCGGCGCCGGCTGATCGGCCGACGACGGCAGGTAGCCCAGGAAGCGCCGGATCTGCGCGAAGGCGTCGGCCTCCGCCGCGACCACGCTGTGCGCGGCGCCGTTGGTCCCCGCCGCGACCTTCGGTCCGCCCAGCTCGGTGCCGTCGACGTCCTCGCCGATCGCCGCCTTGATCACCGGCGGACCGGACAGCGCGATCGCCGCGTCCTCGTGCATCACCACGAAGTCGCCCATCGCCGCGTGCAGCGCGGCGTCGCCGTAGCTGGGCCCGAGCGCCGCGGTCACCCGCGGAATCGCCGCGCAGCCGTCGGGCGACTGGAGGAACGAGGTGAAGTCGAACGGCACCCCGGAGAAGCGCCAGCCGAGCAGGTCGGGCACGCGTCCACCGTCGTTGTCGCTCAGGCAGATCAGCGGAAAGCCCTTGCGCGCGGCCCACTCGGCCACGCGGTTCTGCTTGCGCATGTTGACCGGGGCGGTGGTTCCGGCCATCACCGTGGCGTCGATCGCCAGGATCGCCACCTGCCGGCCGTCGACCGTCGCCAGCCCGGTGACGATCGCGTCGCCGGTGGTCGGCAGGTCCGCGCGCCGGATCTCGGGCTCGGCGAGCATGCCGAGCTCCATCCACGATCCCTCGTCGATCAGCAGCTCGATTCGCTCGCGGGCGGTCAGGCGCCCGGAGGCGTGCAGGCGGTCGATCCGCTCCTGGCCGCCACCCTTGAGCGCCGCGGCCCGCCGGGCCCGCAGATCGTCGACGGGGTCGACCGCCGCGCCCGCGGCGGTCTGCTCGGTTGTGCTCATTCGGTTCCTACCGTCCTTCGAATCGTGGCGCACGCCGTTCACCGAAGGCGGCGATTCCCTCGGCGTGGTCCTGGGTGCTCTGGAGCAGGGCGATCGCCTCGACCGTGTGGGCGTACCCGTCGTCCGACCCGCGACCGAGCACCTGCTTGCCGACCGCCAGCGCGACCGGGGCCTTCTGCGCGATCTTGCGGGCCAGCTGCTCGGCCCGGTCGACGTGCTCGCCGGCCGGGGTGACCTCGTTGACGAGACCGGCGAGCCGCGCGTCCTGCGCGTTCAGCGACTCGCCCGTCAGCACCAGGTACTTCATCCAGTGCAGGTTCACGTGGGCCCGGCCCCGCACGATGCCGAGCCCGGGCACCAACCCGACGGCGGCCTCCGGCATCCCGAAGGTCGCGGTCTCGTCGGCGACGACGATGTCGCAGACCATCGTCAGCTCGCAGCCGCCACCGAGCGCGTGCCCGTGGACGGCGGCGATCGTCGGCGTCGCGGCGTTCTCCACCGCGCGGAACGCGCGCATCGCGTCGTCGACGTAGCGGCGGCGATCGGCGATGTCCCCGATCTCGCCGAAGCCCTCTATGTCACCGCCGACGGAGAAGCAGCGCCCCGCGCCATGAAAGACGACCGCTCGAACGCCGGGATCGGCATCGGCCCGTTCCATCACCTCTCGCAGCTCCTGCCAGAAAGAGGCCGGCATGGCGTTGAGTCGCTCCTGCCGGTCGAGCGCCGCTCGAAGCACCGGTCCGTGAACGGTGCAACTGATCATCGGGAACGAGAGGTCGGGGCCATGGGCAAATTCTACCATGCGGTTGGTTGATGTTGCTGCGTCCGACGGCGGCGGCCCAACCGGCACCCCCTCTGATTCAAACGATCAGTCGTTTGCTATACGGTCGGGGCATGAGCAGATCCGGACGACCCACGACGCTGGCCAACCACCGACTGAGAGGAGGAACGTTCAGCCTGACGCAGGAGCTCTGCGCAGCCTTCGACCGAGCCGTCGCGCAACGCGACGCGACCGACTTCACCTCCGCTGCGCTCGCCTACGCTGTCGCCCAGCGGGGCCTGGGCGACAGCATGGAGGCGATCCTCGATCTGGCCGACTTCCGCATCGAGGACGGCCCCCTGCTCGGAGCCTGCGATCTGGAGCTCGACGGCGAGCTGGAGCCGGATACGACCTACGAGGTCAGCGGGGAGATCAGCTCGCTCGTCACGAAGCGCGGGCGCAGCACGGGCCCGTTCGATCTTCTCACCGTGAAGGGGCAGGTCATGTCACCAGCCGGCACGAAGGTCGCGACGGTGACCAACACCTTCGTTCTCCGGCGACCGGAGTCGGCATGACCACCCCACAGGTCGGCCCGCTCCCCGCCTGGACGAGGACGCCGCCGTCCACCGCCGACCGCCGCACCGTCGCGCGCGTGCTCGACGACGAGAATCCGATTCACATCGACGGCGCCGCCGCCGCGGCTGCCGGCCTCGGAAGCCAGGCCATCAACCAGGGGCCGGCCAACCTGGGCTACGTCGTGGAGATGCTGCACGCCGCCCTTCCCGACGCCCGGCTACGCCGCATCTCCACGACGTTCCACCGGCCCGTCCTGGAGCACGACACGATCACCGTGCAAGGCCGTGTCGACAACGTCACGAGGGACCCCGACGGCACGACCGTCGTGCACTGCGTCGCCTGGCTCGTGGTGAACGACGGCAGCTCCGCCGCGTCGGCCGTTGCCGAGCTCGTCGTGGCACCCCAGCCCGGGTGACCGAACGGTACGCCACCCACCGCCATTGATCAACCAATCGTTTGGCATGTATCCTGGGACGCGAGCCGGGAGTCGACGTAGCCCGATCCCGCGCCTCACATTCAGCGAAGCCGATTCGGCGGCTTCGCACGCACGAGAGGAAGCCATGGACTTCGAACTGCCGGAAGAGCTGCAGGACTTCGCCCGAACGGTCCGCGACTGGGTGAATCGCGAGGCTCCCAAGAGCTACGCCCGGGAGCTCGAGATCCACGAGCACCAGTATCCGTTCGAGCTGTGGGACAAGATGACAGCAGCGGGGTTCCACGGGATCGGCATTCCGGAGGACCTCGGGGGACAAGGGGGCGACATCCTCACGCAGGTCGTCCTCGGGCGGGAGCTCGCTCGCTCGTTGGCCGGCCTCTCCTGGGTCTGGGCCATCACGTCCTTCGCGGGGGCCAAGGCCGTCGGCCTGATGGGCAACCGTGAGCAGCAGGAGCGCTTCCTACCGCGGATCGCTGCGGGTGAGCTCCGCTTCTCGATCGGGTTCACCGAGCCCGGGGGCGGGACGGATGTCCTGGGAGGCATGCGGTCGACGGCGGCCCGGACCGACGGCGGCTGGATTCTCCGCGGCAACAAGACGTGGTGCACATCAGCGCACGTCGCCGACTACATCCTGCTCCTCGCGCGGACCGAAGAGCAGGCCGAGAAGCAGCACCAGGGGCTGTCGCTCTTTCTCCTCCCGACCGACCGGCCGGGCGTCACCATCACGGAGATCTCGAAGCTCGGCATGCGCGCGATCGGGTCGTGCGATGTCGGCATCGATGACGTGTTCGTCGAGGACGACCTGCTCCTGGGGGACGCGGGCGACGCCTGGTACCGACTGCTGCCCACGCTCAACAACGAGCGGATCCTCGTGTCGTCCTTCTGCCTCGGGATTCTCGACGGCATCCTCGAAGATGCCTTGGCGTACATGCACGACCGCCACGCCTTCGGCAAGCCCATCGGGCAGTTCCAGGTCCTGCAGCACTACGTCGCCGACATCGCGCTTCGCCGGAAGCAGGTCGAGCTGATGGTCCACGAAGCCGCGTGGAGTCAGAACGCCGGACGTCCTTCCCACCTGGAGACGACGATGGTGAAGGTCGCGGCGTCAGAGGCAGCGGTCTGGGCCGCCGATCGCGGGATTCAGATCCTCGGCGGCATGGGGTACTCGGCCGAGACGGACATGCAGCGCTACTGGCGCGACGCGCGCCTGTGGCCGATCGGGCCGATCACCAACGAGATGGCCCGGAACTCGATCGCGGAGCAGCTGGGGCTGCCCCGCTCGTTCTGAGGTCGGCGGGCGACCGGTCGGTCACGACCGGTCGCCCGTGATCTTCGGCGCGACGGAGATTCCACGCTCGTCGAGCTCCCCGGCGATCTGCTCACGAAGGGCGAACTTCTGGATCTTGGTACCTGACATCGGCCACTCGGTCACGAACCGGACATAGCGCGGGATCTTGTACGTGGCGATCCTGCCCACGCAGAAATCGATCAACTCGCGTTCAGTCAGCTTGGCGCCCGACCGCAGTTGCACGAACGCCGCCGGAACCTCGGCGTAGTGGTCGTCGGGGGCCGCCACCACCTGCACGATCTCGATCGCCGGGTGAGTCACCAGGTAGGACTCCACCTCGACCGCTGAGACGTTCTCGCCGCCGACCTTCAGCATGTCCTTGAGCCGCCCGGCGTAGATCAACCGACCTTGATCGTCGAGGCACGCGAGATCGCCAGAATGGAACCACCCTCCCTCGAGCGCCTGGGCGGTGAGCTCCGGTTCCTTGAAGTACCCCTCGAACAGCGAGTACCCCCGGAACAGCAACTCCCCGACCTCACCCGGGACGCATTCGCCACCCGTCTCGTGGTCGACGATCCGGACCTCGATCCCGGGCAGGGGTCTCCCGAGCGTCTCGATCCGATCGTGCAGCGCATCGTCGGACGACGTCAACGTCAAGTTCGACGAGGACTCTGTCGACCCGAACGAGGAAACCTGTACCGCCGTCGGCAGGGTGCGTTGCAGATACGCGAGTCGCTCGGGCACGGCGATGTTCTGGATCAGGCGAAGCGCCGAGAGGTCCGCATCGGCAAACCCTGGGTGGTTCACGACACCCAACCAGATGGTCTCGAACGCCGGATACGCGACGGTGATCCGCTCGCGCTCGAGCGTGTTGAGCGCCACGTCCGGGTCGAAGTGACCAGCGTGAAAATACGCCGCCCCCGCGGACAGGCACCCCAGAAGCGGCACGATGCCTCCGATGTGGAAGAGCGGCAGCGGGTTCCAGAATCGGTCGGCGTCGGTGAGCCCGAACCGGCTCCGGGCCACGTTGTGGCCGTGTCGAACCAGCGCCTCGTGCGTGAGCAAGCACCCCTTGGGGCGACTCGTCGTCCCCGACGTGTACATCAACAGCGCGATATCGCGCACGCGCACGCGCGCCTGGGCCCGGTCCACGTCAGCGGCCGTGACCTGCTCGCCGGCCGCCTCCCACGCACTCCGCGAGATCATTCCGCCCCGTGTCGGCCCAAGGCTGACGACGTGCCGCAGACGAAGGTCCCCGGAGGCTCCCTCGGCAAGCATCGTCTCGACCAGCGCTGGGTAGTCCGCGGCCTGGGTGCTTCCCGGCTTCACGAGCAGCACCGAGAGCTCGGCATGCGCAACGATCTGGCCAAGCTCCTGCGTCTTGAACCGCGCGTTGATCGGCACGGCGACCGCCCCGACCTTGGCGACCGCCACGAGCGACACGACGTAGTCCACGCAGTTCGGCATCAAGATTCCGACGTGATCCCCGGCGCTCACCCCGAGCCCGATCAGGCGGCGCGATGCCTCGGTCGAGCGATGCGCAAGCTCGGCGTACGTGAGGCGCTCGTCCGGGAACGCCACCGCAAGCCGGTCGCCGCGCTCGGCCTCGCGGTCCACCAGATCACCGATGGTGATCGCGGCAGCCCACGCCCGCTTCTCGCGCTGGCTCACATCCCCCTCCGACCGGCCACGTGCCTCTGGCCCGACCACCGCGCGAATCTGGACCCGGCAGACCCCGCGTCGGCGCGCTGCTCCCGCGGAATACGCGTGGACCCCTCCGGGCTCATGCGGTCGCGACCCCCCGAACCACGCCCCGCGAGTCATCGCCGCCCGCGATCGGAGACAAGACACTGATCTCCGGCGGCGCCGCGAACAACTCGTCGACGCACTCGAGAAACGCGGTGAGATGCGTGTTCGCGAGGTGGGCATCGAGGTGCGCCCGGCTCTGCCAGCGTTCGACGAAGAAGAACGTTCCGCGGCTCTCCTGGCTCTCGTGCAACGCGTAGAGCTGACACCCGTCTTCAGCGTGGGTCGGGGCGATCAGCGCCACCAGAGCGTCCCGGGCCTCATCGTCGCGTCCGGCCTTGGCCTCCAGACGTGCCACGACCACAATCTCAGACATTCGAATCCTCCTTCTTCCCGGCGCGTTACGCGCCGATCGTCCCGGAAGCGCCAGACGGCTCCAGGAAAAGCGTCGCCCCGCTGCCTACCACCTGCTCGACGTCTCCCTCCAGCGAACGGACCTCCGGCACGCGCGCCGGGTCGACCGTGGTGACGTCCGGGTGCAGCACCTCGATCAGGTTGCCCGCGGGATCCCGCACATACATGTGCACGGCACCGTCGGGGAGCGCGTAGACCTTGTCGAAGACCGGATGATCGCGAACGCGGACTCCGGCCCGTTCGATCTGCTCATAGGCCTCGTTGAAGTCGTCGACGACCAAGGCGAAATGATGGATGACGGGTGTCGGCAGATCGGACTGCACCAGGTGCAGCTCGAGGTCCCCGACGCGCAGCCAGCGCACGTTCACCGAGAACCGCATGCTCGGGATGACCTCGAGATCGAAGAGGGTCTCGTAGAACGCTGCCGAAACATCGAGGTCGACCGCCGTGATCGACACGTGGTTGAGGGCGTTGGTTTTCATCGGTCGTGCTCTCCTCGGGTACGGGATGAATGAAGTGGGGACGCTGGCCGTCGCTTCACGCCGCCGACGCGAACTGGTCGCTGAAGCGCGGAAGCACGCTCCCCGCAAACGTGCGCAGGCTGCGAACGGCCATCTCCTCGGGCATCAGGCCCCAGCCGACGTTCAGCACGAAGGAATCGATGCCGACCTCACGGTTGAGCTGCTCGATCCTCCCCGCGACGCGATCGACGCTGCCGATCAGCTGCTCGTCGATCGCCTGCTCGACCAGGCGATGCTGGATCTCGAGCGGAGACTCACCGTCGCCGCTCGTGTAGGAGCTCTGGACCGTGCTGTCGGCGGAGGAGGTGCCGGCGCGTCGACTGAACTCGTAGTGCGCCTCGTTGATGTACTGGTACTGACGCAGATACTCACGAGCCTCGCTCACGGCCTGCTCGTCCGTAGCGGCACAGTGAGCCAGGTACATATGCGGATTGCTCGACGACGTCGGATCGTGACCCGCATCGCTGGCGGCCTGCTCGAACGCCAGCCGCTTCTCCCGAAGCGCGTCGGACGTACTGTGCGGCCACGTCGCCGACATGTAGCTGTAGCCCTTTCCGCCGGCGTACGCGGCGCTTCCGGAACTCACGGAGCCGAGGTAGAGCGGCGCGCGAGAGGTCGTCGGTCGGGGCGCGAGGATCAGGTCCCGGGCGCGGAAGAACTCACCGTCGAAGCTGAACGTCTCGCCCCGCCACGCGAGGTTGATCAGCTCGACGGCCTCACGGAACTTCCGTGCGTTGCTGCCCTCGTCCGTCGGTGCTCCGAACGTCTCGGTCTCGCGGAAGCCGATCCCCCGGCCCAACCCAAGCTCGAGTCGCCCGCCGCTCAGGACGTCGAGCATCGCCGCGCGCTCGACCAGCCGGACCGGGTGGTCCCAGTGCGGAAGCGCAAGGCCGGTTCCGAGCTTGATCGTCGTCGTGTGGGCCGCGACCCACGTCAGCAACGTGAACGGATCAGCCGCAAGGTCGTAATCCGTCGGCGGATACTCCTCCTCCGACAGACCGAACGGCCGGTACGCGGGATCGCTGCCGAAGTGATGCTCGGTGGTCCAGATCGCGTCGAATCCCGCCCGCTCCGCCTCTTGAGCCAACCGAAGGAAACGCTTGTACCCCTCGATCGGGGGCGCCCCGATCCGCGTCGAGGCTGTCGTAAGAACGCCGAACTTCATCGCTACCTCACCTAATCTTTCAAACGATTGGTTGATTAGTCTAGCTGACGCACGCTGTGTCCGCCATTGCCTCGGCCTCCAGATGGCCGTAGCAGTGCTCGAGCATCGTCTTCTCGGTTGCCTGTTGACCGACGAGCTCCGCGACGATCCGACCCTCCCGCAGCACGAGCACGCGGTCGCAGAACTCCTCGAGCTCCTCGAACTCCGACGACACCAGCACGATCGAGCGCCCTCGTTCGGCGAGACGGACCACGTGCTCGTAGACACTGGCCTTGCCGGCGACGTCGATCCCCGCTACCGGCTCGTCGAGCAGCAGAATCGAGGATTCGCGGCTCACCCATCGCCCCAGGACGATCTTCTGCTGGTTCCCGCCTGAGAGCCCGGCGATCGCCTGATCCGGGCTCGCAACCTTGACTCCGAGCAACGCGACCATCTCCTCCGTCAGCGCGCGCTCGCGAGCCCGTCGTGGAAATCCGGGGAGACGACCCCGTAGCCGGTCGAGCGTCGAGATCGTCAGATTGAACATCACCGACTTCTCGCTGAAGATCCCCTGATGACGACGGTCCTCGGGCAGAAGCGCAATCCCGAGCCGAACCGCATCGACCGGGCTCGCGATGCGAACCGGCTTCCCGTCGACCTCGATCGAACCCCGCGACCCGGGTTGCGCCCCGTACACGGCCCGAAGCAGCTCCGACCGTCCGGCCCCCGCCAAGCCCGCGATCCCGAGGATCTCGCCTTTGCGCAGCTCGAACGAGACGCCGCGCAGCAAGCCGTCGTCGGCTAGGTCCGCAGCCCGGAGCGCAACCGCGGCGGCGGAGAGATCACGGCGTTGGCGGTCGTCAACGGGCACGACCCGGGCGCCCACGGACGGTCCGGCGATCTCCGTCACGAGGGACGCCCGATCGAACCGCTCGCGCGGCTCGTCCCGCACGACACGACCGTCGCGCATGACGATGACCCGGTGGCAGAGCGACAGGATCTCGTCAAGACGGTGCGACACGTACACCACGGAGCACCCTTGGGCGCTTAGGCCTCGGCAGACCTCATGGAGCTTGACGATCTCCGTGTCGGTGAGCGCCGCCGTCGGCTCGTCGAGCACGAGCAGTCGCGCTCGCCGTCGTACCGCCCGCGCCACCATCACCAAGCGCGTCTGCACCGCGGTGCTATCGCTCATCGGCTGGCGGCTGTCGAGTCCGACGCCCAGGTCGTCCAGCACCGTCTGCGCTTCTCGGTGCAGCGCCCCCCAGTCGATCGTCCCGTGGCGACGCCGCGGCAGCGGCGTACCGAGCAGCACGTTCTCGCCCACGGTGACGGCCGGAACCTGCTCCAGCTCCTGAAACATGAAGGAGAGCCCCACGGCGGTGGCCTGGCGCGGTCGAAGCTCCGAGTGGGGTTCTCCGTCGATCCGGAGCACGCCGGCGTCCGGCTTCACGATGCCGGCGAGCATCTTGATGACCGTGCTCTTTCCCGCACCGTTCTTGCCCACCAGCCCGACGACCTCGCCGGGCCGGAGGGCGAAGTCCACGGCATCCACGGCCAAGCTGCCCCCGAATGCCTTGGTCAGCCCGGAGACCTCGATCCACGCCGTCATCGTGCTGCTCCGCGCTGCACCGTGGACAGCAGAACTGCGACAGCGAGAACGAATCCCTGGGTGATCAGGATGACCGCCGTCGACAGCGACAGCATCGTCAGTCCCGTAGCCGCGACCTCCAGGAACAGCACGCCGATCGCTGTTCCGACCAGATTGAAGGTCCCCGGCCTGATCACCGCTGCGCCGAGGAACACCGCAGCGTAGGTCGGCAGGAAGAACGAGACCCCCAGGTCGCGAGAGTACGCGTTGGCCTGCGACGCCAGGATGACGCCGGCGACGGCCGTGCAGAGCCCCACGATCACGAAGCCGAGGACCACCGTCCGTCGAACGGGAAGACCCGCGATCCGCGACGCCTCCACGTTGCTGCCGATGGCCCGCATCTGGCGGCCGAGCTCGGTCCGCTCGAGCATCACGAAGAGCAGCCCGAAGGCCACCACGGCGATCACCACCGACCGATTGACCCCGAAGATCTCCCCGCTTCCGATCGTTCCGAATCCGGCGGGAATGCCTTCGAAGATCGCCGCCCCGTCCGTCAGAAGCAGCTCGCCGCCGCCCAAGATCTGGCCAGCGGCCAAGGTGATGATGAACGAGGGCGCGCCGACCACCGCGATCAGCGTGCCGTTGATCGCCCCGAGCGCTCCTCCAAGCGCAATCACGAGGACGACCGAGACCACGACCGGCAATCCGACGTCGGTCATCAGAACGACGACCACGGCGGTGATGAGTCCGATCTGCCCGGTGATCGAGAGGTCGAACTCGTTCATCGCCAAGACGATCGTCAGTCCGAACGCCACGATCGCGACCGGCGCGCACTGCATGAGGATCGCGGTGAGGTTCCCCGAGGTCAGGAACGAGTCAGGCCTCAGGGCACCGAACACGACGATCATCAGCATCAGCGCCACGACGACGCCGTACCGTGAGGCCACTCCTCGGAAGGCCCCACTCGACGCACCCGGGACCGCTGCCGCCGTGGCGGCAGCCGACCCCGAGGCGTCGGTTCCCGCGGCAGCGGGCCTACGAATCCTCATGCGATGACGTCCTCGCCCGCGCAGTCCCGCTCCTGCGAATCACTGCTGTTCCCCGAGCCCGAACTCCTGACCCCACTTCGCCTCGAAGAACGACGGAAAGTCGGCCTTGGGGTCCGGGTACTGACCCGAGCTCGGCAGGTTGCTCTTGGTAATCACCTGCGTCGGGTCGAGGTCGAAGTCGTAGATCTCCTCCAGACCGGCCCATCCGTCCGGGAACTCCGCGTCCCGCGCAAAGTACTGCGCCAGTCGGTCGTAGGCCACCCATGCGTCCACGTCGAGGGGGCGAACGGCGATGGCGTCAGCACATCCGCCGCGGATCGCCTCGAGGTTCTGGAGATCGTCGCCGAATCCGAACACGCGAACCTCGCCGCACTTGCCCTGATTGCGCAGGACCGCAGCGGCGGTGGAGACGCTGCTCGGCACATCCCCCCAAACCGCTGCAAGGTCGGGATGCTGCGTCAGCGCCGACCGAACCGCCCGCTGAGCCCCGGGCACGAGATCGGCCAGATCGACCGATGAGCGTGTGGCAATGGACCATCCGTGCTCGTCGGCCGCCGCCTCCACCCCTCCCCAAAGCTGCTCGAAATCCTTCATCAACGTCGCGCGGAGGGTGGCAATCTTGGCCCCCTCCGCGAGGCTCTCGGCCATGACCGGCGTCAGCGCTTCCTGCCATTCCCCGTAACGGGGGACGTACGAGCCCGAGAACTGGTCCACCTCAACGCCGCCCGACGTGTTGACCACCGGGATGCCCTTCTCTCGAGCGAGGTCCAGCGCAGGCTTGAGCACCGACTGGGGAATCGACATCGTGATGATCGCGTCGACGTTCTCGTTGATCAACGAGCGCACCGCGGCGAGGCCCTTGCGCGGGTCGCCTTCGGCGTCCCGGTCGATCTGCTCCCATCCGAGGGTCTTGGCCGCTTCGTGTCCACCCCGGACGATCCTGGCCGCAGACTCCTGAGCACCAACGAAGGCCACGTAGCCGATTCGACGCTGCCCGGCGTCGCCTCCCTCACCCTCCGCGGCCGCCGCGCCAGCGTCCGTCGCGGCGCGAGCGAGCTCGGCGGGGGCGGCGACACGGGACGCGTCGGACTTCGGCGCTTCCTCGTCATCCGCGCTGCCACATCCGGACAACGCCACCGCGGCCACGCACGCTGCGGACAACAACCATCCTCTGCTGTGCTGCATTCTCTCTCCTGACTCCTGATTCAACCAAACGAATGTTAGAAATGTTCGCGGCCGGCAACCCCGATCCGGCCGAGGCACCGCGCTAGCGCACCGCCACGGGGGCGCGCAAGCCTGCGCGCTCCAGCCGCGGCAGGATCTCGCGCTGGAAGTACGGCACGTCGTTTCGCCAATCGGGCCACGAGAGCAGCGTCCCGTCGAAGCCCATCTCGACGATCGACGCCATCCGCTCGACGATCGTGTCCGGCGACCCCAGCAGCTCGATGCCCGAGCCGGCGAGCAGCCGGTTGATGTAGTAATCGGCCGCCGACAGGTCGAGCGTCGCGGTCTCGGCCGCTCCGATCTTCAACGTGTTCTCGGCAGCGACCCGATCACCGTGCTTCTGCGAATACCACTCGAGGTACTCGGCAGCCTCGGCGTCGGTGTCGCGCCCCACGACGTAGGAGAACGTCCAGACGCGAAGGTCGCGCCCCAGCGACGCGGCATGATCCTTCAGGGCCTGGACCTCCTTGCGCGTATTCTCGAACGATCCATCCTTGGGCTGGATGAACGCGAGGTCCGCATACTGCATCGTGTAATCACGCGCTCGGCCCGAGCTCCCCGCGTTCATGATCACCGGGTGGGGGTCCTGCAAGGGGCGAGGCTCCGAGTAGCCATTGACGAGCTGGAAGTGCTCTCCCTGGAACGAGACCTCCTCGAACTCGCCGGCCGTCCAGAGCCGCTTCACCACCTCCGTCCACTCGGTAGCGATGTCGTAGCGCGTGTCTCGGTCCGGGAGCTGCTTGCCGAACATCTCGACCTCGGGGCGAAACCAGCCGGCCACGATGTTCAGGGCCGCTCGCCCACCCGAGATATGGTCGAGCGTAGCCAGCTGCTTCGCCGCCACGATCGGATCGTTGAACAGGGTGTTGACGGTGGCGAAGATCAGCGGGTTGGTCGTTGCCGCGGCGATCCCGGCCGCCCACGTGATCGGATCGAACGTCCTGCCGTTGAAGTTCGTCTCGCCGCCCACGCCCTTCCAACGCGAAAGCGGCACGATCACCTCGAATCCCATCTCGTCGGCCTTCTGAGCCGCCCACAGCGTCTCGCCCCACTCCGCCCGCAGGTAGCCGGGGATCGTGGTCATCGCGTTCGCACGCTCCGAGTTGGATCCGAAGGTCCCCAGCTTCAGCCGGTTCCCGCTCTGCAGCTGCCGCGGCAGCCCAGCCCCGTTGTCCTTCGACACTGACTCATCTCCTCGTTTGCCTTGGACGCCTGCACGACAGCGCGACCCACGCCCAGCCTGCTCACTCCCACGCGACTGCCCTTCACGATCGGGCAGACGTCGCGCTATTCAACCATACAGTCGTTTGACTTCGCAACCGCGAACCACTCCGGTCGCGAAATCCCCGCTCCTGGCACCGCACATCACCGCCATGGGCCGGTATCCGGCCCCCTCCGAAAGCCGGCGCACGAGCGATCGCACGCCCAGAGACCGCCCCCGGGCGAGGACGTCACTCGACCGGCAAGTGCCCCAGCTTCTCGCGCTTGACCTGGAGATACCACCGGCTCTCGGGCGTCGGAACGGTAGCGATCGGAACCCGGTCGACAACCTCGAGACCAAAGCCCTCGAGCCCCGCGCGCTTGGTCGGATTGTTGGTCAGCAGGCGGAGCCGACGGACGCCAAGGTCGACGAGGATCTGCACGCCGCTCCGGTAGTCACGACCATCGACGGGGTGGCCCAACGAGCGATTGGCTTCGACCGTATCCTGCCCGCGGTCCTGAAGGGCATAAGCCCGAATCTTCTCGGCCAGGCCGATACCTCGACCTTCGTGTCCCCGAAGGTAGATCAACGCCCCCACGCCCTCAGACTCGATCATGGACAGAGCCGCCTCCAGTTGACGGCCGCAGTCGCATCGACGTGAACCGAGCACGTCCCCCGTCAAGCACTCGGAGTGCAGGCGGACCAGCGGCGCCTCTACCGACACCGGATCGCCCAGGATCACCGCCACGTGCTCGATGCCACTGCGGCGATCCCGGTACGCCACGACGCGATAGTCCCCACCGTCAAGCGGCAGCCAGGACTCGGCGACCCGCTCGGTGCGAGATTCATGACGCTCGTACCGAATCAGGTCGGCGACCGAGACCAGCGGCAAGTCGAAACGCTCAGAGAACGCGCGAAGCTCCCGATCCCGCGCCATCTCGCCGTTCGCAGAGGCGATCTCGCACACCACCGCAGCGTCACCCCTCCCCGCGATCCTGACCAGATCGAAGGCGGCCTCTGCGTGCCCCGCACGCTCCAAGACGCCTTCCCGTCGACAAGCGATCGGGAACACGTGACCCGGCACGGAGAAATCGCTCCGTCGGGAGGCCGAAGCGGCAAGGGCGCCGATCGTGGCGGCCCTGTCGGCAGCCGAGACACCCGTGGTCCCAGATCGATGGTCCACCCCGACACGAATCGCAGCATCGAACCGGCCAGGACCCGACGCGATAGGCGGAATCCCGAGCTGATCCAGTCGCCCCTCCAGCATCGGGACGCAGATCAGACCCCGCGCTTCGGTCGCCATGAAGTTCACCGCCTCGGGCGTCACCGCCTCGGCAGCCATGACGAGGCTGCCCTGGCTCGCACGGGGGCTGGAGCCGACGGTGACCGCCATGCGCCCGGCCGCGATCGCACGGACCGCAGCATCGACATCGGCGACGTCAGCTCTCGACGGATGCATCCGTCGACGGTACCACTAACAATCAACCGGTTGGTTGCTTCCACCGCGACGACTACACGGGCGGCCCAGGCCGGCGGCCCGAGCCGCCCGGGACCCGCCCTGCGGGCGACACTGTGCCATAATCGACCAACTGTTTGGCAGATCAAGGAGCAGTATGGGATCCATGGGTGGCCGCCAGGCCGTCATCGTCGAAGCCGTCCGCACGCCGATCGGTCGCGGGCACCGGGAGAAGGGCGTCTTCCGCGACCTCCATCCCAACGAGCTGCTCGGCGCGATCTACACCGAAGTGATCCGTCGCGCCGGGATCGACGCGGCGCAGGTCGAGGACGTCGTCGCCGGTTGCGTGCAGCAGCTCGGCGAGCAGTCGTTCAACGTCGCACGCAACGCCTGGCTGCAGGCCGGCCTGCCGATCGAGACCCCCGCGACCACCGTCGACCGCCAGTGCGGGTCGGCCCAGCAGGGCGTCAACTTCAGCGCCGCGCAGATCGCCTCCGGCGTGATCGACATCGGCATCGGCGCCGGCGTCGAGAGCATGAGCCACGTGCCGTTCTCGATCGGCCCGAAGACGCAGGCCGAGTGGGGCACCCCGTACCCGCAGGCCTTCCTGGACGTCCACAACGTCGTCGGCCAGGGTCTCGGCGCCGAGATGATCGCCGACCAGTGGGAGATCGGCCGCCGCGAGCTCGACGAGCTGGCCGAGCGCTCGCACCGACTGGCCCGGCAGGCGACCGACGAGGGCCGCTTCGACCGCGAGATCCTGGTCATGCCGGGGGCCGACGGCGAGGTCCGGACCGACCAGGGGATCCGCCCCGGGACCACCGCCGACAAGCTCGGCGAGCTGCAGCCCGCCTTCAAGCCCGACGGCAAGATCACCGCCGGCAACTCGTCGCAGATCTCCGACGGCGCGGCCGCGGTGCTGCTCGCCGAGGAAGGACGGGCCGCGGAGCTGGGGCTCACGGCGCGCGCCCGGATCATCGACCAGGTCACCGTCGGCTGCGACCCGGTCAAGATGCTCGAGGGCCCGATCCCCGCCACCCGCAAGATCCTGGCCCGCAACGGCATGACGATCGACGACATCGACCTGTTCGAGGTCAACGAGGCGTTCGCCCCGGTGGTCGCCGCGTGGCAGCGCGAGCTGAACCCGGACATGGACCGGGTCAACGTCAACGGCGGCGCGATGGCGCTCGGCCACCCGCTCGGCTCGACCGGCGCGCGACTGATCACCACCCTGCTGCACGAGCTGGAGCGGACCGACAAGGAGATCGGCCTGGTCACCATGTGCTGCGGCGGCGGGATCGGCACCGGCACGCTGATCCAGCGGATCTGATCGCCGGGGCAGCGGTCCGCCGGTCGCGGACGCCGTGCGACCGCGACCGCCGTCAGCGCCGCGGCCAGGTCGCCAGCGCCGCGGCCAGGAAGCAGCACGCGCCGACGATCGTCCCCAGGTCGTCGGCGCGGACGTCGACGATCCGGCCGCTCAGCGGCGCCACGTAGGCGCCCGCCGCCGCGACCGCAAAGGCCACCGAGCCCCCGGCGTTGAGCCAGCCGGCCCACCAGTCGCGGTCTCGCGGCCGCCACCGCCGTCCGCGACGGGCCGCCGCCGCGAGCGCCAGCGCGGACGCGATCAGGAAGCAGAGCGAGCCGACCGCATCCGGTCGCCACGCGTCCTCCAACGTCAACGTCCGGTCGGCGTGCGACCAGACCGCAACCGCGGTGCTGACGTTGAAGCAGAGCGTCCCGACGCACTGGACGGTCGAGCCCGCCGCGTCGTCGCGGGCCGCTCGCAGGTCGGCGGCGGTGGGACCCGGATCGGCCCCTTCGACGGTCCCGATCACCTGCCGCCGGGCCCGCAGCGCCAGCGCGAGCTGGATCGCCGCCGCCCCGGTGAACAGCAGCGATCCGACGAACAACGTCAGGTTGGCCCCGCGCACGCCGACCGCGTGGACGTAGATCGCCAGGACCCCGACCGCGAAGCACGCCGACCCGGCGGCGAAGCCGAGCGCCTCGCGCCGCGACCAGTCCCGCGACACCCCTACCCGACCGGGCGCAGGTGGACCTCGCCGGCGTCGAGCCGGTCGACGCGACCGCCCGCGCGGCGGACCATCAGCCGCCCCAGCTCGTCGACGCCCTCGGCCACCCCGTCGCCGCCGTCGGCCCCGCCGGGCCGCTCCCAGCCGATCGAGCGTCCGCGCAGCACGTCCCGCTGCGACCAGCGGTCGAGCACCGTCGCGGGAGGCGCGGCCAGGGTCGCCGCCAACCGCTCCAGCAGCGTGGCGAGCACCGCCTCGCGGTCCTCCGCCCGCCGGCCCATCGAGGCCGCCCGGGCCGCGATCTCCGCCGGCATCGCCGCGACGTCGACGGCGACGTTCAGCCCGATCCCCGCGACCGCCCAGCCGTCGGTCGGGCGCCCCTCGCAGAGGATCCCGGCGAACTTGCGCAGCCCCCCGTCGGGCGCGACCCGGACCACGTCGTTCGGCCACTTGATCCGGGCCTCGTCACCGACCGTCTCCGCCACCGCCACCGCCACCGCCAGCGGCAGCAGCGCCAGGTCCGGCAGGTCGCGGAGGACGATCGAGACCGCCAGCGCCTGCCCCGGCGGCATCACCCACGGCCGGCCCTGGCGGCCGCGCCCGGCGGTCTGCGTCTCCGCCGTCACCGTGGTGCCGTGCGGCGCGCCCTCGCGGGCCAGGCGCCGGGCCTCGTCGTTCGTCGATCCGACCTCCGCCAGTGCGTGCCGCGGCGCGCCGAGCGGTCGCGGGCCGCGGGCGGGCGCCCCTCCCACGGCGGGGCCGTCCGTCCCAGGGTCGCTCATGCCCGGCGGATCCGGACGGCGCCGTCCGCCTGCAGTCCGAGGATCTCGCGCGCGGAGCCGCGGTTGATCGCCACCGCCATCGCGCGGTTGGCGTCCTGGTAGAGCATCAGCGTCCCGGGCGGGACGTCCGCGAAGGTCGTCGCGTAGATCCCGCGGACGCCGTTGACCTCGACGGCCTCGCCCAGGCGCAGCCCGACGCCCGCGGTCAGCTCCTCGTGCTCCAGGTCGAGCAGCACGTTGCCGAACCGGTCGAAGGCCAGCGCGTGGGCGATCAGCTCGTCGCCCTCGAGCTCCGCCATCGGCATCGGCATCGGCTGAACCGCGTCGGGGTCCATCGGCTCGCCGACGTCCCCCAGGTCCAGCCCGCCGGCCAGCCGGGCCGCGATCGGCGCGAAGATGTCGCGGCCGTGGAAGGTCGCGGAGACCGGCTCCAGCCGGTACGGCGAGCGGGTCAGGTCGACGGCGCGGACGATCCCGCCGAAGCGCTGCGCGGCCAGCCAGAGCAGGCCGTTGTCGGGACCGACCAGGATCCGGTCCTCCTCGGCGACGTGGATCGCGATCGGGCTGCGGCGTCCGCCGACCTCCGGGTCGACCACCGCCAGGTGGACGCCGGGCGGCAGGTAGGGCAGCGAGCGCTGGAGCGTGATCGCGCCCAGCCGGACGTCGAACGACGGTATGCCGTGGGTCAGGTCGAGGATCCGCGCCTGGGGCGCGATCCGGCTGATCACGCCGTGACAGACCCCGACGAACTCGTCGTGGACCCCGTAGTCGGAGAGGAAGGTGACAACCGAGCGCTCGATGGCTGGATCCTAGTCTCCGGCGGGGCACGCATGCCACGCCGATACGCAGCCTGCAACGCCGCGTGCGCGCGAACGACCCCGCGTGCGAATGGCGACCGGTCGTCGTTCAGCGTCTGGGGGACGTCGAAGGCCGACCGGTCGTCGTTCGGCCCCGCGGGGCGGCGGTGGCGGCGCGGGGTGCGGCCAACCGCGACCGGTCGTCGTTCAGCGTCTGGGGGACGTCGAAGGCCGACCGGTCGTCGTTCGACACTTCCGGGACGTCGAAGGCCGACCGGTCGTCGTTCGGCTCAGGCCGCGGCGTCGGCGACCAGCGCGGCGATCAGGCCGTCGATCGTCGCCTCGGTGGCCTCGACCTCGGGGGTCACGCCCAGATCGGCCAGCGCCGCGGTCGTGACGGGGCCGATCGAGACCACGCGGGGGCCGCCGGTTCCCGCCGGCAGGCCGCCGGCCTGGGCCAGGAAGGTCGCGGTCGACGCGGAGGTGAAGGTCACGTAGTCCGCAGCCGCGATCCGCTCACGTGCCCCGTCGTCCAGCGGCTCCGCGACCGTCTCGTAGAGCGCCAGGTCGACGACCTCGTCGCCGGCCGCCCGCAGCGCGTCGGGAAGCGCCGAGCCCGCCGTCGCCGCGCGCGCCAGCAGGACCCGGCGGCCGGCCTCGGCACCATCCGCCGTCAGCGCCGCCGCCAGCGCCTCGCCGGTGAAGGTCTCCGGCACGACGTCGGCGCGCAGGCCGTGCTCGCGCAGCACGCGCGCGGTGCCCGGTCCGACGGCGGCGATCGTCGCGCCGTGCAGCTCGCGCACGTCGCGGTCGTCGCGGAGCAGCCCCGCGACCAGCTCGCGCACGCCGTTGGGCGACGTCACCGCGATGACGTCGAAGCCGTCGAGCGCGGGGACCGCGGCCTCCAGCGACCGCGTGCGGATCGTCGGCGTCTCGACCACCTCGGCCCCGAGCGTGCGCAGCCGCCGCGCCAGGCCGCTGGCCTGGGCGCGGGCCCGCGTCACCGCGACGGTGCGGCCGAACAGCGGACGATCCTCGAACCAGCGCAGCTCGTCGCGCAGCGACGCGACCGCGCCGACGACGGTCACCGCCGGCGCCTTGATCCCGGCCTCGGCGGCGATCCCGGCGATCGTGCCGACGGTGCCGGTGACGACGCGCTGCGCGCCGACCGTCCCCGACTGGACGACCGCGGCGGGCTCGTCGGCGGAGCGCCCGCCGCCGATCAGCGACGCCGCGATCTGCGGGAGCCGCTTGACCCCCATGTAGAAGACCAACGTGCCGGGGAAGCGGGCCAGCCCCTCCCAGTCGATCGTCGACTCCAGCTTGCTCGGGTCCTCGTGGCCGGTGACGAACGCGACGCCGGGGGCGTGCTCGCGGTGGGTCACCGGGATCCCGGCGTAGGCGGGACCGGCGATCCCGGCGGTCACGCCCGGCACGACCTCGTACGGGATGCCCTGGGCGCGCAGCCGCGACGCCTCCTCGCCGCCGCGGCCGAAGACGAACGGGTCGCCGCCCTTGACCCGCGCGACGGAGCGGCCGGCGAGCGCGTGGCGGACCAGCAGCTGCTCGGTCGTCTCCTGCGGCACCTGGGCGCCGCCGCCGCGCTTGCCGACGTCGACCAGCTCGGCGTCCGGCCGCGCGCCGTCGAGCGCGGTCGCCGGGATCAGCGCGTCGTAGAGCACGACGTCGGCGGCGGCGATCGCCTCCAGCGCGCGGGCGGTCATCAGGCCCGGATCACCGGGACCGGCGCCGACCAGGTAGACGGTTCCGGGGGTCGATTCCGTGGTCACGACGGGCGGGCCTTTCGGGCGGAGGCTTCGGGATCGTGGGGCGACGCGGCGCGGGCCGCCGCGAGCAGCTCGTCGGCTCCGGCGCGCCGCAGCCGCTCGGCGACCTCGGCCCCGAGCACGTCCGGATCGGCCGTCGGACCGGATCGTTCGTCGAGCGCCCAGCCGGAGCCGTCGGGCGCCCCGACGAACCCGGTCAGCGTCAGCGTCCCGCGCGCCGCCGACCGGGCGAAGGCGCCGACCGCGCTGGTGCAGTCGGCCCCGAGCGCCCGGGCCAGCGCACGCTCCGCCGCCAGGCAGGCGGCGTTGTCGCCGTCGTGGACCGCCGCCCGGACGAGCTTGCCGACCGGATCGCCCGCGCGGCCCTCGATCAGCAGGGTGCCCTGACCGGGCGCCGGGACGAAGGTCGGCCCGTCGAGCGCGACGCACGACGCCGGCCGGCGTCCCAGCCGCGCCAGTCCGGCCCCGGCCAGCACGATCGCGTCGACCGGATCCGCGTGGTCGGCGTCCAGCCGACCCAGGCGGGTGTCGACGTTGCCGCGGACCTCGACGATCCGCAGGTCGCGGCGCGCGGCCAGCAGCTGCGCGGCGCGACGCAGGCTGGCCGTGCCGACCCGCGCGCCGTCGGGCAGCGCCTCGACCGAGGACGTGCCGATCAGCATGTCGTGCGGGTCCTCGCGAGCGCTGACCGCGGCGATCTCCAGGCCGTCGGGCCGCTCGCCGGGCACGTCCTTGGCCGAGTGGACCGCCAGGTCGATCCGCCCGTCGAGCAGCGCCTGCTCGAACTCCAGCGTCCACTTCGACTTGTCCGGCGCCGCCCGGTGGCGGTCGCCGTACGAGGTGATCTCGACGATCTCGACCGGATGGTCGGCGGCCGTCAGCGCGGCCGCCACGGCGCGGGCCTGGACCAGGGCCAGCGGACTGCGCCGGCTGCCCAGGCGGATCACGACGACGGCCGCGAGCGCCGCGGCGCCAGCGGCAGGACCTTCGCCGCCGACGGGCTCGCGGCGGGACGCCATGTGCCCCCGGGGGGCACCGCGTGGGCCGGGCCGTTGGGCGCACGGCCGGGATCGCCGCTCGCGACGGCGATCTGCTCCTCGGGCGCGGCGACGACCTCGTCGAGCCCGAACAGCTCGCGCAGCAGCTCCACGTGGCCGTGGCTGTCGTCGCGGTCGCGGGCCTGCTTGAGCCGTACCGTCGGCTCGTGCAGCAGCCGCTGGACGACGGTCTGCGCCAGCCGCTCGACGCGCTCCAGGTCGGCGGCGCTGGCGGACTCCCAGCGCCCGGCGTTCTCGTCGAGCACGCAGTCGACGATCCGCGTCGCCTGGGCCCGCAGGTCGGCGATCGTCGGCGTCACCTCGAGCTGGCCCATCCAGCGGGCGAACCGGTGGATCTCCTGTTCGACGATCTGCTCCGCGCCCTCGACCTCGTCGGCGCGGCCGGCGATGTTCGTCGCCACCGTGGCCTGGAGGTCGTCGATGTCGAGCAGCGTCACCCCGTCGACCGCCGCGCACTCGTGATCGATGTCGCGCGGCACGGCGATGTCGATCAGCACCAGCGGACGGTCGTTGCCGCCGCCGCGCCGCGTGGCCATCACCTCGGCCAGCTCCTCCGGACCGAGCACCGGGTGCGGCGACCCGGTCGAGGAGACGACGATGTCGGCGCTCTCGAGCTGCTCGGGCAGGTCGTCGAGGCGCCCGACCGAGCCCCCGAAGCGGTCGGCGAGCGACCGCGCACGATCGGCGTGGCGGTTGGAGACGAAGAGCGTCCGCACCCCCTGCGTCGCGAACGCCTGGGCCGTCAGCTCCGAGGTCTCGCCGGCGCCGATGATCATCGCGTTGCGGGAGCGCAGGTCGCCGACGATCTCGGCCGCCATCGCGACCGCGACCGACGAGACGCTCGTGCGCCGCTCGGAGATCCGCGTCTCGCTGCGGACCCGCTTGCCGGTGCGCAGCGCGGCCTTGAAGAGCCGGTTGAGCAGCGGACCGGTGGTCCCCAGGCGCAGGGCCGTGTCGTAGGCGTGCTTGACCTGCCCCTGGATCTCGTACTCGCCGAGGATCATCGAGTCGAGGCCGCTGGTCACCCGGTACAGGTGCCGGGCGGCGTCGCAGTTGCGCGGCGTGTAGACGACGCTCGCCAGCTCGGTCGGGCGGATCCGCGAGCTGCCCGCGACGATCCCCAGCACGTCGCTCTCGGCCTGGACCGCGTCGCTGACCACCAGGTAGACCTCGGTGCGGTTGCAGGTCGACAGCACCGCGGCCTCGTGGACCGCGTCGCCGGCGACCAGCTGGCGCAGCAGCTGCTCGGTCTGCCGCTCCGACGCGGACAGCCGCTCGCGGAGCGCGACCGGCGCCGTCTTGTGCGACAGGCCCAGGACCAGCAGCTCGTTCATCGCTGGAGCACCTCGGGCGGCACCGACGCCTCGTCGATCGGCAGCCGGTCGAGGCGCTGCTCCAGCTCGTCGAGCTGGGCGGCGGCGCCCCGCACCCGGACCGCGACGATCCACAGGTAGACCAGCAGCGCGACCGCCGAGACGATCACGGCGGCGAGGATGTAGCCGGTGTCGGCGGCAGCCAGGACGGGGGTGACGGCGATCGGCGGCACAGCAGCTCCTCAGGGCCCTCAGAGAACGACCGGCGAGGACGCGCGGCCGACCACCGGCACCGCGTCCTCGCCCTCGACACGACGTTGCAGCTTGCGCAGGCGGATCCGGGTGCTCTTGTGGACGAGCTCCAGGTGCCAGAGCGTGACGAACAGCGCGCCCAGCGCCAGGATCGACAGGGCGAAGGCCAGTCCGGTCGTCCCCGGCAGGTTGGCGCCCGGGTCGTTCAGCGGCTGCGGATGCAGCAGGTTGGTGGTCATCCGGACCACGCCGAAGCAGACCGGAGCGAAGATCCCCGCCGTCACCGCGAAGACCGACGCGGTCCGCGCCTGGCGCTCCGGGTCCTCGATCGCGAAGCGCATCGGCTGGTAGGTGGCGTACAGCAGGAAGATGATCAGGAAGGTCACGAGCACCGGCTCGTCCCAGCTCCACCACACGCCCCAGGCGGCCTTGCCCCAGAGCGCCCCGGTGATCAGCGCGATCACGCAGAAGATCTGGCCGAGGTGGATCGCCACGTACGAGCGGAGGTCGTCGAGCGGGCGGTCGTGCTTGAGGTGCTGCCAGGCGAAGACCGCCCCCGCCACGAACGCGATCAGCGTGATGATCGCGAAGGCCGGGTGCAGGTAGGTCAGCTTCTGCCGCACGCCCTCGGTGGCGTCGGTCGGCACGACCGCCGTCGAGACCACGACCCACGCGACGACCAGCGCGACGGTGACGAGCGTGAGGGGAAGGAGCCGACGGGCGTAGGACATCGTCGCGGGCGGTCAGTCCTCGACGATTCCGTCGGACACCGACCAGCAGACCAGCAGGAACACCCCATCGTACAGGGCCAGCGCCAGCCACCACCGGCCCTCCGAGGCGACGCCCGTCGTGCCCAGCAGCGGGGCCAGCGCCTCCGACGCGATCGCCACCAGCGGGATCAGCAGCGGCACCGCCATCAGCGGCACCAGCAGCTCGCGCGAGCGGGCCGCGGCGGCGATCGCGCCGATCAGCGCCCCGACGCAGGCGATGCCCAGGTCGAACAGCACCAGGCCGCCGATCAGCCGCGGCAGCGCCGCCGGATCGAGCCCGCCGTCGAGCAGCAGCAGCGCGAAGGCCGGCACCGCGATCAGGTGCAGCGCCAGCAGGAACGACCAGAGCGCCAGCGCCTTGGCCGCGACCAGCGCCGACGCGGGGGCCGGGGTCAGCCGGAAGCCGTCGAGGCCGCCCTCGTCCTCCTCGGCCGCCCACAGCCGCCCGATCGCGAGCAGGCCCGCCAGCAGGGTCGTCACCAGCAGGATCCCCGCGGCCAGCGGCCCCGACACCGAGCCGTCCTGGAGCCCGAAGCGGAAGGCCACGAAGACCCCGACGCTGAACAGCGCCATCGCCGGCAGGATCTGCGGCGAGCGGCGCTCGCGGCGCCATTCGAGCGCCAGCAGCGTCCGCACGTCCTGAAGCCATCCCCCCTGCCCGCTCACCGGTACAGCGCCCCGATCTCCGCGTCGGCGATCCGGTCCGGCGGAGCGAGCAGCACCGGGCGCCCGGCCCGCAGGCCGAGCACCAGGTCCGCCTGGGCCAGCGCGGCGTCGGGATCGTGCCCGGCGATCACGCGCGAGCGCGGCGGCGCGGCGCCCCCGCCCGGTCGCGCGGCCAGCAGCGCGTCGAGGCGGGCGGACGCGTGCGGGTCGAGGTTGGCCAGCGGCTCGTCGAGCAGCAGCAGCTCCGGGTCGCCGAGCAGCGCGGCGGCGGCGCTGGTCCGCTGGGTCAGCCCGCGCGAGAGCGCGTGAACCGGGAAGGCGGCCCGCGCGGTCAGCTCGGTCGCCTCCAGCAGTTCGCCGACCCGCTCGCGCGGCGCCCGCAGCAGCCGCGCGCGGTGCTCCAGGTTCTCGCGCACGGTCAGGTCGCGGTAGAGCATCGGCTCGTGGGCCAGGTAGCCGACCCGGCCCCGCAGCGCCGCTCGCTGCGCCGGCAGGACCCGGTCAAGCACCCGGCACTCGCCGGCGCTCGGGCGCATCAGCCCCGCGAGCACCCGCAGCAACGTCGACTTGCCCGCGCCGTTGGGACCGAGCAGCGCGAGCGTGCCGCCCGCCGGCAGGTCGAGCGTCAGGTCGCGGAGGACCAGCCGCTCGCCCCGGCGCCGCGCCACGTCGACCAGGCGCACCGCCGGCGGCTCGGTCGGGGATGGCGGGGGCACGGGCATCGGTCGAGAAGCCTACGCGGACACCGGCGTCGGTACCCTGCGCGGGTATGGGCCGCAACGACCGAACCGCCACCCCGGACGAGCAACCTCAGCGTCGCGGGCGGTTCTTCTGGATCTGCCTGCTGATGCTGCTGATGATCGCCGTCTGGATGATCTTCAAGCTCGTGATCGACAGCGACGCGACCCGGACCTGGATCGCGATCGCCGCGGGCGCGGTCTTCGTCCTCGTCTTCCGCGACCGGATCTGGGGCGCGGACTGGCGGGAGCGACTGGCCGCGGAGCGGGCCGAGCAGGAGCGCAAGCGCGGTCAGCGTCGGAGCTGAGTCCCCAACCGAACTTCAGGTACAGTCACCGTAAAAATCGCGTGACTTACCTTTTCGGGTAGGCTCGGAGAGGTGCCCGCCGATCGTCCCGCGCCCCGCGACCTGCCGCCCGCCTGGAACCGCGACGAGGTGCTCGCCGCGGTCCGCCGTCTCCGCACCGCGCACGCCAAGGCGACCGGCCCGCGCGACGAGGGACTGCGAGAGCGGAAGAAGCGGCTGACCCGCGAGCAGATCTCCGACGTCGCCACCTGGATGTTCTGCGAGCGCGGCTTCGACGCGGTCCGGATCGCCGAGATCGCGGACGAGGTCGGCGTCTCCGAGAAGACGGTCTACAACTACTTCCCGACCAAGGAGTCGCTGGTCCTCGACCGCGCCGACGAGCTGGCCGACGAGCTGCGGGCGGCGTTGCGCGACCGGCCCGCCGGCCGGTCTCCCGCCTCCGCGATCGAGCGGATGCTCGAGCACGAGCTGGAGCACTACGTGCTGGCCGAGGACCTGGTGCGGCCGATGATGCTCGAGTTCGGCCGGCTGATCGAGTCGACGCCCGCCCTCCGCGCCGCGATGCGCGACCTGATGGCGCGCCTGATCGACGTCGCCGCCGAGGAGCTGGCCACCGAGGCGGGCGGCGCCAAGGACGACCCCGAGCCGCAGATGGCCGCCCGCGCGCTGATCGCGATCTGGGAGGTCCACATGGGCGCCCGGCGCCGCCTGCTGCTCGCCGGCCTGACGGGCGCCGAGCTGCAGCGGGCCGTGCGTCGCGAGATCCGCCGCGCGGCGGCGATCGCCACCCACGGGATGGCGAGCTGGACCGCGCTCACCGACGTCGACGGCTGACGCGACGGGAGCCGCCGCGACGGCCCTCCCGCGGGGGATCTCCGTCAGGCGGTCTGGGCGAGCGCCAGCTCGGCCTGCTCGCGGGCCGACGCGATCAGGGTCAGCAGCTCGCCGTCGCGACCGTCGCGCAGCAGCTGGATCGGGTCGGGATCGCCGTTCACGATGCCCTCGAAGAAGACCTTGCGGTCCTGGTAGGTCGGCAGCGTGCCCTTGGCCCAGCCGCGCACGTCGTTGAGCATCACGGCGAGCCGCGCGTACTCCTCGCCGAACAGCTCCGCGACCTCGTGCTTCATCCGCTTGGCCAGTGCCGGCGAGGCCCCGGCGGTCGAGATCGCGATCGCCAGCGGACCGGTCCGCACGATCGCCGGAAGGATGAAGTTGCAGAGCGGCGGCACGTCGACGATGTTGACCAGCATCGCCCGCTCCTCGGCGACGTTGTAGATGCCGATGTTGGTG
>CAZMVL010000045.1:0-25652 GCA_964569335.1 uncultured Paraperlucidibaca sp.
CCTGGGCGAGATCCGCCTGGTCGCGCGCCGCCCCGGGTCGGCCGAGCGGGCCGTCACCGCGGTCGCGGCGGAGGTCGACGTGCCGGTGGTGGCGCCGACCGACATCGAGGCCGCGGTCCGCGACGCCGATGTCGTGCTGTCGGCGATCGGCACGCCGGAACGGCCGCCGCTGCGGGCGGCCTGGCTCCGTACGGGTGGGCTCGCGCTGCCGCTCGAGGGCGAGGCCGCGTGGGAGTCCGCCCTGTTCCACGACGTCGAGCGGCTGATCGCCGACGACGTCGGGGTCTTCCGCGACGCGTTCGCCCGGCACCGGCCGGGCGAGCCCGAGCCGGCGGTCGACGCGTCGCTGACCGACGTGCTGTCCGGCGTCGCCGCCGGCCGCCGCTCCGACGCCGACCGGATCGTCGTCTCCAACAACGGGATCGGGATCCTCGACGTGGTGCTGGCGCGCCGGCTCTACGAGCGCGCCGTCGCCGACGGCCGCTGACCGCCCGCCGCGCCCGCGCGCCGCGGGCGCGGCCCGGCGCTGGAGGCCCCCGGCCCCGCCGGCTACTCGGCGCCGAGCAGCTCGACCCGCAGGCTCGTCGGGTTGTACGCGTTGCAGGGGTTGCGTTCCTGCGGGCAGTTGGAGATCGCGATCCGCAGCGGCATCGTCGCCCGCAGCGTGATCTGATCTCCGGCCCGCGAGAACGGCTCACGGATCTCCATGCTGCCGTCCTGGCCGTAGTCGACGTGCATGAAGAGCGACGTGCACATGTCCGGCTGGATGTGATCGGGCCCGAGCGGGCCGAGCTGCTGCATCGCGCTCAGGAAGTTGCCGTAGCAGCTCGGCGTGCCGGCGATGCCGTAGCGCTGCTCGTTCGACTCGGGCGTGCAGAACCCGCCGAGCTGGTGCATGCCGACCGTGTCCTCGACGATCTCGAGCATCGGCCGCGAGCGGTTCGAGTAGTACGCGTCTCCGGTGCGGAGCCGCCAGCGACCGGTGGCGACCTGGCTGAACAGGCAGGAGAGGCGCTCGTCGGGGTCGGCGTCGCTGACCGCGATCAGGTCGCCGACCTGCTGGCCCTCGACGTCGATCAGGCGCATCCGCTCGCCGGCGGCGAGCACGAACGCCGCGAATCCGCGGGGGGCGATCTCGATCGTGCGGGGGGTGGATGGTGGGGCGGGTGAAGCGGACATCGGCTCCGGGGTGTCGAGGCGGGGTGCGGGTGCGGGGAGCGACCCCGCGCTGTCGGTCTATCAGCCGTGCGGCGGGGTCGGGGACCGCGCTCGGATCGCTCGCGGAGATGACAGGTAGAGGACATCTCCGCGGACCTATGGTCGGTCAGGCCATGCCAGAGCCCGCCACCGCGACCCTCGCCGAACGCGCCCTCGGGGTGATCCCGTCGGGGATCGCCCACGACGTGCGCTTCCGCCGGCCCCACGGTCCCTACTTCCGCTCCGGCGCCGGCGCCCACAAGACCGACGTCGACGGCCGTCGCTACGTCGACTACGTCCAGGGCCACGGTTCGCTGCTCCACGGCCACGCGCCGCCGTTCGTCGTCGAGGCGGTCGCCCGCCGCGTCGCCGAGGGCACGCACCTGGGCGGCAACCACCCCGGCGAGGTCCGCTGGGCGGAGCTGCTCTGCGACCTCGTCCCGAGCGTCGAGCGGGTCCGCTTCACCGCCAGCGGAACCGAGGCCACGCTGCTGGCGCTCCGCCTGGCCCGCACCGTCACCGGCCGCGACACGGTGATCAAGCTGGAGGGCCACTTCCACGGCTGGCACGACTACGTCGTCGCCGGGCTGGAGCGCCCGTACGACCGCCCGTCGTCGCCCGGCATCCCGGCCGGCGTGGTCGGCAGCGTCGAGGTCGTCGGGCACGACCAGGCGGTGGCGCGGATCGCCCGGGGCGACGTCGCCGCGCTGATCCTCGAGCCGAACGGCGCCACCTGGGGCACCCGGCGGATCAGCCGCGCGCTGCTCGCCGACCTGGTCGACGCCTGCCGCGCCGCCGGCACCGTCTCGATCTTCGACGAGGTGATCAGCGGGTTCCGCGCCGCCCCCGGCGGGATCCAGCAGCTGACCGGCCTGACGCCCGACCTGACGACGATGGCCAAGGTGATGGCCGGCGGCCTGCCCGGCGGCGCGGTCGGCGGCCGCGGCGAGCTGATGGAGCCGCTCGAGCTGCGCGGCGACGACCCCGAGTGGAACCGCTGGCGCCACGTCCACCACCCCGGGACCTACAACGGCAACCCGCTCTCGGCCGCCGCCGGCATCGCGGTGCTCGAGCGGCTGGCCGACGACGGCGCCTGCGAGCAGGCCACGGCGACCGCCGAGCGGCTGCGCCGAGGCCTGACCGAGCGGCTCGCCGACTGCGCGCTGCCGGTCGCGGTCTGGGGCGACGCCAGCTGGTTCCACGTCGGCCCCGGCCTGGAGGCCGAGCCGCAGGACGTGATGGATTTCAAGGGCCTGCCCGCCGCCCTCTACCGCGGACTGGACCGCGCGCTGCTGGACCGGGGGATCGACACCATGACCCTCGGCGGATTCGTCAGCGCCGCCCACGACGACGACGACGTCGACCGCACCGTCGAGGCGTACGGCGAGGCCATGGACGAGGTCGCACGCGCGGCCTCCACTGCGAAGGGAGCCTGATGAGCAACGACGTACGAGCCCTGCTCGGCGCCGACGTCGGCGGGACGTTCACCGACATCGTCCTGGCCGTCTCCGACGGGACGCTGCACCGCCGCAAGGTGCCCTCGACCCCGCCCGACTTCGGTCGCGCGATCACCGCCGCGCTGCCCGAGCTGCTCGACGCGGCCGGGCTCCGGCCGGAGCAGCTCGACGGCGTGCTCCACGCGACGACCGCCGCGACCAACGCGGTGCTCGAGCTGCGCGGTGCGACCACCGCGCTGGTGACCACCGAGGGCTTCCGCGACGTGCTCGAGATCGGCCGCGGACGGCGGCCGAGCCTGTTCGACCTGAGCTGGCAGAAGCCGGTCCCGCTGGTCCCCCGCGAGCGCCGCTTCGAGGTCCGCGAGCGGATCGCGCCCGACGGCACCGTCGAGGTCCCGCTGCGGATCGAGGACGTCGACCGGATCGCCGCGGCGATCCGCGAGAGCGACGTCGAGGCCGTCGCCGTCTGCCTGATCAACTCGTACGCCGACCCGACCCACGAGCGGACCGTCGCCGAGCGGCTCGAGCAGCAGTTGCCCGGCGTGGTCGTCTCCGCGTCCTACGACGTGCTGCCCGCGATCCGCGAGTACGAGCGCACCTCGACGACCTGCGTCAACGCCTACCTGCGGCCGCTGATGCAGCGCTACCTGACGACCCTCGGCGACGATCTGCGCACGCTCGGCGCGACCGCCCCGCTGCGGATCATGCAGTCCAACGGCGGCCTGACCGCGGCCGAGGCCGCGCGCAGCCGCCCGGTCTACGTGATCGAGTCCGGCCCCGGCGCCGGCGTGATGGCCGCGATCGACCTGGGCCGGCGCCACGGCACGCCCAACGTGATCGCCTTCGACATGGGCGGCACGACGGCCAAGGCGACGCTGATCGAGGAGGGCCGCGCCCACGAGGCCGCCGAGTACGAGGTCGGCGGCCAGATGACCGCCAGCCGGCTGCTGCGGGGCGGCGGCTACGCGATCGGCGCGCCGGCGATCGACATCGCCGAGGTCGGCGCGGGCGGCGGCAGCATCGTCTCGATCGACGCCGGCGGCGCCCCGCAGGTCGGCCCCCACAGCGCCGGATCGGTGCCCGGACCGGTCTGTTACGGCCGCGGCGGCGACCGCGCCACGGTGACCGACGCCAACGTCGTGCTGGGCTACCTCAATCCGCACGAGATCGGCGGCGGGTCGCAGGCGATCGACGCCGAGCGGGCGGCCTGGGCGATCGACACCCAGGTCGCCGAGCCGCTCGGCCTCGACCGGCTGCAGGCCGCCTGGGGCGTCCACCTGCTCGCCAACTCCAACATGGGCCGCGCCGTCCGCGCCGTCTCGATGCAGCGCGCCCGCGACCCGCGCGACTTCACGCTGATGGCGTTCGGCGGATCGGGTCCGATCCACGCCGCCGGCCTGGCGCGGATGTTCCAGATCGCCGAGCTGATCGTGCCGCCCAGCCCGGGCCTGCTGAGCGCGATCGGCCTGATCGGCGCCGACGAGACGCACGACGAGATCGCCAGCTACACCCGCGGCTCCGAGCTCGACATCGAGCTGGTCCGCCACGAGATCGAACGGCTGACCGCGGCCGGCGCCGACGCGCTCGCCGCCCGCCGCCACGGCGAGGTCGAGCGGATCGAGCGGTCGCTCGACGTCCGCTACGCGGGCCAGTCGTTCGAGCTGACCGTCGCGCTCGACGACGGCCCGGTCGACGCCGCGGCGGTCCAGGCCGCGCGCGAGGCGTTCGACCGCGAGCACCAGCGGACCTACGGGCACGCGCTGCCGGAGGAGCCGATCGAGATCGTCAACATCCGCGTCCGTCGGCGACGCGTCGACGCCAGCCGTACCGACGCCCTGCACGCGGCGCTGTCGCGCGTGGTCGCCGGCGGCCACGCCGGCGCCGCGTCGCGCCCGGCGTACTTCGGGCCCGACCTGGGCACCGTGGAGACACCGGTGATCACCCGCCCGCAGATCCCCGCCGACGGCCTGGCCGGCCCGGTCCTCGTCGAGGAGATGGACACCACCGCAGTCGTTCCGCCCGGCGCCCACGTGCGCTACGAGGGGGACGGCAGCCTGAGGATCGAGGTCTCGGCCGATGCCTGATACGACCCCCACCCCCGCCGCCCCGGCGACCGACGCGTTCACCGCCGAGGTCGTCCGCGCGACGCTGCGCTCGCTCGCCGACGAGATGGCCGTGACGGTGCTGCGGACCGCCCACTCCGAGGTCGTCCGCGACACGATGGACTTCTCGACCGCGCTGTTCGACGGCCGCGGCCGGCTGATCGCGCAGGGCCTGACGCTGACCCTGCACCTGGGCGCGATGCCCGCGGCGCTCGACCATTTGCGGGAGCGATTCGCGGACGACATCCACCCGGGTGACGTGTTCATCCTCAACGACCCCGACCAGGGCGGGATGCACCTGCCGGACATCTTCGTCTTCCGGCCGGTCTTCCTGGACGCGCAGCTGGTGGCCTTCGCCGGCTGCGTCGCCCACCACGTCGACGTCGGCGGTCGCCGTCCCGGCTCGAACGCCCCGGACTCGACGGAGATCTTCCAGGAGGGCCTGCAGATCCCGCTGCTGAAGCTCTACGACCGGGGCGTCCCGAACGAGACGCTGTTCTCGATCATCGAGCGCAACGTCCGGCCACCGCGGGTGGTGCTCGGCGACCTGCGGGCCCAGCTGGCCGCCTGCCACCTGGCCGCGCACGGGATCGAGGCGCTGGCCCGGCGCCACGGCGCCGAGGCGCTCGACCACTACGTCGACGGCATGCTCGACCACGCCGAGCAGGTCGCCCGCGAACGGATCGGCGCGCTGCGCGACGGCCACTACTCGTTCGTCGACCACATCGACGACGACGGCTTCGGCTCCGGGCCGATCGAGCTGCGCGCCGAGCTGGAGGTCGCCGGTGACCAGATCACCGTCGACCTGCGCGGCTGCGCGCCGCAGGTCCGCTCGGCGCTGAACTCGACCGCGTCGTTCACGCGGGCGGCCGTCTACGCCGCGCTGTTCGGCGCGCTCGGCGCGCCGGAGGAGCTGTCCAACGAGGGCCTCTACCGCCCGGTGACGATCCTGACCACGCCCGGCACGATCGTCGACGGCGTACGGCCGGCGCCGCGCGCGGCGCGCGCGCTGACCGGCTTCCGGGTGATCGACCTGGTGCTCGGCGCGCTGCACGACGCCGCGCCCGACCGCGTGCCCGCGGCCGGCGAGGGCGGCGTGACGATGCTCTCGCTCAGCGAGGCGCCGTCGCAGCCGGGGGGTCGCTCGTCGGTCTTCGTCGAGTTCATCGCCGGCAGCTGGGGCGGGACCGCGCGCGGCGACGGGCTGGACAGCACCAGCCCGCTCGGCGGCAACGTCTCCAACGTGCCCGTCGAGACGATCGAGCTGCACCACCCGATCCGCGTCGAGCGCTACGGGTTCGTCGCCGACACCGGCGGCGCCGGCCGCCACCGCGGCGGCCTGGCGATCGAGCGCCAGATGCGCTTCCTGGGCGAGCACGGGATGCTGCAGATCCGCTCCGACCGGCGGGCCTTCCCGCCCTACGGCCTGGACGGCGGCGTTCCGGGCAGCCCGTCGTCGAACGTGCTGAACCCGGACGGTCCCGCCCCGGAGACGCTGCCGACCAAGTTCTCGCGGCCGGTCGAGCGGGGCGACGTGATCCGCCACGTGACCGCGGGCGGGGGCGGCTTCGGCCCCGCCGCCGAGCGCGATCCGCAGCGGGTCCGCGACGACCTCCGCGACGGCAAGGTCTCCGCCGACCACGCCCGGACCGCCTACGGCGCCTGAGATGCCCGCCGTCCGCCACATCGGCCTGCTGGTCCCGTCGTCGAACACCTCGACCGAGCTCGACTTCGCGCACGGGGTCCCGGCCGACGTCGGGATCCACAGCGCGCGGATGTGGATGGTCGACGCCACCCGCGAGGCCGCCGAGGCGCTGGTCGACCGGGCGGCGCCGGACGCCGCGCGGCTGGTCGGGACGGTCGAGCCGGACGTGCTGGTGTTCGCCTGCACCGCGGCCGGGGCGATGCTCGGCGCGGAGGCGGAGCGGGAGCTGGTCGCACGGCTCGGTGCGCTCGCCGGGGACGTGCCGGTGGTCTCGACCAACGCCGCGGTGCGCGACGAGATCGCCGGGCACGGGGCCGAGCGGATCGCGATCCTGACCCCCTACCTGCCGGACATCACGGCGGGGGTCGTGGCCGCCCGCCGCGCCGACGGGCTGGAGGTCGTCCACGCGGCCGGGATGGGGATCGACCTCAACCGCGAGATCGGCCGCGTCGACGACGACCGGCTGCTGGCCTTCGCCGAGCGCGAGCTCGCGGGGCGGTCCTTCGACCTGCTGTTCGTCAGCTGCACCAACCTGCGCACGGCGACCGCCGCGCCGCGGCTGGCGGAGCGCTTCGGCGTGCCGGTCGTGACGAGCAACGGCGCGTCGCTGGCGGCCGCGCTGGCGGCGCTGCCGCCGGCCGCCCACCCCGCGTAGGGACCCGTGAGTCGTTGGTGGCCCCGCGACTCGTTCGCGATTCGCCCGCCGTACTCGGGCGAATCGCGAACGCGTCCGTGCCGGCGCCCGTCGCCCCGCCTACCCGCGCCGCGCCCGCAGGCCGCGCCGCAGCCGCTCGCGCGGCGACGGAGCCAGCAGCGCGTTCGCGACGATCCGCCCGGACGCCGCGTTGAGGCCGGGGCCCGGGTGGGTGCTCGCGCCGCACTGGTACAGCCCGGGGACCGGGGTCGCGTGCGACCCGTAGCTGGGCAGCGGCCGCCACAGGTACGACTGGTCCAGGTCGGTCGCGCCGGCGTAGATGTCGCCGCGGACCAGGTTGGGGTTGCGTCGCTCGATCTCCTGCGGGCTGAGCGCGTAGCGGCCGACGATCGCGGCGTCGAGCCCCTCGACGTGCTCGCCGATCCGGCCGACGATCCGGTCGACGTAGGCGTCGACCAGCTCCGGCGTCCAGCTGCCGTCGCCGACGTCGATCTGGCCGGCGGCGTCGCCGGTCGGCCGGTACGGGACCTCCTGCAGCTGGATCCAGAGGATCGCCTTGCCGTCGGGCGCGCGCGACGGGTCGAGCACGGTCGGCTGTCCGCAGACGATCGTCGGCTCGGCGGGCAGCAGCCCGGACGCCGCCTCGTGGCAGGCGCGGGCGACCCCGTCGATCCCGCTGGTCAGGTGGACGACCGGCGTCCGGTTCAGCCGGTCGTCGCCGCGCCAGCGCAGGGGGGCATCGAGCGCCAGGTGGATCTGCATCCCGGCCCGTCGCCCGTAGCGGTACCGCCCGGCCTCCGCGCGCGCCTGGGCCGGGGCGTCGCCGGACCCGAGCAGGCGGCCGTAGAGCTGGGTGGGCGTGACGTTGGCGACGACCGCACGGCGTGCGTGGATCTCCTCGCCGGCGGTCCGGACGCCGACCGCGCGACCGCCGCGGACGACGATCGACTCGACCGGCGTGCCGGTCCGCAAGCTCCCGCCGTGGTCCTCGATCAACCGGGCGAAGGCGTCGACGAACGCCGCCGAGCCACCGCGGACGACCGGCATCCCGGCGCCGTGGATGCCGCCGGCCAGCGCCAGCAGCGGGAAGCCACCGCCGGCGTCGTCCGGCGCCAGGCCGGTGTGCAGGCCCCAGGGCGCCAGCAGGTCGGAGACCGCCCGGCCCTCGAACCGCGTCTCCAGCCAGCTGCGGCCGCTCGCCGCCACCTGGCTGCCGAGCGCCTGGAACCCGCGTCGGCCCATCCCGCGACCGAGGCCGGCCGCGATCCGCAGCGCGGACGCACCGTGCAGCTCGGTGCTGAGCAGTCCGCCGATCGCCTCCAGGTGCGGGCCCAGCGCCTCCAGCTCGCCGCCGTAGACCGCGGCGTCGCGGGCGCCGAACGCCTCGCCGGTGCGGCCGAGGTCGCGGTGGGCCACGACCGACGATCCGTCGGGCAGCACGCTGGCGGTGACCTCGTCGTCCGACTCGGCGTAGTCCAGGCCGCGGGCGCGCAGCTCGTCGCCCAGCTCGGCCCACGCGCCGGAGCCGCGGAACAGCGGATGCCAGCTGGAGAAGGTGTCGTGGCGGTAGCCGGGAACCGTCAGCTCCTCGGTGGCGACCGCGCCGCCCAGGCGATCCGCCTGCTCGAGCACCTCGACCGACCAGCCGGCCCGGGCCAGGTACGCCGCGGCGACCAGTCCGTTGTGCCCGCTGCCGACGACGATCGCATCGACCGTTCGTGCCATCTCCACTCCTCTCTGGCGCGGGGATCCGCGCCGATCCGGCGACCGTCCGAGCGCATGACCGTCCACCGCCCGGCGGCAAGAAATATACAGGCGACCGAGATGGTGTGTCGATTGTTTACCCCGGTAGACCGGGATCCCGAACCGCTCATCGTGTCGCCCGCGGGCGCGCGTTTCGCCGCCACCCCGGTCACCCCGATCGATTATTCGGCACGTGTTCGGGCTTCTATGTAGACAAATGGAGGCGGCGCGCGCTATGCTCGGCAGAGAGCACGCGGGTGTCGGGCGATACCGCGACCGAGCTCCGGTCGCCCGGCGCACGCGAGCGCCGTACCCGGGTCCGAGTCCCTGCAGGAAGAACGAGGAACGATCATGGCCGAACGATCCTTTGCCACCGAGGTCAAGCAGCTGCGCCACGGCGACGGCACCGAGCTGCACGTCGAGGGGATCCTCGCGGTCACGAAGGCGCTGCTGCAGTCGGGCGTCGCCTACGTCGGCGGCTACCAGGGCGCGCCGATCTCGCACCTGATGGACGTGCTCGGCGACGCGCGCGAGATCCTCGAGGAGCTCGGCGTCTACTTCGAGAACAGCGCGTCGGAGGCGACCGCCGCCGCGATGCTCGCCGCCTCGGTCCACTACCCGCTGCGCGGCGCGGTGACCTTCAAGTCGACGGTCGGCCTGAACGTCGCCTCGGACGCGCTCGCCAACCTGGCCAGCGGCGGCGTCACCGGCGGCGCGCTGGTGATCCTCGGCGAGGACTACGGCGAGGGCTCCAGCATCATGCAGGAGCGCTCCCACGCGTTCGCGATGAAGTCGCAGATGTGGCTGCTCGACCCGCGGCCCAACATCACCGCGATCGTCGACGCCGTCGAGACCGGCTTCGAGCTCTCAGAGGCCAGCAACACGCCGGTGATGCTCGACCTGCGCCTGCGCTCCTGCCACCTCCACGGATCGTTCACGGCCAAGGACAACCGTCGCCCGCCGATGACGGTCGGCGAGGCGATGAGCAACCCCAAGCGCGACGTCAGCCGCGTCGTGCTGCCGCCCGCGAGCTTCCTCCACGAGAAGGAGAAGATCGAGGACCGCTGGCCCGCCGCCGTCGAGTTCATCAAGCAGCGCGGCCTCAACGAGGTCCTCAACGGCGACGCGTCCGACATCGGGATCATCACCCAGGGCGGGCTCTACAACACGCTCAACCGCTCGATGGAGCTGCTCGGCTGCTCCGACGCCTTCGGCAACACCAAGGTCCCGCTCTACGTGATGAACGTGACCTACCCGGTGGTCGACGACGAGGTCGCCGACTTCTGCGCGGGCAAGCGCGCGGTGCTGCTGCTGGAGGAGGGCCAGCCCGACTACATCGAGCAGAACATCAACGCGATCCTCCGCCGCCGCGGGATCGACACCCCGCTGCACGGCAAGGACATGCTGCCGGTCGCCGGCGAGTACACCTCGGCGGCGATGACCCGCGGGCTGGCGACCTTCCTGCGCCAGTACCTGCCGGACGCGATCGAGCACGAGCCGTCGCTGCTGCGCGAGGACCAGGATCCCGCCAGCCCGTTCGCCGCGCCGGTCGCGCCCAGCGCGGTCCTGCCGCGCCCGCCGGGCCTCTGCACCGGCTGCCCCGAGCGCCCGATCTTCAGCGGCATGAAGCTGGCCGAGCGGGAGACCGGCAAGCACCACGTCAGCGCGGACATCGGCTGCCACCTGTTCGCGATCAACGCGCCGTTCGACCTGGGCGCGACGACGATGGGCTACGGGCTCGGATCGGCCGCGGCCTCCGCGCTCAACTCGCCCGACGCCGACCGCAAGACCGTCGCGATCATGGGCGACGGCGGCTTCTGGCACAACGGCCTGACCAGCGGCGTCGGGAACGCGGTCTTCAACAAGAACGACCAGGTGCTGGTCGTCGTCGACAACGACTACAGCGCCGCGACCGGCGGCCAGGACGTGCTCTCGTCGCACGCCGAGACCGAGCGTCGTTCGACCCAGCACCCGATCGAGAAGGCCGTCCGCGGCGTCGGCGTCGAGTGGGCGAAGACCGTCGACCACACCTACGACGTCGCCAAGGTCCGCGAGACCTTCAAGGAGGCGCTGACCAACGACGACCCGGGCCCCAAGGTCGTCGTGATGCAGAGCGAGTGCCAGCTCAACCGCCAGCGCCGGGTCAAGCCGCAGATGCGGCAGGCGCTGAAGGACGGCAAGCGGGTCGTGCGCGAGCGGTTCGGCGTCGACCCGGAGACCTGCACCGGCGACCACGCCTGCATCCGGATCTCCGGCTGCCCGTCGCTGTCGATCGCCTCCAACCCCGATCCGATGCGGACCGACCCGGTCGCCCAGGTGCTGGACAGCTGCGTCGGCTGCGGCGTCTGCGGCAACAACGCCCACGCCGCCGTGCTCTGCCCGTCGTTCTACCGGACCGACGTCGTCCACAACCCGACCGCGCGCGACAAGTGGCTGGTGCGCGTCCGCGGCTGGTGGATGCGCACGCTGTCGCGCGGCCTGGAGCGGCGCGCCGCGCGCTTCGAGGTGGCGGCCTGATGTCGAGCTGGTCGACCGGGCAGCGTCCGCTGACGCTGGCGATCCTCGCCCTCGGCGGCGAGGGCGGCGGAGTGCTCGCCGACTGGATCGTCTCGGTCGCCGAGCAGGGCGGCTGGTACGCCCAGAACACCTCGGTCGCGGGCGTCGCCCAGCGGACCGGCGCGACCGTCTACTACGTGGAGATGTTCCCGCCGTCGGCGGCCACCGCCGACGGGGTCCGGCCCGAGCCGGTGATGAGCATCTTCCCGACCCCGGGCGAGGTCGACGTGCTGATCGCGTCCGAGCTGATGGAGAGCGGCCGCGCGATCCAGCGCGGGTTCACGACCGCCGACCGCACGACCCTGATCACCTCCACCAACCGCGTCTACTCGATCGACGAGAAGATGGCGATGGGCGACGGGCGCGTCGACGACGACGAGCTGATCGCCGCCGCCGGACGGGCGTCCAAGCTGCTGGTCGCCGCCGACTTCATGGCGATGGCCGAGCAGGCCGGCAGCGTGATCAGCGCGTCGCTCTTCGGCGCGCTCTGCGGATCCCGCGCGCTGCCGTTCGACCGCGACGCCTTCGAGGCCCCGATCAAGGCCTTCGGCAAGGGCGTCGAGTCGTCGCTGGCCGCGTTCGCTGCCGGCTACGACTCCGCGGAGGAGGCCGCGAAGGCCGCCGACGAGCAGGCGGCCAAGCCCAAGCGGGCGCCGGTCGAGCTGCCGATGAGCAGCTGGTCCGGAGGCGCGGCCGAGACGGCCAGCAGCTCCCGCCAGGTCGAGGCCCGCAAGGCCCACCGCGAGGACGAGCGGACGCGGATCGCGGAGACCGATCCGGCGTCGCTGGTCGGTCCGGGGCTGCGCAAGCTGGCCGAGTCGACGCGCGACCTGCCCCCCGCCGCGCGCTCGATGGTGCTCCACGGCCTGGTCCGCACCGCCGTCTTCCAGGACCGCGACTACGCCGAGCGCTACCTGGAGCGGATCCGGCGGTTCGCCGCCGTCGATCCGGACGCCGCCGGCGAGGCCCGGCTGACCGCCGTCGCCGCCCGCCACGTGGCGCTCTGGATGTGCTTCCAGGACATCATCCAGGTCGCCCAGCAGAAGACCCGGCGGGCGCGGATGGACCGGATCCGGACCGAGGCGAAGGCCAAGCCCAACCAGCTGATCCAGGTGCGCGAGTACCTGCACCCGCAGTTCGAGGAGCTGACCGACTCGATGCCGGCCGGGCTGGCCCGGGCGATGCGCCGCTCGCGGCTGCTGCAGCGGATCGCCGCCCGCCTGACGAAGGACGGGATGATCCTCAACACCACGTCGGTGCGCGGCTACACGATGCTCGGGATCCTCGCCCGGATGCGCCGGATCCGGCCGACCACCCTGCGGTTCCTGCACGAGCAGGAGGCGATCGACCGCTGGACCGCCTTCGCCCTGGAGGTCGCCCCGACCGACGCCGACCTGGCGCGCGCGATCGTCGAGTGCCAGGGCGTGCTCAAGGGCTACGGCGCGACCTGGGCCCACGGCAGCGAGAGCTTCGCCAAGCTGATCGACGCCGCCCGCGGCCTGGTCGGCCAGCCCGACGCCGCCGACCGCCTGGACGCCCTGCGCGAAGCCGCCCTGGCCGACGAGGAGGGCGAGACCCTCGACCGCGAGCTGGCCGCGCTGCCGGCCGCGACCGCGGGCTGAGTCACCGGGCGCGCGGGGCTACGGCCCCGCGGACGGGTCGGGCGCGGTCTGCCACAGGCCGCAGAGCGGGACGGCCGTCAGGCGGTCCCCGAACGACACGGTGTTCTCCCCTGAGTAGAGCAGGGTCCCGGCGACGAACCGGTCGCCGAGCTTGTCCCGGAGGTACTGCAGTCCCCGGAAGTCGTGTGGCGTGACGGTCGCGGCCGCCTTGACCTCGATTCCGGCCACGGCCCCGTCGCGGTACTCGAGCACCAGGTCGACTTCGCGCTGCTCGCGGTCGCGGAAGTGGAACATCCGCGGTCGATCGTCGAGCCACGAGATCTGCCGCTGGATCTCGGACATGGCGAAGGTCTCGAAGAACATCCCGCCGAGACCGAGGTCACGCTCGATCCGCCGCTCGTCGGCACCGACGAGGTACGCCAGAAGCCCGGGATCGGTGACGTAGATCTTGGGCCGCTTGATCGTCCGCGCCAGCAGGTTGGTGCTCCACGCCGGTACCCGACGCACCAGGAACAGCATCTCCAGCAGGTCGATGTACCGGCGCACCGTGGACGCCGGCTGTTCCAGCGACGAGCTGAGCTTGTCGACATTGAGTTCTCCCGCCGATATCGCCGCGATCGCCTGCAGCACGCGGAGGATCGCCGTCCGATCCGCCACGTCCGCCAGATCCCGGACGTCACGTTCGATGATGCTCTCGAGGTAGCTCTCGAAGAACCGCGCCCGTCGGCTGGCGCTGCGATGCTGCACCTCCGGATACCCGCCGCGCGCCAGCGTGCCGGCGTACGCCGAGCGACCGCTCGGTGCACCGAAGATCGACGGCACGCCACCACGGCCCAGCTGCGCGACGAACCGCTCTTTCTGCTCCCGTAGTTCGCCTTGAGAGAACGGATGAAGGCGCAGGTACTCGACCCGGCCCGCCAGACTGTCCTTGACCTGTGCCATCTCGAGCAGGTTCGCCGATCCGGTGAGCAGGAACTGTCCGGGGGCGGGATCGCGGTCAACCCGCAGCTTGATCTCGGTCAGCAGCTCGGGAACGCGCTGGATCTCGTCGAGCGCGACCGGCAACGGCAGTCCCGCGACGAACCCGGCGGGGTCCGCGCTGGCGGCGGTCCGTACGGTCTGGGCGTCGAAGGTCAGCACCGGACGGCCGCGACCTTCGCCGGCCGCGACCTGACGCATCAACGTGCTCTTGCCGACCTGCCGTGCACCGAGCAGGACGACGACGCGGGTATCCGCCAGAGCGACCTCGACCGCCGCCTGGGCGTTGCGGGGAAGCAGCGACATCGGGCCACCGTAGCACGCCCGCGGATCCACCATCAGAGGCCCGCGGATCCACCATCAGAGTCCCGCGGATCCACCACCGGATCTCCGCGGATCCACCATCAGAGGCCCGCGGATCCACCATGACGACACGCTAATCCACCAAGAGTTCCCGGGCCGCCCCTCACGCTCGAAGCCCGTCGGAGCGCCGCGCAGGCCGATCGAGCACGCCGGAGAACCCGAGCAGGCCCAGGACCACGGCGACCGCCCAGCCCGCGAGCACCGGAGGATCAGCTGGTCACGGCGCGAGCTTCATCCCTCGCCCGACGGCTCGTGCTCGGCGGCCGAGACGATCGCCGCGAGGGTCCGACGGGCATCGGCCGTCGCCGCGCGCGAGTGTCGTTGGGCGCAACGACCGGCCCACGCCCACAGCCCGACACCCGAGATCGCTACGCCGCGCTCCAGCGCAATCGTCGTGCCGCCCTCGCCGTCGGGTCGCAGCGTGAACTCCCGGTAGACGACACCGGAGCGGGCAGCAGGGCGGAGCACCTCGTGCTCAATACGGCGAACACCCGCTCGGGATCGACCGGCAAGCCGAGCTCAGCGCGTTGACGGTGAACCGTACGCCGCATCCGGTTCGGAACCTATCGGTTCCCTGGCCCTTCGCCGCGCGGGCGAGCCCCTCCCGCAGCGCCGCCTACTCCGCCGTCGGCCCCAGCGAGCTGCTCGAGTCCAGCCGGCCGCGGATCAGGTGGACCTCGGTCTTGAACGCGTGGTACGTCCGCGCCCACGCCTCGGGGTCCATGTCGCGGACCCGCCAGACGGTCAACGTGATCACGGCGCCGCCGTCGTCGTGGCCGAGCACCGTGCGGTCGATGATCCGGGCCTCGACCAGCCGTCGCAGCCGGTCGGGCGCGGGACCGGTCTCGTAGTCGACGAGGCCCAGCTCCCGATGCCCGGTGACGCGGATGTACAGGTCACTGCCGTTCCACAGCGACGTGCCACGGTAGATACCGTCGCCGACGTGCTCGCGGTCCCAGCTGCCGAGCGCCCAGTGGGTCTGCTGGGCGCCGGACGCCATGAACGCGAAGGCCTCCTCCGGCGACGCGTCGACCGCGATGCTGGCGGTGTGGGCGTAGGGGTCGTCTGCGGGCATCTGCTCTCTCCTTCGGTGGTGCTCAGGACGCCAACGGGTGGGCGTCGAAGAAGCGGACGGCCTCGGCGGCCGCCAGGTCGGGACGCTGGGCCAGCACGTAGCCCGGGTGGGCGTCCGGGATCACGGCCACCTCGAGCTGCGGGATCCGCTCGCGCATCAACGTGAACGACGGGTCGTCCTCCACGTCCAGCGGACTGCCGTCCCAGCTGCGACCGCCCTGCAGCACCCGCGTCGGCGCGCGGATCGCCGCCAGGTCGTCGCGCACGTCGGCCTGGGTCAGGCAGTGGCCGACGGTCGCCTCGACCGTCTCCGGGTGCAGCACCTCTTCGATGTTGCGCGACTCCCAGGCGCCGAACCAGTCCAGGTCGGAGACGTCGAAGACGCTGACCAGCACCCGCGCGCCGAAGCCGGTCGTCCCGAAGTTGCGGGTGATCGCCCCGTAGACCTCCCAGATCTTCGGGTAGCCCTTGACCGGATCGCCCGCCCAGACGTCGGAGTAGGTCAAGAGCGCCCCGACCCGCTCCGGGTGGACCGCCGCGAAGCGGTGCGCGATGTAGCTGCCGAAGCCGACCGCCCAGATCTGGACCCGGTCGAGCCCGAGCGCGTCGAGCAGCGCCGCCAGGTCGTCGGCCCAGACCGCCACCGAGTACGGCTGCTCCACCGGGTCGGGGCAGGCTGAGGCGCCAAGGCCGCGCGGCTCCCAGGTGATCAGCCGGCGGTCGCCGAGCCCGGCCCGCACGAAGTCGAACACGAAGTGCCCGGCGGTGAAGCCGCCGACCAGCAGCAGCGGCTCGCCGTCGCCGCCGGTGTCGTGGCACCAGAGCGGCACCCGGGCCGTCTCCACGACCCGGCCCTGCTCGATCTCGCTGCGTCCCGCGAAGGGGTCGAAGGTCATCCGCCTGCTCCGTTCATCCCGTGGTGCCGTTGATCGTCAGCCCGCCGTCGGCGACGACCAGCTGCCCGGTGACGTACCGGGCCCCGTCCCCGGCCAGGAAGGCCACGACCGACGCGATCTCCGCCGGGTCCGCCAGCCGGCCGCCGAGCGGGATCCGGCGGCGCCAGCCCGCGTACTCGTCCTGCGGCAGCGCGCCGGAGGCCAGCGCCTGCTCGACCATCGGCGTCAGCACGTGGCCGGGCGCCACGCCGTTGACCCGGATCCCGTCACCCGCCCACTCCACGGCGAGCGTCCGGGTCAGCGACTCGACGGCGCCCTTCGACGCCGCGTAGGCGGCCAGGCCGGGCTGGCCGCGCAGCTGGGAGATCGAGACGACGTTGACGATCGCGCCGCCGCGCGTCCGCAGGTGCGGGTAGGCGGCCTGCGCGCAGGCCAGCGCGCCGCGGGCGTTGACCGCCAGGACCCGGTCCCAGGCGTCGGCGGCCAGGTCCGCGGCGGCGTCGATGTGCGTCGTGCCGGCGTTGTTGACCAGCACGTCGAGCCGGCCGAACCGCTCGACCGTCGCGGCAACCGCGGCGTCGACGTCGGCCCGGTCGGCGACGTCGCAGCGCAGCGCCAGCGCGGACGCGTCGTCGGCGGCGATCGGCGACGACCACGTCTCCGGCGGCGCCAGGTCGGCGACGGCCACCCGGTGGCCGTCGGCGAGCAGCGCGTCGGCGACGGCGCGGCCGATCCCCTGCGCCGCGCCGGTGACCAGCGCGACCGGAGCGTCGCCGGTCACTTGCACGTGAAGCCGCCGTCGACCACCAGCGACGTCCCGGTCACGTAGCGCGCGCCGTCCGACGCGAGCCACTGGACGGCGGAGGTGACGTCGCTCGGCTCGATGTTGTCCAGCCCCGGGAAGACCGTCGACGCGCCGCAGAGGTGGGCGACCTCCTGGAAGTACGCCTGGCCGACGCTCATCAGGTGGTCGAGCATCGGCGTGTCGGCGACGGTCGGGCAGACGGAGTTGACCGTCACGCCGTAGGGGGCCAGCTCGAGCGCGAGCGTCTTGACCTGGCCGACGACGCCGTGCTTGGCCGACTGGTAGTTGACCTGGTTGGGGATCCCGACCAGGCCCGAGGTCGAGCAGATCGTGATGATCCGGCCGCCGCCCTCGCGACCGGTCATGTGGCGGGCGGCGTGCTTGCTGCCCAGGAAGGGGGCCTTCAGGTCGACGTCGACGACCGCGTCCCACTCGGCCTCGGTCATCTCCCAGGAGCGGGCGCCGTTGATCACCCCGGCGTTGTTGACCAGCACGTCGAGCCAGCCGAAGCGCTCGACGGTGGCCGCGACGATCGACTCGACCGTCGCCTCGTCGGTGACGTCGCCCGGCAGCCGCAGCACGTCGGCCGCCCCGGCCGCCTGCAGCAGCGCCACGGTCTCGTCCAGATCGGCCGCGGAGGCGGTGGCGTACGGCACGCCCGGCCCCAGGTCCTGGCCGTCCAGGTCGTTGACGGCGACCTTCGCGCCGGCCCGCGCGAAGCCCAGCGCGATGTCGCGGCCCAGGCCGCGGCCCGCGCCAGTGACGAGCACCGCGTCGCCGCTGAAGTCAAACGCAATCGATCCCATGGTCAGCCCTTCGTGTTCGGTTCGGTCGGGCTCAAGCTCGTGTCCCGAGTCTGGCTCACGACACTAGATCCGCCCTCAGGGCTCGACCATCACTCGATCGAGGCATCTGTCGCCCGCGCCCTCCGGCGGCACCGGACCGGCGGCCAGCCAGCGCCGGGTCAGCCCGACCCGCGAGCGCACCTCGAGCTTGCGGTAGATGTTCTTCAGGTGCTGCCGGACCGTGTGCGGGCTGACGTGCAGCGCCCGCCCGATCTCGGCGTCGGTCAGCTCCTCGACGACCAGCGCGGCGACCTCCCGCTCGCGCGGGGTCAGCGCCGGCAGCGACGCGGCGACGCGATCGGCGGCACCGATCTCCGCCGCGGCGCGGTCGCCCTCCCGCCGGCGGTGCTCGCGCAGCACGACCGACAGCACGCGCGACAGGCCGGCGATCTCGCGCAGCTCACCGGCCCCGAACGAGCGTCCGCGCTCGTCGTCGCCGACGTGGATCGTCGCGGTGACGCGGCCGTCGCTGACCACCGGCGCGATCGCCACGTGGGTGAAGCGGTCCAGGTAGGCCACGCGGCGGTAGACCTCCGTGCGCCGCCAGTGGTCGAGCGGCATCAGCATCAGGTTGTAGGTCACCGCGCGACGGCGGATCGCCGCCGAGAGCACCGGATCGATCTGCCGGCCGCTCCGCTCGTAGCGGGCGGCGAAGGCATCGCTGACGCCGCGGACCGCGGCGTGGTGCGCGGGACCGCCGTCGGCGTCCAGCAGGTAGACGCCGAGCATCGGCCGGCGGAAGCGCCGCCGCAGCTCCTCTACGCAGCGGTCGGCCAGCTCGTCCGGTCCGCGGGCGGCGAGCAGCTCGTCGACCAGTCCCAGGTCACTCCGCGTCACCGTCGTCCCCGCCGATCGGTCCGAGCTCCTCGCGCAGCAGCTCCATCGCCGTCGAGGCCCGCGGGTAGCCGACGTAGCCCGCCAGCAGCACGATCGCCGCCTCCAGGTCCTCGGGCGGCACGCCGTTCTCCCCGGCCCAGCGCAGGTGCCCGCGCAGCCGCGCCTCGACGCCGCCCTGGCTGATCAGGCTGGAGATCACGATCAGGCTGCGCTCGCGCATCGACAGCCCGTCGCCGCTCCACGATCCGCCGCTGGCGTGGATCGCCTCCTCCGCCATCCGCCGGCCCAGGAAGTCCGCCATGTGGTCGGCGACGCGGTCCTCCGGAACGCCGAACTGGCGGGCGTACATCGCGATCCCGCGCTCGCGCCGGTCGGATCGGTGGTCGTCGGTCATCGGCTGGTTCCTGGGGTCGGGGGTCGGGACGGCGGAGGCGGGAAGCCTCACCGCATCAGCAGGCCGCCGTTGACGTCGAGCGTGGTGCCCGTGACGAAGCCGGCCGCGTCGGAGACCAGGTAGGCGACGGCCGCCGCGACCTCCTCGGCGCGGCCGAGCCGGCCGACCGGCAGCATGCCCGCGATCTGCTCGCGACGCTCGGCCGGAAGCGCGTCGAGCACCGGGCTCTCGACCGCGGCCGGCGCGACCGCGTTGACCGTCACGCCGTGGGGCGCCAGCTCGGCGGCCACGATCTTGGTCAGCACGATGATCCCGGCCTTCGACGCCGCGTAGTGCGCGCCGTTGTTGACTCCGCCCTGCTGCCCGGCGATCGACGCGACGTTGACGATCCGGCCGTAGCCGCGGTCGCGCATGTGCTCGGCGACAGCGCGGCAGCCGGCGAAGGTCCCGCCCAGGTTGACGGCCAGCACGTCGTCCCACTCCTCGCGCTCGATCTCCCAGAACGAGCGCGCGACCGAGCGGGCCGCGTTGTTGACCAGCACGTCGATCGCGCCCTGACGCGCGACCAGGTCGTCGACCAGGGCGGAGACCGCGCGCCAGTCGCGGACGTCGATCGCGGCGGCCTCGCCGCCGACCTCGTCGGCGGTCCGCTGAGCGCCCGCGGCGTCGTGGTCGGCGATCACCACCAGCGATCCGTCGGCCGCCAGCGCGCGGGCGATCGCCGCGCCGAGTCCCTGCGCGCCGCCGGTGACCAGCGCGACCCGACGCGACGCCGCGGAGGCGCTCATCGCGCGGGCTCCTGGTCCGCGCCCGCCGTCACGAAGAACTCCGGCGACCGATGCAGGTGGCGACGCATCGCGTGGGCCGCGGCCGCGGGGTCCCGGCGGTCGACCGCGTCGACCACGCCGACCAGGCCGGCGACGATGTCGTCCGGCCGGATCGTGGTCGACCCCCGGTCGAAGCTGCGCAGCGCCTTCACGGTCTCGCGGGTGGCCTGCACCAGGAACGCGTCGTGGGTGCACTCGGCCAGCAGCCGGTGGAAGCGCAGATCCAGCGCGAAGGCCTCCTCGACGTCGCCGGGCGCGTGGCCCACGTCGGGCAGCGCCGAGGCGAGCACGCCGAGCTGACGGTCGGTGCGCTGGGTCGCGGCGAAGCGCGCGGTCAGCACGTCCTGCGACGACCGCAGCTGGTGGAGCGTCGCGTAGTCGTCGCGGGCCACGCGACCGGAGCGAGCCGCGGTCCGGCGCTGGCCGTCGCGCGCGACGGCGACGGCGTCGCGGGTCAGCCGGTACCCGCCGTGGCGACCGCGGGACACGGAGAGCGCGCCGTCGGCCCGCAGCTCGCGCAGGGCGATCTGGGCCGTCGGCACCGAGACCCCGAACTGCTCGGCGATCTCGTCGACGCGGGGCAGCGCGTCGCCGGCGCTGAGGGTGCCGTCGAGCACCAGGTCCTCGATCCGCGCGCGGAGCTGCTGCGGGGCGGTCAGCACCGGGTGCGCCGCCAGCGCATTCCTCAAATATTCTGCACTATAGCCCGGCACTGTGCAAAACATAAGGAATTTTCCGTTGACGGTCAACCGGGGCTGTGGTCCGATGGGGCCATGTCAGGACTCTCCAACGCCGAGTACGAGCGTCGCCACCGCCTGCTGCAGGAGCTGCTCGCCAGCGAGCAGCTCGACGCGCTCGTCCTCGCCGCCAACGATTACCGGGGCCACAAGGGCACGCTGCGCTGGATCGCCGACTACCACCTGCCGCACCGCTACGGCTACGCGGTCGTGCTGCCCGACGCGCCGCCGGTGCTCGTGCTGCCGGAGAACCTCGCGCTGACGCCACGCCGCCGACCCGACGTCCCGGTGCGCTGCTTCCGGCGGGTCGCCGACGGGCTGATCGGCGAGCTCCGACCGCGGGCGCCGCGCCGGATCGGCGTGGTCGGCCTGAACCAGGTGATGAAGGTCGAGGACTACCGGGCGCTGACCACCGCGTTCCCGGACGCCGAGCTGGTCGACGTCGACCGCGCGTTCGAGTTCGCCCGGGCGGTCAAGTCGGCGGAGGAGCTGGAGGGCTTCGCCGAGGCGACGCGGATCGGCGAGCGCTGCTTCGAGCGGCTGCTCGAGGTCGCCGCGCCGGGCGTCACCGAGCGTGCGATCAACGCGGAGGTGACGCGCGTCGCGCTCGCGGAGGGCGGCGAGGACCTGCTGTTCCTGACGATGTACGGCGAGCCGCGCGGCGACGGCCGGGTCGACGGCCGCTTCGCCCCGCCCCACGACCGCGAGCTGCGCGCCGGCGAGACCCACACCTTCTCGTTCGAGATCATCGGTCCGCTCGGCTACTGGATGGAGCTGGCACGGATGGTGACGGTCGGCCCGCCGACCGAGCTCCAGCTGCGGATCAACGCCGCGGTCGACGCCGGCATCACCGCCGGGATCCAGGCGCTCAGGCCCGGGGTCGACCCCGGTGACGCCCAGCGCAAGATCGTCGCCGCGATCGAGCAGCACGGGGCCCGCAGCGCGTACTGGTCCGGCCACGGGCTCGGCCAGGACGTGCTCGAGGAGCCGTGGATCGGTCTCGACATGGTCGACGACCGGCCGACCGCCGGCATGGCGATCCGCGAGGGCATGGCCCTTGCCCTCCACCCCTTCGTGATCGACGACGACGAGCGGGCGATCGGCTACATGGCCGACACGCTGATCGTTGGCGCGCAGGAGACCACCACCACATCCACCCTGACCCGCGACATCTGGAGCATCTCGTGACCGCCCCCGACCCGATCCTGGCGTCCGTCCTGCAGCGCCGCGTCCGCGCGATCTCGCACGAGATGGCGACCGTGCTGATGCGGTCGTCGCGCTCGCCGATCTTCAACGAGATCGGCGACCTCGTGACCGTGCTCTTCGACCGCGACGGCCGCACGCTGGCCCAGACCGAGTACGCCTCGATCATCGCCAACGGCGCCCAGCCGCCGCTGCAGCAGATCATCGAGTACTTCGGCGACGACCTGCACGACGGCGACGTCATCCTCCACAACGACGTCTACACCGGCGGCAACCAGAACGCCGACGTCGGCGTCTTCGTGCCGATCTTCTGGCGCGACGAGCTGGTCGCCTGGTCCGCCAGCAAGGGCCACGTCGCCGACATCGGCGGGATGACCGCCGGCGGCTACGACCCGCGCGCCCGCGACGTCTGGCAGGAGGCCTTCCGGATCCCGCCGCTCAAGCTCCACGACCGCGGCGAGCTGCGCCGCGACGTCTGGGACCTGGTGCGGGCCAACATCCGCCTGGACATCGTCCCCGAGGACATCAAGGCGATGATCGGCGCCTGCACGATCGGCCGCCGGCGGATGGTCGCGCTGCTCGACCGCTACGGCGTCGAGAGCTTCGACCGCCACATGGACTACGTGATCGAGGCGTCCGAGCGCCAGGTCCGCGCCGAGATCGAGCGCTGGCCCGACGGCGTCTACCACGGCGAGAGCTGGATGCAGTCCGACGGGCTCGACCCGACGGCCCGCTACCGGGTCGCGGTCGAGGTCACCGTCGCCGGCTCCGACATCACCTTCGACTTCAGCGCGACCGACGACCAGGCCCCGGGCTTCACCAACATGCCCGCCGCGTCGGCGATCGGCGCGATCCGGATCGCCTTCATGATGCTGGTCTCCGCCGGTGGCCTATCGATCCCGGCCAACCACGGCGTCTTCGCCCCGATCCGCACGGTCTTCCGCAAGGGCTCGCTGATCGATCCGCGCTTCCCGGCGTCGACGATCTTCGGCAACCAGATGTGCGACGAGGTCGTCGAGTCGATCATGCGCGCGCTCTCCGACGCGCTGCCCGACCGCGTCACCGCCGGCTGGAACCAGTTCCTCTGCACCGCGCTCAACGGGATCGACCCGCGGACCGACGAGCCGTCGGTCTCGCTGACGATCTTCCAGCGCGGCGGCCCGGGCGCGATGCGCGGCACCGACGGCTACGACGCGCTCGGCTTCAGCGGCACCCCCGGATCGATGCGCTCGCCGGACATGGAGATGTTCGAGCTCTCGACGCCGCACACGATGCACTACTACGAGTACCTGCCGGACTCGGCCGGCCACGGCGAGTGGCGCGGCGGCTACGGCACGCGCTCCAGCTGGACCTTCCACGGGATCGACGAGTCGGGCACGACGATCGGCGACGACTCCGCGGCGGAGGGCGCCGACCCGCCCGAGGGCCTGTTCGGCGGCGGACCGGGCAGCCTCAACGAGCTGACGCTCGAGTACCCCGACGGCAGCGTCAAGCAGTGGGGATCGAAGGAGATCGTCGAGCGGATCCCGCAGGGCACCGTCTGCGTGTCCCGCAACGGGGGCGGGGGCGGCTACGGCGACGCGCGTCGGCGTCCGGCCGAGCTGGTGCTGGCCGAGGTCCGCGACGGACTGCTCAGCCGCCAGGCGGCCGAGCGCGACTACGGGGTGGTGGTGGCCGAGGACGGCCGCACGATCGACGAGCAGGCAACGGCGCGGCTGCGCCAGGGGGAGCAGGCATGAGCTACCGGATCGGCATCGACGTCGGCGGCACCTTCACGGACTTCCTGCTGCTCGGCGAGGGCCGGCGGCTGGTCCACAAGACCAGTTCCACGCCCGACGACCCGTCGCGCGGCTTCGCCACCGGCCTGCAGGAGATCGCGGCCCAGCTCGACCTCGAGCTGGAGGAGTTCGTCGCCCAGCTGGAGCTGATCGTCCACGGCACGACGGTCACCACCAACGCGGTCCTGACCCACCGTGGGGCCCGCACCGGCCTGCTCGTCACCGAGGGCTTCCGCGACGTGCTGGCGCTGCGCGACGGCACCCGCGAGGAGCCGTACGACAACGCGCTGCGGCCGCCGACGCCGCTGGTCCCGCGCTACCTCCGGCTGCCGGTCGGTCAGCGCACCGACTACCGCGGCGAAGCGCTGCTGCCGCTGGTCGAGGACGACGTCCGGACCGCCGCCGAGCACTTCCGCGAGGAGGGCGTCGAGGCGGTCGCGATCTCGTTCATGCACTCGCCGGCCGACCCGACCGACGAGCGCCGGACGCGCGACCTGCTGCAGGAGCTGATGCCCGACGCCTACGTCACCGCGTCGAGCGACCTGCTGCCGCAGGTCCGGTACTACGACCGCACGAGCACCACGGTGCTCAACGCCTACGTCGGGCCGATCATCTCGCGCTACCTGGACGCCCTGACCACGCGGCTCTCCGACCTGCGCTTCGGCGGCACGCTGCTGATCATGCAGTCCAACGGCGGCGTCGCCACGCCGGCCGAGATCAGCGAGCGGGCGGCGCTGTCGCTGCTCTCCGGTCCGGCGTCCGGCCCGACCGCCGGGCTCTGGCAGCTGGCGCCGCACGGTCTGCGCGAGTGCATCACCGTCGACATGGGCGGGACCAGCTTCGACGCCGCGCTGGTCAAGGACGGCGAGCCGCTGCTGATGCACGACGGCACGGTCGACCGCTGGAGCCTGGCGCTGCCGACGATCGACATCCACACGATCGGCGCCGGCGGCGGATCGATCGCCTGGCTCGACGAGGGCGGGCTGCTGCACGTCGGCCCGCAGAGCGCCGGGGCCCAGCCGGGACCGGCCTGCTACGGCCGCGGCGGGACCCAGCCGACGGTCACCGACGCCGACCTGGTGCTCGGCTTCCTCGGCGAGTCGTCGTTCCGCCACGGCGGGATGACGCTCGACGCCGAGGCCGCCCGCACCGCCTTCGCGCCGATCGCCGAGCAGCTCGGTCTGACGGTCGAGCAGGCCGCGGCCGGCGTCTACGACCTGGTCAACGTGACGATGGCGACCGGCGTCCGCGACATCAGCGTCCGCCGCGGCCTGGACCCGCGGGACTTCCCGCTGGTCGTCGCGGGCGGCGCGGGGCCGCTGCACGCGGCGCCGATCGCCCGCGAGCTGGAGATCCCGTCGCTGCTGGTGCCGCGCGAGTCGTCGATCTTCTGCGCCGCCGGGATGCTCATGTCGGACTTCAAGCACGACGACGTCCGGGCCTACAAGACGTCGCTGGCCGACGCCGACGCCGCGCGGCTCGGGGCGCTGGTCGACGAGATGCAGCGGCACGGCGACGAGACGCTCGCCCGCGAGGGCGTGCCGACCGACCGCCGCGAGCGGCGGGCCGCGCTCGACCTGCGCTACGTCGGCCAGTGGCACGAGCTGACCGTCCCGGTCGACCTGCCGATCGACCTGGAGGCCGCGACCCGGGACTTCCACGCGCTCCACGACGCGCACTTCGGCCACGCGTCGCCCGACCAGCCGGTCGAGCTGCTGGCCGTCCGCCTGGCGTCGGTCGGGCGCACCGAGAAGCCCGGGCTGACCGAGGCCGGTCCGGCCGACGGCAGCGCCGAGGACGCCAAGCTCGGCGAGCGGCCGGTCTGGTCGGCAAGCGAGCGGGCGCTGGTGGCGAAGACGCAGGTCAGGTCGGCGCAGG
>CAZMVL010000045.1:25662-34564 GCA_964569335.1 uncultured Paraperlucidibaca sp.
CCCCGGTCTACGACGGCGCGGTGCTGCCGTCGGGCGCGCGGATCTCCGGTCCCGCGATCGTCGAGCTGCCGAGCACGACGATCGTCGTCCCCGACGACTTCACGCTCGACGTCGACGCCTACGGCGCCTTCGCGGTCCACAGCGGCGAGCGCGGTGAGGAGTTCGCCGCCCAGCTGCACGGCGTGACCGGCGGGGTCCGCGGATGAGCGGCGGACCGCGCTGCGGCGTGCTCGGCGTCGGCGCGCTCGGCGGCGCGATCGCCGAGCGCCTGGCCGCCCAGGGGCTGCCGGTCGCCGCCCACGACCGCGATCCCGAGCGGGTCGCGGGGCTGGCCGGAACGATCGCCGCCTGCGCGTCCCCGCGCGAGCTGGCGGCCGCCGCCGACGTCGTGCTGGTGCTGCTGCCGGACACCCCGGACGTGCTGGCGGTGCTCGACGGGCCGGACGGCCTGGCCGCCGGCCTGGCGCCCGGGGCGGTCGTCGTGCTCAACAGCACCGTCGCGGTCGACACGCCGGCGGAGGTCGCCGCGCGACTCGCCGCGACCGGAGCTCGCGTCGTCGATGCGCCGGTCAGCGGCGGCCCGGTGGCCGCCCGCGCCGGCGACCTGCGGATCATGGTCGGCGGCGACGACGACGCGGTCGCCGCCTGCCGGCCGGCGCTGGAGGCGATCGGCCAGCCGCACCACGTCGGCCCGCTCGGCCACGGCGAGATCACCAAGCTGGTCAACAACCTGATGGGCTCGGTGATCTCGGTCGGGATCGCCGAGGGCCTGGCCCTGGCGGCCCGGGCCGGGGCCGACGTCGACCGGGTGCGGGAGGCGATCGACGGCGGCAGCGGCTCCAGCTGGATCCTCAGCGAGTGGATGCCGCGGACGGTGCTGGCCGGTCGCAGCGACGCGGACTTCGCGGTGCGGCTGATGTGCAAGGACCTGCGGGTGATCGCCGAGTACGCCGACCAGCTGGGCGTCCCGCTGGAGGCCGCGCGCCTGGCCCGCGAGACCTACGAGCAGGTCCGCGACGAGGGCTACGGCGACCGCGACTTCTCGGTGCTGGTGGCGCTCCGCGCGGCGCAGGCCGGCGTCCCGATGGCCGTCGACCCGCCGCTGGACCAGGGCCGATGAGCCGCGAGCGCGACGATCCGCTGGGAGCCGCGGCGCTGATCGCCGACGTCCGGCGGATCGCCGCGCTCGGCCCGCGCCCCTGCGGATCGGAGGGCGAGGCCCGCGTCCGCGCGGTGCTGATCGACGACCTGCGGCAGGCCGGGATCGCGAACGTCCGCGCCGACCCGGTCGACGTCCTGGCCCTGCGGCCGGGCGACGCGAGCTGCGGCGGGCCGGGCCTCGATCCGCTGCCAGGGCGTGGGATCGACGGCACCGCAATCGCGACCGCGACCGGCCCCGGACGCTTCCTGGGCGGCGGCGGTCCGGACGAGATCGCCGCCGCGATCGAACGTGACGGCCCGCTGGCCGGCGCGATCGCGGTGGTCGACAACGACCTGCTGTTCAGCATCGCCCGTCCGCTGGCCGCCCACGGGATCGCCGGACTGGTCCACGTCGGTTCCGCTCCCGACGGGCTGATCGGCGCGTTCACCGCCAGCTTCCACCCGCCGCCGCCCGGCCCGCCGTGGGCGGGCCGGGTGCTCGACTTCCCCGGGGTCAGCGTGGCGGCGGAGCCCGGTCGCCGGCTGATCGGGCGGATCGAGCGCGGCGAGCCGCTGACGCTGACGGTCCGCCACGACGGCGCCTACGCCGCGGCCCGCACCGCCAACGTCGTCGCGACGATCCCCGGCCGGACCGCCGAGCGGGTGGTCGTCGGGGCCCACTACGACAGCCAGCGCGACAGCCCGGGCGCGTCGGACAACGCCACCGGGCTGGCGGGGCTGCTGGCGATCGCCCGGCTCTGGGCGCGGCGGCCGGCCCCGCGGCGCACGATCGAGCTGGTCGCCTTCACCGGCGAGGAGCCGGCCTGCTGGGGCTCCAACCACCACGTCCGCTCGCGTCCCGCCGGGGGCGTCCACGCGATGATCAACCTGGACGCGCTCGGGCCGCCGCTCGACGCGACCCGGACGATCGTCGCGACCCCCGGGATCGCCGACGGCGCCCGCGACGCCGCCGCCGCGATCGGCTGGATCGCCGACGCGACCGTCGACGCGGCGGGCTTCCCCTACGCCGACCACGCGCCGTTCGTCGACGCCGGGATCGACGCCTGCTGGCTGTGGCGCTGGCCGCCGCCGCACCCCTACTACCACACCCCCGGGGATACGCCCGAGCACGTCGATCCGCCGCGCCTGGCCGAGGACGTCGCCGCGGCCGCCGCCGTGCTCGGGTGGCTGGTGGACCGCTAGCCCAGTACCGAACGACGACGGGTCGACGCTCGCCGCGCGCCAAACGACGACCGGTCGTCGTTCGACGTCTAGGAGGAGGCGAGCATCGACCGGTCGTCGTTCGGCCGCGTCGCCGCCGCGACTGGTGTGCAGCTGGCCCCGTCACGGGGGCGCATCGCACACCAGTGCGCGGGCGTCGTCCCGGTGCCCTCCCCCGATCGAGGCATAGTCCGCTGGACAGCGGGGAGATACGCATACCCTTCTCCCATGCCCCCGAGTGCCCCGATCACCCCGCTCCCCGCCGGCCCGCGTGCCGGCCTCCCGGAGGCCCTCCGGTGAACGGGGTCGCGATGTCCGCGCGCCTGAGTGGCCGCGTCGCCGTCGTCACCGGCGCGGCCAACGGCATCGGTCGCGCGATCGCGCTGCGCCTGGCCGCCGAGGGTGCGGCCGTGGCCTGCGTCGACCTCGACCCGACCCCCCGCCGGCCCGACCTGGACGGCCCCGAGCCGACCGACGCGCTGATCGCCGCGCGCGGGGGACGGGCGACCGCCGTCGCCTGCGACGTCGGCCATGGCGCCGAGGTGCAGGCGGCCTTCGCGGCCGCGCTCGAGCGGCTGGGCGGCCTCGACATCGTCGTCGCCAACGCCGGGATCTCGCCGCAGCCGCCGAGCGAGCTGCCCGAGGAGGACCCGGACGTCTACGCCCAGACGGTCCGCGTCAACCACGACGGGGCCTGGTGGACCTGCCGCGAGGGCAGCCGGATCCTGCGCGACCGTGGCCACGGCGGCCGAATCGTGGTGACCGCGTCGGTCGCCGGCAGCGTCGGCGGCACCGGGGCCGGCGCCCACTACTGCATGACGAAGGGCGCCGTCGCCCAGCTGGCCCGCGCGCTGGCGGTCCAGATGGGGCCGTACGGGATCACGGTCAACGCCGTCTCCCCGGGCATGATCCGCTCGCCGCTGACCGCCGACCACCTGGAGGACCCGGAGATCGACCGCGCGGTCCGCGACCTGACCCCGCTCGGCACCGTCGGCGAGCCGGCGGACATCGCCGCCGCGGTCGCCTTCCTGGCCAGCGACGACGCCCGCTTCGTCACCGGCGTCGACCTGGCGATCGACGGCGGCTACCTGGCGCGCTGACCGGCGTCGTCCAACCCGTTCGCGATTCGCCCGCGCTACCCGGGCAGATCGCGAACGCGTCGGGGAGGCCGGGTCGCGTCGCTCAGGCCCCCTCGCCGTCCCAGCCGTAGAACTCGCGGGCGTTCTCCGCGGAGACCACGCCGGCGCGGACGTCGGCGGCGACCGCCGCCCGGTCGCGCTCGCGCGGGTCGCCGTAGCCGCCGCCTCCGCCCGCGATCTGGCGGTAGACGGTGCCGCGCGGGATCGTCGACACCAGGTCCTTCAGGCGCGGCCGGTGGACGCCGCCGTCGGGGTAGCGGAACTCGATCTCGTTGGTCGACCCGTCGCCACCGCCGAGGATGCCGAAGGCCGTCGTCTCCGGGGTGTCGCCGTCGCCGAAGATGCTCGCCTGCGCCCCCTCGTCGAGGAACTCCAGCTCGGTGACGATCCCCAGCCCGCCCCGCCAGCGACCGGGGCCGGCGGAATCGGGCAGGTACTCGAAGCGGTGCAGCAGGTGCGGGTTGACGACCTCGAACATCTCCGGGTCCTGGGCCGCGATCGCCCCGCCGGAGCCGATCAGGCCGATGTGGTCGAACCCGTCCGCGCCCCAGGTCGCCCCGCCACCGCCCTTGCAGGCGTTGAGCAGGATGTCGACGTAGGGCCGCGCGTGCCGGTCGTCCCAGCCGCTGACGATCGACGCCAGCAGATGGTTCCAGCAGGCGGTCACCCGCTGCGGAACCGCCGCGACGAGGGCCTTCATCACGACCGCCGCCAGCTGGTCGGCGACGTGGTTGCCGAAGCAGGTCGGCGCCGGGAACTCCGGATCGACCAGGCTGCCCTTCGGCGTCAGGATCTCGATCCGCCGGAGCACGCCGTCGTTGTGCGGGATGTCCTCCTCCGCCACCATGAAGAAGGCGATCATCACCGCCGACATCGTCACCGCCCGCGGCGTGTTGATGTAGCCGGTCGCCTGGGCGTCGGTCCCGGCGAAGTCGAAGGTCATCCGGTCGCCGGCGATCGTCACCGCCAGCCGGATCGTCCACGCCCCGTCGTGGTCGATGCCGTCGTCGTGGACGGTCCACTCGGCGCGGTAGACGCCGTCGGCGATCGCCCCGATCACCCGGCTGGCGGCCTGCTCGGCCGCGTCGAGCATGCCCGCGACCGCCGTCCGGTAGCGCTCGACCCCGTAGCGGTCGAGCAGCGCGACCAGCTCGCGCTCGCCGACGGTGCAGGCGCCGATCATCGCCGTCACGTCGTCGGCCACGACGTCCAGCCGGACGTTGCCGAAGACCAGGTCCCAGACGTCGTCGCGACGCTGCCCGCCGGCGTAGAGCTTGACCGGCGTGATCCGCAGGCCCTCCTGCCACATGTCGGTGGCGTGCGGGTTGTACGAGCCCGGGACGTTGCCGCCGATGTCCGCCTGGTGGGCCACGATCACGACCCAGCCGACGTGCTCGTCGCCGTGGAAGACCGGCTTGGTGACCTTCCAGTCCGACAGCTGGTTGCCGCCGGAGTACGGGTCGTTGTGGAGGATCACGTCGCCCGCGGCGACGTCGTCGCCGAAGCGCTGCGCGATGTGGCGCATCCCCGGGGTGGTGGCGTAGCCGAGCACCGGGATGTACTCGGTCTGCTCGATCAGCGTGCCGTCGCGGTCGTAGATCCCGACCGAGAAGTCGCGCCCCTCGACGAGCAGCGGCGAGCGGGCGCTGCGCTCGACGACGACGCCCATCCGCTGGCCGATGGTCTTCAGCCGGCTGGCGATGATCGAGGTCAGGATCGGGTCCGAGCCCGTCGGGGATTCCATCGTCTAGGCCTCCAGGCCCTTGCGGTGCATGACCATACTGCCGGTGCCGTCGACCAGCACGTCGAAGGTCTCGGGGACGAAGACCGACGTCGTCGTGCCCTCGACGATCGCCGGACCGGCGATCCGGTGGCCCGGGCGCAGCGTGTCGCCGTGGAAGACCTCGACCTGCTCCATGCTGCGCACGGTCGGCAGGTAGGCCGCCCGGCTCCCGCGGCGCTGCGGCGCGTCGCCGGAAGCCCTCGGCAGCTCCAGCTCCAGCCGCGGGCGGTGGCCGACGACCGTCGCCCGCAGCGAGACGATCTCCATCGGCCGCCCGCGCGAGTGGAAGCCGTACAGCTCCTCGTGGCGGCGGTGGAACGCCTCCTCGACCCGCTCCAGCCGGTCCGCCGCCAGGTCCTCCGGCGGGAACGAGACGGTGACCTCGTGGTGCTGGCCGCGGTAGCGGAGGTCGGCGCTGCCGGTCCACGAGCGCTGGGCCGGGGCGATCCCCTCCTCCTCCAGCGCGGCGACGCCGGTGGCGATCATCTCGTCGACGATCCCGCGGGCCTCGCCGACGTCCAGCTGCTCCCACGGGCGGTTGTGGCTGCGCACGTAGTCGTGCCGGAGGTCCGCCAGCAGCATTCCGAAGGCGCACATCACCGCCGACATCCGCGGCACCACCACCCGGTCCATCGCCAGCTCCTCGGCGATCATCCCGGCGTGCAGCGGGCCGGCGCCGCCGGCGGCGACCAGCAGCAGCTCGCGCGGATCGAACCCGCGCTGGAGCGCGACGTCCTTGGTGCCCGCGGCCATCACCAGCGTGATCACCTCGATCATCGCCCCGGCGGCCGCGACCACGTCGAGCCCGAGCGGGCCGGCGATCTGCTCCTCGATCGCCCGGCGCGCCCGGTCCGGGTGCAGCGCCATCCGCCCGCCGAGGAAGAACTCGGGGTCGAAGTAGCCGAGCATCAGGTCGGCGTCGGCGCAGGTCGGCAGCGTGCCGCCGAAGCCGTAGGCCGCCGGTCCCGGGCGGGCGCCCGCGCTCTGCGGCCCCATGTGCAGCAGGCCGCCGTCGTCGAGCCAGCCGATCGATCCGCCGCCCGCGCCGATCGTGTGGACGTCGGTCATCGGCAGCGCGATCGGGTGCCGGTCGATCTGCCCCTCGCGGGTGGTCTGGACGACGCCGTCCTTGACGATCGACGCGTCGTAGCTGGTGCCGCCCATGTCGACGAGGATGCAGTCGGCGTCGCCGCGCTCGCGGGCGTGGGCGAGCGCCGCCACCGGACCGCCGGCGGGCCCCGAGAGCACCGTCGTCGCGGGCAGCCGGGAGACCACGCCGGGCGTCGCGACGCCGCCGTTGGACTGCATCACCAGCAGCACGCCCGGGAACCCGTCCTCGGCCAGCCGCGCGACCAGCCGGTCGACGTAGCGCCGCAGCACCGGGCCGACGTAGGCGTTCATCACGGTGGTGCTGACCCGGTCGTTCATCCGGATCTGCGGCAGCACCTCCGACGAGACGGAGAGGAACAGGTCGGGGGCGATCCGCTCGACGACCTCGCGCGCCTGCCGCTCGTGCTCGTCGTTGGCGTAGGCGTGGAGGAAGCAGACCGCCAGCGCCTCGACGCCCTCGCCGACCAGCTCGCGGACGGCGGAGGCCAACGCGTCGGCGTCGAGCGGGCGGCGGACGGCGCCGGTCGCGTCGATCCGCTCGGGCACCGGCAGCCGGTGCTCGCGCGGGACCAACGGCGGCGGCGCCACGTAGGTGTTGTCGTAGAGGTGCTCGCGGCTGCGCACCCCGCGCCGCATCTGCAGGATGTCCCGGAACCCCTCGGTGGTCAGCAGCCCCGTCCGCGCGCCGCGCCCGGTCAGCACCGCGTTGGTGGTCACCGTCGTGCCGTGGACGATCAGCGAGACCTCGGCCAGGAAGGCGGCGGGCTCCTTCCCGAGCCCCTCGGCGATCTCGGCGAGCCCGCGCAGGACGCCCTCGGAGGGGTCGTCGGGGGTGCTCGGGGACTTGTGGGCGTGGTACGAGCGGTCGCGCTCGTCGAGGACCACGAAGTCGGTGAAGGTCCCGCCGACGTCGATGCCGATCGCGTAGCTCATCGCCGTCCCGTCTCGGTCGCGTGGACGGCGGTGAGATCGGCTGCGGCACCCGTCATGACGGCATCATCCCGAGCCCCGCCGCGCAATGTCAACTCGAAAAATAGTTTACTATTTAGCGATGGACGAGCCACCGATCCTCTCCTCCCGTCCGGTGCAGTCCGCACCGGAGCAGATCGCGTCCAGCATCAAGGAGTCGATCCTCGACGGACGGCTGCAGCCCGGCGACCGCCTGCCGAGCGAGGAGCGGCTGGCGACGATGTTCGGCGTCAGCCGGCCGACCGTCCGCGAGGCCCTCCGCAACCTGCGCGCGGCGCACGTGCTGGTCTCCTCGCTCGGGCGCAACGGCGGCTACCGGGTCGCCGAGATGTCGCTGCGCGCGCTCAGCGGCAGCGTCGCCGAGGTGATCTCGCTGTCGCTCAGCATGCAGACGCTGACCTACGCCCAGCTGTTCGAGGTGCGCCGCGGGCTCGAGCTGCTCAGCGCCCGCACCGCGGCGACCCAGCGGACCGGCGAGGACCTGCTGCAGCTGGAGGCGGCGCTGGCGACCGCCGCCGCCACCAGCGACGATCCGGTCGCCGCGCTGGAGGCCGACCTGGCCTTCCACCGGGCGCTGGCCGAGGCGACCGGCAACCCCCTGATCATCGGCTTCGTCGGCGCGACCTCGACCGCCTTCCGGCGGTTCAGCGACGAGACCCAGGGGATCGACCCGACGATGATCTTCCGCCACCTCGACGCCGTGGTCGCGGCCGTCGAGGCCCGCGATCCGGGCGCCGCCGAGGAGGCGATGCGCCGCCACCTGGAGTACTTCGCGCGGTACTTCGGCCTGAGCTAAGGACCTGAGGCGCGGCGGGCGCCGTCCGGATCAGCCGGCCGTCGCCCGCTGCCGGGCCACCGACCAGAGTGCCGAGAGCCGCTCGAAGGTCGCCTCGGTGACCGGCAGGTCGACCGACCGGGTGTCGATCGCCGCGACGACCGCCTTGAGGTCCTTGTCGAGGATGTCGAGCGCGTTGTCGGGGACGTACTCCTCCCACAGGCTGCGCATCCAGTCCCAGTGCGCCAGCGGCCAGCTGGCGCCCGTGCCGGCGCTGACCGCCTCGATCACCGCCCGCTCGTCGACCCCGTAGTCGCGGGCCAGCGCGAGCGCCTCGTAGGTGCCGGCGATCGCCACCGCCATCATCACCTGGTTGGCGAGCTTGGCCGCCTGGCTCATCCCCGGCCGGTCGCCGAGCGGGTAGGTCCGCGCCCCGAGCAGGTCGAGCATCTCCGCGTTCCGCTCCAGCCCGGCCGGCGGGCCCGACGCGATCACCGCGAGCGTCGCGTCCTCCGCCCCGCGCACGCCGCCGCTGACCGGCACGTCGAGCACCGTCAGCGCGCGGGTCCGCGCGGCGCAGGCCATCCGCTCCATCGACACCGGGTCCATCGTGCTCATCACCACGACGTCGAGCGCGCGACCGTCGGCCGCGGCCGCGATCCCGTCGCCGCCGAGCAGCAGCTCCTCGGTCTGAACCCCGGTCCGCAGCATCGTGACCACCCGGTCGACGCGCGTGCGGGCGAGGTCGAACGCGAGCGCACCCAC
>CAZMVL010000046.1:0-14959 GCA_964569335.1 uncultured Paraperlucidibaca sp.
GGCCCGCTACGGGATCGTCTGGGGCGCGATCGGCGCCGCCCGCGCCTGCCTGGAGGCCGCCGTCGAGTACTCGACCACCCGGATCCAGTTCGACCGGCCGATCGCGTCGTTCCAGATCCAGCAGCAGAAGCTGGCCAAGATGGCCGTCGAGGTCGGGCGCGGCACCCTGCTGGCGCTCCAGCTCGGCCGCCTCAAGGACGCCGGGCAGCTCGACCCCCAGCACGTCTCGCTGGGCAAGCTGGCCAACGTCGACGCCGCGCTCGACGTCTGTCGCACCGCCCGCCAGGTGCTCGGCGCCAACGGCATCACCCTGGAGTACCCGGTGATCCGCCACATGAACAACCTGGAGTCGGTCGTGACGTACGAAGGCACGGCCGACATCCACGCCCTCGTGGTCGGCCAGGCGCTGACCGGCATCCAGGCCTTCCGGTAGGCGACGGGCGGCGGGGCCGGTCAGCTGAACCGGTGCCCACCCACCCCCAGGCGTTCCGGTAGGCGACGGGCGGCGGGGCCGGTCAGCTGAACCGGTGCCCGCCCACCCTCAGGCCTTCCGGTAGGCGACGGGCGGCGGGGCCGGTCAGCTGAACCGGTGCCCACCCACCCCCAGGCCTTCCGGTAGGCGACGACTCCCGGCTCCCCGGTCGTCCGACGGCCGGGGGGAAGGGCCGCCCCGAGTCTTGTATACCAGCTGTGGTCTGACAAGTATGCGAGGGGCCGGTGGAGTACCCCGGTAGACGAGAGCGAGGAACCATGAGCGAGAGCAATCACCCCGAGCGGGTCGGCGTCGTCGGCGGCGGACAGATGGGAGCGGGGATCGCCGAGGTCTCCGCCCGCAACGGCTGCGACGTGGTGATCGTCGAGGTCGACGACGAGCGCGCCGCCGCCGTCCGCGACCGGATCGCCCAGTCGCTCGGCCGCGGCGTCGACCGCGGCAAGCTCAGCCGCGAGGACGCCGACGCGGCGCTCGACCGGCTCCGCGCCGCCAGCAAGCTCGACGCGCTCGCCGACCGCCAGCTGGTCGTGGAGGCGGTCGTCGAGCAGAAGGACGCCAAGCTCAACGTCTTCCGGCGGCTCGCCGCGATCGTCGAGGACGGCGACGCGATCCTCGCCTCCAACACCTCGTCGATCCCGATCGTCGAGCTCGGCGCCGCCGTCGGCGACCGCTCCGGCAACGTGCTCGGCCTGCACTTCTTCAACCCGGTCCCGGTGCTCTCGCTGGTCGAGGTGATCCCGTCGCTGCTGACCCGCGAGGCCGTCACCGAGCGGACCTGGGCGTTCGCCCGCGACGTCCTCGGCAAGGACCCGATCCGCGCCCCCGACCGCGCCGGCTTCACCGTCAACGCGCTGCTGATCCCGTACCTGCTGTCGGCGATCCGGATGCTCGAGCAGGGCCTGGCCAGCGCCAAGGACATCGACGAGGGCATGGTCAAGGGCTGCGCGCACCCGATGGGACCGCTCGCGCTCGCCGACCTGATCGGGCTCGACACGGTGCTCGGCGTCGCCGAGACGCTCTACGCGGAGCAGCGCGAGCAGCTGTTCGCGCCGCCCGCGCTGCTGCAGCGGCTGGTCGCCGCCGGCCGGCTCGGGCGCAAGACCGGCCACGGGCTGTACGACCACGCCGCCAGCTGAGCGGCCGCCGGTCGCGCCCCCGACCGCCGGTAGGCTCCCCGCAGATGACCACGCCCAGCCCCCCGGGAACGACGCAGCAGCACGCGGTCCGCTGGCTCCGCGACGCGATCGTGACCGGTGGCCTGCGGCCCGGCGAGCGGATCAACCAGGAGCGGGTCGCGGCGGAGATCGGCGTCAGCGTCGCCCCGGTCCGCGAAGCGCTGCGGGTTCTGGAGCAGGAGGGCCAGGTCACCTACCGGACGCGTCGCGGCTACGCGGTGACCGAGCTGCGGATCGCCGACCTGGAGGAGATCTACGCGTTGCGGCGGCTGCTGGAGACGCACGTCGTCCGATCGTCGCTGCCGGGTCTGGACGACGACGACCTGGTCCGGCTGCGGGCCGCCGCGGCCGAGTGCGTCGACGCGGCGGTCGCCGACGACGTGGTCCGCGAGCTGGAGGCCAACCGCCGCTTCCACTTCGCGCTGATCGCCGTCGACGAGCACCCGCACGCGGTCCGGCACCTGGGGATGCTCTGGGACGCCACCGAGGCCTACCGCGCGCTCTACTACAACGACCCGCGCGAGCGCGAGCACGCGACGGCCGCCCACGACCGGATCCTGGCCGCCGTCGAGCGGGCCGACGCCGACGGCCTGATCGCCGAGCTCGACGCCCACCGCGAGCGCGCGCTGGAGATCCTGCGCGGCGTGCTCGACGGTCCGTAGGGACGTCCACGGTGATGCGTCACCGTCGACCCGCCGGCCGACGGTGGTCGCCCACCACCGCGACGGGCGGCCTGCCGCGTACCCTGCGCGGGGCATGACCGAGCGGACCACGGCGTGGATCAACCTGGCGGCGGTCGAGCGCAACGTCGCGCGGCTGGTCGCGGGCCTGTCCCCGGGAACCGACCTCTGCGCGGTCGTCAAGGCCGACGGCTACGGGCACGGTGCGGCGCCGGTCGCCCGGGCCGCGCTGGCGGCGGGGGCCGGGCGGCTGGCGGTGGTGTCCGCCGACGAGGCTCGCCGGTTGCGGGCCGACGGGGTCGCCGGCCCGCTGCTGGTGCTCGGTCCGGTCCGCGGCGACGAGCGGACGGTTGCGCTCGACGCCGACGCCGACCTGGTGGTGACGCGGACCGACGAGGTCGACGACCTGCTGGCGCTCGGCCGTTCCGCTCGGATCCACGTCAAGCTCGACAGCGGCATGGGTCGGCTCGGCGAGCGCGACCCCGACGTCGCGCGGGCGCTCTGCGACCGCATCGCGTCGACCGATGGGCTGCGGCTGGCCGGCGTGATGACCCACTTCGCGACCGCCGACGAGGCCGACGACCACTGGCTGCGCGAGCAGCTGGAGCGGTTCGCCGCGTTCGCCGACGCGGTCCGCGCCGACCATCCGGACACGATCGCCCACGCCGCCAACAGTGCGGCGGCCCTGCGTGACCCGTCGAGCCACTTCGACCTGGTCCGGACCGGGATTGCGATCTACGGGCTCGACCCGTTCCACCTGGACCCGGAGGCCCGCGGGCTGGAGCCGGCGCTGCGCTGGACCAGCCGGCTGGCGGCGGTCAAGCCGTGCCGGCCGGGCGACGCGGTCGGCTACGCCCGCCGCTTCGTCGCGGACCGGCCGACGACGATCGGGACGGTCGCCGTCGGCTACGGCGACGGCGTGCGGCGCGCGCTGACCTTCGCCCGGCCCGCGGCCGAGGTGCTGGTCGGCGGTCGGCGGGTGCCGCTGGCCGGGACCGTCTCGATGGACAGCTTCGGCGTCGACCTGGGGGTGGGTGGGGACGCCGTCCCTCCCGCCGCGATCGACGACGAGGTGACGCTGATCGGCCGCGACGGCGACGAGCGGATCCTCGCCGAGGAGGTCGCGGCCCGTCAGGGCACCATCAACTACGAGGTCGCCTGCGCGCTGAGCGGACGGGTGCCTCGTCGCTACCACCGGGACGGCGTGCCGCTCCCGGACTGACCGTTGCGCCGGATCGACCGGCGCCACCCCGAACCCCGACCAGGAGACCCCCATGAGCCCCGACCGTCGATCCATCACTGCCCCCGATGCGCCCGCCGCGATCGGCCCGTACGTCCACGCCGTCGCCTTCCAGAACCTGCTGTTCGTGTCGGGCCAGATCCCGCTCGACCCGGAGTCCGGCGAGGTCGTCGGCGTCAGCGCCGGCGAGCAGGCCGAGCAGGCGCTGAAGAACCTCGAGGCGGTCGTGCGGGCGGCCGGCGGATCGCTGCGCGACGTCGTGCGGGCGACGGTCTACCTGACCGACATGGCGACCTTCGCGGAGGTCAACGAGGTCTACGCGCGGTTCTTCGACGTCGACCCGCCGGCCCGGGCGGCGATCGGCGTCTCCGCTCTGCCGAAGGGCGTCCGCGTCGAGGTCGACGCGATCGTCGCGCTTCCGCAGGGCTGATCTACGCCCGACGAGCGGCTCCGACCGCTCCGGGCCCCGCCACGCGCCCGCACGCGCCGACCGGTTCCGTCGGCCCGTGCGGGCGCGTCGTGCGTTCCGGCTGCGGGAGGGCCTGGGGGCAGAGTTGTCTCACGTAGGTGGTCGACTGGTATGATAACTTGCGTCCTATGCCTGAGGAGATGAGTTCGGACGACCTGCGCGCCCCCGCGGGTCCCTCGACGGACGGCGTGGCCGGCCCGCGGAGGGGCGCATCGTGATTGCGAGGTCCGCCGTCGGGTCCGACGCCGTCCTGGAGAAGGCGCGCCTGGCGATGGAGGAACTGCGGATCGACGTGCTGCTGCTGACGTCGCCGGAGAACGTGACCTACGGGTCCGGCGCCGCGCCACCGACCCAGCGGCGGGTCGCCTCGCGACTCGCCGCCGCGATCCTGCCGCTGCACGGGGAGACCGAGCTCGTCGTGATCAGCGTCGAGGACGGCGTCGCCCGCGACCAGTCGCGGCTGGACCGGATCACGCTCTACCGGGAGTTCGTGGAGCACCCGATCGACGTGATGGCGGCGGCGCTGGAGCGGCGCGGCCTCGGCGACGGACGGATCGGCATCGAGGAGCTCGACCTGTCCGTCGCGGACGCCCGCCGGTTGCGCGAGCGTCTGCCGCGGGCACGCTGGGCCCCCGTCGACGGCGTGCTCGACGAGCTGCGGATGCAGAAGACGCCCGACGAGATCGAGCTCCTGCGGCAGTCCGGCCGGGCCGCTGATCGGGCGGCTCGCGAGGCGTCGCGGCTGGCGCGCGCCGGGATGACGGAGCGCGAGTTCGCGACGCTGCTCGACGAGCAGTTCGTCGCCGCTGGGGGTGACGGCCTGGTGATGACCGTCGTCGGGTCGGGGCCGCGCTCGGCGCAGGTCAACGCACCGCCGACCGACCGGCGGCTGGAGCGCGGCGACGTGCTCCGGATGGACGTGATCGGCCTCAAGTCGAGCTACTACTCGGACGTCGCCCGGACCGCCGTGGTCGGCGAACCGAGCGCGGAGCAGCGCCGCGTCCACGGCGTGCTGCACGAGATCCACGAGCGACTGCTGGCGGCGCTGCGCCCCGGCGTCGACTCGACGTCGATCTACGCGATCTACCGCGACGCGATGGAGCAGGCGGGGCTTCCGCCGTACCACTTCGTGGGCCATGGCCTGGGTATCGGGCTCCACGAGGAGCCGTTCATCAACCAGTACACCTCGATCGTCCTACGTGAGGGGATGGTGCTCTGCATCGAGCCGATCACCCTCATCGAGAACGCGTTCGGGGTCCATATCGAGGATCAGGTCGTCATCACCGCGGACGGCTGCGAGTCGCTCAGCGGGACCGACGAGCTGCTCCGCATCGGAGAGTGACCGTGCGCATCACCGGATGTGAAGTCTTCGTCGTCGCGCTTCCGCCTCGGCGGGAGCACACGTGGGCGAGCAAGATGCAGCCCCTGATCGGCCGCAGCGCGATCGTCCGCCTCGACACCGACGAGGGGATCAGCGGCTGGGGCGAGGCCCCGGCGATCGCCAGCTGGGGCGGCGCCCACGGTCTACGGGGCGGCGAGACGCCCGAGACGGTGCGGCACATGATCGACGCGCACCTGCTGCCGGCGATCGAGGGCCTCGACCCGGCCGCGATCGGCGTCGTCCACGCGCGGATGGACGAGGTCGTCAAGGGCAACCCGTACGCCAAGGCCGCGCTGGACATCGCCTGCCACGACATCGCCGGCAAGGCGCAGGGCGTTCCGGTCTCGACGCTGCTCGGCGGTGCGCAACGGGAGCGGATCGGCGTCGTCCACTCGCTCGGGATCATGCCCGTCGAGCGCTGTGCCGACGAGGCTGCCGAGGCCTACGCGGAGGGCGCGCGCGCCTTCAAGTGCAAGACCGGTCGCGATCCCGCGCGGGACGTCGCGGTGGTCCGCGCCCTGCGCGAGCGGCTCGGCGACGACGCGCTGATCCGCGTCGACGGCAACGAGGGCTACGCCAACGTCGACGTGGCGGTCCGGGTGACCCGGGAGCAGGAGGAGCACGGGCTCTGGATGTGCGAGCAGCCGGTGGCCGGGGTGCAGGCGATGGCCTACGTCGCGTCTCGCGTCGACGTGCCGCTGATGGCGGACGAGTCGGCGTGGGATAGTCGCGACATCCTCGAGATCCACCGCCTCGGAGCCGCCACCTACTTCTCCTGCTACGTGACCAAGCCGGGTGGCCTCCACCGGGCCCGTCAGCAGGCGTCGGTGGCCGCCGACCTCGGCTTGGCCTGCGATATCGGCGGCTCGGCGGAGACCGGCATCGGCAACGCGGCCAACCTCCACCTGGGCGCGGCGTTGCCGAACATGACGCTGCCCGCGGTGATTCCCGTCACCGGCCTGGAGGGCGAGGGGACGAAGGTCCTCAACCGGTTCTTCCTGGACGACATCGTGGCCGCATCGTTCACGATCGAGGACGGCCAGCTGACGGTGCCGACCGGGCCAGGCCTGGGCATCGAGGTCGACGTCGACAAGCTCGCCCACTACAGCGCATGAGCACGGTCGCGATTCTCGGGGCCGGGGCTGGCGGCTGCGCCGCCGTCGCCGAGCTGACCCTCGACGGCCACGACGTGCGGCTGTGGAGCCGGCGCGACGAGACGCTCGCGCCGATCCGCGCTGCGGGCGGCGTGCGGTACGAAGGCGTCCTGGGCGACGGCCTGGCGACGCCGGCGATGGTCAGCGCCGAGATGGCGGAGGTCCTGGACGGAGCCGACGTGGCCCTGGTCTGCATGCCGTCGCTCGGTATCGGCACGGTCGCGGCCGAGCTGGCCGCGCAGCACGCGCGGCTTCCGGTCGTGCTTGATCCCGGCGGGCTCGCCGGGGCGCTGCGGGTGCGGGCGATCTTCGTCGAGCGAGGCGTGCCGCTGCCGCCGATCGCCGAGCTCGCGACGCTGACCTACGTGGCCCGCAAGCCGTCGCCCGAGCGGGTGCGGATCACCAACCGCAACACCGCGGTCAGCGTCGCCTGCCTGCCCGGGGGCGACGCGGCCCTGCTCTGGGCGGAGCGGCTGTTCCCGACGGTCGTCCCGGTCGACGACGTCCTGGCGATCGGCCTGGGCAATCTCAACATGCCGCTGCACGCGCCCTGTGCGGTGCTCGGGATGGCCTGGGTCGAGGCGACCGAGGGTGGCTTCCGCTTCTACTCCGAGGGCACGACCCCGGGCGTGGCGCGGACGATCCTGGCCCTCGACGACGAGCGCCGGGCGGTGGCACGGGCCTTCGGGCACGAGCTGCCGTCGTTGCTGGAGGCGATGGGCGGCGCGGGGCTGCTGGACCCGGAGGCAGCCGCCCGCGGCGACCTCGGCGGGGCGATCCGCGGCGGCGACGCCAACGCGCAGATCCAGGCGCCGGACTCGACCACCCACCGGTACTACACCGAGGACATCGGCTACGCCCTGCAGCCGTTCGTCGAGCTCGCGAGGGTGGCCGGCGTCGACGTCCCCGTCGCGGCGTCGCTGTTGCGGCTGACCGCGGTGGCCGCTCCCGCGGTCTGCGACGACGGCCTGATCGGACGCGACCTCGGGATCGAGGGGTTGTCGGTCGACGAGCTCCGGCGGATCGTCGGGAGCTAGAGGATGGGCGTGCTGCCGACCGCGACCGGCGCCCGAGGACTCCGCGGCGGCTGGCGGAGGACGATCCGATGACGGTCGCGACCGGGCGGCTGGCGCTGCTCGGCGGTTCGCCGGTGGTCAGCGACCCGCCGCCCCGCTACCCGGTGGTGTCGCGCGAGACGCAGGCGGCGGTCGCCGCGCTGCTCGACGACGGCCCGATGCTCGGCCTCGGCAAGCGGCATCCGGCGATCGGCGCCTGCGAGGCTGCGCTCGCCTCCTACCACGAGGTCGAGCACTGCCTGGGCACCTCTACCGGGCACGGGGCGCTCCACGCTGCGCTGATCGGGCTCGAGCTGACCGACGGGGCGGAAGTCCTCACGTCGCCCTACTCGTGGGGCGTCTCGGTCGGGGTGATCCTCCACAACGGGGCGATCCCGCGGTTCGCCGACGTCGACCCGGAAACCGGTCTGCTCGATCCCGACGCGGTCGAGGCGGCGATCGACGAGCGGACCGCCGCGATCCTGGTTCCTCACATCTACGGCACGCCGGCCGACATGACGCGGTTGATGGCGATCGCGGATCGTCGCGGGATACCGGTGATCGAGGACGCGAGCCAGGCCCACGGGGCCCGCCACCGCGGCCGACTGGTCGGCACGTTCGGTCGTGCGGCGGGTTTCTCCTGCAACGGAATCAAGCCGATTGCCGCGGGCGAGGCGGGCTTCCTGCTGACGGGCGACGCGGACGTCCACTGGCGTGCGGTCGTGAGCTGCGCCCATCCCGGTCGAGCCCACGACGATCTGCCCGGGCGCCTGCACGACGACGGCTTCCCGGAGCGCTTGCGCTCGGCCTTCGACTCGCTGACCTACACCTACCGGCTGAGTACGATCGGCGCGTTGCTGGTGCGGGGGCAGCTGCCGCGGCTCGACGTCGAGAACGCGGAGCGTCGCGCCAACGCGGTGATGCTGCGACAAGCGCTCGACGATCTCTCGCTGGTCCGGTTCCCGGCGTTGGCGCCGGACGACGAGTCGGCGGTCCACATGCTCACGCTCTCGGTCCCGGACGAGCTCGACGTCGGGCGCGACGCGGTACGACACGCGCTCGCGGCGGAGGGCGTCAACGCGATCTCCTACCTGCGCCGCCCGCTGAACCACTTGGAGCGGCTGTCGCCGCGATGGAGCGGCCCGCGGGTGTCCTGGACCGATGTGTTGCGACGCGCTGACTACGACCCTGAAGCCCGTCCGCTACCGGGCGCGGAGCGGATGTGCCGGACTTCGATCCAGATTCCCTGGAACCTGGTCGAGCCCGACCCCGCGCGGGTAGCACGGGTAGCCGAGGCGTTCCACAAGGTCGACGCCAACCTGCCGGCGCTCCGCCGTTGGGCGGCGGAGCGGGGTGGCTGATCGGACTACGCGCCGGCGGCGGCCGGCGGCGTCGCGGGGACGGTGGCGCCCGCCTCGACGTTCTGCAGGGTCTCGCGGACGCGTTGCACGTGCTCCTGCATCGCCGCTCGGGCCCGCGGGCCGTCGCCGTCGGCGATCGCCTGCACGATCGCACGGTGCTGGACCGCCGAGTTGGCGGGCAGCTCGTCGATCCCGAGCGAGATGTGGGTGTCGACGACGCACTCGTTGAGCTCGTGCAGCAGCTGGGCGATCAGCGGAATCCCGCTGGCCCGGGTGAGCACGTCGTGGAAGCGGACGTCCAGGTCGAGCAGGCGCTTGAGCTTGGCCGGCCCGGCGGGCTCCTGCAGGCAGGCGTCGAAGTCGTCGCAGATGGCCTCCAGCTCCGACACCGTCTCCGGCGTGGCGATCTCGGCGGCCTGGGCCGCGGCGAGGCCGCCGAGCGCTTCGTGGACCTGCAGCACGTCGTGCAGCTCGACGCTGTGGAGCGCAATCCACTGGCGGAACAGCGACGAGGCGTTGTCGCCCGGGTCGACGACGAAGCAGCCGCTGCCCTGGACGATGCGGATCATGCCGAGCGCCTCCAGCGAGCGCAGGGCCTCGCGGACGCTGACGCGGCTGACGCCAAAGGTCTGGGTCAGCTCGCGCTCGGAGGGCAGCCGGTCACCCGGCGCGAACTCGCCGGACAGCACGGCGCGCTCCAGCTGCTCGCGCACCTGCTGGCTGCGTGTGGTTCGGTCGATCGGCTTCAGGGACGGCACGGCGGCTCGGTTCTCGCGGGTCCGCGAGGCATTGCGACCCGGCGGAGGAGGACTCAGTCCCTGCAGCTTATCGCGTGGGCCGCTCGGAATGCTTGACAAGTTGATGAGCGGAGGACAACATGTATGACCACTGACGAGTGACCTCAGTCACGGTTCGTCAGAGCCGGGAGTCGCGCGACCGTGCGACCGACCGCACCAAACCACCGAGGGGGGCTTGCGCACGTGCGGCCACCAGAGAGAGCCCAGATGTTCCAGAACAGTCGGAGAGTTCCCAGGTACGGCACTCGGTTCGCACTCGCCTGTGCCGCGGTCGGCGCGCTCGCGCTCGCGGGGTGCGGGGCCGCGGACTCGCGGGACGAGGGAAGCGGATCCAACAACGCCTCCTCGTCGTCGGGGGAGTACAAGATCGGCGCGGTGCTCTCCCTGAGCGGCCACGCCGCCGGCATGGGAAGCCATCAGCGCGACGGCGCCCGCTACGCGGTCGACGAGATCAACGCCGCTGGCGGCGTCAACGGTCGCAAGCTGCGGCTGGACGTCCGCGACGACGCGGGCGATCCGAACAAGACGGTCAGCGTCTTCAACCGGTTCGCCGCCGACGACGAGGTGCTGGCGGTGTTCGGCGGGACCTTCGGCAGCTTCAGCCTCTCGATCCTGCCGATCAGCAAGCGCGTCGGGCTGCCGATGCTGGCGCCCAACTCGACCCACTCGCTGACACGCTCGGACAGTCGCTACCTGTTCCGCGTGGTCTTCGACGCGGACGCTGAGGTCACCGCGGCGGTCGACCGGGCGAAGGCCGAGGGGGCCAAGCGCGTCGCGATCCTGCACGGCACCGACGCCTACGGCGAGCAGGGGTCGGAGCTGCTGAAGGAGGCGATTCCGGCGGCCGGACTGGAGCTCGTCGGCTCCGAGGGCATGCCGGCCGACGCGCGGGACGTCACGCCCCAGCTGACCAAGCTGCGGGCGTCGCGGCCCGACGTGCTGATGCTCTGGGGGACCTCGCCCAACGTCGGCGTCGCGTTGAAGAACGCGGGCCAGCTGAGGATGGAGATCCCGATGCTGAGCGGCGTCGGCGGGCTCGACCCGGGCAACCTCGACGTCGCCGAGGGTTCCCCGGCGCTCGCGCACTGGACCCCGCAGGACGTCGACGGCAGCGGCGACCCGGAGCTGAACAAGCGGTTCGCGGAGGGCTTCAAGGCGAAGAACGGCCGCGAGTCCGACTACGTCGACCGGATGGGCTACGACACGATGTACCTGATCAAGCAGGGGCTCGAGAACGCCGGGGACGACGTGACGCGCGACGGCCTGGTCGAGGGGCTCGAGCAGATCCAGGACAAGCACCTGCTGATGGGCGTTTGGAACTTCGGGCCGTTCGACGCGAACGAGCCGGACAACCGCAGCGGCCTGACCGCCGAGGCGATCAGCTGGAAGAGCGTGGAGGACGGCCGCCTCGTGCCGGCGGCCGAGCCGACCCGATGACCGCCGCCGACTTCGTCCAGTACGGCGTCTCGGGGATCACGATCGGGGCGATCTACGCGATCGTCGCGCTGAGCTTCACGATCGTGTTCAACACCACCGGGATCGTGAACTTCGCCCAGGGCGAGTACGTGATCCTGGCCGGCCTGGGGGCGACGACGCTCGTCGCCCTCGGGCTCCCGCTCTGGTTCGCCGCGCTGCTGACGCTCCCGGCCCTGGCGCTGGTGGCGATGGCCGTCTACTTCGTGACGATCGTGCCGATCCAGAAGAAACCGGTGCTCACCGCGATGCTGGTGACCCTCGGAACCGCCCTGACGCTCCAGGCGCTGATGGTGATCTTCTGGGGGGCGGAGCCCAAGCGCCTGGCGCCGCTGCTGCCGGGCGACTCGGTCTCGTTCCTCGGCGCGGCGGTGACACCGCAGTCGCTGGCGGTGCTGGTCGGCACCGCGGCGCTGATGATCGGCTTGCTCGCCTTCTTCAAGTTCACCCGCGCCGGCCAGGCGATGCTCGCCTGCTCCGACAACCGCGAGGGCGCCGGGCTCGTCGGCATCGACGTCCGCAAGGTCAGCCTGGGCGCGTTCATGCTCGCCGGCGCGCTCGCCGCGTTCGCGGGGGTGATGGTCACCCCGATCACCTCGGCGGTACCGTCCGACAGCCTGATGCTCACGCTCAAGGGCTTCGCGGCCGCCGTGCTCGGTGGCCTCGGGCGCCCGGGCGGCGCGGTCGCGGGCGGACTGCTGCTGGGCCTGGTCCAGTCCTACGGCGCCGGCCTCTGGGAGAGCGGCTACCAGGACGCGATCGCCCTCAGCGTGCTGCTGATCGTGCTGATCGTCCGGCCCTCCGGCCTGTTCGGCTCCCGAGCGCTCGCGGCGAGGTAGGTGGAGACGATGCACGCATCTCCTCGTCGTCCCCCGCGGCTGGTGCTCGCGGCGGCCGTGATCGCCGGGCTGGCGCTGCTGCCGATGTTCGTGGCCAACCCGTTCTGGCTGAGCCTCCTGAACTTCATCGGCATCTACGTCGTGCTCGGGGTCGGCCTGACGCTGCTGTTCGGCTACGCCGACCAGTTCTCGTTCGGCCACGCCGGCTTCTACGGGATCGGTGCCTACGCGTCGGCGCTGCTGTCGATCGAGCTCGGCCTGCCGGTCTGGCTGACGATGTTCGTCTTCGCTCCGGCGATCGCGGGCATCATCGGCTACCTGTTGGGCAAGCCGATCCTGCGGCTGCGCGGACTCTCGCTCGGCATGGGCACGCTGGCTTTCGGCCTGATCATGTTCGTGCTCTTCACGCAGTTGACGATCACCGGCGGCTCGATCGGCCTGGCGGGGATCCCTCCGTTCTCGATCGGCTCGCTGGTGCTCGACACGCCCGGCTCGTACTTCTGGCTCGTGCTGGTGGTGGCGCTCGTCGCCTGGACGCTCTCGTACAACATCGGCCGCTCGCACGTGGGTCGCGCCTTGCGTGCGATCGGCGCCAACGAGCGCGCCGCCGCGGCGACCGGCATCGACGTCGCCGCGACGAAGGCCCGGGTGTTCGCGTACTCCGCGGCGCTGGCGGGACTGGCGGGCGCGCTGTACGCGCACTACCTGACGTTCATCAGCGCCGCCAGCTTCACGCCGGCGATGTCGATTCTGGCCGTCCTGATCGTCGTGATCGGCGGGCGGACCAGCATCTGGGGCGCGCTGCTGGGCGCGATCTTCGTGGCCCTGATCCCCGAGATCACGGGGGCCTCGGAGGTCTACGCCGCACTGATGTACGGCGTCGTGCTGACGGCGATGTTCATCCTGGCTCCGGGCGGGATCATCGGACTCGTCGAACGGGCGCGGTCGCTGGTGCGATCGCGCCGGGATCGACCGACCGAGGCGGTGTCAGGATGAGCGCGTTGTTGCAACTCGACGGCGTCACGGTGCGGTTCGGTGGACTGACGGCGCTCAGCGACGTCTCGTTCACCGTCGCCAGCAACCGGATCACTGCCTTGATCGGACCCAACGGCGCGGGCAAGACCACCTGCTTCAACGTGATCAGCGGCTTCCAGCCACCGACCGCCGGACGGGTCGCGTTCGACGGCGACGACATCACCGACGTCCCCGCTCACCGGCGTGACGGCATGGGACGGACCTTCCAGCTCGTCGAGCTGTGCGAGGACCTGACGGTGCGGGACAACGTCAAGCTCGGCTTCCACCGGGCGCTGCGTGGCGGCATGCTCGCGACCGGCCTGCGTCGGCCGGGGATCGCGGCGCAGGAGCGCCGGGTGACCGAGGAGGCCGATCAGCTGCTGGAGACGGTCGGCCTGACCGCGGTCGCGTCGCGGCCGGCGGGCAGCCTGCCGCTCGGTCAGCAGCGCCTGGTCGAGCTGGCGCGAGCGTTGGCCCGCCGCCCGCGGCTGATCCTGCTCGACGAGTCGGCCTCCGGCCTGGACCAGGGCGAGCTCGAGGAGTTCACCGCCCGGATCTCGTCCCTGCGAGAGTCGGGCATGACGGTGCTGCTCGTGGAGCACAACCTGAAGTTCGTCCGGACGCTCGCCGACGACATGGTGGTCCTCAACTTCGGCGAGGTGATCTTCGAGGGGCCGATGGACGAGGGCTTCGAGGCGCCGCAGGTCGCCGATGCCTACCTGCTGGGAGGAGCGACGCATGCTTGAGTGCCACGACCTGCGGGTCAGCTATCGCCAGGTCCGCGCGCTGCACGGCGTCTCGCTGCGGGTCGGCGACGGCGAGCTGGTCAGCGTGATGGGACCGAACGGCGCGGGGAAGACCACCCTGCTCCGGGCGATCGCCGGACTCGAGCCGTGCGCGGCCGGTCGGGTGGTCCTCGAGGGGACCGACGTCACCAACGTCCGGCCGTCGGCGATCGTGCGTCGCGGCGTGTCGCTGGTGCCGCCGGGTCGTCAGCTGTTCGTGTCGCTCAGCGTCGACGCGAACCTGGCGCTCGGGGGCTACACGCGGCCGCGCGACGCCGCTGGGCGTCGAGAGCTGGCGGAGGATCGGGCGTACGTCGACGAGCTGTTCCCGGTGCTGCGGGAGCGCGCGAGCCAGGCGGCCGGGACGCTGTCGGGTGGTGAGCAGCAGATGCTGGCGATCGGCCGGGCACTGCTCGCCCGGCCCCGGCTGCTGCTGCTCGACGAGCCCTCGCTCGGGCTGGCGCCGCGGGTGCTGGAGAGCATCATGTCGGCGCTCGTGCGACTCAACGACGAACGCGGGGTCTCGATCGTGCTGGTCGAGCAGAACGCGCGGCTGGCGCTCGAGTTCGCGGCACGGACCTACGTGCTCGACACCGGTCACGTGGTCGACGAGGGCGATGCCGATCAGCTGGGCGCGTACGGTGACCTCGCGGCCTCCTACTTCGGAGAGACCACGAGTCGTGGCTGACGGAGCGACCGCGGTCGATGCCCCGCCCGCGACCGCGGCGCGGCGCGGTTACGTCGGGCGGGAGCTGCCTCGGCGCGAGGACCACGCGCTGCTGACCGGTGAGGCGCGCTTCGTCGACGACCTCGACCCGCCGGACGCCCTGACCGCGCGGTTCGTCCGCAGCACGGTCGCCGCCGGCCGCATCACCGCGGTCGACGCCGACCGGGCGCGGTCGGCTCCCCGGGTCGTCGCGGTGGTCGTCGGGCGCGAGATCGGCGTCGGACCGTTGGTCGCGCCGCTCGACGACGACGATGCGCTGCCGCTGCCGCAGCCGGTGCTCGCGGACGAGGTCGTACGGTTCCTCGGCGAGCCGCTG
>CAZMVL010000046.1:14969-33336 GCA_964569335.1 uncultured Paraperlucidibaca sp.
GAGCCGCTGGCGGTGGTCGTGGCGGAGGACGCCTACGTGGCGGAGGACGCCGCGGACCTGGTCCGCGTGGCGGTCGACCCGACGCCGCCCGTCGTCGACCCGCGGCAGGCCGTGCGCGACGATGCGCCGCGGGTCCACGCCGGGCAGTCGAACGTCGCGTTCGAGCGCCACGTCGAGCAGGGAGACGTCGACGCGCTGCTGGCCGCCGGGGCGGTCCGCTTCCAGCGCACCCTCCGGACGTCGCGCTGCTCGGCCGCGCCGATGGAGCCGCGCGGTCTGCTCGTGGCCCCGGAGGCCGACGGGATCTGCGTCTGGGCCTCCACGCAGGTGCCGTACCTGCTCCGCGACCAGCTCGCCGAGCAGCTGGGCCTTGCCGCCGACGCGGTGCGGGTCGTGGCCGTCAGCGTCGGGGGTGGGTTCGGGCAGAAGGCCCACGTCTACGTGGAGGACGTGGTCGTCGCGGCGCTGGCGCTGCGCCTGCAGCGTCCGGTTCGCTGGACGGAGGATCGCGCTGAGAACCTGATGGCGTCCAGTCACGCCCGCGACCAGGTGATCCGGGTCGACGTGTCGGCCGACGCCGAGGGCCGGCTCCTGGCGATCGACGCCGACGTCGCGGTCGACGTCGGTGCCTACGGGGTGTACGCCCACGCGCACGTGATCGAGGCGGGCGGGACGCCGGCGATGATCCCGGGGCCGTACCGGTTGGCGGGCTACCGCTACCGCTCGCGGGCGGTGTGCACCAACAAGGTGGCGCAGGGCGGCTACCGCGGCGTCGGCATGCCGCTGTCGGCGTTCGTCCACGAGCGGATCGTCGACACGCTCGCCGGGGAGATCGGACTCGACCCCGTCGAGGTTCGGCGGCGTAACCTGGTCCGGCCCGACGAGATGCCGTACCGGTCGCTGGGCGGCCACCTCTACGACGGCGGCGACTACCCCCAGGCGCTCGAGCGGGCGGCCGCGGCGATCGGCCACGGCGGGTCCGCCGGGCGCGGCGACGACGGGGACGGCGCGCCGTCGGTGCTGTCCGGGATCGGCTTCGCGTCGATCGTCGAGTTCAGCGGCATGAACTCCGCGGTCTTCCGCAGCCGCGGGATGCGCGCCGTCGCCGGGGTCGACGGCGCGCACGTGCGGCTCGACGAGCAGGGCCGGGCCGAGATCTGGACGTCGATCCCGGGGATCGGCCAGGGGACCCTGACGACCTTCGCGCAGATCGCGGCCGACGCGCTCGGGCTTCCGCTCGAGCAGGTCGTGATCAACCCCGGCGACACCGCGGTCGGCGGCCTCCGCGGAACCGGGGCGATGAGCAGCCGCAGCGCCGTCTCCGGCGGCGGTGCGATCCAACGCGCCGCCGAGCAGCTCCGCGGCCGGCTCGCGGGGGCGATGGCCGAGCGTTGCGACCTGGACGTGGACCGGATCGAGGTACGCGACGGTCGCGTCGGGGACCCCGACCACTGGGACGCGGCGGTCCCGGTGGCGGAGCTCGTGCGCGAGCACGGCGCCGAGCGCTTCGCGGTGACCGAGATCTTCGATCCCGCGGCCACCACCTACGGCTACGGCACGCACGCCTGCGAGGTCGAGGTGGATGTCGCGACCGGAGCGGTCTCCGTCCGCCGCTACGTCGTCGCCGACGACTGCGGCCGGATCATCAACCCGCTGATCGTCGCCGGTCAGGTCCAGGGCGGCGTCGCGCAGGGGATCGGCGAGGCGCTCTACGAGCGTCACGAGTACGACGCCGAGGGCCAGCTGCAGACCGGATCGTTCATGGACTACCTGCTGCCGACCGCCTGCGACGTCCCCGTGGTCGAGCCGTTCCACGTCGAGGCGCCGGTGGCCGAGACCGCGACCGGGGCCCGCGGCGCGGGCGAGAGCGGCGCGATCGGCTCTCCGGCGGCGGTCGCCAACGCGGTCAGCGACGCCGTCGGCGTGGCCTTCGACGCGCTGCCGATCACGCCGGAGCAGGTGCTGCGCGCCCTCCGCGTCCTCTCCCCGCAACCAGAAGGCCACGAGCCATGAAGTTCGAGAACGAGTTCACCGTCGCCGCACCGCTGGAGGCGACCTGGGAGCTGCTGCAGGACCTGCCGAAGGTGGCGCAGTGCCTGCCCGGTGCGATGCTCTCGCCGTCGGCCGAGGACGGCATCCACGCGGGGCGGATCCGGATCAAGGCCGGCCCGATCCGGGTCGCCTACGAGGGCACCGTGCGCCCGCTCGACGTCGACGCGGCGGAGCATCGCCTGTCGTTCGAGGCGACCGGGCGCGAGGACGCCGGGAGCGGGGCGGTCCGCGCCGTGATCCAGGCGGGGCTCGCGGTCGCGGGCGACGGCACCCGGATCGCGCTCGACACCGACCTCCAGGTCACCGGCCGGGCCGCGCAGTTCGGTCGCGGCGTGATGGAGGACATCTCGACGCGCCTGTTGGACGAGTTCGCGCGGCGGCTCGAGCGGCTGCTGGTCGACGGGGCCGAGGGGAGGGACGGGAGCGACGCCGCGCCGGCCGGCGCATCGGTCGGTCAGCCGGAGGCGGACGAGCTGGACATGGGCTTCGCCTTCGGAGCGATCGTGCGCGACCGGCTGCCGTGGATCGGCGCGGCCGCGGCGACGCTGATCGCGCTGCTGCTGCTGCTCCTGCGCTCCGGTGGCCGGCGGCGGGGACTGTCGATCCGGATCGACTACCGAATCTGAGCCGGCATGAAGCCGCCGCCGTTCGAGTACCACGATCCGTCGAGCCTCGACGAGGCGCTCGGCCTGCTGGCGGAGCACGGCGACGACGCGAAGGTCCTGGCCGGCGGACAGAGCCTCGTGCCGATGCTGAACTTCCGGCTGATGCGTCCGGCGCGGCTGATCGACATCAACCGCATCGGCGGCCTGGGCTACGTCCGCCGGGAGGGCGAGCAGGTGCGCATCGGCGCGCTGGCACGACACCGGACGATCGAGCGCTCCCCGCTGATCGCCCGTGCGGTCCCGCTGATGGCGGAGGCGATCGCGTACGTGGCTCACGCCCAGGTCCGGGCGCGCGGCACGATCGTCGGGTCGGCCGTGCACGCCGACCCGTCGGCGGAGGTGCCAGTGGTGCTGGCCGCGCTCGACGCCCAGATGGTGATCCGCCGCGGCGAACGGACGCGCGTCGTCCCGTGGGACGAGTTCTTCGTCGGGCTGATGGAGACGGCGATCGAGCCCGACGAGCTGGTCACCGAGCTGCGGCTCCCGGTCCATCGGCCCGGTCGCGGCTCCGCCTTTGTCGAGTTCGCCCGGCGTCACGGCGACTTCGCGCTCGGTGGCGTCGCGGCGACCGTGGAGGTCGATGCCGACGATCGCTGCCGATCGGCCGCGATCGCGCTGCTCGGCGCGGGCCCGGTGCCGCTGCGCGCGCGGGAGGCGGAGCAGGTCCTGGTCGGCCGGTCCTGGGACGACGACGCCGTCGCCGAGGCGGCGCGCCTGGCCCGCGCGGCGAGTGCGCCGATGGGGGACATGCACGCCGGCGTCGAGTACCGGCAGCACCTGCTGGAGACGCTGACCCGACGGGCGCTGCACGCGGCCCGCGTGCGGGCGGCCGCGGCGGATCAGGCCTGAGGCGCGGCCCGCGGCGGCTCAGGCGGGGGCACGGAGCGGGGCCATCACGTCGGTGGCGAACCGCTCCAGCTGCTCGCGCATCCGGGTCTGCTCGCCGACCAGCACCGAGCTCCAGGCGGTGGCGCCTGCGTCCCGCGCGGCGCGGATCGTCGCCTGCAGCCGGTCGGGCGCCTGGGCGGCGACGAACCGGGTGATCTCGTCGAGCGGCAGATCATCGGCGTCGAGCGGGACTCGTCCCGAGCGGACCCGTTCGACGATCGCCGGGGCGACGCCGATCCGCTCGAGCATCTCGGGTGCGCTGGTGCCCATGAACATCGCGCCGAAGCGGCGGATCGCGGACGACGGCTGCTCGCCGTCGCCCAGCACCTGCACGAGCTGCCAGGCGACGTGGGGACGGTCGAAGCGTCCGCGGCCGGCCGCCTCGCTGCCGTCGTCCAGCCGCTCGCGGGCCCAGGCGATGCCCTCGGGCGTGAACAGCGACTCGACCAGCGCGCCGTCGGCGGTCGCGCCCGCCGCGGTGCGCAGGACCAGTGGGCCCCGGCTGCCGACGTAGATCCGGACCCGCGTCGGGGCCTCGAGCTCCAGCTCGATGCCGTCGCAGGTGAAGGACAGGTCGTCGTCCTGCAGGCGCTGCGGACCGCCCTCGAGCAGCGAGCGGATCAGGCGGACGGCGGCAGCCAGGTGCGCGGGCGCCCGCCGCACGTCGAGCCCGAGCGGCCGAAGCACGTGCTGGCGGTTGGCCATCCCGAGGCCGAAGATCCAGTCGCGGTCGGGATACAGCTGCGCGAGCGTGGCAATCGAGCGCGCGACCTGCACGGGGTGGCGCGCCAGGGGGCTGGTGATCCCGAGGCCGAGCGGGATCGTGGTGACGCAGGCGACCTCGGCGAGCAGCACGAACGGGTCGGGGCCGAACCCCTGATCGGGCACCCAGAAGCGGTCGTAGCCGAGTCGATCGGCTGCGCGGGCGAGCTCGATCAGCTCGGCGGGACGGAGCGTGGGCGTGGTCGCGACGTGGAAGCCGAACCCGTCAAGTGGCATACTGGTATGATAGCATTCAACTTACAGGACGAGGGGGCGTGGTGCGACGGGTCAGCGTCGAGGTCAACGGGGAGCTGCGGACCGCCGAGGTCCCGGCGCACACGCTGCTGTCCGACTTCCTGCGGCGCGACCTCGGACTGACCGGCACCAACGTCGGGTGCGAGCACGGAGTCTGCGGGGCGTGCACCGTGCAGCTCGACGGGGATCCGGTGCGGTCGTGCCTGGTCCTGGCGGTCCAGGTGGACGGTCGCTCGGTTCGCACCGTCGAGGGCTTGGCCGACGCGACCGTCGCCGACGGCGCGCTGCATCCGCTCCAGCGGATGCTCCATGAGCGTCACGGGCTGCAGTGCGGCTTCTGCACGCCCGGGATCCTGATGACCGTCGAGCCGATCCTCGGGGAGTTGGCGGAGGTGGACGACGACGCGATCCGCGAGGCGCTCTCCGGCAACCTCTGCCGTTGCACCGGCTACGCCGGCATCGTCCGCGCGGTCCGGGAGGCCGCCGAGCAGCTGACCGCCGGCGAATCGGCGGACGACGCGGCGGGGTGACGGCGGCCCGGTCGAGGGCCCGTCGGGGCGTCCAAATGCCTAATAGGGAGGCGTCAGATTGCCTAATTTGTAGGCGTCCATCTGCTAGTTTCGCTTCATGTCGTACCGGCGGCGAGTGGTAGACGAGATTCTCGACGATGTGTTTCCCCACCTCGCGGCGGTCGCGCTGGAGGGCGCGAAGGGCGTCGGCAAGACGGCGACGGCGAGCGAACGGGCCACGTCGATCGTGGCGCTCAACGACCCGCGGCAGCGGGAGGCGGTCTCCGCCGACCCGGACTACGTGACCCGGGTGGCTCCCCCGGTGCTGGTCGACGAGTGGCAGCTCGAGCCGACGGTGTGGGACCGCGTCCGCCGGGCCGTCGACGACGATCCGCGCGGCGGGCGGTTCCTGCTGGCGGGGTCGGCCGGGGTGGCCCCGGGCGTGCGGATTCATTCGGGCGCGGGGCGGATCGTCAGCCTGCCGATGCGTCCGCTGTCCTTCGCTGAGCGTGGCCTGGCGTCGCCGACCGTCTCCCTGCGGTCGTTGCTCGGCCCGAGAGAGAGCACGATCGAGGGGCGTACCGAGGTCGGCCTGGCGACCTACGCGGACGAGATCCTCCGTTCCGGCTTCCCCGGCATCCGCGACCTTCCCGATCGGGCCCGGCGGCTGCAGCTCGACAGCTACGTGACGCGGATCGTCGAGCGGGAGCTGCCGGAGAACGGCGTAGCGGTGCGGCGGCCCGAGAGCCTGCGAGCGTGGCTGACCGCCTACGGCGCGGCGACGGCCACCGATGCGTCCTACGCCACGATCCTCGACGCCTCCACCGCCGGGCAGAGCGACAAGCCCGCGCGGGCCACGGTCGACGGCTACCGCGAGCACCTGCAGCGGCTCTTCGTGCTCGATCCGGTACCCGCCTGGATACCGGCGTTCAACGCGCTCAAGCGACTGACCCGCAGCCCCAAGCACCACCTCGTCGATCCGGGCCTGGCGGCGCGTCTGGTCGGCGTCGGGCTCGACGGGCTGCTGCGCGGCGAGGGCGATCGCGTCGCCGCAGGCACCGGCACCTGGCTCGGGGCACTGTTCGAATCGCTGGCGACGTTGAGCGTGCGGGTCTACGCGGAGGCGGCCGAGGCGCGGGTCGGGCACCTGCGGACGAAGAACGCGACTCGCGAGGTCGACCTGATCGTGGAGGGCTCCGACCGCCGGGTCGTGGCGGTCGAGGTCAAGCTGTCGGCGACCGTCACCGACCACGATGTCCGCCACCTCAACTGGCTGGGCGACGAGATCGGCGACCGGCTGGCGGATCGGGTGATCGTCACCACCGGCGAGGTCGCGTATCGGCGCCGTGATGGCGTGGCCGTCGTGCCGCTGGCGTTGCTCGGGCCGTAGCGCCCGCGCGCCCTTCCCGGATTGATGTGCAGTTGGCTCCCTCAGAGGGGGTCAACTGCACACCAGTCGGCAGGGGATCCGCGTGGCCGTAGGTGCGCGCACCAACGATCCCGGCGCGATCCGATCGTTCGTCACGACCAGGCGCCGGGAACGGCGGCGTACCTTCGGAGCATGGACGTCGTGGTGATCGGTGGTGGGGTGATCGGCCTCAGCGTGGCGGCGTCGCTGGAGCGGCGCGGGGCCGACGTGACGGTGCTCGAGGCCGGCGAGTGGGGCCGCGGGGCGTCGGAGGGCAACGCCGGCTGGGTCTCCCCGGGTCTGGCCAACCCGGTCCCTGCCCCGGGCGTGATCGCCCAGGCCCTGCGCTGGATGCCCAACCCGCGCAGTCCGCTGCTGGTCCGGCCGGTCCCGCGCCTGAGCTTCCTGCGCTGGTCGTGGCAGTTCTGGCGCAGTACGCGTCCCAACCGCTACGGCGCGGGGATGGCCGCGCTGGCCGGCCTCGGCACGCGGGTGCTCGACGACTACGACCAGCTGGTCGCCGACGGCGTGGAGATCGAGATGCACTCCGAGGGGCTGCTCTTCGTCGGCCGCTCGGCGCAGGCCGTGCGCCACGAGGTCGACGTGCTGCGCGAGGCCCAGAGCCTGGGCTACCGCGGGCGGATCCAGGAGATGAGCGGGGACGAGGTGCGCGAGCACGAGCCCGCGCTCGGCCCGGCGATCGCCGCCGGCGTCTGGGCGCTCGACGAGCGCCACGTGCGCCCGGAGACGGTGACCGCCGGGATCGTCCGGCGGCTGGAGGGGCGCGCCGACCTGCGGTCCGGGGTCGCGGTCCGCAGGATCACTCGGTCGGGCGACGGCTGGCGGGTCGAGACCGAGCAGGGCGAGGCGATCGAGACGCCGCGGGTGGTCGTCGCGACGGGCTGGCGGGCCGCGGACCTGCTGGCCCCGCTCGGCGTCCACCTGCCGATGGAGGGCGGGAAGGGCTACTCGGTGACGGTGGCCAACCCCGCCGTGGCGCCGAAGGGCACCCTGTACCTGCTGGAGGACCGGGTCGCGGTCTCGTCGTTCGACGGTGCCCTGCGGCTGGCCGGGACGATGGAGCTGGGCACCGCCGACGGCAAGGTCAACAAGGGCCGCGTCGCCGCGATCGAGACCGCGGCCAAGCGCGCGCTGACCGCCTGGGACGGCTCGACGGCGACCCGCTGGGCCGGCTTCCGGCCGATGCTCCCCGACGGCGTCCCGGCGATCGGCCCGGTGCCCGGGCTGGCGGGGCTGCACGTCGCGACCGGCCACGCGATGCTCGGCGTCACCCTGGGCCCGACGACCGGCGAGATCCTGGCGCCGACGGTGCTCGACGGCCGCGTGACCGCGGAGCTGGCGCCGTTCTCGCTGGCGCGCTTCGGCAACCGCCGGCCGGAGGCCTCCACGGTCGCTGCGCCGACCACGGCGCCGGCGGTCAGCGCGCTGGGCTGAGGCGCGGCGAGCGGTCGTCGCTCGGCCCCTGAGAGGAGCCAAACGACGACCGGTCGCCGACGGCGGCCCCGCCCCGCCCCGGTCAGTCCTCCGGCGACGTCAACACGTCCGGGCCGAGCGTCGTCACGTCCTTGGCGGCCGCGCCGCCGGGCCGCGGGAGGTCGAGCAGGTCGGCGACGGTGCGCAGCAGTGCGTGCGGGCCGACGGGGGTGTCGACCGCGGTGCTGGCCTCGGCGAACGGCGACAGGATCAGCGCGCCGGTCGCCGCGACGGGGTCGACGGAGGTCGGCACGATCGCGATCAGGCCGGCCCGCTTGAAGGCCGCGCTGCGGCGGATCGGCTCCACCACCTGGCGGAGCTGGGCGTCGAGTGCGGCGGCGTCGAGGGTCGGGTCGGTGGCGACGTACGAGAACGCCGGAGGGCCGCCCTTGGCCGCCAGGTCGGCGGGCAGCTGGTCGAGGGTGGCGACCCGCTCCGCGCAGTCGGCGGTCGACGTCACCGTCGGGAAGGCCAGTAGCGGGATCCCGCTCGGGGCATCCGTGCAGTTCGGGGCCCCGGGGGCGTAGGCGCGCCAGGTCCGCTCGGCCCCGCCGGTCAGCTGGTGGACGATCGTCTTGGTCCGCGGACCCGGATCGCGTCCGGCGACCAGTGCCGCGCCGCCGAGCAGCGGATCGGCCGTTTCCGGCTGGTACTTGGGCAACTCGGTTCCGCGGGCGAGCAGCGCGTCGCCCAGGTAGTCGCTCGTGCTGCCGGTCACGGCCGAGCCGATCCCGATCACCCAGACGTGCTCGACCTTCGGCAGCGCGGGGGTGGGTGCCGCCGGCTTCGCGCGGTCGGCGGCGGAGGCGTGCTTCTTCGCCGTGCTCGTCGTCGTGGTCGCGTCGGCCCGGGTGGCCGGGGCGGCGTCGGGGACGGCGGCCGGAGCCGGGGTGGGGGTGTCCTCGGGCGCGGGGGCCGCGGCGTCGGCGTCCGCCGGTGCCTCCGCGGCGTCGGCGGATGCGGACGGCTCCTCGGGGGTCGGGGCGGGCTCCGCCGCGTCCGTCGCCGTCGTGCCGTCGGGCGCGGGCAGGGAGAGGGCGTCCGCGGTCGCGGCGGGCGGGCTGGTGTCGGCCGAGCGGCTCAGTGCGACGGGGGTGCCGTCGGCCTCGCCGCCCTGGGGCGTGGTGAGGAAGCCGACCGTGACACCCGCGGCCAGGGCGAGCGCCGTGGCGATCGATGTCACGGGCCGTCGCCAGACGCCGACCTCGGCGACGGCCGGCGCGGGCGCCGGGGGGTGCGTCGCGGCGGGGGCTGGTGCGACCAGTCGGTCGACGTCCACGGAGCGCTCGCCGACGAGCGTGCCGCACCCCAGGCAGTAGCGCTGCGTGGGGCCGTGGGCCGTCCCGCAGGACGGGCAGATCGCGGGGCTCACTGGCGTGAACCTGCCGTGCGAGGGCTAAATACCTCAAAGGCCATCGGATTAATGTAGTTTATCGCGGCGGTGTCTGCGACCTTCTCTCCCACGATCCTTCCGCCGGTGCCCGACGGGGCCGCCTGCGCCGTCTGTCGGGCGCCCCTCGGGCCGGCTGCGCGCTACTGCCTGGCGTGCGGCGAGCGCCAGGCCGCGGTTCGGGCGGAGCTGCTCGACCTGGTCGTCGGCCGGGTCCCGGCGGCCCGGCCCGGCGCCGTGGCCCGGGACGCTGGCGCCCCGGTCGGTCCGTCCGCGTCCGCGGCGCCGGTGCCGCCCGCTCCGTCGGTCGTGCCGCCCGCGACGGTCGTGAGCGCGCCGCCCGCCGGTCCGCGCACGTGGCCGTTCGCGGTCACCGCGGCCGTACTGGTTGCCCTGGTCGTCGGGCTGGTCGTCGGTCGCTTGTTTGCCGACGGCCGGGACGCGCCGGCCGCTGCCCCGGTGGTCCGGGTCGAGCCGGCGCCCGCGCCGACCGGCGAGTCCGCCGCCGATGGGGTGCCGGTGCCCGCGCTGACCGGCGAGCCCGTCGTCGATGGGGTGCCGGCGCCCGGGCCCGCGGCATCGGTGCCGGCCGACGCGGCGGCCCCCGCGGCCGGAGGCACCGAATGAGCGCCGATCGCCTGGCCGCCCTGCGCGGCCGCCGCGATGCGGCCGCCCGGGTCGTCGCCACCCGCACCTTCGACCTCGGCGGCCTGACCGCGGAGATGGTCGACGCGGGGCAGTTCCGCCTGGACGTGCTGACGCAGCGGGCCGCGGAGCTGCGGGCGGCCGAGGTCGAGCTGGCCGAGCTCGACCGCCAGCTGGCCGACGCGGAGCGGAGCGTCGCCGGCCGTTGCGGTCGCTGTGCCGCGATCAACCCCGCCGACGCGGCGTTCTGCTCGCGCTGCGGCGGATCGCTGGCCCACGCGGGGCCCTCCGCCGTCGCCTGACGTCGTTCCGGGCGGGCCCTCGATGGTCCCGGTGGGCCACGATGCGGGCCCCATCGGGCCGCGGAATCGCCCGTGCAGACGGCGATCAGCGCTAATTCTCGTAAACCTGATCGGAATAATGTAGTTTGTCGTTCCATCCCGACGCGCCCGGTGCGCGGAGCTGGAACGCACGATGAATCCGAACTGGTCGATCCTTGGTCCCCTCGCCGCCGTCGCGGCCAGCTGGGCCGCCATCTGGTGGCTGCGCAAGCGGCAGCTCAACTTCAGCCTGGTCGCGCTCTTCGCCCTCGCGATCGGCATCCCGATCGGCCTCCTCGCGGGCCAGCACGTCGACGCGATCGCCCCGATCGGCCGGATCTACATCAACGTGCTGCTGGCCGTGGTCGGCCCGCTGATCCTGGTCGCGATCGTCTCGTCGATCACCTCGCTCGGGAGCCTGGTGAAGCTGCGCAGCATCGGCCTGCGGTCGGTCTTCTGGCTGCTGCTCAGCAACGCGATCGGGGTTGCGATCGCGATCGGGCTGGCCTTGGCGTTCCAGCCCGGTCGGGGCACGCAGCGCGAGCTGGGCATGCTCTCGACCGACACGATCCAGGGCCAGGTCCAGGGCTTTGGCAACGTCGTGGTCGGGTTCTTCCCGACCAACGTCGTCCAGAGCTTCGGGGCCAACGAGATCATCCCGATCATCCTGATCGCGGTGACGCTGTCGGTCGCCTACCTGGCGCTGGCGGAGAAGGAGCCCGGGAAGGCCCGGCCGTTCGCGGTCGGGGCCGAGGCGCTGAAGCTCGTGATCTTCAAGGCCGTCGGCTACGTGATCCGCCTGACGCCCTACGCGATCGTCGCCCTGACCGCGGGGATGGTCGGCAGCAGCACCAACCTGGGCGACGACTTCCGGTCGCTCGGCGGACTGCTCGCGCTGGTCTGGATCGCCTGCCTGATCCACACCTACGTGGCCAACGGCGCGCTGCTCTCGGCGTTCGCCAACGTTCCGGTCGGCGCGTTCTTCCGCAAGATCTTCCCGGCCCAGCTGACCGCGTTCAGCACCCAGAGCAGCGTCGGCACGCTGCCGGTGACGACCTCGCTGCTGACCCGCAAGGTCGGCGTCCATCCCGAGATCGCGCACTTCACCGCGCCGCTCGGCACCACGATCGGCATGCCCGGTTGCGCCGGTATCTGGCCGGTGCTGATCGCGGTCTGGGGGATCAACGCCTACGGGCTCGCGTACTCGGTGAGCGACTACGCGCTGCTCGCGTTCCTCAGCGTGATCGTCTCGGTCGGGGTGGCGGGCGTGCCGGGGGCGGCGACCGTCTCCGCAGCGACGGTGATGGCGGCGGCCGGCCTGCCGCTGGAGTTCGTCGCGGCGACGATCTCGATCGGCGTGATCGCCGACATGGCCCGCACCGCGACCAACGTCACCGCGGCCGCGGTCAGCGCCACGATCGTGGCGCGGCAGACGAACCTGCTCGACGACGAGATCTTCGCCGGACGCAAGCAGTTCGTGGAGGAGGCGCCGGTCGCCGAAGCGCCGGCGCCCGCGGCCGGCGTCCCGCCCACGACCGGGCCCGCTCCGGTGCCCGCGGGGATTCCCGCCTTCCCGCCGGCGGCCGTCCTCCCGGTACCCGCACCCGGCGTCGCCCCCGTGCCCGTATGGGCAACCGCATCCGGCCCGTCACCGGAGGCGACACCGCCTGCCTGGTCGGCCCCGACCCTGGCACCGGGTGCGGCTCCCCGCGTCTTCTGGGGCACGACCGAGCTCTCGTACGCCCCCGTCGACCCGGACCCGTCCCGCCCGGCGGCGCCGGACGACCGCCAGCCCACCCTCACGTAGCTGCCTGCTCCCGCGGAACCAGCCACGAACACCAGCGAAGGAACGACCGTGCCACCCCTCTCCTCCCTCCCGCGAACGCTCGGCCTCGGCCTCGGCGTCGCCGCGATCACCCTGGGCGCCGCGCCGGCGGCGCACGCCATCACCAACCCGGCCAAGAACCCGGCGCCGATCACGATCACGATCGACGGCCAGACCTACACCGACGGTCTGGACACCCTGCCCGGGTACGACGACGAAGCCTGCACGCCGATCCCGAACGTGCAGTACGACTTCGCCGCCAACGAGATCCAGTACTACGACTCCGACGGCACGCTGGTCCGGACCGTGCGCTGGACCGAGTGGTCGCGAATCAGCTCGTACGACACCTGGCTCAAGCAGCAGCAGGCGCGTCCGTCGACCGGATCCTCGGGATCGGGCGGTGGGACGACCACCACGCCCGCCGGCTCGACCACCACGCCTGCCGGCTCGACCACCACCCCGACCAGCCCGTCGTCCGGTGCGCCGGCGACCACCAACGCGCCCGCCGCGGCGGCCGCCGCCGGTGGCGCGGCCTCGGCGACGCCGTCGGCGTCCCGCACGACGACCACGCAAAAGGCCACGGCGACGAAGACGACGAAGACCACCAAGACGACGCCGAGCGGCACGAAGAAGACCACCACGACCACGGCCCGGACCTCCGGCGGCGGGTCGGGAGCGACCACGGCGGCCCCGGCGACCACGCCGTCGACCGCGGCGGGCCGGTCGACCGGCGCGGCGGCCAGTCCGGCAGCGGCCGGCGGCGCTGCGGCGGCCGGAGCCAGCGCCGCGACCACCACCGCCGACGCGGACGCTGCGACGACCGCCGCAGCGGCGCCGACGGAGGCACCCGCGGACGCGGCCGACGACGCCGTCGCGGTCGCGGCGGACGCCACCGGTGGCCCGGGCGCCGCCGACGGTGCCGCCGACGGCCAGGCCCCCGCCGCCGCGGATGCCGCGGAGTACGAGCTGGCCAGCGCCACCGATCCCGCGGCCGATACGCGCACCGTCGGCATCGCGATCCTCGCCGGCGTCTTCCTGGCCGCTGGCCTGACCTTCCTCTTCGGCCTGGGGCGTCGCCGCCTCCCGCGGCCCACCCCGTAGATCCCGACCACCCAAGACACGACCCCGGAACGAGCACCCACCCTCATGCCCATCTCTCGCCTCTGGTCGAGGTCGATCGGTGCGCTCGCGGCCCTCGCCGCGGTCGCCGCCATCGGCCCGATCCAGGCCTCCAACGCGGCGCCACTGCGCACCGCCGACACGACCGACTACACGACCGCCGACTACCTGCAGCGCGAGTTCGACCTGCCGGCGGCCAACGTCGACACGATCGAGCCCGTCACCTACGACCGCTTCCAGTGGCTGCTGGGCCACGCGGACGGCAAGCTGGCCGTGCTGATCGGCGATCCCTCCGTGGACGGGGACGCGAGCTTCAAGGCGCGCGTCCGCGACACCGCGGCAGCCGCGAAGGCCGCCAACGTCAAGAAGGTCTACTGGTTCAACCCGAACCTGTCGGGCAGCGTCACGGTCAAGGGCGTCAAGCAGCCCAACCTCGACATCCGCGATCCCGCCGGCATCACGTCGCTGGCCGCGGCGTCGCAGACGCGCTACGACCAGGCCTGGAAGGCACTGATCGGGAAGCATCTCGGCAACGGGCTGCAGGTCGTCAAGAACAACGAGGACCAGTCGACCCAGACCGTCACCGTCACCGTCGACCCGTCCGTGGTCAACGACTCCGGTGCGAGCAAGCTCTACGACTACACCGGCGGAACCGCGCCGGCTCACGTCGAGAACAGCGTGTTCTTCGTCTACGACAAGGACCGCGAAGTCGGCGGCGCGGACGCGAAGATCGTCGCGTGGAGCAACCTCACGACGCAGTCCGACTCGAGTGCGGCACAGGCTGCCGTGACAGCGGCGATCAACGCGGCCGGCGCGGCGACCCTCGTCGAGGTCGACCAGTTCGCCTGGTGGAAGTCGGCGGCCAACGCCAAGCAACTGGTCCAGTCCCCGAACCCGGCCAACAGCTCGGGTGCCCCGGTGGTCAAGGACTCGGATGACGACGACGGCTGGCGGATCAACCAGGTCACCTACCCGCAGCTGGTCGACCTGCTCGAGCACGGCGCGGACGACAAGACCGCAGCGATCCTGCTCGGCGGCACCTGGTGCCCCAACACCCGCGCCGTGCTTCCGAACCTGAACAAGCACGCGCAGGAGAACGACGTCACGGTCTACAACTTCGACACGGTGCTCGACGGCGCGCAGGTCGGCGGCTCGGCCACGAGCGCGGCCAACCCGCTCCAGTCGCGCAACACCCAGCACACGGGGTCGGGCGGGTCGCGTGTCGACCGGGCCAACCCGAGCTTCCTCTACGGCGCGCTCTTCGACGGCTACATCCCCAACGCCAAAACGCAGTACACGTCGAGCAACGTCGTGACCTACTTCCCGGGCGGCAACGGCGCCCTGCCGGAGTCCACCACCCGCCGCCTCCAGGTGCCGTTCCTCTTCGGGTACCAGGACGGTGAGGCCACCCGCCAGTGGATCATCGACAACCCGAACGGCACCAACACGGAGTACATGACGCAGTGGTGGCTGGCGAACCCCCGGCCCAACGAGCTCGGCATCACCCCGGCGCAGCTCCCGGACGGTGCGCCGATCTGGAACACGATCAACCAGCAGCTGCAGTCCGCCACCTGGCGGACCGATCCGGCGGAGCTCGCGGCGAACACGGCGACCGAGGCCGACAACGACCAGTTCCTGGTCGCCGAGGACACGGCGACGGTGACGTACAACGCGGCCGGGAACGGGGGCGCGGGCTCGGTCTCCGTCAGCAACGGCGGCTCGGTCGCGATCGGTCCGGCGAACCTGTCGGCGGCACTCGCCGCGCTCGACACACCGACGCTGTCAGACGTGTTGGTGAAGGCCGGTACATCGGTTCCCGCAACGTCGGCTGGGGCCCGGAGCGCCCTGATCGTGGCGGAGCGCCGAATCCTTGCGGCGCCCGGTGAGCTGGCGATTGCAGAAGCAGCCGAGCCCCGGAATGAGGAGCTGATTGACAGTTTGCGTGCGCAGATCGCTCACCTGCCGACGGCATCTGTCCACCTGCGGACGGTCGCCGGCGCCTGGGGCGTCGCCCAGACCCGCAAGGGCACGGTCAACACCCGCTGGGGCACCGCCACGACCCCGGGCAGCATCCTCGGCGGCCTGGCGGCGGTCAACGCGCTGGACGTGTTCTTCGGCGGCCTGCCGGGCGGCGTGCTGTCGCGGCGCACCGTGACCGCCGACTCGGTCGTGGCGGGTACCGCGCCGCGGGTCACCGTGGCGATCGAGAACGACCACGGCCGCACGCCGACCGGCGACGTCTCGCTGGCGGTCACGCGGGGCGGCTCGACCGTCGCCACGGTGTCGGCTGCCGTCGTGGACGGCACGGCGTCGCTGACGCTGCCGGCGCTGGACGCGGGCAGCTACGAGCTGGCGGCGTCGTACGCCGGCGACGATCAGATCGCCGCCTTCACGGAGAGCGGACAGCTGACGGTCACCGCGGCCCCGGTGGTGCCGGTCGAGCCGATTCCGACGACGCCGGTCACGCCGGTCGTGCCGGTTGCGCCCGTGGTGCCGGTGACCCCGACGCCGGTCACGCCGACGCCGAAGCTGCTCCGGGTCAGCCGGATCACGGGTGCCGTCGTCACCGCGCCGACCAGCCGCAAGGGCGGTCGCTACCGGGTGACGATCCGGGTGCCGAAGGGTGCCTCGGCCGCCAGCGGCCGGGTTGCGGTCCAGCTGCGCAAGGGCAAGGTCACCAAGACCGTCCGCGGCCGGCTCGCGCGCGGGACGGTCACGGTCCGGCTGCCGAAGCTCGCCAAGGGCACCTGGCGCGTCTCGATCAGCTGGCCCGGTGACAGGCGGTACTCCAAGGCCTCCGCCTCCGGCGGGCGGGTCACGGTCCGGCGGTAGCGCCCCACCGCCGTCGGGCTATCGTCCCGGCCACCGCGTGCGATCCGGGCGGGATGAGCGCCCGGATCGCACGCACGAGGTCGCCGCGATTTCAGGCCCGCTCGCTCAGTCGTCCGCGCGCGGGGCGCTCGCGGGCTGGTCCGGGCGTTGGCGGTTCCGCCGCGGGTACTTCAGCTGCAGGAAGGGCCGCTCGACGTACCGGTACGAGACGATCGCGAGGACGAGCGAGACCGCGAACGTGACGACGACGAGCGGCACGAACTGGTGCAGCAGCGGCACGGTGTGCAGCGAGAACCAGTTCGCCAGGATCAGGTGGTAGAGCAGTACGCCGTACGAGACGAGCCCGAGCAACATCAGTGGCCGCCACGAGGCGATCGCGCCGACGCGGCTCGACGTGTTGGCGACGATCGGGGCCAGGATGCCGGCCCCGAAGACGGCGATCAGGACGTAGTAGAGCATGTAGCTCAGCCGCGCCGGGAGTGCGACGTCGTCGAGGCCCAGCTCGGCCATCGCCCACATCAGGCGCGACGCGGCCAGCATGCATGCCACCGCGATCACCCACAGCAGCGTGCCGCGGCGAGCGATCGACCGGCGAATCCGCTCGGCCGTCGGCGAGCCGTGCTGCAGCGCGACGCTCAGCACCGCCAGCGCCAGGCCGGGCGTGAACCACAGCGCGCGCACCGGCAGGGTGTTCATCAGGAACAGCGGCAGCGACTCGGTCGACACCAGGTAGAGGGTCACGAAGGTCATGCCGGCGAGGCCGCCGATCGCGGCGAGCTCGGCGTGCCACCACGGGCGGTTCCACTTGATCGCCGCGCGCCGGATCAGCCACGACATCGTCGGCGCCAGCGCGTAGAAGGTGATCTCCACGGACAGGCTCCAGGTGACGAGCAGGCCGTGCGTCATGGTGTCGACCGAGAGGTTCTCGAGCAGGAAGAACGACCGCCACCAGCCCGCGCCGAGCACGTCGCCCTGCGTGCCCGGCCAGAGCGACAGCAGCACCAGCGCCAGCCAGTAGCCGGGAAGCACCCGCAACGCCCGGCGCCGCGCATGGTCACGCAGGCGCTGGGGTGGCTCGCCGGCCGCGTGCGCGGCGACGTAGGGACGGTAGATCAGGAACGACGAGACCGCGAAGAAGATCGCGATTCCCGCCTGCAGGCTGTTGCCGGGCCAGCCCCAGGGGACCAGCTCGAGTCCCGCCGCCACCCAGCAGTGGAACAGCAGCAGCATGATGATCGCCAGGCCGCGCAGCCCGTCGATCCCTGGCCAGCGCGGGCTGCCGGGGTGCGCGGCGACGGCTGGCGAGAGGTCCGGCTCGCGTTCGATCCGGTCGACCGTGGTGGCGACCCTCTGGGGAATACGGTCGCTCACGTGCGGGGATCTTAGGACGCCGCGCGAGACCCGGCGCGTCGATCTCTGGCCCGCGCGACGCCCCGCGGCAGAGGTTGACCGCCACGGGCGCGGGCGTCGTCGCGCGCTCAGCCCGCCGCCACCGGCTCCGTCGGATCGCTCGGCGTCGCGCCGCGTCCCCGCCTCCCGCGCAGCACCCCGCGCGGGCCGAAGAGGTACGTCAGGATGAACTGGGCGGTCAGGGCGCAGACGATCGTGCCGCCGGTCGACGCGTCCAGGTGGAAGCTGACGTAGGTGCCGATCACGCAGGAGAGGACGCTGACCACGACGGCGATCGCGATCATCCGGTCGAAGCGGTCGGTCAGCAGGTACGCCGTCGCGCCGGGGGTGATCAGCATCGCCACCACCAGCACGATGCCGACCGCCTGGAGCGCGACGATCACCGTCAGCGCCAGGGCGCCGAGCAGCAGCGCCTCGAGCCGCCGGGGCGACAGGCCGATCGCGTGCGCGTGCGTCGGGTCGAAGGCGTAGAGCACCAGGTCGCGGCGCTTGAACAGCAGCACGGCGGTCACGATCGCGCCGATGATCACGACCTGCGCGATGTCCGCGTCGGAGACGCCGAGCACGTTGCCGAAGAGGATGTGGAAGAGGTCGATCTGCGCGGTGACCAGCGTCACCAGCACCAGCCCGAGCGCGAACAGCCCGGTGAAGACGATGCCGATCGCCGCGTCCTCCTTGACCCGGCTGGTGCGACTCAGCCCGCCGACCAGGAAGACCGCCGCCGCCCCGAAGACGAACGCGCCGATCGCGAACGGCGCCCCGACCACGTAGCTGAGCACCACCCCCGGGAGCA
>CAZMVL010000047.1:0-7766 GCA_964569335.1 uncultured Paraperlucidibaca sp.
TCGCCGACGGCCGCGGCGAGCTGCACGACACCCGCGGCGTCTGGATCGGCGACGGTGCCGCCCTGCCGACCGCCCCGGGAGTCAACCCGATGATCACGATCATGGCGCTCGCCGAGCGCACCGCCACCCGGATGCTGGAGGGCGACGCATGAGCGTTCCGGCGGCCTACCGCCCCTCCGGGCCGTACGGCGTGATCGTCGGCGGCGACGAGCGCCCCGGAGACGGCAGCTTCGCCGCGATCGATCCGAGCACCGGCCAGCCGTGGGCCGAGCTGGCCCAGGCCTCGACCGCCCAGGTCGACGCTGCGGTGGCCGCGGCGCGCGCCGCGTTCTCGGCGTGGCGGCGCACGACGCTCGAGCAGCGGCAGACGACCCTGCTGGCGATGGCCGACGTCGTCGAGCAGACCGACTGGCCGCAGCTGCTGGCGACGGAGAACGGCCGGCCGATCCGCGAGGCCGCGGCGGCCGACGTGCCCACCACCGCCGGCGTGCTGCGCTACTACGCGGGGCTGGTTCGCGGCCTGCACGGGGAGAACCTGTCGGTTGGCGATCCGGCCGCCCGCGTCTTCACCGCGCGTGAGCCGCTCGGCGTGATCGCCGCGATCATCCCCTGGAACTCGCCGCTGATCTCGGTGGCGCTGAAGGTCGCGCCGGCGCTGGCCGCCGGCAACACCGTGGTGCTCAAGCCGTCGGAGTTCGCGGCCGCCAGCGTGGTCGAGTTCGCGCGGCGGACCGCCCACCTGTTGCCGCCCGGCGTGCTCAACGTCGTGACCGGCGAGGGCCCCCGGGCGGCGCTGGTCGCCCACCCCGACGTGGCGAAGATCTCGTTCACCGGCGGCACCGCGACCGCGCGGCACATCGCGCGGGCGGCGGCCGAGCACCTGACGCCGACGATCTTCGAGCTCGGCGGCAAGAGCGCGCTGGTGGTCTGCGCCGACGCCGACGTCGACGCCGCGGTCCACGACGCGCTGACCGGGATCCTCTCCCAGAACGGCGAGGTCTGCTTCGCCGCGTCGCGGCTGTTCGTCCACGAGCGGATCTACGACGAGGTCGTCGCGCGGATGGCCGACGTCGTCGGCAGCGTGCGGATCGGCAGCGCGCTCGATCCCGGCACGCAGGTCGGTCCGCTGGTGACCGCCGCGCACCGCGAGCGGGTGGCGTCGTTCGTCGACCAGGCGCGCGACGCCGGGGCGCAGGTGCGGGCCGGCGGGTTCGTGCCGACCGACCTCCCGGCGGGACTCGAGGGCGGCCACTACCTCCGGCCGGCGATCGTCGAGGACGCCGCCGGCGCCTCGCTCGCCGCGCGCGAGGAGATCTTCGGCCCGGTCGTCGTGGCCCAGTCGTGGTCCGACGAGGACGACGTCGTGCGGCGCGCCAACGACAGCGACTACGGGCTGGCGGCCGGCGTCTGGACGAACGACCTGGGGCGGGCGCACCGCCTGGCCGACCGGCTCGAGGCCGGCACGGTCTGGGTCAACACCTGGTTCCAGGTGCCGCCCGGGCAGCCGCTCGGCGGCGTCAAGCTCAGCGGCCACGGGCGCGAGCTGTGCGCCGAGACGCTGCTGGAGTACAGCACGGTCAAGGCCGTGAGCATGAGACTGGACAGCGAGCGCCCGGCCCTCTGGGGTCCGGACGCGAGCGCCGGAGCCGCGTCCGACGAGGACCGGCCGAACCCCGATGCGGACGTCCACGGACGTCCTTGAACACGAACAGGAGAATGCAGATGCTGCGGTATCTCTCAGGTGGGGCGGCGGTACTCGTCGCACTGACCCTCGCCGCGTGTGGCGGCGGGGACGATGACGGAGGAAGCACCACCGCGGCCAGCGGTGGCGGCGGTGGCGGCCAGGAGTTCAAGGTCGCCTACTCGAACCCGGTTGCCGGCCAGCCCGGTCAGGAGCAGCTGGTGCAGGGCTTCGAGGGCGGGGCCAAGGAGCTGGGCTGGAAGGCCTCGCAGATCAACGCCAACCTGTCCCCCGACAAGCAGGTCGCGGACATCGCGACGATGATCTCGCAGGGCCAGGACGGCATCGCCAGCTGGACGCTCGATCCGGGCGCCGCCGCCGGTGCCTACGGCCAGGCGAAGGCCGCCGGGATCCCGGTGATCGGCGTCAACTCCGAGGGTGAGGGCATCGACACCACCGTCTGGTGGGAGCTCAACACCTGCCAGAACGACCCGCCGATCGGGCGCACCGCGCAGATGATCGCCGACGCCCGTCCGGGCGGCAAGGTGATCATGATCGGCGGACCGCCGGTGCCGTCGATCAAGGCCTACGAGGACTGCTTCGAGGCGCAGGCCAAGGAGAAGGGCCTCGAGGTCGTCGCGCACGTCCAGAACACCAAGGACACGGCGGCTGCGGCGCAGCCGATCGCGGCGGATCTGCTGACCAAGCACGGTGACGTCGACGCGATCTGGGCGTACAACGACCAGTCGGCGCTGGGCGCGTCGGCGGCCGTCACGTCGGCCAGCAAGAAGGTCTCCGACGGCACGTCCGAGGGCATCATGGTCTTCGGCCAGAACGGCGACGAGGAGGCGATCCAGGCGATCAAGGACGCCCGCCTGACCGCCACCTGGGACACCGACGCGATCGGCACGGGCTGGGCCGTGATCAAGGCCCTGACGTTCTACCTGGGCGACACCAAGTCGGACTCGCCGCCGAAGGAGCTCGTCGTCAAGTCGACGATGTGGACCGCGGAGAACGTCGCCGACTACAAGGCGCCGGGCGAGCGCGAGTACACGGTCGATACGGCCCCGCTGCTGGAGACGCCGGCGAGCTGATCGATCCGGGGCGCCCCGCGACGCGGGGCGCCCCGCGACGGGCCCCGAGCCCGTAGCGCGTGGGCCCGGTCGTCGGTGACGGCCGGGCCCACGCTCGTTCAGGGGCGGGAGGCCCCTGACCTGGACACCCTTCCGGAGGCCCGATGCCCGCCGACGACCCCTTGACCCCGCTCCGCGCGCCCCTCACGCTGCGCGACGTCACGCTGCCGAACCGGGCGATGATGTCCGCGCTGACGCTGCAGTACGGGCACGACGGACTGATCACCGACCGCCACGCGGCCTTCTACCGCGAGCGCGCCGACGGCGGCGTCGGCCTGCTGCTGACCGAGCAGCTGAGCGCGACGCCGATCAGCGACGGGCCGTTCGCGTCCCCGATCGCCGCCTACGATCCGCGCCAGGCCGAGGGCTACGCGCGCGTGCTGCGCGCGCTCGACGGTCGGCCGACGCGGTTCTTCGCCCAGCTCTTCGCCGGCGGCGCGGCCGGCGCCAGCCAGGTCGGCATCGACCGCTGGGCCCCGCGGCGCGCGCCGTCGCGGATCGGCGTGCCGGGCGGCGAGACGCCGCTGCCGCTGACCGTCGGCGAGATCGAGGCGATCGCCGAGGACTTCGCGCGGAGCGCCCGGATCGCGGTCGACGCCGGGGTCCACGGGATCGAGCTGCACGGCGCCCACGGGTGGCTGATCGGGCAGTTCCTGAGCCCGTTCTACAACCGGCGGGCCGACGACTACGGCGGCGACGTGGCCGGCCGCTGCCGGTTCGCGACGCTGCTCGGCGCGGCGGTCCGCGAGCAGATCGGCGCGCGGGTGCCGCTCGGCCTGTCGTTGACCTACGACGAGCTGATCGGCGCGGCCGGGATCACGCCGGAGGACACCCTCCGGCAGCTGGACACGCTGGTCACGAGCGGGATCTTCGACTTCTTCGACCTGTCGATCGGCGGGCCGCACAGCACCTGGCACACGATCGCGTCGATGGCGATCGACGAGGGCTACCCGCTGCCGTTCGCCGCCCGCGCCCGGGCGGCGGTCGGCGATCGCGCGGCGATCCTCGTCTCCGGTCGCGTGCTGGATCCGACGATGGCCGCCGCGGCGGTGGCCGCCGGTCACGCCGACGTGGTCGCGCTGTCCCGCGCGCAGATCGCCGATCCGCGGCTGATGACCCCAGGCGATGATCCGCAGCGGGTGCGGACCCGCTGCGTCGGCGCCAACGTCTGCGTCGGGCGCGCGCTCGGCGGGAACCCGGTCAGCTGCGTGGTCAATCCGGTCGCCGGACGCGAGCAGCGCTGGGGCGGTCCGCTGCCGCGCGCGGCGGAGCCGCGGACGATCGCGGTGGTCGGCGCGGGACCGGCCGGGCTGCGGGTGGCCGCGACGGCGGCGGTCCGCGGCCACCGGGTGGTCGTCCACGAGCGCGCGTCCGCGCCCGGCGGGCACCTGCGGGGACTCTCCCGGCTGCCGACGCGGGAGCCGTGGCGGTGGGCGATCGACGATCTGGTGGCGGCGATCGAGCGTCACGGGGGCGAGATCCGGCTCGGCGCGGCGATCGGCCCGGACGACCTCGAGCGGCTGGAGGCCGACGCGCTGGTGCTCGCGACGGGCGCGACCTGGGCGACCGACGGCGCGCGCTTCGGCTGCCCCGACCGGGCCGGGATCCCCGGCGCCGAGCGGATCGCCCGGCTCGGGCTGGAGCGGGCGATCGAGCGCGCGTGCGACGACCCGAGGGCGCTCGGGCGGCGGGTGGTGATCGTCGACGAGTCGGGGAGCTACGCCCCACTCGGGCTGGCGGAACGGCTGGCCGGGCACGGCGTGCGGGTCGATCTGGTGACGCCCGGTCCGCGGGTCGCCGCCGCCGCGGCGACCGAGCTGGAGGTCGAGCCGTGGCTCGGGCGGGTGGCCGGGCTCGGGATCGCGCTGCGGCCGTGGACCGACGTCGAGCGGGTCGCGGCGGACGGCCGCGTGCGGCTGCGCGACGCGCTCGGGTCCGAGCCGACGGTGCTGGACGACGTCGAGACCCTGGTGCTGGCCGTGCGCCGCGACCCGGAGGACGCGCTGGTCGCGGCGGCCGCGGCGCGCGGGATCGCGGTCCATGCGGTGGGCGACGTGGTCTCGCCCCGACCGACCGACGCGGTGATCCACGACGCGGAGGACCTGGCCCGGCGGTTGTAGCCCGGCCGGGCCGGCAAAAGGTATGCGTTGCAGCGAGGTGGCATGCCGAGTATATTCGTGTCGGGTGGCGCGGCCGGCGTGTCGCGCTGCCGGTCGGCCGACCGCGCTGCGGAGGGTCGGCGCGGCCCGTGACGGCGAAGGTTGGGAGACGTAATGGTTCGGTGGTTCGCCGGCTCCGCGCAGGAGCTCGCTCGGGTGGTTCGCACGGCCGACGGCGCCGCGGCAGGTCTGGCGCCCGAGGCGGGGATGACGCCCTCGCCGCTGCGCGGGATCCCGGCCGCCGAGCAGACCCTGCCCGCGTTGCTCACGCGCCAGGCCGAGCGCTACGGCGACAAGCCGCTGCTGCGGATGGAGGGGCTCGAGCGCAGCTTCGCCGAGGTCCGCGACGCGGCCGCCGCGACCGCCGGGGCGCTGCGGGCCGCCGGCGTCGGCCGGGGGGACCGGCTGGCGCTGATGTGCGACAACCGGATCGAGCTGCTCGACTACGTGCTCGGCTGCTCCTGGATCGGTGCCGTCGCGGTGCCGCTCAACACCGCGCTGCGCGGGGAGCAGCTGGCCCACCAGCTGGTCAACTCGGGCGCGCGGATCCTGGCGATCGACAGCGCGCTGGTCGCCGCCCTCGGCTACCTGGAGCGGCCCGGGACGCTCGAGCAGGTGTGGGCGCTGGACGGCGTTCCCGCCGAGCCCCCGGCCGGCTACCGCGTGGTCGATCCGCCGCCGGCCGGCGACGCGGTCCCGGCCGAGCCGGTCGGCCCCGGCGAGACCGGCGCGATCCTCTACACCTCGGGCACGACCGGCGTGTCGAAGGGCGTCTGCTGCCCCCAGGCCCAGTTCTACTGGTGGGGGATCCTGGTCGGCGAGATGCTCGACCTGGGTGAGGACGACATCCTCTACACCTGCCTGCCGCTGTTCCACACCAACGCGCTCAACGCCTTCGTCCAGGCGCTGGTCGCCGGGGCGACGTACCACCTGGGCCCGCGCTTCTCCGCGTCGCGGTTCTGGACCCGCGTCGGCGAGGCCGACGCGACGGTCACCTACCTGCTCGGCGCGATGGTCAGCATCCTGCTGACGCGCCCCGACGGCGCCGACGACCGCAATCACGGCGTCCGCCGGGCGCTCGCCCCCGGATCGGCGCCGGCCGACTTCGCGCGCTTCCGCGAGCGGTTCGGCGTGGCCCTGGTCGAGGGCTACGGCTCGACCGAGACCAACTGCGCGATCGGCGCGTACTGGGACCACCAGCGACCGGGCTACATGGGCCCGGTCCGCGACGGCTTCCACGCGCTGGTCGTCGACGAGCACGACGTGCCCGTCCCGGACGGCACCGGCGGCGAGCTGGTGCTGCGCCACGACCCGGCGTTCTCGTTCGCGACCGGGTACTTCGCGATGCCGGAGAAGACCGTCGAGGCGTGGGCCAACCTGTGGTTCCACACGGGCGACCGGGTGGTCCGCGACGCGGACGGCTGGTTCCGCTTCACCGACCGGATCAAGGACGCGATCCGCCGCCGCGGCGAGAACATCTCGTCGTTCGAGGTCGAGCAGGCGCTGGTCGGGCACCCGGCGGTCGAGGCGGTCGCGGCCTTCCCGGTGGCCTCGGAGGTCGGCGAGGACGAGGTCGCCGTCGCGGTCGTTCCGCGCGACGGGCAGGAGGTCGACCCGGTCGACCTGATCCGCTGGTGCGAGCCGCGGCTGGCGTACTTCGCGATCCCGCGCTTCGTGCGGACGGTCGACGAGCTGCCGCTGACCCTCAACGGCAAGGTCCGCAAGGCCGAGCTGCGGGCCGCCGGCGTGACCGACGACACCTGGGACCGCGAGGCCGCCGGCGTCACGCTCAACCGGGCGGTGCCGGGCTAGCACGGGGTCCGCGGGCCTTGGCTATCCATCTGGCAAGTCGTCCTTGACAAATGGATAGGGCGCGGTACTGTCTCTGCGATGCACGGGAGAGGCGAGACGTCCGGCGACGAGGACGCGGTCCGCGCGGTCTGCCGCGCCTACGGCGAGGCGATGCGCGCGATGGACCTCGAGGGGCTCGAGCGGCAGTGGGATGCCGGCTTCGAGCACCTCGTCTACCAGCCCGAGGAGCACGCGCGGGCGCTGCGCAGCTGGGACGAGATCCAGGCGTACTGGCGGGGCATCCCCGACGTGGTCGAGGCGTTCACGGAGTGGCGCGAGATCGCGACGGACGTGGCCGTGATCGGTGACGTCGCGCTGGTCTATGCGCTGCTGGCGACGGCCTTCCGGATCGCCGGCGTCGACGAGGCGCTGGCCGGCGAGGTGCGCTTCACCTACGGGCTGCGGCGCACGCCCGGCGGCTGGCGCCTGATCCACGCGCACGAGTCGCGGCAGCTCGTCGTCGACGACGCCGCGCACTGACCCCCGCCGACGGGCCGCGATACGGCCCGGTCGGCTTCCTGCGATCGAGGAGATCCACATGGGTACCGACATCCCGCTGCTCCGGCGCGGGGAAGAGGGCTTCGACCGGCACCTGGCCGGCCTGACCTTCAACGCGCTGGACTTCGGACGGGCTCCCGACGCGATCGCGCGCCCGCGCACCGAGGACGAGGTCGTCCAGGTGGTGCGCGCCGCGGTCCGCGACGGCCGGCGGATCGCCGTGCTCTCCGGCGGGCACAGCTGGATCGGGGCGCCGGTCCGCGACGACGGCGTGCTGCTCGACCTCTCCGCGCTCGACCGCGTGACGGTCGATCCGGCCGCGCGCACGATGCGCGTCCAACCGGCGGCCCGGGGCGGGACGGTCGCCGGCACGCTGGCGGCCCACGGCCTGGGCCGCCGGTTGGACGCGCATCGTGCGCGCGGCCGGATCGACCGTCACGCGGT
>CAZMVL010000047.1:7776-15417 GCA_964569335.1 uncultured Paraperlucidibaca sp.
CCCCGACGGGTACGCCAGGCCGTGGGCCGCCAGCGTGCCGGCGTACCCGTCGGGGCACTGCGGGACCCCCGGTACCGGCGGCTACCTGCTCGGCGGCGGGATCGGCCTCAACTCCGGGCAGTGGAAGCCGGCGTGCTTCTCCGTCCGCAGCGTGCACGTCGTGACCGCCTCCGGCGAGCTGGTGGTGGCGTCGGAGTCCGAGAACCGCGAGCTGCTGTGGTTGGCCCGCGGCGCCGGTCCGGCGTTCCCCGGGGTCGTCACCGAGTTCGAGGTGGAGCTGCAGGACCGGCCGGCCGATACGCGCGTGTCGACGTGGGTCTTCGCCTACGAGCAGCTGGACGCGGTGACCCGCTGGATCGCCGAGGCGTCACCGGGGCTGCCGCCGTGGGTCGAGGTCTTCACCGCGGCCGGTGGGCCGCAGCGGCACGACCACCGGCCGAGCGACGGCTACCCCGAGCACGTGGTCAGCGTGACCGCGATGGCCTACGCGGACAGCGAGGAGCAGGCCCGCGAGGGGCTGGCGCCGCTTGCCGCCGGTCCGGGCTTCGCGCCGCTCGCGTACGCGGAGCGGGAGCCGGTGCCGTTCGAGCAGCTGTCGGCGGCGTTCGACGCGGAGTACCCCGAGGACCACCGCTACATCGCCGACGCGTTCTGGACCGACCGCGACGTCGCGGGGGCGATGGCCCCGCTCCGGGAGCCGTTCCTGCGGGCGCCCTCGGGTATGAGCAACTTCGTGGCGCTGATGCCGGGCCACGGCGGCAAGCTCGGCCTGTCGCCCGACGGTGCGGCGTATTCGATGGACGAGCGCACGCTGGTGATGGCCTACGCGCTGTGGACCGATCCGGCGGCCGACGAGGCCAACCGCGCCTGGATGGCCGAGATGTCGCGGGCGCTCGAGCCGATCGCCTCCGGCAACTTCGTCAGCGAGGCCGACCTGGAGGCGTACCCGGAACGGCTGGCGCGGTCGTTCTCGCCCGGCAACTGGCAGCGGTTGCGCGCGTTGCGCGCGACGTGGGACCCCGCCGGGCGCTTCCACCTGCCGGGCCGCGGCGGCGACGCCCGCTGACCGACGACCGGGCCCGCCCCGATCGACGGCCGGGCCGGCCGGACGCGGGGCGGGGCGGGGCTGGGCCGGCCCCGCGTGGGGCCGGCGGTCGGTGCTGCGCGCGGGCGCGTCAGACGTCCCACTCCACGGGCAGGGTCTGGTACCCGCGCAGCCAGAAGTGCGAGAACCGCTGCTTGGTCTCGCCCGGCTGGTAGCGCAGGTTCGGCAGCCGTTCGAGCAGGATCTCCAGCAGCGCCCGCTGCTCCATCCGGGCGACCGGCGCCCCGGGGCAGAAGTGGGTGCCCTTGCCGAATCCGTAGTGGTCGGCGACGTCGGGGCGATCGATGTCGAAGATCTCCGGGTGGACGAAGTGCTCCGGGTCGTGGTTGGCCGAGCCGTAGCAGGCCAGCACGCGCGCGCCCTTGGGAATCGTGGTTCCTGCGACCTCGACCTCGTCGAGCGTCGTGCGGAAGATCCCGTGGACCGGCGGCTCGTAGCGCAGCGCCTCCTCGATCAGTGCGGGGACCTGCGACGGGTCGTTGCGGATCCGCTCCATCAGCTTCGGGTCGTCGAGCAGCTCGGTCATCTCCTCGATGAACAGCAGCGTCCCGGTCGCGTGGCCCGCGGTCATGATGTTGATCGGCACGTTGACGATGTCCTCGATCGTCAGGTCGATCGCCGGGTCGTCGTGGAGCTCGCGCACCAGGTGGCTCATCAGGTCGTCGGTCGGGTTCCGCTCGCGGTCCCGGAAGTGGCCGAGGATGTAGTTCTGGAAGGCGACGAAGTCACGTGCGGCCTGCTGCAGTTCGGGCTCGTCGGCGGAGTCGGAGAACAGCGTCAGCCAGGCGTCGCCCCAGGCCTTCAGCTGCTCCATGTCCTCCCGCGGGAAGCCGAGGATCTCGACGACCACCAGGGCCGGGAACGGGTAGCCGACGCGGGCGGCCAGGTCGGCCTTGCCGTCGGCGACGAAGCCGTCGACCAGCTCGCTGGCGATCTCGCGCATCCGCTGCTCGAGCGCGCGGGTCTGGCTGCGGGAGAACGCCTTGGAGACGGCCTTCTTGAGCGGGGTGTGCTCGGGCGGGTCGTTGTTGGAGAGGAAGTAGTGCCAGGAGTAGCCCTCGTCGAGGATCGCCCGGACCGACGCCGGCCAGTCGCGCGCCGGCGCGAAGACGCTCTGGGTCGAGAAGAACCTGTGGTCGCGCATGACCCGGCTGACGTCCTCGTAGCGGGTCACGAACCAGACGTCGTACTTCGGGCTGTAGAAGACGGGCTGGTCCTGGCGGGCCTCCGCCCACAGGTCGTAGCGGATCTCCGCCTGACCGGGGTCGAGGGGATCGAACCGCAGGCCGATGTCGTCGGCGACGGTCTCGGGATTGGCCATGCCGGGGCTCCTCGGAAGTCGCAGGCGCCGGAGGGGCGCGCTGAGGGGGACTGTCCGCCCTACCCTTTCGCCCCGCTATCCACTTGTCAAGGGCCGTTTCGGTGGGGTTCCGCTACGGCGTCAGAGGCACGGTCACCATGCTCCGCAGCAGGCCGCGCAGCGCGTCCATCGCCTCGTCGGTCCGCTCCGCGTCGCCGGTCACGACGTGCTGCAGCACGATCCCGTCGACGGCGGCGAAGATCACCCGCCCGAGCGCCGGCGTGGCCTCGATACCCATTCGCTCCAGGGCCCGCTGCGTGAGCGCGCAGTACTCGTCGTAGAGCCGGTGCATCTCGTGCCCGAGCTCCGGTCGGCGGCGCGACTGGAGCGTGATCTCGTACTGGAACATGTGGGTCTCGAGGTCGCGCTCGACGGCCTCCGCCAGGTCGGGCAGGAACGCCTCGGGACGGTCCTCGTCGGCGGCCAGCGCGACGCTCTCGATCGCCCGTCGGCTGGCGCGCACGGCGGCTTCGTGGATCAGGGTCTCGCGGTTGCCGAAGTGGTACGAGACGAGGCCGTGGGTGGTCCCGGACTCCGCGCCGACGGCGCGGTACGTCAGTCCGTCGAAGCCATCGCGCGCCACGACCCGCAGGGTGGCGTCGAGCAGGGCCTCGCGCCCGGCGCCGGGCGCGGGACGATCGGACGCGGTCGACTTCTCGCTCATCGCCGCATCATAGGAGCCCGCAGGCCCGCGGCGAGGGACGCCGGGTCGGCCCGGGCGGTGCCGGTGGCACCGCCCGGGCGACTGGCGGATGGCGACACGCTGCGGAGTGCCGCCGACCGATCGGCGGGACCGGATGGGGATGGTCCCGACAGGGGCTCACGGGGCGCTGCCGACCCCGAACTCCGCGTTCCACTTGGTGCGGAAGTAGGTCTCGTAGTCCTCGGCCTGGTTGCGCACCACGGCCGGGTCGCCGACGTTCTCCTGGGTCACGATCCAGGGCTCGAGCATCTCGATCCCGTACCCGTCCTGGAAGACCGCGTTGGTCTCGGCGAAGGGCGTCTCGCGGGCCCAGTTCTGCAGCGCCTGGTCGAGGCTGACCCACGACTGGACGCCGTAGTTGACCTCGACCGCGCCGCTCAGCTTGCCGGCCTTGATCATCTCGCGCGACTGCTTGGTCGTGTAGAAGGCGCCGGTGAACGGCCGGTCGTCGCCCTGCAGGCCGAGCTGGTCGAGCGCCTGGGCCATCGGCGGGGCGCAGAAGTCGCAGGTCTGCCAGAGCGCCTGCAGGTCGGAGTTCTGCTGGACCAGGCTGCGCGTCCGCGAGCGGGTGTCCTGGACGGCGTCGCCCAGGTCGATGTCGTGGGTGACCTGCTTGATGTTGGGGAACGCCTCGAGGTCGGCCTTGCGCTGCACGTCGCGGTCGATCACGCCCTGCCCGACGTTCGGTGCCTGGAACGCGGCGATCGTCGCCGGACCGTCGCCGACGCGCTCGTTGACCAGGCCGAACATCCACTCGTTGAGCGCCTTCGACAGCCGCTTCTCGTCCGGCACGTACTGCGCGGTGTAGTACGGCGACGGGGCCTGAAGCGCGCCGATCATCACCACGGGGATGTCGCGGTCCGCCGCGGACTTGAGGCCACCGCCGAGCGCCGAGGTCGCGGCCGCCGAGGTCAGGATCAGGTCCGGGCTCTGCGAGACCAGCGTCGTCATGCACTGCGCGGTCTTGGCGGGGTCGAAGTTCGGGTCGCAGGTGACGACCTTGAAGCCGAAGAGGTCGGCCGCGGCCTTCAGGCCGTCGTGCAGCCGGATCGACGCCTCGGTCGACTTCGACAGGTACATGAAGCCGATGGTCTTGCCGGTCGGCGCGTCGACCTTGCCGCCGGCCTTCTCGGCGTCCGCGATCGCGGCGGTCTTCGCCGCCTCGGTACGGTCGGAAGCGACGTCGGCCGCGGGAGCGCTGCTGTCGGTCGCCGCCGAGGTGGTGCCGGAATCGTCGTCGTCGCTTCCGCAGCCGGTGATCCCGACGGCGAGGCACGCGACCATCGCGAGCATGGCGCCCGCGCGTCGCGGGCCGGAGAATGGGAATCGCACTGCGGTGCTCCTTCTGGTTGGGGACGCCGCGCTGGTCACGCGGCCGCCGGAGCGCTGTCCGGCTCTCGGTAGCAGAGGTCGACGATCCGCCGGTCGGAGACCTGCTGGTCGCGCAGCTCGCCGACGATCCGGCCCTCGCGGAGGACCACCACGCGGTCGCAGGTGGAGACCAGCTCGGAGAAGTCCGACGCGATCAGCAGCACCGCGCGCCCGCGGGCGGCGAGCGCCCGGGCCAGGCCGAGCGCCTCGGCCTTGGCCTCGACGTCGATGCCCTGGGTCGGCTCGTCGAAGATCAGGACGTCGGGGTCGCGCTCCAGCCACTTGGCGATCACGACCTTCTGCTGGTTGCCGCCGGACAGCAACGCGACCGGCCGCTCGGGATCGCCGGCGCTGACGCGCAGCCGCTCGACGCTGTCGGCCACCGCCTGCCGCTCGCTGGCCTTGGAGGGGACGGGCAGCCGGCCGCGGCGGTGGCGGAAGAGGCTCGCCAGGGTGACGTTGAAGCGGACGCCGAACTGCGTCAGCAGGCCCTCGTTGCGGCGATCCTCGGGCACGAGCGCGATGCCGGCGTCGACCGCGTCGCGCGGCGTGCGCAGGCGCAGCTCGCGGCCGCGCACGTGCACGGTGCCGCGATCCGCCCGGTCGGCGCCGGCGATCATCCGCGCGATCTCGGTCCGGCCGGCCCCGGCCAGCCCGGCCAGCCCGAGCACCTCGCCGGCGTGGACGCGCAGGTCGACGTCCTCGACGACGCCCGCCCGCGTCAGCCCGCGGACCTCGAGCACCGGATCGCCGACGGCCACCGGCTCGGGCCGCGTCGGCTCGACCTCGATCCGGCTGTGGCCGGTGATCGCCTCGACCAGGCTCCCGCGATCGAAGCCGGCGGTCGGTCGCTCGTCGACGACCCGGCCGTCGCGCATGACCACGGCACGGGTGGTCAGGTCGAGGATCTCCTGCAGGCGGTGCGAGATGTAGACGACGGCGTGGCCGCGGTCGGCGAGCCGCCGGACCACGGCGTGGAGCATCGCGATCTCCTCGTCGTTGAGCGCGGCGCTCGGCTCGTCGAGGATCACGATCCGGGCCTGCCGGTAGACGCCGCGCGCGATCATCACCAGCCGCTGCTGGGCGAGCGAGAGGTCACCGACCGGGGCCGCCGGGTCGATCCCGGGCTGGAGGTCGTCGAGGATCGCGTGCGCGCGGTCGCGCAGCCGGCTCCAGGCCACGGCCCCGCCCCGCCGCCGCGGGAAGCCCGCTCCGAGCGCGACGTTCTCGGCCACCGAGAGTCGCGGCACGACCTCCAGCTCCTGGTGGACGACGGCGATCCCGAGCCGGCTCGCCTCGATCGGCCCGTAGGGCGCGGGAACGGGCGCGCCGGCGATCTCGATCGTGCCCTCGTCGGCCCGCTGGATGCCGGCGAGGACCTTCATCAGCGTGCTCTTGCCGGCGCCGTTCTTGCCGACCAGCGCGACGACCTCGCCGGCCTCGAGCGAGAAGTCCGCGCCGTCGACGGCCTGGACGCCGGGGTACGCCAGGCGGATGCCGCGCATCGACACCAGGGGCGCGGTGCTCACCGGCGGCCTCCGATCCGCGAGATCAGCACGGCGGCGACGAGGATCCCGCCCTGGATGATCGCGACGATCGCGCCGCTCAGGCTGAACAGCGTCAGGCCGGTGCCGATGATCTGCAGGAACAGCGCGCCGAGCAGCGTGCCGAAGATCGTGAAGCTGCCCGGCCGCCACATCGCCGAGCCGAGGAAGGCCGCGGCGTAGGCCGGGAGCAGGAACCCGTTGCCCGAGTTGGCGCTCGCCGACCCGGCCTGGGCGGCGACCAGCATCCCGGCGACGGCGACGCAGAGCCCGGCGATCGCGAAGGTGGTCATCGTCAGCCGCCGGACGCGGACGCCGCTCAGTCGCGCGGCCTCGCGGTTGCCGCCGATCGCGTACAGGTAGCGGCCGACCTCGAAGTGCCGCAGCAGGGCGCCGGCCAGCAGCGCGACGACGACCGCGATCAGCACCTGGTTGGAGATCCCGGCGACCGAGCCGTTGGCGATCGAGGTGAAGGCGGTGGGAATCTCCTCGTAGATCGTGTTGGCGCCGAGGATCTGGGTGTCGATCCCGTTGAACACGGTCCCCATCCCCAGCGTCACGATGAACGAGGAGGCGCCCAGGTAGGCGATCATCAGGCCGTTGAGGGCCCCGAGCGCCGCGCCCGCCGCGAGCGTCAGCACCACGGCCAGCGCGACGGGCAGCCCCAGGTGGACGCCGGAGACCCCGGCGATCGAGAGCGTGCCCATCAGGCCCGCGAGCCCGCCGATCGAGAGGTCGAACTCGTTGACGACGAGGACCACGGTGATCCCGACCGCGACGATCAGCAGCGGCGCCGCGTCGCGGAGGATCGCCTTGAAGGTCAGCATCGTGAAGAAGCTGTCGGGCTTGGCCAGGCTGAACGCGACGAAGGTCAGGACCATCGCGGCGATCACCCCGTACTGGGAGATCCACTGGATCCCCGTGCGCCGCCCCGTTCCGCCCCGGCGGTCGGCGACGGCCGCGGGAGCGCTCATCGCGATCCCGCCCGGTGACGGCGGACGCGGGCGCGCAGCGTCCGCCGAGGAACGGCTGGGGTGGTCGACTGGCTCACTGCCGAGGCTCCTCGTGAAGGACGGGAATCGGGTTGGACGCGCGGCGCAGCACGCACCGGGGCGGGGCGGCGTGCTCGGAGGAGGGACTCCGAGAGGAATGGTCTGCCCTCTTGCGCTGTGCCGTGCAGACCGTCGGCAAGACGTTCTCGTCTCGCTAGTCATTTGTCAAGTCGGATTTCGTCGGGGCGACGGGCGGGAGCCACGGCCGGTCGGCTGCGAGCTACGGTCTGCGGCATGGCGAGCGCCTCGGAGCCCGACCGGCCGGCCTACCGCGAGGGGCGCGGCGCGCTGCTCGATGCGACGGTCCGCGTGGTGGCGCGGAACGGGCTGCGCGGGCTCACGTACCGCGCCGTGGCGGCGGAGGCGGGGACCACCCACGCGCTGGTCACGTACCACTTCGGCAGCCGGCGGAACCTGATCCTCGAGGCCGCGCGCCACGCCAGCCGGACGGCGGTGACCGGGTCCCGGCTGGACCGGGAGCCGGGGGAGCCGGGGGCGATCGCCGG
>CAZMVL010000047.1:15427-20528 GCA_964569335.1 uncultured Paraperlucidibaca sp.
TGGACGCCGCCGATCCCGCGGTCGCCCGGCTGGTCTTCGCCGCGATCGACGGCCTGACGCTGCAGCAGCTGCTCGACGGCGACGGCGACGCCACCCGGGGCGCCGTCGACGTCCTGCAGCGGTTGCTCGAGGGGCTGGCCGCGTCGGGGGCCGGGGCCGCGCGCGGCCCGTCCACCGGTCGGGGCTGACGTCGGCCGGCGGCCGGGCGCTCGCCCGGAGCTGAGACTTGACAAATGGATAGGTTCCGGGCAGGGTGACGCCGATGGCCCTCGCCAAGCGCGTCGTCTTCGTCCACCACTCCGGTCGCAGCGAGTCGTCGGTCGAGATCGGGCGCGGGGTCGCGGCGGCCAGTGCGGCACTCGGCTGCGAGCTGACGGTGCTCGACCCGGACTTCGACCAGGCCCGGCGGCGGGCCTGCGTCGAGCAGGTGCTCGACGCCGCGCCGGACCTGGTGGTCGCGGCGGTGGTCGCTCCGGAGCCGCTCGGCGCGCTGTTCGACGCCGTCGCGGCGGCCGGGATCCCGTGGATCGAGGCCGGCGCCCGCCAGCGGCCCCACCCCGGGCTGGTGGCGCAGGTGGTTCCCGACGAGGACGGCCTGGCGGCCCGGCTCGACGCCTGGCTGATCGACCGACTCGCCGAGCGGCACGGTGCCGGAGCTCCCGTCGAGCTGGCCGCCTGGATCGCGCCGGCGCTCGGCGACGGACTGCTCGCGCGCGATCGCCGACGGGCCCGTGACCTGGCCGCGCACCCGCACGTACGGGAGGTGCTGAGCCACGAGATCGCGCTCGCCGACCTGGAGCGCGACGTGGCGGCGTCGACGACCGCCGCGCTCGAGCGGCACCCGCGGCTGGCCGCGCTCTGGCAGACCTGCGAGCCCTGCGTGGCGACCCAGGCGCGGGCGCTCGACGCGCTCGACCTGCACGGCGACCAGCGCCCGCTGATCGGCGGCATCTACTCCAACGCCGAGACCCGCCGGATGGTCGCGGAGGGCCGCGTCGACGGGCTCGTCCAGGTCGACACCAGCGTCCAGGGCCTGGTCGCGCTCGACCTGGCCGTCCAGCACTGGACCCGGGGCACGGCGTGGCCCGGGCCGGAGGCGGATCCGCTGCGGGCCTACGGGCCGACGCTCGCGAGCCCGTGGATGGTCACCCGGGAGACGGTCGGCGACGACCCGGACCGGCTGCGTCCCCCCGGCGACGACCCGCTGGGCTTCTTCCTCGACCGTTGGCGGACCGTGATCGACGGTCCGCCCGTACCCCACCCGATCCCGGAGATCCGACGATGAGCAACCGCACGATCCTGACCGGCGCGCAGGTCTTCGACGCGACGGGCGACGACCCCCGGCCGGACGCGGCGATCGTCCTGGAGGACGACCGGATCGTCGAGGTCGTCGCGGAGGGCACGCTGCCCGACGAGGGCGATCACCGGACGATCGCGCTGCCGGCGGGCAGCACCGCGCTGCCGGGCCTGATCGACATGCACGTCCACCTCTGCGACTGGGCCGCGCCGATGGACCTGGCGCGCGACCCCGCGCGGCTGGCGCTGCACGCCGCCGCGTCCGCGCGCACCACCCAGCGGGCCGGGATCACCACCGTCCGCGACGTCGGCTCGGCGTTCGACATCGGCGTCGCGGTGCGTGACGCGGTCGATCGCGGAGAGACGCTCGGCTCCCGGGTCGTCGCCTGCAGTCGGCTGATCTGCATGACCGGCGGGCACGGCAGCGAGCTCGGCTGGAACGGCTCGTTCGCCCGCGAGGCCAACGGCCCGGACGACTGCCGCAAGGCCGTCCGCGAGGAGATCAAGACCGGCGTCGACTGGATCAAGGTCGCGCTCGACGGAGCCCGCGCGGTACCGGGCAAGCGGGTGCTCGAGTTCACCCAGCCCGAGCTCGACGCGATCGTCGACGAGGCGCACCGGCTGGGCGTCCGCGTGGCCTGCCACATCTTCCTGCCGGAGACGGCGGCGATGGCGATCGAGGCCGGTGTCGACACGGTCGAGCACGGCCTCGAGCTGAGCGACGAGAACGTCCGCGGGCTGGCGGAGCAGGGGATCGTGCTGGTGCCGACGATCCGCCTGCCGCGGCACATCATCGACCTGGGCCAGCGGATGCTCGACATGGGCGACTATGGCGTCCAGGCGATGCGCCACGCGACGGAGGCGCTGCCGACCCACGCGGCCAGCTTCCAGCGGGCGCTCGCGGCCGGGGTGACGGTTGCCGCCGGGACCGACACCAGCAGCTTCGTCGGCGGGATCGACTCGCTCGTGTCCGACCTGGAGTACATGGTCGAGCTGGGCATGACCCCGGCGGAGGCGCTGCGCTCGGCGACGAGCGTCGCGGCCGAGACGCTGGAGAAGGCCGGCGAGATCGGCACGCTGGTGCCGGGCGCGCTGGCCGACCTGGTGGTCGTCGGCGGCACGCCGACCGACGACGTCAGCGCGCTCCACGACGTGCGGCTGGTCGTGCAGGGCGGTCGCGTCGTCGCCGGCGATCCGCAGCTGGTCGCCGCGGCGGCGGCGCTGGTGGCCCCGGAGGCCGTGGCCGCCTGACCCGGCCGGCGGGCGCGGTCGGGGCCAGCGCCGCGCCGGCTCAGTCCTCCGCCAGCAGCGCCAGCGTCGAGCGGGCGAACAGCTCGACGCCGTGGGCGAGCGCGTCCTCGTCGACGTCGAAGCGGGGGTCGTGGTGGTCGGCGGTGATCCCCTTGGTGGCGTTGCCCGCGCCGAGCAGGACGAAGCAGCCGGGGGCGCGGTGGAGGAACGCGGAGAAGTCCTCGCCGGGCATCACCGGCGGCCGCTCGACGACCGCGTCGGGGCCGAGCACCCGGCCGGCGGCCGTCGCGACGACCGCCGCGACGCCCGGGTCGTTGACGACCGCGTCGTAGCCCCGCGTGTACTCGTAGTCGCAGCGGGCGCCGTGGGCGGCGCAGATCCCGGCGGCGATCTCGCCGATCCGGCGCTCGAGCCGGTCGCGGACCGCCGGGTCGAAGACGTTGGTGCCGCCGCCGATCGTGGCGGTCTGGGGGATCACGCCGACGGCGTGCCCGGCGTGCAGCTCGGTGACGCCGACGACCGCGGGCTCCAGCGGGTCGACCTCACGCGCGACGAGGTGCTGGAGGTTGGTGACGATCTGGGCGGCGATCGCGATCGGGTCGATCGCGGCGTGCGGCGCGCCGATGTGCCCCGCGCGCCCGTGGACCTCGATCCGGAAGACGTCGCAGGCGGCCATCACCCGTCCCGGGTTGACGATCGCGGTGCCGACTTCGAGCGGGGCCCACAGGTGCAGCCCGATCACGCGATCGACCCCGTCCATCACCCCGGCGCCGACCATCAGCGAGGCGCCGCCCGGCAAGGCCTCCTCGCCGGGCTCGAAGAGGAAGCGGACCTCGCCCGCCAGCTGCTCGCGCAGGCCGGCCAGCACGGTCGCCGCGCCGAGCAGGATCGCGGTGTGGCCGTCGTGCCCGCAGGCGTGCATCAGTCCGGGCACGGTCGAGGCGAAGGGCAGGCCGGTCTGCTCGACGATCGGCAGCGCGTCGATGTCGCCGCGGATCGCCACGGTCGGGCCGGGCCGGGCGCCGGTCAGCCGCCCGACGACGGCCGTCCCGACCGGGCGCTCGACCACGACGCCGGGAAGCTCGCCCAGTCGCTCCTCGATCCAGGCGGCGGTGCGGTGCTCCTCGAACGAGGGCTCGGGGTGCTGGTGCAGGTGGCGGCGCCAGGCGACCACGCGGTCGTGGACGTCGGGCAGCAGGCGGTCGATCTCGTCCGGCATCGGGCGCTCCTCCGCGGAGGTCGGGTACTCCGCCACGTTCCCAACGAACTGGGCAGGTGTCAAGGAATAATTTGCACATGACAGCGCTGCCATGAAGAGTTATGGTGCGACCGTGTTGCACACGCCTGATCCCGCTCGCGATCCCGCGCTCGAGCCGTGCCCGCGCCGCGGCCCGCCCGGGCACTGGCCGGACTTCACGACGTACTTCCTGCGCTACCCGCGCGGGCTGCGCGAGGTCGTCCGCGTGGTCTTCGGCGCGTCCGGCCCCGGGGCCGGGGCGTTCGTCGACCGGCTGGTCGTCGCGTTGCACGCCGCCGACGGGGCGCTGACCGTCGAGCGCGGACGGGTGCTGGTCCCGAGCGATCCGGCGACGCAGGTCGTCTTCGCCTACTGGGACGACCCCGAGGCCCACCGCCGCTGGGTCGCGTCGCGCGGGGCCGAGCTGGACGGCGACGACGTCGCCTGGTGGGCGGAGACGGCGGAGCTGCCGCTGACCCACACCGAGACGCACTTCGGCGTGCGCACGCGCCAGACCGGGCTCGGCCGGATCCCCGGGACGGAGCACCAGTTCTGCCCGATGGTCGGCTACTGGGGCTCGGCCCGCGATCGGATCCCGGCCTCCGCCGACGACGAGCTGGAGCCCGGTGCGTGGGTCCCCGAGGCCGTCGGCGACGGCCTCGATCGGCGGGTGGTGGCGCCGCACAACGTCGCGACGATCCGCACCTCGCAGGACTGGTGCGACGCGCCGGACGACCACGTCGAGTGGTACCGCAACGAGGTCGAGCCGACCTTGCGGGCGGGCGTCGAGCACCTCTGCGCCCAGGCCGACGACGCTGGCTGCATCAGCGCGCGCTACGTGCGCGAGACCGACCTGGACGGGCGTGACGTCGACCGGACCTGCGTGCTGGCCAGCTTCCGCTCGCTCGGCGACCTCGAGCGCTGGGCGCGCGACCACCCGACGCACCACGCGATCTTCGTCTCCGGGATGGAGATGGTGCGGCGCTTCGGCGAGCAGCTCGGGATCCGCTTGTTCCACGAGGTCAGCGTGCTTCCCGAGGGTCGCTATCGCGGCCGCTACCGCGGGGACGACGCACAGGCGGGCCTGCTCCGCCGGCTCGCCGCGGACGCCCCCAGCCGTTCTTGATCTGCACAGTACAGCGCTGGTATGGTGACTTTTATGGGAGGGGGCGTTGGTGCGGACGAGCGCGGGCGGTGACGACGAGGCGGTGATCGCCGGCGCGTTCGAGGTCGGCTACGAGCGCCGTCCTCCTGCCGAGCGTGACACGACCGTGCTGCTCGCCGAGGCCTTCGACGGCGTGCTGGCCGCGGCCGGCA
>CAZMVL010000047.1:20538-33147 GCA_964569335.1 uncultured Paraperlucidibaca sp.
TGGACGGCCTGGGGATCGCGCCCCTCCGGGATCACGAGGTCGACGGCCTGGGCGTCGCGTCGTTCTCGCTCGCGCCCGATCACGCGATCGACCTCTGCTGGCGGCTGGGGATCTCCGTTCGCTGGCTGATGGAGGACCCGCACGGCGGGGCCAGCGCCAACAACCTGCTGCAGCATGCGGTGCGGGCGGTCGAGGCGGGGGACGCCACGACGATCGTGCTGCTGGCCGGCGACCACCTGGACCGGGCCGCCTTCGCGCGGCTCGTGCGCGAGTACAACCGGGCGACGGCCGAGCACCTGGTGCCGCTCGGCTACGCCGGCCCCAACGCGCTCTTCGCGATGCTGACCAGCCGCTACATGGCGGCCCGCGGACTGACGCGCGAGGACCTGGCCTGCGTGCCGCTGGCCCAGCGCGCCTGGGCCGCCGCCAACCCCGGCGCGGTCTACCGCGCGCCGCTGACGCTCGACGAGTACCTGGCGGCCGACCCGGTCGCGACGCCGCTGACCCGCTACGACTGCGTGCCGGTGGTGGCGGGGGCCGACGCGATCATCGTCACGCGCCGGGACCGGGCCACCGGCCCCGCGGTCCGGGTGCGCGCCCTGCACCAGCTGCACAACGACGACCAGCAGCAGGACGGTCGCCTGACCACCGGATTCGCCACGCTCGCCCCCGGGCTCTGGGAGGAGGCCGGCGTCGGGCCGGCGGACGTTGACGCGGCGTACGTCTACGACGACTATCCGGTGATGGCGGTCGTACAGGCCGACGACCTGGGGCTCGTGCCCGACGGGAACGTGCAGCGCTGGCTGCACGAGACCCTGCTGCGCGACCGCTGGCCGTTGAACACCTCCGGAGGCCAGCTGTCGGCCGGTCAGGCCGGCGCCGCGGCCGGCATGCACGGGCTGGTCGAGGCGGTCACCCAGCTGCGTCACGAGGCGGGCGAGCGGCAGGTCCGCGACTGCCGGCTGGCCGTGGTCACCGGCTACGGCATGGTGCTCTACCGCCACGGCGCCTGCCACAACGCGGCGGTCCTGGAGCGGATCGCGTGAGCACGCCGCTGGAGGTCCCGGTCTGCGACGACTGCGGCACCGCCCGCTGGCCGCCGCGCGTGCGCTGCTCGGTCTGCGGCGGCGCGGCGTCGACGCCGGCCGACGGCTCCCGCGGCGTGGTCGAGCAGACGACCGACGTCGCCGGCGATCCCCCGTCGCGGCTGGCGACGGTCCGGCTCGACGTCGGCCCGGTGGTGATCGCCCGCGCGCCCGGCGCGGCCGAGGGCGACCGCGTGCTGATCCGGCACGAGCGCGGAGCGCTCGACGCCGAGCCCGATCCGGAGAGCCGATGAGCTTCCTGACCACGCCCGACGGGGTCCGGCTGCGCTGCAGCGACCGCGGACAGGGGCCGCCGATCGTGCTGGTCCACGGCTGGAAGGGCTCCCACCGGCTCTGGGACCGGACGGCGACGCGGCTGATCGACGACGGGCACCGGGTGGTGCGCTTCGACCTGCGCGGGATGGGCGAGTCGGACAAGCCGAGCGGCCCGTACGACTTCGACCGCTACGCCGGCGACCTGGGCTTCGTGCTGCGCGAGCTCGGAGTGGAGGACGCCACGCTGGTCGGCTGGTCGATGGGCTGCACGGTCGCGCTGCACTACCTGGACCGCGACGGCCACGGCGTCGGACGGGTCGTGCTGACCAACGGTCCGCTGCGCCTGACCCGGGCCGACGACTTCCCCCACGCGATGCCGGCCGAGCAGTTCGACGGCTACCTGGACGAGCTGGCCGCGGCCTGGCCCGTCGGCGAGCGCGCGTTCCAGGCCGAGTCGCTGCTGCCCGGCGCCGATCCGGCGGTGATCGACTGGCTCTACCAGGTCGCGCTGCAGACCCCGCTCGACGTGGCGCTGGAGATCGTCCGGGCCCAGGCGCGCCTGGACATGCGCGACGTCGTCGCGCGGCTGCCGGTGCCGGTGCTGGCCGCCTACGCCGACCGCGACCCGTACTACCCGTTCAGCCTCGCGGAGCACATCGCCGCGACGGCCCCCGACGGTCGGACCGCGGTGCTGCGCGCCAGCGCGCACTGCGCGCCGATCGAGGAGCCCGTGGCGTACGCCGCGGTGCTCGCGGCCTTCGCGGCCGATCCAGACCATCCGTTCCCCAATCCCTGAACCCAGGAGCCAGCCGTGCCGCGCGTAGCCACCGTCCAGCTCGAAGCCTCGTACATGGATCCCGCCGCCGGGATCGACCGGATCCGGACCTTCACGGCGGAGGCCGCCGCCCAGGGGGCCGAGCTGGTCGTCTTCCCCGAGCTGCTGGTGCCCGGCTATCCGCGGTTCATCCCGGACCCGTTCCCCCGGACCGAGGAGGGGCGCAAGGCCTGGGCCGAGGCCCAGCGCTACCACCGGGCCTACGTCGAGAACTCCCAGGTGATCCCCGGGCCGTTCACCACGACGCTCGGCGAGATCGCCCGTCGCCACGGCGTGACGCTGGTGGTCGGCGTCTCCGAGGCCGACCCGCGGGTCCGCGGCCGGCTCTGGAACACCGGGGTCGTGATCGGGCCCGACGGTCGCTACCTGGGCAAGCACCGCAAGCTCGTCGGCGTGATGCACGAGCGGCTGATCTTCGACCGCGGGACCCGCGAGGACGTCCGCGTCTTCGACACCGACGTCGCGACCCTCGGCGTCTGCATCTGCTTCGAGAACCACCAGCCGCTGTTCCGGCGCGCGATGGGCCGGCTCGGATCGGAGATCCACTGCGCGCTGTGGACCGGACCGGCCCCGACCGAGATGGCGGGCCGCGGCGAGCGCCTGGAGAACCACCTGGCGCTGGCGATCGCGCAAGCGCTCGACACCGGCACCTTCGTCGTCACGTCGAGCCTCTGCACCGCGCAGGAGCCGGAGCAGAGCGAGTACGGGTCGCACTGGGCGCACAGCGGCGGCAGCTACATCGTCGACCCGACCGGCCGGCTGCTGGCGTCGGTGCCGGACTGGGAGGAGGGCGTCGCGGTCGCCGACGTCGACCTGGACCTGATCACCACCGCCCGGCTGATCTGGAACCCGCTCGGCGACGACACCCGCGACGAGCTCTTCGCGTCGGCCGCCTTCGGCCGGGTCGACGAGCCGGACGCGGCGCCGGAGCTCGACGACGAGCCGCTGGCCGAGGCCGCGTCGTGACCGACTACGGCACGTTCCGCGCGGCTGCCGTCCAGGCCACGTCGGACGGCTGGCTCGACCGCGAGCGCCGGACCGAGCGGACCTGCGCGCTGATCCGCGAGGCCGGCGAGGCCGGCGCGGACATCGTCGCCCTCCCCGAGAGCTACATCCCGGGCTTCCCGTACTGGATCTTCGTCCAGGCGCTGGCGGCCGGCCAGTCCTTCCACCGCCGGCTCCACGACGAGGCGGTCGAGATCCCCGGGCCGACGATCACGGCGCTGGAGGACGCGGCCCGCGAGGCCGGCGTGGTCGCGGTCGTCGGCGTCACCGAGCGCGAGCCGGGCCGGATCGGCACGCTCTACAACACCAACGTGGTGATCGGCCCCGACGGCTACCTGGGCAAGCACCGCAAGCTGGTGCCGACCTGGGTCGAGCGGGCGATCTGGGGCGGCGGCGACGGCTCCACGCTGTCGACCTTCCCGACCGCCTGGGGGCCGCTCGGCACCCTCAACTGCGGCGAGAACGTCAACACGCTCGCCCGCTACGCGCTGCTCGACCAGGGCGAGCGGATCCACGTCGCGAACTTCCCCTCGTGCGCCCCGCTCGGTGGGCACCATGCGAACACGAACGAGGTGTACCTGCCGGCGGCGGCGCACGCCTACGAGGGACGGCTGCACAACATCGTCAGCCAGGAGCACGGCACCCCGGAGCTCTGCGCCGAGCTCGGCGTGCCGTTCGACCCCGACGCCTGGAACTGCATCTCCGGGGTGATCGGCCCCGACGGAGACTGGATCGCGTCGCTGCGGGACGAGCCGGGGATCGTCTACGCCGAGTGCGACGTCAACCAGACGATCGACGGTCGGCTGTACCACGACATCGTCGGGCACTACAACCGCTTCGACGTGCTCCGGCTGGACGTCGACCGGCGCGAGCTGCACCCGCTTCCGACCCCGGAGCCCGGCCGCTGACCGCGGCCGTCCGCCGACGCCACGACCCCCGCACGATCAACCGCACCCGAAGGAGACCCACCATGTCCGTGTCCCATCTGCTCGACGGCCTCGCCGACGGGTCGGTCGAGGTCGTCGACCTGACCCAGCCGCTCAGCGAGACGACCCCGGTGCTGGTGCTGCCGGAGCCGTTCGCCAACACGCCCCACCTGTCCCGCAAGACGCTCTCGCGCTACGACGACAACGGTCCCGCCTGGGCCTGGGACGTGCTGGAGCTCGGCGAGCACACCGGCACCCACCTGGACGCGCCGGTCCACTGGATCACCGGCAAGGACGGCGAGGACGTCGCGTCGATCCCGCCGAGCCGGCTGGTCGGCCCCGCGATCGTGATCGACCGCACCGCCGAGGTCGCCGAGGACCCCGGCTACCTGCTGACGGTCGCCGATCTGGAGGCCCACGAGGCCGAGCACGGTCAGATCCCGCCCGGCTCCTGGGTGCTCTTCCGGACCGGCTGGGGCGTCCGCGCGCAGGACGAGGCGGCGTTCCTCAACGCCGGGCCGGAGGGCCCGGTCACGCCCGGGCCGGACGTCGCGGCCTCGCGCTGGCTGGCCGAGCATCCGAACGTCGTCGGCTTCGGCGTCGAGACGGTCGGCATCGACGCGGGCGCGGCCGGCGGGTTCGATCCGGGCTTCCCGGTCCACAACTTCGTGCTCGGATCCGGCCGCTACGGCCTGACCCAGCTGGCCAACCTCGACGCGCTGCCGGCCACCGGCGCGGTGATCGTCGTGGCCCCGCTGAAGCTCGTCGACGGCACCGGCAGCCCGTCGCGCGTGCTGGCGTTCGTCGCGCGCTGAGATCGCCCCGGGACTGGCGCGACCCCGGGGTCGCGCCAGTCCCAGTCCGCCGCCTGAGCAGCGGCGCTGATCGTCGGCGCCGCCCGCCGTTCGCCGGCCCACGGTCCCCCCGTGGATCGCGGCTGGTCGCTCTCCGAATACGCCATTCGACGGATGCCCCCGCGCAGCGCCCGTCGTACGGTCGAAGGCGTCAACTCGGAGGGGATCGGTTCGCTCATGCGCCGTCGCATCATCGGCTTCACCGTCGTCGTACTCTCGCTCGCTGCCGCCGGATGCGGGGGCTCGAACGCCGACTCGGACAACCCACCGGCGGCGGCCACGACCGCGTCGTCGTCCGCGACGACGGTCGACATGGGAGGCGGGTACAGCTTCGAGGTCGGCGACGGTCCGCTGAAGATCGCGTTCTTCACCGCGACCGGCAACGAGTACCTGAGCGCCCAGATCAAGGCAGCGGAAGAGACCGCGGAGAAGGTCGGCGCCAGCCTGACGGTCTTCGACAGCAAGTTCGACGCTGCGACCCAGGCCAACCAGGTGCAGGACGCGCTGACGTCCGGGAAGTTCAACGCCTTCATCATGCAGTCGGTTCAGCCCGACCAGATCTGCACCGCCGTACGCCGGGCGCTCGAGCAGGGAGTCCTCGTGTCGGTCGTCAACCAGGCGATCTGCAAGCGCGGGCTGAACGAAGGCGAGGAGCTGTGGGAGCCGGGCACCGTCGACTACGTCGGTGGCACGCAGACCAAGGCCGCCTTCAAGGCGTGGCTCGACGAGATCGTCGCGGCCAACCCCGGACCGCAGAAGGCGGCGGTGCTGATGGGCCTGCCGACGAGCACCAACACCCTGAACACGATCGACGCGATCGAGGAGATCACCCGGGAGCATCCGGACTTCAAGGTCGTGGCGAAGGCCACGACCGACTACTCGGTCGCGCAGGGCCAGCAGAAGGCCCAGGACATGCTGCAGGCGCACCCGGACCTGACGCTGGTGATCTCCAACTATTCGGACGTGACCAAGGGGGCGCTGCAGGCGGTGACGTCGGCGGGCCGGGCGGACGCGGTCACGGTCTACGACTACGGTGCCAACCGCTGGGCGGTCGATCAGGTCAAGGCCGGCAAGCTGGGCGCCACCGGACTGATGCTGCCGTACACCGAGGTCGCCAGCGCGGTCCAGGACCTGGCCGCGGCATGGACGGGCGAGGGCCCCGCGAAGTTCAACGATCTGGCCGAGTCGGATAAGGCGGGCGGATCGCTGGTGATCGACCGCGAGCGCGCCCAGGGCTTCACGCCGGAGTACTGATGGTGACCGCAGACGGAGTCCTGGTGGACGCTCCGGCGATCCGAGCGGAAGGTGTTGGCCGGTCGTACGGATCGACGGTCGCGCTGGCGGGCGTCGCGCTCACGCTGGACGCCGGCGGCGTGCATGCGCTCGTCGGCGAGAACGGGGCGGGCAAGTCGACCTTCCTCGGAGCGATCGCGGGGCGCGTCCGCCTGGACGCCGGACGGCTCGATGTGCTCGGGCGCCGGGTCGGCGACGGCGATCCCCGCGCCGCTCGTGCGGCGGGGATCTGCGCGATCTACCAGGAGCTCACGATCGTGCCGCGCCGCTCGGTCGCCGAGAACGTGTTCCTGGGCCGGCCGCTGCTGCGCGGCGGGCTCGTCGACCGGCCGGCGATGGAGCGACGCACCCGGGAACTGGGTACGGAGCTCGGGGTCTCGCTCGACCCACGCGCGGCGGCCGGAACGCTGTCGGTGGCCGATCAGCAGGTCGTGGAGATCCTCCGGGCGCTGCAGGCCGACGCCCGGCTGATGCTCTTCGACGAGCCGACGGCGGCGCTCAGTCAACCGCAGCGGGAGAGCCTCTACGCGGTGATCGACCGCCTGCGGGCCCGCGGCGTGACGGTGGTGCTCGTCAGCCACAACCTCGACGAGGTCTTTCGACTGGCCGACACGATCACCGTCTTCCGCGACGGACGCCTCGTGGCGTCGCGCCGCGCGGCGGAGTGGGTCCGACCGGAGTTGGTGGCGGCGATGATCGGTACGCCGGCCGCGGAGGCATCAGACGACGATCCGGAGCACCAACAAGTTCGCCCGGTCCGTGACGCAGGCACCTCCGAAGTGCCACGACTGCGGGTCGAGGGACTCGTCGTACCCGGCGCCGTCGAGCGGGTCGACTTGGCCGTGCACGCCGGCGAGATCCTCGGCGTTGGCGGGCTCGTCGGCTCCGGCCGTAGCTCCGTGCTGCGGGCGATCGCGGGAGCCACCCCGGCCGCCGCGGGTCGATTCGTGCACGACGGAACGGACCGGCCACCGCCGCGCGGGCCGCGGGACGCCCTGCGACGCGGCATCGTGCTGCTGGCCGAGGACCGCAAGGCGGACGGGATCGTGCCGGGGATGACCGCGGAGGACAACATCGCCCTAGGTAGCCTCGGTGCCGACCTCCGGTTCGGACTGGTCGACCGGGCCGCCGTCCGCCGCCGAGCGCTCGAGGCTGCTGACGCGGTCGGCCTGCCGCATCGCTTCCTGCGTCGCAGCGCCGGTCACCTGTCGGGCGGGAACCAGCAGAAGCTGCTGATTGCCCGGGCCGTGTACCGCCAGCCGCGCGTGCTGCTCGCCGACGAGCCCACGCGCGGAATCGACCTCGGGGCACGCCGCGAGATCGTGCGGACGCTTCGCCGGCTGGCGGACGGCGGGCTGGCGGTGATCGTCGTCTCGTCCGAGCTCGAGGAGCTGGTCGAGCTCGCTTCGCGGGTGGTCGTGCTCGTGGGCGGTCGCCAGGTCACGACCCTGCCCGAGGCGGACGAGCCGTTGACGCCGGCCGCGATCCTGCGTCGGGCGTTCGATGCGGACCGGCAGGCGGTGGCCGCATGAGCGCCGTCTCCGTCGCGCCCGATCTGTCCGGTACCGACCGGCGACAGCGGCTGGCCTCGCGGATCGCCGTCGAGTTCGGGATCGTCTGGGTGCTGCTGGTGCTGATCGTCGTGTCGGCGATCCTCTACCCGGGGTTCCTGGACGTCGGGAACCTGCGCAACATCCTCAGCCAGAACGCGCCGATCGGGATCGTCGCGGCGGGCATGACGTTCGTGATGATCGCGGGGGGCTTCGACCTCTCCGTGGGAGCGATCGTCGCCCTCGTGGCGGTCGTCTACGCGCAGCTCGCGAGCAGCATGCCGTTGGCGCCCGCCGCGGCGCTCGCCCTGCTGGCCGGGATCGGCGTCGGCGTCTTCAACGGCCTGGTGGTCACGCGCCTGCGCGTCAACCCGTTCGTCGCGACGCTCGGCAGCGGGTCGATCGTCGGCGGCCTGGCGTTCCTGTTGTCGCGGTCGCAGTCCGTCACGGTCGAGCGTCCGAGCTTCATGGCGCTGGGCAACGACGCCTGGCTGGGCGTGCCGATCTCGATCTGGCTGCTGGTGCTGGTGATGGCCGTGGCCGGTCTGGTGCTGCAGCGGACCGCCTTCGGATCGTCGGTCTACGCCGTGGGCGGCAACTCCGAGGCCTCGCGGCTGGCGGGGATCGCGATCGGCCGTGTGCGCGTCACCACCTATGCGATCAGCGGCGGGCTGGCGGCGCTCGCCGGTCTCTTGCTGGTCTCTCGGCTGGCGACGGCGCAGGCCGACATGGGAGGCACCGTCGCGCTCGACGCGATCGCCATCGTCGTGATCGGCGGCACATCGCTGCTCGGCGGCGAGGGGGCGATCTGGCGGACCGCCGTCGGCCTGCTCGTGCTCGCGGTGCTCACCAACCTCTTCAACTCCCTCGCCCTCGATACGAACTGGCAGGCGGTGATCAAGGGCACGATCGTGATCGCGGCCGTCGCCGTCGATGCGCTCGTCCGTCGCCGCTCGACCTGATCGGAGCCCCATGTCCCGCACGCTGACCGTCAGCGCCATCAACTTCGTCCTCCGTCCGCTCCGCGACTTCGACGACCTGGCCGCCCAGATCCGCCGCCTGCTCGACGCGAGCGCCGCCGCGGACGTCGTGGTCTTGCCCGAGATGTACGCCACCGGGCTGATGACCCTCGGCGCCGGATGGCCGCACCGCGACCTCGACCGGATCGTCGAGCTGGCCGGATACGAGGACGCGCTCGACGCGCTCTTCGCCGCGGAGGCGACGAGCCGCGGGCAGTACCTGCTCGCGGGATCGACCCTGTCGGCGTGGCGGGGCGGCTACCGCAACTACGCCACCCTGCACGGGCCGGACGGGGTGGTCCAGCGACACGCCAAGACGCGGCTGGTGCCCAGCGAGCGTGCCTTCGTCGACCGGCCCGGTACGGAGCACCAGGCGGTCGACATCGGCAACGTCCGGGTCGGTATCAACGTCTGCTACGAGATCCAGTTCGCGGACGGAGCGGCGACGCTTGCCGACCAGGGGGCGGAGGTCGTGCTCTGCCCGTCCTACACGCTCACCGAGCGCGGGTTCTGGCGGGTGCGCCACTGCGCGCACGCCCGGGCGATCGAGCAGCAGATGTACGTCGTTCACAGTGCGGCGGGAGGTGCCCCCGACCACGCGCTGCCGGGCGGGTTCGCCCGATCGGCGGTGATCGCGCCGTGCGACACCCCGTGGGTGCCGATGGACGGCGTCCTGGCGGAATCGGCGACGAACGAGGACGCTGCCGTGGTGGTCACGCTCGACCTCGACGCTTTGGCTGCGATCCGGGAGCAAGGCGAGACGACGACGTTCCGCGAGCGTCGAGTCCGTCCGGGGGCGGTGGCATGACGCCGGCCGGAGCAACCGTCTGCCTGACCTTCGACTTCGATGCGATGTCGTCGTGGATCACGAGTGCCGCGTCCGACGATCCGAGCATGATCTCGCGCGGGGAGTTTGCGATCGTCGGCGTCCGGCGGGTGCTGGAGATCCTCCGCAGCCATCGGCTGCGGGCGACGTTCTTCGTGCCGGGCCATACGGTGCTGGCGTACCCGTCGCTGCTCGAGCAGATCCACGCCGACGGCCACGAGCTCGGGCACCACGGGTGGGCGCACGAGAACCCCGCGGACTTCGACCGCGCCGGCGAGCAGCGGGTGCTCGAGCTGGGGCTGGCCGCCTACGACCGGGTGCTCGGGATCCGGCCGCGCGGCTACCGCTCGCCGGCCTGGGCGCACAGCCGCGCGACCGTCGAGCTGTTGTTGGAGGCGGGATTCGCCTACGAGTCGAGCTGCATGGCTGGGGACTTCGAGCCCTACTACCTGCGACACGGCGACCGTTGGAGCCGGGACGATCCGTACCGCTTCGGCGTCACCACGCCGCTGGTCGAGATGCCGGTCAGCTGGGTCCTCGACGACTTCCCCCACTTCGAGGTCGTGCCCGGCGTGTTCAACCAGCTAGCACCGCCGGAGAAGCTCTTCGGCATCTGGCGCGCCGAGTTGGACTACATGGTCGATCACTGCCCGGGTGGCGCTCTCACTCTCACGATGCACCCGGAGTGCATCGGTCGCGGGCACCGCCTGCCCGGTCTCGAGGGACTGATCGCGCACGCGCGCGAGCGCGGGACGCGCTTCGCGACCCTGGGCGAGGTGGCGAGTCGCTGGCGCGACGCCCACCCGCTCGAGGCGTGGAAGCGGGCCAATCCCGAGCGCACCGGAGCACGGGCGATCGAGTCGGCGGTCGGGTTGCTGTCACCGGATCGTCAGCCGCCGGTCGAGGGCGAGGTCCGGAACGACGGCGGGAGGACGAACGAAGCCTCGGCGTAAGTCGGCGGCCAGATGATCCGGTGGGCGCCGTTCTGGACCTGTAGGACCAGGTGGGCCTGGGCGAGCGACGCGTCTGGCGTGTCGTGGTGCCAGCTCAGGCCGTGCTGGCCCGGATGATCGAAGTAGTAGCTGCCGTTGACGCCACGGTGCGGCGTGGCGCGCAGGCGGCTCGTCACCAAGCGCCGCGCGCGCACGTCGCTGACGGCGGACCAGGCGGCGGCCAGCATGCAGACCTCGTCGTAGGCGATCCCGGCGTGCGATCGGCCGGGGGATGTCCCGTAGCTGTTGCGGTACCGCGCGGTGAACGAGGCCCCGAGCGCGTCGCCGTAGGTGCCGGTGACCGTCGACCAGAGACTGCCCTCGGCGGCGGGTCCGGCCTTCCGCAGGTAGTCGGGCATCGAGGGCGTGTAGAGCTGATAGACCAGCGTTGGCAGCACGCGACGGGCGATCGCCGCCAGGAAGCGGGCCAGGACGTCGGGGTCGGGCTCGATCACCAGCACGACGGCGGGAGGATCGCCGGCGAGCGCGTCGAGCAGCGTTGAGTCGTCCAGGGACGACGATCGCCGCTCCAGCTCCCAGCGCCGTGCGAGCAGCGCATCGGCGGTGTCCTCGAAGGCGTCTCCGGAGACGCGGTACGAGCCGCTCAGGGCCAGACGCCGGTTGGGCGGGTGCCAGTCGGTGGACGAGGCGAGCGTGTCCAGCGCCTGCGCGAGCGTGGAGAAGTACCCCCGCTCGGAGGGGCAGACGTGGAAGACGTTCCCGAGGCGTCCCGGGTCGTCGGCGACCCGGTCGACCCACCGCTGGGAGGTCTTCGCGTGGAGTACGGGGACGTCGATCTCCCCCAGCAGGCGCCAGAGGCGCTCGTCCTCGACGGCGAAGAAGTAGCCGCTGGTGATCGCGTCCACGTCGGCAGCGAGCAGACGGTCGAACGCATCGACCGGTGCGGTCGCGGAGAGGACGTCGACGGTCACGGGGACGTGCTCGACGGGGCGACCGGCGATCCCCCCACGGCGGTTGATCTCCGCGATTGCCAGCGCGGCGCCGCGCGCCATTGCCGTGCCGTCGCTGGCGCACGGGCCGTGCCCCGGGACGACCGAGCCGATGCGGACCGGCGCCCGCTGCGCTCGCGGTGCGAACGGCTGGGCGTGGCCGCGGACCTCGACGGGCGAGAGCGGGAGGGGCTCGGGTGGCGTCCGCATCGGGAGCGGAAGGCGCCAGGTGCGCTGGGCCGTGGCCAATGCGGTCGCGCCGGCGCGGGTCGGCTGGTGCAACTTGCCGAGGATGGCAGCGACCTGGGTCGAGACGGTGCGGACGCTGGTGACGAGCTCGCCGGCGATCTCCGGATTGGTCAGGCCGACGCACATCAGCGTCAGGACGTCGAGCTCGCGTGGCGTCAGGTCGTACGGGGGGCGCTCGGGAGCGCCCGTGGCCACCACGAACCGCTCGTGCGGTCCACCGTGCCGCTCGAACCACACCCGCAGCCACTCGCGCTTCTCGGTCAGCCACCAGCCCGATGCGTCGTCTGGCGAGTCGGAGTCGAGGAGCCGACGGGCGTGCGCGTGCAGGGCCGCAGCATCGCCAGGGGGGAGGCCGCCGCCGATCGGTGCCGTCGGGCCGTGGGCGCCGACGGCAAAGCTGAAGCCCTCCAGCATGGACGCATACTACCGGCGGGCGGCGGTCCGGAGGCGAGTTCCTCGTCGCAGCTAAACCCCAGAAGCCCGTCGAGTAAAAAGGTAAACTATTTTGCTGGTTGACACACCGCGCTCGGGGGCCAAGCATGAGGTCATGGTGTCTCAGCTCGCTCGCTGCCGCCCGCGCTCCCCGCGCGGGCCCCTGGTCTTCGTCGCCCGGAGGCCGACATGATCGCTCCGACGGTCGGCTGGATCGGGCTCGGCGAGATGGGCCGTCCGATGGCGGCCAACCTCGTCCGCGCCGGCTGGACGGTCGTGGCCTACGACCGCCCCGGCCAGGCGCTCCGGGTCGCGGT
>CAZMVL010000048.1:0-25761 GCA_964569335.1 uncultured Paraperlucidibaca sp.
CGCGATTCATCTCGCGGAAGTGGCGCTTCACGGCCTCCCACGCGCCGCGCGCGGTGATGCCCATCTTCTTGTGGTCGTAGCCGGCGGAGCCCCCCGAGGCAAAGGCGTCATCCAGCCAGAAGCCATGCGCCTGGCTGATGCCGTTGGCGGTGTCTGAGAAGGTGGCGGTGCCCTTGTCGGCAGCGACGACGAAATAGGGATCATCCTTGTCCCGGCGCACGACGCTCTTCGGCGGCACGACTTTCTGGCCATCGAGATTGTCGGTGATCGAGATCAGGCTGGAGATGAAATTGACGTAAGCTGCCGTGCCAGCGGCGAACACCGCCTCGCGGGTGCCGCCGACCGGCAGACGCTTCGGGAAGAAACCGCCCTTGGCACCGACCGGCACGATGACGGCGTTCTTCACCTGCTGTGCCTTGACCAGACCGAGCACCTCGGTGCGGTAATCCTGGGCGCGATCCGACCAGCGCAGACCGCCGCGCGCGACCGGGCCGAAGCGCAGATGCACGCCCTCGACCTCCGGGCCATAGACGAAAATTTCGCGCCACGGGCGCGGCTCGGGCAGGCCATCAATGGCGCGCGAGTCAAACTTGATGGCCAGCGAGCGCGGGCCGTCGGTCTTCGGCATGAAGTGGTTGGTGCGCAGCGACGCCTCGATGAGGCTGATGTAACGGCGCAGGATGGTGTCATCGTCGATGTTCGGCACATCGTCGAGCGCGTCCTTCAGCTTCGCCTTCAGGTGTTTGGCGGTGACCTCGCCATCCTTCGCAGCAGGATCGAGACGCGCGAGGAACAGCGCGTGCAGCCCGCGCGCAATCTCCGGATAGCGGTTCAGCGCGGCGGCGATGAAGTCCTGGCTCTGCGGAATGCCGGCCTGTTGCAGGTAGCGGCCATAGGCGCGGAGAATGCCAATTTCGGCCGGCTGCAGACCAGCGGTCTGCGCCAGCGCATTGTAGCCGTCATTGTCAGCGTCGCCGTGCCAGACCGACAGGAAAGTCTGCTCGAACAGCACGCCCTCGTCGGCCAGGTCGACCGGCTTGTCATAGGCGCTTTCCAGCTCCATGTCGTGGATGAAGACGGACAGGCTGTGCTCGTCGCCAACCTGGAAAGTGCGCTCCGAAATGACACGGAAACCCATGTTCTCAAGGATCGGCACACGCCGCGACAGGGCAACTGGCGCACCATAGTGATAGATCTTCAGCGACAGCTCATTCGGCTGCTGGCCGATCGCGTGGTCGCGGTAATAGTCGATGTCGATGCGGCTGGTCTCGTCCAGGCTCACGATGCGGCGGGCGTCAAGCAGTGCTGCATCCGGCGCGAAGGACTGCTGGTAGCTCTTCGGGAAACGGTTGGCGATCGCCGCCAGCTTTGCGTCTTCCTCCGAACCTGATGCTGCCTCGCGCACCGCGTCATCCCAGGTCCGGATGATATCGCGGATCGCTGCCTCGATATCCGCCTCGTCGACCTTCGGTGTTCTGCCTCCGGAGCGGCCGATGATAAAGTGTACACGCGCCAGTCCGCCTTCCGGGAAGGCCGGATAATAGGCGGACAGGCGGCCGTCGAACGCGGTCTTCAGATAGTCGCCGATCTTCTCGCGCACGATGGAATCGTAGCGGTCGCGCGGCACGAAGACGAGTACGGAGACGAAGCGGTCGAACTGGTCGACACGCACCAGCGCGCGCACTCGGGGCCGGTCTACGAGGCCAAGGATTGCCACCGCATGCTTGCGCAGCACTGGCACGGGAATCTGGAACAGCTCGTCGCGCGGGTAGCTTTCGAGCACGTTGATCAACGCCTTGCCGGAGTGGTCTGACGCCTCGTAGCCGGATTTGGAGATGACCGTCTCGGCCTTGGAGCGAAGATAGGGGATCTTCATCACCGAGCGCGTATAGGCGGTCGAGGTGAACAGGCCGACGATGCGCAACTCGCCCGCCAGTTTGCCCTTGTCGTCATAAGTCTTGACCCCGATGTAATCGAGATAGGCGCGGCGATGCACCGACGACTTGGCATTGGCCTTGGAAACGGTGAGCGGCTCCGGTCCAAACAGGAAGGAGCGCACCTCCTGTGTGGTCTCGGTGCCCGAATGGCTGTCGCGGCGCAGCACAGTCACATCGCCATCGGAGAGAATGCCGAGTCCCGGCTCCTTCACGCGCGTCAATTTGCCGGACTTCTCGTCGCCGGAATATTTGAACTCGCGCATGCCAAGGAAGGTAAAATTGTCGTCTCGCAGCCATTCGAGGAAGGCGATGGCCTCGGCCACCGCGTCCTTCTTCAACGGCACAGGCGCATAGCGGAACTGCGAGATGGCCTGGTCGAGACGCGCCAGCATCGGCTTCCAGTCGCGCACCGCAGACCTGACTTGGCCAACGACAGTCTCCAGGCGCGCGCGCAGCGTTGCGGCCTGTTCGGCAGAAAGGCGCGCGGTGTGGACGTGGATCAGCGAGACCTTGTCGAGATCGGTCGCGCCCTTGGCAGCGGCAGCATCGAGCAGCACGCGGTCAACGCCGGTCTTTGTGTGATGCACCGCATAGACCGGATGGGTGACCAGGAAGGGCTGGCCGGCAACGTCTGCGATCTCGCCGGAAATCGAATCGAACAGGAACGGCATGTTGTCGTTGACGACGGTGATCACCGTGACCGGTTTGCCCTGCCGCGAGACCCCCTCGTCGGTATTGATTGCGATCACCGTGTCGCCCTTGCGGTGCTGCGCCAGGGCTTTTTCGGCAAGGCCAGCCGCACGCGCGAGCGACGCCTTGTCGTAGGCGGCGAGATCTTCAGCAGGCACATGGTCGAGCAGGTGTTCCGTTAATCCCGTAAGCTTGGCTGGACCGGTCAGCTTGGAGGATGCGGATTTCGGCGCGGCGTTTTTCGCCGGCTTGGCCTGCTTCGTCATGTCGTTCTCCCGTCTCCGGCGCGGTGGCCGCGCTCCCATTTTGAGCTATGCTAGCCCAAACCCTTGCCGGTTGGCGACAGTGGTTGATGGTCCAGCGGCAAAAATTGCAACGGGAGGATGAAACGGCGATGACAGACAAGGTGACAGCACTCGACCTGGCTCCGGCAAAAGACCTGAGCGACGGCACGCGCGCCTATTTCGACAAATGCGTCGAGAAGCTCGGCATGATCCCGAATGTGCTTCTGGCCTACGCGTTTGACGAGAAGAAGCTGCGGGCCTTCACCGATATGTACAACGATCTGATGCTGGGCGAGTCGGCGTTGTCGAAGCTTGAGCGCGAGATGATTGCCGTTGCGGTATCCTCGGTGAACCACTGCTACTACTGCCTGACCGCACACGGGGCAGCAGTGCGCCAGCTGTCGGGCGACCCGGCGCTTGGCGAAATGATGGTGATGAACTACCGCGCCGCCGATCTTTCGCCCAAGCAGAAAGCGATGCTGGACTTTGCGGTGAAGCTGACGGAGACCCCGGCAAAGATCGAGGAGAGTGACCGGCAGGTCCTGCGCGATGCCGGCTTCAGCGACCGCGACATCTGGGACATCGCCTCGACTGCCGCCTTCTTCAACATGTCGAACCGTGTGGCTGCAGCCGTCGATATGCGACCAAACGCGGAGTACCACGCCATGGCGCGGTAGCTATTTTTCGCAAGCGATGCCGTCGCCATCGCGGTCGAGCTGGTACACATCGGGGCCGATTACACGGATAGGTCCCTGGACATAGACCGGTCCGTTGCCGCTGCCACTGGCGCAGTCCGCATCGCTGGCAACCGGCACGCAGGGGTCATAGCTCGGATGACAGTCCTGCGCGCTCGCGATGTTTGCCAACAGTGGCAAGGCGATACATGTACATAGCAGGCGCATCATGACTGTGTGCCAAATATGCGGTCCAGCGCCTCTGCCATGTCCGGGCCGAACTCGCCATTGCTCTGGCCGGTATAAAAGCCCGATTGCTTGAGTCGCTTTTGCAATGCTTCGCGGAAGGCCTGTGACCAGCCGGGCGCATTGTTTTTCATGCGCTTCAGTGTTCCCGGGTTGCCTTTGATCAGCGCCTGTTCGATCCAGCGTGCGGCCTCTTTGGGGTTTGTTGCGACGCCGTTGCCTTGATCATAGAGGATGGCGAGATTGTGCATGGCAGCGCTGCTGCCGGCCGTTGCAGCTTGCAGGTAGAAAACCTGAGCCTGGGTGAAGTCCTGCGGCACACCGTTGCCCTTGGCGTACATGAAGCCGAGATTGTTCATTGCGGTCGCGTCGCCAGCGGTTGCTGCGGTGTGGAACAACTTCCTGGCGCGCGCAAAATTCTGGTCAACACCATTGCCGCGACTGTAAAGCGAACCAAGATTGACAAATGCGTCAACATGGCCCGCGCCTACTGCGGTTTCGTAGGCCACCGCTGCCTCGCCATAGTTACGTGCGTTGTCGAGAGCCCGCCCAAGCTGAAACGTCAGGCGCGGGTTGTCCGGCTTTGCCTCTACGGCACTTCTACATGCTGGAATCGCGGCTGCGGCATCAATCATATCCAGCGGTACCCCGGGCGAGACGCGGGTCTTGTCTGACGGGCTTGCTGCCAGCCGGTCGCACTCGGCAACAGATGCTTCATCGCGCCGCATCCGTGGGGACAGATCAGTTTCAGGCGGTGTTCTCTCTGGAGGAGGTGTACTGGCGGTCATCTCGACAGAGCCTGGTACAAGAACGAAATCGTCCACGAACTCGTCATAGTAGGACGGCTTCTGCTCCGCTCCGATTGATTGTGCCGATTGCCGTACTGCTTTCTGAACGGCCTTCGCTATTTGCACCTGCGACAGTCCCGGCGTTTGCAACACCGGCAACAACTCGCGTGTGAATACCGAATTGGGATTGGTATCATTGGGCGCGAGACTGTCGAGCGCCACCTGTCCCGCAGCAGCTGACATCAGCACAAAGGAGCCTTCCGGACCCGGGCCGACCTGCAGCCCGCGCGACGCAACACTCCTGCTGCGTGTGGTGAATGGATTGTTTCGGCAGGCATCGAGAACGAAGAACGAGACATGCGCGCCTGCTTCTCGCACGCGGTCAAGCAGGGTAGCGACCTGATGCCCTTCTTCGTGAAGTGTGTGTTCACCACCACCATCCGGGACGTCGGTCGAAAGCAGGAAGTTCGCATGGTTCAACTCGATCCCGTGACCCGCGAAATAGAAGAAGACAGTGTCGTCCTTCTCGATTCGGCTGAGAAGCGCGTCGAAGCGTGTATTGAACGCGCGACGATCAAGATTGACACCGAGGTCGACTTCAAACCCGGCCTGACCCATTGTGTTGGCAACAGCCCGGGCATCGTTAACCGCCCTCTGAAGCTTGTCGACATTGGCGTAGTCGTCATTGCCGACAACCAGCGCCAACTTCTTGGCCTGAGCGGGAGCCATGGCCAAAAGCAAGAAAGCGAGAATGGCCAGAACCTGACGCATAGACGTAATGTTTCCCTCGAAACAGCAAATCTACGCTTCCTGCGTGGATTTCAGGTGAAATCAGCACTTACGATTTTAACGATCACAGACTTATCACCGTCAGCCTCACCTCTTGGCGTCTGTCAGCGGCGCCCCGGATCGGAACAGCGGCGAGCCTGCAAGCCATCGGCCCAGGCATTGAGGTGCCAACCATGTCAGCGGGATGGAGCAATCAGCATGTCAAGATAGCGGCTGACGACATATTCATTGCTGAACCCACCCGAGGCGAAACGCTCCCTGGCCGCGGCACCATGGGTCATCAACAAGTCCGGCCGGGCGCGGTACTCACCAAGCGCTGACATCATTGCGGGCACGGCCTCTTCCGCCTTTCGGGAGATAATGTAGCCGGTCACACCATCCTCGACGATGCGCCTGCACCCTTCGAGGTCGCTCGCGATACTCGGCAGACCACATGCGGCCGCCTCGATCAGAATCCGCGGAATGCCCTCACCGTAGCGGGTGGGGAGACACACCAGATCAACGGAGCGCAGCAACGACGGCATATCCTCGACCGCGCCGAGAAACTCGATCGAAGGCTCGAGCGCCAGCTCGGCTGCCGACATGCTATCCGGGTCGTTCTCGTCAGCCATCCCGGCAACAACGAACTGGAAACTGCGATCCGGACGCAGTCTGCGCGCCACCTGCAGGAAGACATCAAGTCCCTTCGTGCGGAGGAGACGTGATGCAAACAGCACGCGATACGGGGCCCTGCCTCGCCCTTGTGCCGGATAGAAAAGCGATGCATCAACTCCGGCGCCGTCGATCTGCTCGGAATTGTTGGCCCGCACCATACCCTGGGAAAGCCAGACCGCACGATCTGCTTCCGTTTCGAACACGAAGCGGACATCTCGCCGGTTTGAAAGCCAGCGAATGACTCCACGCACCGTGCGACGCGCAAGCTTGTGCCGCCATGCCCTCAATGGGCTGTCAGGCGCCATCAGCCGGCCAAGGCCCGGAATCGTGATGACTATCCGGGTACGGGTCCGCGTCAACATACGCGCGGCCACGGCAGCAACGCCGGACAACACTGCAGGTTTGAGAGTAACCAGGTAAACCGCTGACGGGCGGTTCCGGACGAAGTCGGCAAAGGATGCCAGCACAAGCCGGCAGTCAGCTACAAGAGCGAAAGAAAACCGCTCGATGGGAATGTGCTTGAATGTCCAGTCGTGTTCCAGGTCCGGTGGCAGCGGGTCGCCGCCTGCCAGAACCGAGACCGCATTTCCCCGCTCCGCCAGGGCATCGGCGACCGTGCGTCGATGGCGCAGGAAATACGCTGTATCGTTACAGACTATGGAAATATGCATGGGACAAATCGAGTCTTCCGGCGCCGCACACAAGCATTGCGTTTCGGCACATCGCCGACGCGCAAGTCTCGTCGCTACGCTAGCCAGACATTATTCGAATCCCCCAGGCTCAATAAACTAAACAGGCAGGCGATTTTACTCGCCTTTGACTGGCCACTGCTCGCGACGCCCCGCCAATGGCTGCGAGTCTTTTCGCCCTCTCGGGAAAATTTGAAACCCAAACCTGACATGGTCTGGTATTCGGATACATCGATTAGCGAAACTGGTGGCCAGTGTCGAGGCTCATATAAGCGATGTACGTGAAGATATGTCGTGCGCTTGACCCCTCAAAACTTCGCCGATAAGCAAACCAGGCCTCTCGTGCACTGCCGCGATTACCGCCGGGCCAGGCATCTGTAACAGTCTGCGAGAACCTGACGGTCTGATTTGAGCTTGAACCGCGACGCTTCCCGGATATTCGTCTGGCAATGGAGTCAGCGTGGCGCAGGCCCGCGATTCGCAGCGGAACTGGCAGCGGCCCTCGAAGACGCCGGGCACGATGTGCTCCTTGGCCTGTCACAACACGGGGAGAGTTTCGCCTCACTATCAGGTCTGTGCCGCAGATCGTTCGCCATGAGCGGACGAAAGCCCGGGGCGGGCGCGTTGCAGTCATTGCTCGCCGCACCCGGAGAGTTCTTCCGCATATGGCGCGCGCTCAAGGCATGGAAGCCTGACGTGGCCATATGCGCGATGCCCAACTATCCCGATCTGCTCCTCGTTGCGATGCTTCGACTGATGCGGATCAGAACTGCAATCATCGTCCACGAGGTTGAGGGACATCCGGGTGATACGCACGCCTACCTCTACCCTGTACAGCGCGCAGTGGTCCGTCTCTGTACATCCGTGATCACACTGTCGGACCATGTTGCCCGGCAGGTGGAAAGGCGATGGCCCCGCAAACCGTTGCTGCGCGGTTTTCACCCGCCATTCGCATTCGCTGATCTGCAGGTTCCGCCGCCGCAGCCTCTGAAGGGCCAGTCAGGACCGCTGCGCTTGCTTCTGTCCGGTCGAATGTGGGCATACAAGGGAACAGCTCTGGCACTCGAGGCTATGAAAACACTGCCGAAAGGGACCGCCGAACTGCGCATCGTGGGCCAGGGCGAGAAGACGGAAGCCGCCCTCCCCGAGGGCACCGTTGTCGAGAACCGCTGGCTGACGGAAGCCGGCCTGATAGCAGAGATTGACCAGGCCGATCTGGTGATCTTTCCCTACACCGAGGCATCGCAATCCGGACTGATCCCGCTTGCTCTGTCCCGCGGAAGGCCGGTGATCGTCACGCCGGTCGGCGGGCTTGCTGAACAGGTTCGCGACAGAGTTGACGGGATTGTCCTTGACGCGGTCGATGCTCCGTCTCTCGCCAGTGCGGTTATCTCGCTTTCTTCTTCTCCCGGGCAGGTTGCTGAAATGAGCGCCAATGCGCTGGCCGGAAATACTCCGCAGAGGCTCTGGCAAGATCTCGCAATGAAGCTGACTGCGTTCCTGACGCCAGGCTGCTAGACCTTGCGTTGCGGAAGCCCGTCCGCTCTTGCCAATCCCTTCCATGACCATCATCCTGCGTTCAGGCGTGGAGGCGCCTGGGAGGATTTCTGATGAAGCCGTTGACGGGCATAGACGCCACGTTTCTCTATATGGAAAGCCCGGAGCAGCCGATGCATGTCGGCAGCCTCACGCTCTATGATCCACCCGCCAACCTGGAAGGCTCGTTCTTCGACCAATTCAAGGCCTTCTTTCTGGAGCGCATCCATCTCGTACCGATCTTCCAGCAGAAGCTGGCGCGGCGCGTGCTGGAACTCGACCACCCCGGCTGGGTCGAAGTCGCCGAGATCGATGAGGCCTACCATTTCAACCCGATCACCCTGCCCGCGCCAGGCAGCCATGCCCAACTTGAGGCGCTGATCGCCGATCTGCACGCCGGTCCGCTCGACCGCACCGAGCCGCTCTGGCGCTTCTTCATCATCGATGGTCTGGAGAACGGCAATGTTGCCATCTACGCCAAGATGCACCACGCCGCCGTTGACGGCGGGGCCGGTATGGCCATTGCTGCCATGCTCTACGACATGGGGCCGAAACCGCGCGCCGTAAAGCCACCGCCACCCCGTCCGGAAATCCGCGTGCCCACTGTGCCCGAGCGCGCCATCCTCGGTATCAACGACGTGATCCAGTCAGCGGTGCGCCAGCATTTCCGCGCCATGGAGGCCATCCCGCAAATGCTGGGCACGTTGACCGATCTGGTCGCCCCGCCCGTTGGCAAGAGCGGCGGCGACGGCGCATCAGGCCTGCCGGGCATCCCCGACGTGCTTGCGCCCAAGACCCCGTTTAACGCAACGATCACGGCCAAGCGTTCCTATGCCGCGCGTGAGCTGTCGCTGACCGACGCGAAGTTCATTGGCAAGGCGACCGGCACCAAGATCAATGACGTCGTCATGGCAATCTGCGCCGGCGCGCTGCGTCCCTATCTGCAGTCAAAGAAGAAGCTGCCGAAGAAGCCGCTGATCGCCTTCGTGCCGATCTCGCTGCGCGAGGCCGGTGACACCTCGACCACCAACCAGGTGTTCGGCATGCTCTGTCCGGTCTCCACGCAGATCGCCGACCCGATCGAGCGCCTGCTCGATATCAAAAAGGGTTCCGGCGGCGCAAAGAACCTCGCCGGCACGGTCAAGGATGTCTCGCCGAAGGACTTCACGCTGATCGGCGCGCCGGTTCTGTTGCCCGGCCTGACCCAGCTTTATGGGCATAGTGGCCTGGCCGACATCATGCCATCGACCACAAACCTGACCATCTCCAATGTGCCGGGCCCGCCCATCCCCGTCTTCTGCGCCGGCGCGAAGGTCGTCGCCATGTATCCGGTGTCGATCCCGACCCACGGCATCGCGCTCAACATCACTGTGCAGAGCTACATGGACAAGCTCGATTTCGGCCTCGTCGGCGATGCAAAGGCCGTGCCTGACATCGGCCACCTCGGCGACCTCATGGTCGAATCCATGGCGGAGTTGAAGGCCGCCGCGACCGCTCTCGCCGAGGCCAGGGCCCGGAAGACCGAGAAGGCTGGATGATAGCCGGCTTCCCCATCGTAACCATGGGGTCGAATAGACAAGCCTCCCGTGATCACTAGATTCGAGGGTGAAATGCCGAAAGCCATCAGCGAGCGCGCCGCCAGACCAAAGCGCAAGCCGCGTTCGCCAAAGGGAGCCGCCATGACCGCCGCATCGCACAGCATCACTCCGCCCTCCAGGCTGCTGATGGCGCTGGAATTCCGCGCCCTGCCCGAGCTCGGCGGCTTCCTTGCCTCGCTGCCAATGCTGACCATGACCTCCCCGCGCGGCGACGGCCACCCGGTTCTGGTGCTGCCCGGCCTCGTTACCTCGGATCGCTCGACCATCGCGCTGCGTCGCTTCCTGAACTCGAAGGGCTGGACCGCCTATGGCTGGGAGCTCGGCCGCAACTACGGCCCCATCCCCGGCATCGAGCAGGGCATGATCGACCGCGTCAATGAGCTGTTCGAAAAGCACGGCCAGAAGGTTTCGCTGGTTGGCTGGTCGCTCGGCGGCATCTACGCGCGCCAGCTCGCCAAGGCGATGCCCGACAAGATCCGCCAGGTCATCACGCTGGGATCCCCCTTCAATGGCGACCCGCGCGCCACCAATGCCTGGCGGCTCTACGAGATGGCCAGCGGCCACAAGGTCGACGACCGCGAGCACCATATGGGCGGCAAGATTTCCGAGCCACCGCCGGTGCCAACCACCGCGATCTTCAGCCGCACTGATGGCATCTGCAACTGGAAGACCTGCATCGAGACCGAGACCGACATCGCCGAAAACATCGAGGTGCAGGGCAGCCATTGCGGGCTGGGCCACCATCCGGCGGCAGTCTACGCCATTGCCGACCGGCTGTCACAGCCCGAGGGCAAGTGGAAAAAGTTCGACCGTGTCGGTCTGCGCTCTCTGCTGTTCCCCAATCCGGGCAGGCGCTGAGTATTCTCCCCGGAAAAGCACAGGCCTGATCCCGGCTACAGGATCGCTGCACGCCTCCGCCAATCATCCAGAATCGAGCTTTTCCTTCCTCGAGAATTCTGATCATTATACAGGATCTCTAGGACGAAATCATGTTGAAGACCTGCGCAGCATTCGCGCTTCTGCTCTGGCTGTCGGTGTTTGCGTACGCAGCACCAAAAAAGGTCGCGTTGGTCATCGGCAATGACGCCTATGCGGAGGTTCCTGTCCTGCAGAAGGCGGTGAATGACGCGCGCGCTGTTGCAGAGACAGTGCGCGAGATTGGCTTCGAGGTCGACCTGGGTGAGAACCTCACCAGGCGTGAGATGAACCAGCGTTTCGGTCAGTTCCTTGACCGGATCCAGCCCGGCGATACGGCACTCTTCTTCTTCGCCGGACATGGCATCTCGCTCAATGGCCAGAACGTGCTGCTGCCCGTCGACGTCCCCGGCTCGAACAATGCATCGGTGGTTCGCTCGGAGGCGCATGTTGTCGACGATCTTCTGGAAGAGGTGAAAGCCAAAGGCGCGCAGGTGTCATTCTTCATTCTGGACGCCTGTCGCAACAACCCGTTCCAGGTCAGTGGGCGCCGCAGTATCGGTGGAACGCGCGGCCTCACGACGGTCATTCCGCCGGCTGGATCGTTCGTATTGATGTCCGCCGGTGCCGGACAGGAAGCGCTTGACCGTCTTTCGGAAAGCGATCCCGATCCCAATTCTGTTTTCACGCGCAGCCTGCTGCCAATATTGCGCAAGCCGGGTCTTTCACACGTCGCTCTGGCAAAATCCCTGCAGGTGGCTGTGCTGGAAGAGGCCAGGACGATCGGCCACGATCAAAAGCCGTCCTACTATGACGAGATTGTCGGTGACTACGTGCTGGTACCTCCAGAGCCCTCTCCTGAGCCCGCACCCGTCGTGGCGATGCAACAGCCGCAGCCGATAGCCGATCCGTGCCGGGACGCCGCTGCCCACTGGCAGGCCATCGAGGCGCGCAACGACCAGAAACTGTTTGAGGAGCATGTCCGGCTGTTTCCTGGCTGTGCATTTGCAAACCTGGCCCGATTGCAGCTGGAAAAGCCGGCCGCGCCTGCTGTGGCCGCACCTGCTGTGGCCGCCCGGGCAAACATCTGTGATGAGCTTGCCGGAAGCCCGGGCGACAGCCAGGGAACAGGAGCAGGCGTCCAGTTCGATAAGATTGAGCCAGGTGCGGCCATCGCGGCCTGCCGCGAGGCGGTCGCGTCGTCTCCGGCCGAGGCTCGTTTTGCGTTCCAGCTCGGCCGATCCCTGATGAAGGCCCAGGATGCAGAGAGCCAGCAATGGATCGAGAAAGCTGCGGGGGCGGGACATACGCAGGCGCAGACGACCCTGGGCGGCCTGCTCATTGGACACGACGACGTCAGGGCGCGCGAGCTGTTCGGAAAGGCAGCCGAAAGCGGCGATCCGGAAGCGATGCAGTGGCTTGGCGAGTTGTATTTCAAGGGTACCGGCGGCGCGAAGGACATTGCTCAATCCATAAAGTGGTACGAGGCGTCCGCCACGGCAGGCCATGCACCCGCCATGCACCGTCTTGGCGTCATGTACCGGCGCGGGCTGGGCGTGCAGGCGAACCCGGCAAAGGCCATCGAATGGCTCGAGAAGGGCGGTACGGCAGGCAATCTCGTCAGCACGTCCCAACTGGCGGAAATCTTCCTCCGAGGTGAAGGCGTGCCGCGCGACTACGCCCGGGCACGCACGCTGTTTGAACAGGTGGCGTCCAATCCGCTCCAGGACGGCAGTGGGGTGAACGCCGTGGTCGCCAATTCCATAATGATGTTGGGCCTGATGCACGAGGGTGGCCTGGAGGGTCGCGAGAACAGAGCAACCGCAGCAGCATACTTCGAGAAGATTGCAGCTGCTGGCGACGGCGTGGCGATGAAGCGCCTCGGCGAAATCGCGCGCTTGAACGGCGAAACAGACAAGGCACGTGAGTGGTTCGAAAAAGGCGCCGCAGCGGGGGACGGTGGGGCGATGGCCTCTTTGTCAGACATGTACCGTATCGGTGAAGGCGTGCTGCGCGATGAAAGCAAAGCCCTGGAATTGCTGGAGACGGGCCAGAGTCTCGGTCACCCGGAAGCGCTGAACGCGCTTGCCGAGCGTTACCAGAGCGGCACGGGGGTGCCCATGGATGTTACCAGGGCCCGCCAGATGTGGACAAAGGCTTCGATGGCCGGGAGTGGTCAGGCAATGTTCAATCTCGCTTACAGCTACCAGAGTTCGAAAGACGGGGCTGTTCACCTGGAAGACGCCGCGCGCTATGCGGAGCAGAGCCTGCGCGCCGGAACGTTCCTCATGAGAGACTCCCTGCGCGACAATTCAATGTGGTCAAAGCCATTTATCGAAGCCCTGCAGCGGCGCCTCAAGGCGGCCGGTGTCTACAAGGGGGCCGCAGACGGCAAACTCGGTCCCGGAACCCAGAAGGCGCTCGATGCGATTTATGATCAGGACGTTGGCCTGTTGGTGCCTTGAGATGCGCCCTCTCTACCGATCTCGCGCCCGGGAATGCAGGCTGGCAGCGGTTTATGTCATTGCCGCCCTGTCACAGCCCGGTGGTACGAGCCACGCAGGCGCAAGTCGAAGGTCTGGTGATGTCGATCAAGTGCCTTGGTGCCTTGGTGCCTTGCAATAAACAATCAACCAAGGATAAGTCACACAAGTAACATGGGCCAGCTACAATGACACCAGATGATCGCCGCGCCATGAAGCGCGGTGTGCCGCAAATTGAGGTCGCAGATATCCATGTCCGGGACGCCCGGATCGTGCCCGATCGCCTGTTCATGCTGGACCTGCTTCCCAAGAATGGCGTCGCCGCCGAAATTGGCGCGGCATTTGGGGACTACACCCGTGAGATTCTGAAGCGGACCGCGCCAAAGTCACTCCATCTTGTCGACGCCTGGAGTTCCGAACGCTACAAGGCGGGACTGGCGGCTATTCAAGCAGAACACGCCGAGCAAATCCAAAAGAACAAACTGCATTTTCACCAGGGTCTTTCGACCGAGGTTCTGCCGACATTCGCCGACAAATACTTCGACTGGGTCTATATTGATACCGACCACAGCTATCCGACAACATGGGCAGAGCTGGTTCTGGCAGAGCAGAAGACCAAAGAGGATGGTTTGATTTGTGGACACGATTTCTGCGTCGGTAACGTTATTACACCCTGGCCATACGGGGTGATAGAAGCCTGTAATCAGTTCTGCGTTGAGTACGGCTGGGGCTACAGGTACCTGACAATGGAGCCCAACGGGCACCAGTCATTTGCTCTCAAGAAGCTTCCTTAAGACACCCAGCTTGGAGTTCTGGCTTGGAGACTCAAAAGTTATATCGTGGTTGGCCGCCTGGCGAATGGGCGTCAAAGCTTCCACCGTCATATTTCGACTCGATGGGCCTGCTCGTTGATGACATGCTCCGGAACCTGACACAGGCGGAGCACGACAACGGATATTTCGAGTACGTCAAGTGCCGCAATGTTTTCGGGCGTATGGAAATCTGCGAGCAACAATTGATGCCGTGGATCAGGAGATCTATTCCGGAACTCAAAGACCTCGCTGTCATGGAAATCGGGTGCGGGACAGGGTCTGCTACCGTTCCGCTGGCCCTCTCCAGCCGCCATGTCTATCCCTTTGATCTCGACGCCGAGACCGTGGAAATTGCAGGTAAGCGCTGCTCGCTGCTGGATGTCGGGAATGTTTCACCGTTCTCGGTGGACGTGATGTGGACGGCAAACTACGCCAGGAACCCGTCCAGCGTATGCGCCGCCCCGGTAGAGGTTATCGTTTCCTATGCCCTGATGGAGCATTTGTTGCCCATGGAGCGTATCCAGTTGCTGGTGGGCGCCTGGAAGCATCTGCCCCTCGGCGGATACCTGATTGTGATCGAAGCTCCCAATCGGCTCTATCCTTTTGACTGGCACTCAACCCAGCAATCGTTCACCGAACTTCCGGATGAGCTGTATTACTTGTGGAATGCATTTTCTGCCCGACCGACCATTCCGCCATCAACCGTTGCCCGCGCCATCAGTGACATTCCGTCGATGAACAGGGATCGATCCTACCGCTTTGGCCGAGGCGTGAGCTTCCATGAGTTTGAGATTGCCCTGGGTCATGACGCCTACGAGGTCGTGAGTTCACTGGATCGAATGTCTATGCAAGGGACGGTGCAGTCTTATATCGATGCTCTGAAGGAGCAGCTGGGCAGCCTGACCCCGCCCATCCATGAAGGTTTCGCTTATCCCAGCCTCGACCTGGTGATCCGCAAAACGGGCAATGCTAGACTGACCGAGTGATCATCAAAGCCGAATGGCCGAATGCTAAATCCGAATAGAGGTTCAATTGCGCTGCGACATCTGTGGTACTGAAGAATTCACTCCCGGGTTTCAGGGGCGGCTCACCAATGGGATCCCACCCATGTGCGCCAACTGCAAGGGAGTTGAGCGGCACAGGATAATTCGGCGAATGTACCTGCCACTCAGGCCGCTTCTGGCGGATTGGCGTGTTTTGCACTTCGCCCCGGACAGGAGCCTGGACCGCGCCTGGTTCAAGGAATACGTACCCTCGTCTTACGGGTACGACAATTCCCTTGATATGATGAATACCGGTTTGCCGGATGGTTCGTTTGATATGGTTGTCTCAACCCATGTTCTCGAACATGTTCCGGATGACTTTGAGGCGCTGCGCGAGACCTTGCGGGTTGTCGGGGATAACGGTGTGGTGCACGTTTGCATTCCGAGCCCAACATTCCGGTGGACTACAGTCGACTGGGGGTTTGCTGACCCCAAGGTCAACGAGCACTACCGCGACTACGGTGCGGACTTTGCAGCTCGCGTGGCCGGGAAAATTTCTGGCATCCATGCCGTGTCGGTGGCCGGTTTTGACCCTGTTACGAGCAGCGCCGATGTTGTTTACTTCTTCTCGCGCAGCCCCCAGACCCTTGAGAAGATGGGGCAACTCTGGGCAAAAGGCTTCTTCGGAATTACCAGACTAAGCTATTGAAGACACCTGTAGAAATGAGGACTGTGCGCCATGACGCATGAAAAGACGGATATGACGTCTGTATATCAGCGCTATCCGATACTCGAAGAAGTGGAAAGCAAGATCGACCCGCGCTTCGAGCGCCGGCGGCCGATCCTGAATTACATTCCGCGCTGGAAAAGAGGCGCCGAGATAGGCGTTTTTACCGGGCAGTTTTCAGAGTTGATTGTACAGGTTGCAAACCCGATCAAATACTACGCTGTAGATCCCTGGTACACAGCGTTCGGCGACCGCTTTCCAAACTGGGGAGAGTATTCGGCCAATGGAACGCTTGAGACCAGGGCCGGGTATGATGCTGCGAAGCACCGCCTGGCGCGGTTCCCCGCAGCTGAAGTCATAGCCAGCCCGGCGTTGCAATGGATCGATACGCTGGAGCCGGATTCTCTTGACTGGGCATACGTCGATTCGACGCACCAGTATGATCCGACATTGGCGGAATTGAATGCTCTCGCCACGAAGCTTGCTCCGGGAGGCATCCTTCTCGGCGACGATTGTTGGTGCAATCGCGAACACAGGCATTATGGTGTCTATCGAGCTGTTCGCGATTTTTGCCGCAAGAACAACTTCGAGATCATGCTCATGGACCATGCAGGTCAATGGGCTGCCAGACGATCAATAGATTAAGTTAGCTGGAGAGTGAACTTCATGTCGGGTGGATTTAATCAAGGGGAATACTGGGTCAGAAGGCACCGTGATCTCGTTGGAGATCCACGGTCTGTCGGAAATCTTGCTGCCTCGCTGGAAGACAGCGTCCAGGGGGATATAGATTTCCAGAATTCGATCCGGGAAACGGCCTCCATTATAGCAAATGGACGCGCGCTATCAGTTCTGGATCTGGGCTGCGGCTACGGCCGCATTGCAAGCAGCTATATGGATGAAGGATACACCTACACCGGTGTGGACATTTCTCCCGAGGCTGTGGAAACGGCCCGCAAGACCTATCCTGGAACGGAGTTTATTCAGGCGGATCTTGCCGAGTATACGACGAGAAAGAAGTATGACGTTGTCTGCGTGCTGTACGTCTTCGTTCACTTCGTTGATGACGCCGCCTGGCAAAAATTCCTCAAGATGGCCCTCGGCGCGGTAAAGAAAGGCGGCGTGTTTTTCTTCGCCGACGTCTTCCCGCAAGAGCGCAAGAAGCATGGCGATCACGTCGTTTCGCGCCCGCTTTCTGAATATCTCGGTCCGCTTGAGGCTGCCGGTCTGAAGCTCGACCCGGCTCTCAAGGCCGAGGTCGACCGGCGCGTCAATCGCTTTGCGCCGCACTACCAGTTCGCGCGAAAGGCCTGAGTCTCAGCCTAGCGCCGCCGTTAACTTCAGGCGGCGCAGGCTTTCCTCGGTCTCGTATCTGCTGCTGATATCAGTCTTCAGGCTCAGGTCCGGAGTTTCACTCAGCACCGCGTGGTAGCATTTGTACTCCATGCTACCACCCCAATAGTTCCCCTCGACAATCGCCTGCTGGATTCGATCCAGCACATCCGGGAGGAACTTGAAATGCAAAATCCCGAAATAGCATTCCGACGCGAAGTTCCCTTCATACGGCCAGACATGATGGGGATTCGCAAAGACGTCCCTGCCCGTCAGGCGGAACATCGGATATTTTGTCATCTCCGGCCGAAAATTCTTGTCCGCTGCGGAGAACGCGCGCTGCCGCGGGCCGCCTTTGCGAGACATGATTTCCCTGTACTTCTCTTCCTTGTAGCCGGTGCTGTCAAAGAAGGGATATGCATCCAGGAGCTTCTGGCCGCGTTTGTACTTTGACTTCAACAGCGGTCCGTCGGAGTACATATCGACGAGGAAGCCACGTACCCGGTTAAGCCCCTTGGCCTCCATAATGCGTGCCACATCGCCAAATGTGCGGCCTCGCTCAATTCCCTCATAGACGATGTGCTCGTCTCCATCGGCAAACAGATACCATCTGTCGCGTCCGTACATCGCAATCAATACGCTGATCCAGCCGTGTTTCTTCATCCAGTCGAAGGGTCTGGTGCAGCGGTACAGATCAACGTCCCGCTGCTCGGCGAGATAATCTGCGGTGCCATCCGTTGAGCCGTTGTCGAGAAACACGAAATGCTTGATGCCGGCCTTGCGGTAATGCCGGAAAAAGTCCGGAAGGCGTTCATTCTCGTTGCGAACGACAGATAAAAGAATTGGGTTGTCCAGGCTGCTCTGTTTGACAGAAAGGCTAACCGGCTCGAGTGTAACATCCATGTATTCGCGCATGACGGCGATGACATAGTCTGGAGCCGCACCCGATGGAAAAAGTCTCGACGGATCAAACTCAGGCATTGGCGTACTCGGTTCTGGTAGAAGCGGTCGAGGCGTCGGCGGCCCGCACCACCAAAACCATCACCTGATCGCCTGTTACACTGTCTTTGACTTCCTCGGAGGTCACGCGCGTCTCGGGCAACAACTCCGGGATCAGGGCGTCGAGACCGATGCTGCTCATTCTGCGGGCTGGCTCATAGATGACCAGGACGCTCTTCTCGTGCAACGGCGGCAAAAGGCTCTCAAGAGTGATTGCGGGATCAGTTGTTGCAGACGCTTCGAAAACACTCATCGCCAGAACAGCGTCAAACTGACCACCAATCCTCGGCAAATCCTTCATATTTACTCTTTGAACCGGGCCGAGCCCCTTCGACGCTGCTGCAGGCAGAGCCTCGCCAACGCAGAGCAGCCCGGACTTGCTCCGAACTTCTGGTTGGGCGGCAAGAATGTCGAAAGCCACTCGATGCCGTTCCAATGAGCCACATCCCGCACATTGCGGAGGCTTGCCATTGCACAGGCGGCCTCCAGGCCCCGGAACAAACGTCGTCGATCCGCAGATGCCACATGTTGGCGTAGTATCTCGTGTTGCCAGAAGCGGTTCTACTTTTCCCGATTGCGTACCGCCCTGCCGCAGAGCCGAGAAGCGGGCCGTTTGCGCACAAAGGTCGAGCGCAGAAAACAGAAGGGTGTCGTCTACCCCGGCAGCTTCGAGCGCATCGACATGCGCCTTGAACAGCGCCACAAGGTCCTGCTCAGCCTCCGGAACCGAAGGCGGTTTGTAATCTGCACGAAGCCGGGCCCAGGTTGCTTCGGTCTCGCCAGACTGCCGAAACTGCAGATACAGATCGGGCACATTGGTGCGGTGATGGTGGTATACGATCGCATCGGGTACGAAGCGTAGCTTGAATCCAGTCTTCTCCAGCATCTGCCACGCAAACAATGCGTCGCTTCCCGCTGCTGCTGTATCGAATAGACCGATACGGTCAAACACGGCCCTGCGATAGACTGCGTTTGCTGTTTGCGCATAAGGCTTGAAATGCCAGCCGGACAAAGGACCCTTCTGGCGCAGCAAGCCAATTTTATCGGAGAACCGCTCCACAGTTGTCGTCGGTGTCACCGAGAGGACTTCCCCCGCCAGACAGCCCGCCGCTTCGTCACCACTGGCTGCATCAATCACCTTGAGCCAGTTCCTGTCGGCGACGCAATCCGCGTCAGTGAAGGCAACGAATTCGCCCTTGGCGGCCTGAATCCCGGTGTTACGCGCTGCGAACAGGCTCTGCGTACGGGTCTCCCTGAGGCAGGTCACCCCGGATGCCTTCACCACCTCGGCAGTGCTGTCGTTTGAGTTGTTATCAACAACCAGAATTTCAAAGTCGTCTCGCGGATAATCGATAGCGAGGAGACTCTCGATACAATTCTTGATGCCTGTGGAATTGTTAAAAACCGGGACGACAATAGAAAAACGCATTTTGAACCCTGAGCTCGGACTTACTTCGTCCTTTAGTCAAAAATGTTCTCTTTAGCGGTATTCATCGAGATTCCATCGATAGGTATCTGCCGATTGTTCACGCTTGCGCGCTTTCTGGAAATCAGAAGTACCTATGTCGCTATCAACTAGACTTTGTATTGCAAGATTAGGATAAATCACAAAACAACGGTCGGGAAAAGCTTTTGTAGCCGCGCTCAAAGCCCCGATATCATAGGGCATATCGCGCCGCTTCACCTGATCCAGCAGGAACGGGTAAATGTCAAAGCGCATACCCACAGCGTGAGACCCCACCGCAGATCCATTGGTCCGGTAAAGCAACGGCGAGTGCTGATCGAACCATGGGGGCGTCCAGTTGTACTGCAATGTCCCCAGTTGCAGGATCAGCCAGTCGTCAGGCAACTCTTTCATCGCCTGGGCGAAGAGCTTCTTCGTATCCTTGTGAAAAAGCACGTCGTCGTCGAAGACAAGCGTGCTTTCGACACCTTCGGTCAGCGCGTTCTCCAGGATCGTCTCGTACGATCGCAGGTATCCCCACGCACCGCGCGAGCTGATCGCTTTGTTGCCCCCCTTCTCCATATGCGCAATGCGTGCCATCTGGCTCTCATAATGCAGATAGAGGTCACTTTGTGAGCGCACCGGCTTCATTCCCGGGGACAAGACGTGCGGGGGAAGCTTTTTGTACGCTTCATACTCAGCATCGATCTCGGGCAAGCTGCCATCGACAGCGCTGAAGCGCTCCGCCTTTATACCTGCCAGCTTGAGGCTTTTGGTAACGCTGGCCCAGCGATCAGGCCGTCGGTCCAGATTGAGAACCTGCACTTTGGCGAACACGTCGTTGATCGTCGCATTCTTCCCGACGACCGCAGGCTTCTCTACAACGGCCTTCTTTCGCAGCGCTGCCGCAAAAGGCATTTTCGACTGCGATGGGTTCAGCAGGAATTCGCTGGCCAGCTTCACGAGTTCACCAGAAGGCGCAGCTCCATTCTCACCGAAAACAAGGCCCGCTGTATCCCTCACTCCGGGCAGGCTCATCTTCACAACAGATGCTTCCTGCCAGGAAACCGGTTTTGCCAGCTCGGGCCTGGTGCTACGCGTACCTCCGACAAGGACACTGGCATCCAGACAGATAAATCCGGAAAGGCCAATTCGCTGTGCGAGAGCCCGCGCCTGACGCAGTCCGGCCGGATCGGATGATGTGTCGACCAGATGGGTCTCCCTCTCCAGCTTTAGACCCGCAACCTTCTGCTCGGCATCTGACGAACTACGATCATAGGCCAGCAACACAACCCATTCGGCACTGTCCCCTGTCCGCTTGACGAGAGCATCCACTGCATCAGCCAGACCCTCGACCTCACTCGAGGTGACCAGCAGTCCGTACTTGGGCTTCACTCCGACATGCACAGTTAAAGGCCAGGCCTTCTTCAGGGCAGCATCCTGCACCAGCGAACTGTCAAAGCGTGAACGTGTTCGATTGAGCGAGTGTTTGTATATGGTGTCGTCCGGAACGACATGCCTGTTCTCCCGCACCCAGTTGCGCGGCCTGGCCGGCGTAAGAACCTCCAGCTTCTCCTGCTGGGCATACAAGGCCAGCCAGATATCGGCGGAGTTGCAATATTTGAAGTCAGCCCATGTCATCGACATGGCACTGCTGTGCAGACACAGCGCGTTGGTAGCGCCAATATGCACGGGCCGGTCGACCAGCAACTCCCTGCCGAAATGGAATGTCGCCGCACGAGACCCGGGATCGTAGTAATTCTTGACTGGCTGGCGGATCAAAACGCCGTGGGTCGCATAGATCGCCCTCTTGTTTCTCGCCGCAACCTTGGCAGCCATTGTTTCCGCAAAATCGGGAGGGAAAATCAGATCGTCGTCGACAATCAGACGGTAGCCTGGCTGCTTGTCGCGCTCGAGCCAGAAAACCTTGCCGGCATCGCCGCGATCATCCCAATCCCTTGAATGCACAACGTCGACCCGGGGGTGATTCAGGCATTCCGGTGTGGTCGCATAGCCGTTCAGGAACACGCGCACGCGGTCGCATTGAGCGAGCAAACTGCCGACCGTATCGGGCAACATTGTACCTCGTGACGGGATTGAAGCCATTGAAGCCAGCACAGGCTCGCCAATCCGGGCACTGACATCACGTTGGTATGCGTCAACGTCGATACGGGATACAGTCATACTGCGAACCTTGAAGCTGGCGTCCGCTAAGGCTTTTCTGGCGATGAGGCGTATCTTGATCGAATTGGTGCGCTCAGGCGCGTAGGCCCTAAAAACGGCACCCGGCCTGGCGACAAATTCAATCCCGATTCCTTCATCTGCGTCAGACGTGATCGACACATAGACCTTCGGATCGCGATCCCCTGTCGCGAAGTCGAGTTCGACCTGGAAGAGCCCACCCCCCTTTAGCGGAACCTTGCGGGTTACCAGTCCGAAATCGCCAGCAGCGGTGGCAACCACCAGTCCGCCCGGTCTCAGTTGAGCGGTGCCGTTCGGCCATGCCCGGCCCTCCCATCCGCCAACGAAATCCTCGGTACCAACCAGTTCAGTGCGCAGTTGGGCAGGCGCAGTTGTCGACGCCAGGTGCGGTCCGGTTCGCCCGATTGACGCAGCCGCAGGTGAGCTTGCAGAGGCACCGCGGGTGGCAAGGCGCCAGACGGATCCAGTACGGGGGCCCGCAGCAGCGACCGGCGGTGTCTTGACGACTGTCGTTTCAACATTGACTGGCTTATGTGCTGGCGGGGCCACTGTTTCGACCCTGGCCGCATAGCTGCCACCCGAGCCCTCAAGCTTCTCGGCACTCACGCGCAGCGTATCAGCCTGGATCCACGAGACCATCAGTCTGGAAACATCTTCAAAAACCTCTTGCCACGCGGCGAGCGTTGAGTTGACTTCACGGTGCGAAGCCTTGCCCGCTTCCTGCAGCGATGCTGATGCTTCCAGCGATTTCTCGGCTAGTCCCCCCACGTGTGTGAGGGTATCACCCAGCCTTTCAAGCTGTACTCCACTGTCGGCAATTGCCGAATCCAGATTGGCCAACCCGGCCATAAGTCGCGACTCGGTCTCGCCCGCCCGGCTCTCGAGGTGCTTTTCCAGAGTAGCGAACTTGTCCGTCAGGTTTGACGTCAGATGGGACTCAATCTCGCCAAGCCGGGACGTTGCGTCCGCATCAATCTTTGCAAGGCGCGCCACCAGTGCAGCTTCCGCTGCTGCGGCAGCGACCTTGGCCGTATCGAATCGCGAAACAATGCTGGCTTCCACCTCGGCATGTCGCTCTGACGAGCGTGCAAGACCCGCTCGCAGATCCTGCATCCCGGTTTCGATGGAACCTGCAAGTCTGTCGACTTTTGACGCGAAACTGCCTTTGGCGTCTTCAAGCTTGCGTCCCAGCCCGGTATCGACTGCCGAAATCCTGACGTTGGCATCTGCGATGCCAGATCTCACATTCTGCATCCCGGTCTCAACCAGTTCCGAGAATGTAACGAACCGCGATCCCACGTGGCCGAGAGCTGCTTTGATTTCGCTTATCTGCGAAGCCAGTTCCTTGACCTCGCCCGCAAGGCGCTCATGATAGGCCGCCGAATGATCCGCCAGCAGTTTGCTGACCTTACCCTCAATTTCGCCGGAAGCCGACCTGACTTCATCAACGACCGCCTTGGAAGACCTCTCGATCTGGGTGGGGGTCTCCTTGCCAAAACGATCCACCCGCGATCGTATCGCGGCATTGTCGATATAGGCGAGCGCATTCTGCCTTGCGAGCAGGGCAAGCATCAGCCTGGTGTCGTCTCCACTCTCGTGCAGGAAAATGTGGGTGGGCGTGTAGTTGTAGGAGCCTGTCGCAACATAGCCGTACCGCTCCAGAAAAGTTGCTATCTGCAGGAATTCGTCGCGACTGGAGCTCTCGACACATACGGCAGGTTTATCGCGTGCTATGACGCCTTCCGCGCCCAGCAAGACCTGAAAATCCATACCCTCGGTGTCGATCTTGATGAGCCGGACGGTCTTCTTCCCAACGAGGTTTGCCAGTTGATCAACATTGGTCTCGCCAGCCTTGTTCGGCTGGATCCTCGCCATGCCAAGATTGTCTTCACCTTCAGAGACGACATCTGCCTTGCCTTTAGCAGCACCGAGTGCCACCTGCTGGACACGTACCAGACCATCCAGCTGATTGATTGCGACGTTCTGCAACAGCAACCTGGCGGCCTCGGGGTTCGGCTCGAAAGCAAGAACCTTGCAGCCACATACGCCCGCGAAGAAGACGGTATGGTTACCTATATTCGCGCCAACATCGACCACGAGCTCGCCCGGCTTGAGCAGTGGCCTGAGAGCTGTAAGCAACTCCTGTTCGTAGAATGTACCGCTGTTGCGGATGATCGAGAAAATATGGTCTTTCTCGTTCCTATGGACAAACTGGAAGAGCTTTCCTTCGAAGCTCATCCCGGTCTTTGCCAATTCAACCAACTCTTCTTGCGACGACATTTGACTGTTAAACCCAAATCACCAGAAGCTGCCGGAGGCACCCTCAACAGAGATTATCCTGTAGTGCGACAAAGTAGATATGCGGAATATCACAAGTTTAGACATGAAGCCCAATATCCGCGATCACTCCAGCCTGAACCAGATCCATGCTGCTACTGTATTTCCGGCTACCTGAATAGCTCAATGTCAAAGCTGGATTCTCCCTCACAGCCTTGAGATAACAACGATACTCGAAGCTGTTCTGCCAGTAGTTGCCCGCTTCAACCGCCCTCTGGATCCGCGCAACGAAGCCTGGCAGGAACTTGAAATGTAGCAGACCAATGAATCGGTCTGATGCAAAATTCTCTTCGAATGGCACATGATGGTGTGGATTGGCCATGAGTTCTCCGTAGCCCGGCTTGAAAAGCGGATACTTGCTCAACTCCGGACGCAGTCCCGGTTCGTAGGCCGAAAAAACGCGCTTTCTCGGGCCACCTGTGCAGGACAGCATTACGTCTGTGCGCTCCTCCACATACCCGTCACCATCAAACAACGGGAACGCTTCAATCAGGGTCTGTCCACGATCTCGCTTCGATTCAAGCAGTGGATCCCCGGAATACATATCGATCATGCAACCGCGGACACGGCGCAGACCCAGTTCATCGGCCTTTCGCGCCAGATCGGAAATGCCATGTTGTTCGCTGCCGGCAAACACCGGCCGCTCATCCACATCAATGCTGAGATACCACCGATCCATCCCATGTTCGGCAATGACACGTGAAATCCAGCCCTGCTTGGTTTGCCAACTGAACGGGCGCGACACCCTGTAGAGTGTTGTGTCCGCCTGTGCCGCACAATATTCGTCGGTCCCGTCAGTTGAACCATTATCGATGATGAGAAACCGATCTATGCCCAGCGCCCTGTTGTGTGCATAGAAGTCCTCAAGCAAATCCAGTTCGTCTTTCACAACGCAAATCAGCAGCGGTGACGAAGGGCTCGAACCAGCACGTGCCACGACATCCGGCACGCTGAAATCGACGCTGGCAGCTTCCGTAATGGTCTGCCGGAGATCGTCAGTAAACTGGAACGTCATTTACTCCTCGAAGTCGATTGAAAGATCCGCGAACGTGATCTTTCGGGATTCCCGAGGCAACAGGATCGCAATGATAGCGGGCCGGTCAAAGTTGATCGCATGCGCCGGGTTTAGATAGACGGGGAATTCGGTGCGCTGGTAGGAAAACTCAGTTCCGATCTGGATCGGCGCAGGTCCGTTGGGCAAAGCGGAGTAATGCTGCCCGGATGTATCATGATAGTAGATTTCAACCGCACCGGACGAACCCTCACGGTTCTGCTTCTTACAGGACGCATAGATTGTAACGGAGCATTTTTTGGCCGGTCGTAGAAACTGGTGGTCGAGGCTGATCTCAAGCCCAAGCCAGTCCGGAGCGTTGCCTTCAAAGGTGATCGAGAAGTCGCGTTCCTTTGGATCCGACCCGATATGGGATGGTCCGGATGACAGGACAGGCCTGAAATCTGTTCCACCATTGTAGCCGAGCCAGACCCCGGGCGATATTGGCTCGTAAGGTTTCGCGACATGGCCATTGGCAAAAGTCGGTTCGCAGAACAGGGGAAGGGCAAGCCGCATCGGATGCCGGGAGCCACCCAGCTCAAGCGCATACTGATATGCCCTCCGGGCTTCGCCGAGTTGGTCGCCCAGCATTTT
>CAZMVL010000048.1:25771-31654 GCA_964569335.1 uncultured Paraperlucidibaca sp.
CAGCATTTTTTGCAGGTCTAGCAATTGATTGGAGATCAGTCTCATTCTGGCTCCCGGGTCAGGCGATACATCTGGGTCGGCCACTCACGGCGCCGGCCCGCATTATGCGAGCATTTTCCCACCAGGCTAGTCCCTACCATATATGTCGCGGGTGAATACCTTTGCGGCGACACTCTCCAGGTCTGGTGACTGCCTGTTGGCCACGATGATATCTGAAGCGGCCTTGAATTGCTCCAGACTCTTCACAACTCTGCCGCCGGCATACTCGCCGGCATCAAGCAGTGGTTCGTAGATCAGGAGCTCTACCCCCGAGTTTTTCAAAAGAGCCATAACATCGAGGATCGACGCCTGACGAAAATTCGCGGATCCTTCCTTGGCCGCAAGCCGAAACACCCCGACTATTTTCGGTTTCCTTGCCAGTATGTGCTCCGCAATAAGGTCCTTGCGGGTGCGATTCGCCTCAACAACAGCGGCGATGAGATTCTGTGGCACATCACCATAGTTGGACAGCAGTTGTTTGCTGTCTTTGGGGAGGCAGTAGCCGCCATAGCCGAAAGATGGATTGTTGTAGTGCGTACCGATGCGCGGATCGAAGCCTATGCCGTCGACGATATTGCGCGTATTCAGCCCGTGCGTCATGGCATAACTGTCGAGTTCATTGAAGAATGCAACACGCATCGCAAGATAGGTATTGGCGAACAGCTTGATTGCCTCGGCCTCGACAGCGCCGGTGAACAGGACCGGACAGGTTTTGGTGTCGGCCCCCTCAAGCAGTAATTCAACGAAGCGATGTGCCGCCGGGGAGTCGTCCCCCAGCACGATGCGGGAAGGATTCAGGTTATCCTCGACAGCGCGCCCTTCCCGAAGGAACTCGGGGGCGAACATGATGTTGCGGTAACCTGTTCTTTCACGCAGTTGGTCGACAAACCCGATCGGAATTGTCGAGCGGATAATGATCCCGGCATTCCGGTTGATTGACAGCACACTGTCGATCACAGCCTCGACGCTGGACGTGTCGAAGCGGTCGGTTGCGGGGTCGTAGTCCGTGGGCGTGGCCACGACCACAAAATCGGCCCCCTCCCAGGCGGCCGCAGAATCTGTCGTGGCAGTGAGATCAAGCTTGCCTGACCCCAGCCAGGCCTCGCCAACAGAATCTTCAACCGGAGATTTACCACTGTTGACCAGATTGACCCTGCTTTCAGAGATATCAACCGCTACGACCTGATTGTGGCGGGCCAGAAGAATTGCGTTCGACAACCCGACAAAACCCAACCCACCTACAGCGATCTTCATATCGTAACTCAAACGCCAGCGTCGGGTGTTGTGTATAAGCTCGACAGGTCTTTGTCTATGTGGCCCGCGCCAGGTTAGCAGCCAGAATGTCGCTTGCAACCTTATGACGAGAGCCTTTTGACGGAAATTCTCACTGTTGTTTCAAAGGACAGCGCCTTTTCCGACACAAGGATCAGACAAGGTGCTGGTGCGAGTTTGTTCAGACCTGATGAGTACCACCCGGCGTTCGGCGAAATAGCTCCCTCGACAACCTGAGCGTCCCAGCTCTTGTCAAACTCAAGGTGCAGTTCGGCCGATCCGCGCCGCACAATCAGAATTCCCTCGTCAATCCTCCACTCGCCGGGCGAGAACTGGAACCTGCTTGTAACTGTCGCCGTTCCGATGCCGGTCAGACAATCGTGAATTGTCCATCTTGCATTCGACATGTCAGCATCGACCACCCGCTGATGCACAATGCCGTTAGGGTCCTGGCCGTACCCACCCTCATATAGTCCAGTCAGGCGAATGATCTCTCCCTTGGCCTCAACGGTCGGCCATGAAGGAGCTTCGCGCCTCCACGTTTGGGGCTTCGCGCCTGCACTCTGCCCACAACCTACACTTATCGTTGAATGAGCCGCTGTAGACTTCAGATATGTGTAAATGCTCTCGGGTCTGGTATCATAGAGATATCGGCCCGGATCTATCAGGAAATGCTCGCCGTGTGCAGTCAACCAGAACGAAAGAGCGTCTTCATGTTGGTGAGCAGTTCCGAACGGACCCGCGTCAAACACAAACACGTGGCCTGCAACCGGTTCCCGCAACGAAGCAATTCCGGCGTAAGGAAACACTGAAATGTTGGCTATTGCAGCCGGTCGGAGTTTCGCGGGCATTCGATCGAGAAACACACGAATACGCGGACCGTAGTCAAAGTCGCTGTCTCCCAACGCAACGATACCACCATCCGGCAGCATAAGCGCTTCCAGGAAGCTGGCCATATTGCGAATTACCGGATCCAGGCTCAGACCATCATCAAATCCAGCATCCTGCGCCATATCACGACACGAGATAAGCAACTCAAGTGCCGTCCAATGGTAGTGAGGCGATAGTTCCTGCTGCGCTCCGTCAGGAAGTATTTGCGCGTCCACAGCCTTCGTGACTCCGCGCCACGCGAGCCGGACAAGTCGCCTTTGATGCGGCATCCCGGGAGCAGCATATAGTATAGAAAGTGCCGCCCGAAGACCCAGGAATGCCCAGTTGGTGCCATACCCGTGCTTGTCGATCAAACGGAGAAGAATACGCAACTGGCCGAAGACACTCCGCTTTACTACTCTCCAGTCTGCTGGCGTCAGGGAGCATCCTCGCTCCCGTGATCGCTGACCTAGAAATCGCCACCAGTTCTCGATGCGAATGCCAACGTTGAGCAAGTTCTGCCAAGCGTAAACGCTATACTTGTATCGATCGCGTCCGTTCTTCTCGATCCAGTCAAGGATCAGGCGCTCCATTTCGCGCGCCTGCAGGTCATTCTCGGAGCTATGTAAAATGAGAAAGCCGAACCGGTTGAGATCATGCCCCCAATGTGGCGAACCAGGGTTGTGATCCCAATCAAAATTTGCCGGCAGTTCAATCGTTTCCCCATAGAAGGAGAAACGATTGCGTATAAGGTCGGTGCCCAGAAAATGCTCCGCAGATACCAGTTCCACTGGTGCACTGATTTCGAATATACCATCATCCTCCAGGAAACGGCTCATTCTCGGAGATTTCATTTCGACACCTTAACTCACCACCGCACGATCATCGCTGCGACGCCAGTTTGCTCCATCGCTGAAGGCCAGAACAGCGCCACCGGCAGCATTGGACACATAGATAAGCTGCCCCGCGCCGGCAGCTGCTGAAGGCAAAGCCGACACAGTATAGCTGCCGACCCGCACGGCGCCGGCAACATCGAGTTTGCACACAGGCGCCGCAGTTGAGCCAATCCGCACATTCCCGCTGCTTGCCTGGATGTAGGAATCCCACTTTCCCGACAGCTGGTGATTGTAGGTGGTCGTGTTGTCGCCGGCAAAGATAGTCAGATAGCATCCGTGCGTCGTGTTGGTACCACGAAAGAACCTGAATGCGGCACTGCCGTTGCTATCTCCTGGCATTGGCGTCAGGTCGATGGTTGCACCTTCGCCCGGCGCAGAGACATGGCTCAGGATCGTCTGACCTGAACTGGGAGTGAAGAGCTCTCCATATCCGTCGGCGCCATCCCTCTGTGTGCGCACACAGGGGGCCGGCCCGCCGAGGTGAAGCGTCCGCGCCGCAGAGGCGCGGCGGATCGAAACATTTCCCGTGGATGCGTCTGCACGAATTAGCTCGGTAAAGTTCGAACCATCTGACGAAACCTTGACGGCCAGTTTGTCATCGCCGATCAGGCCGATTTCAGCGCGCCCCGAGAACGCGGTCTGAAACAGCAGTGACGCCGTCCTGGCCGCAGACGCCTTGTTGATCACCTTGCGGGCATTGCCGCTGCCTGGCGTAACATCGTCATGGCTCAGCAACTCGCTGTCGGCCTTCACCGCCAGTCGATTGACGGCATCCCCGGAGGTGTTGATGCCCAGAGTCGAAATGTTGGCGGTTGACAATGGCACGGGCAACCAGGCTGTGCCGTCGAAAAGAACAAACCGGCGGACATCGATTACAAAGGCCAGAAAACCTGGCGTCGGCTTGATCTCGACAAACAGACCGTCCTGAAACGAGGCGATGTGACCCGCACTGATGTTGCCCCAGTCTGCCCCCGTCCGACCCTCCGGCAAAATCCACGAGTCGCCCTCCCGGGGTGACGGAGGCTGAACTCCGGCCGTGGTCGAAAGCACCGCGCACTGCACGATGGCGTCTAGTTTGCGCAGGCTTTCATTCAGCGTCACATGCTTCTGGGCCTGGGAGGGCAGCACAAAGGCGAGGGAGTGGCGGTGCGTGTTGGATGACATGGACAGGTGCTCCTGATGATTGGTCAGCAGCAATTTTATCCGCGTCTGGCGGGAGGTAGATAAGACGGGTCAGAGGTCCCGCGCCCGGGTCGGCTGCGGTCTTACGCAGGCGCAGCCGCGTACTGACGAGCGGCCGCTCCGCCCAGCAGCTCATGAAGCTTTTCGCTGGTCAGTTCCCTGGCGAACACATCGTACGACGTCCGGTTTCTCAATGCCCACGCAAGAAAATCAGCAAGCTTCGGTCCCCAATCCGGATCCGACACATCGATCTCTATAAAGACGCCTTCTCCTTGCCTGAAACCTTCGACCAGGCTGGCATGATAGTTTTGACAGTACGCCGGGAAATCCTTGAGCACGTCTGTTACCCTTAGATCAGCTGCTGCCCTGGACAACGACCCGCGCACGACAATACTGACCGATGTCTTCATCCAGCGCATCCGCTCCAGAATATGCAAATCCATATCCTGCGGCGCGGCAAAACCGGTTACCTTTCCCCGCGGCGTTTCACGCGCAATGTCAGCCAGGAAGTTGCTTCGGTTCTGATCCCGGAGGGCAGTATCGCTGCTGGAGTACCCTGCAAAGCGCTCGCTACCATTGGCAAACTCGATAAAATCAGGGTGGAAAAGTGCACCGTGGCAATGCACAAAATTTGTCCGGTTCAGCAATTCTACCAGGGCTGACAGTTCCGACTGGCTGGCACCGTAAATTCCAATGATCGGCTCACGCTGGTAAGCTAGGTCTCCACGCCAGCTGTCGCGCTCGAAACCCAGAAGACGCTCCCGACGTCGCTGGCGGCTCGAATGCCTGGCAACAGTTTCCGCATATTCCGGGGTACGCACACCGAAAGTAGTATCCATCGATGACGGAGCCGCATCGCCCAGAGCTATCCGGTCCAGGCCGTCTCTCAAATCGTCAGCAAAAGGCGAGATCTTTCTGGCAAAGAAGAAGGGCTGTCTCGTCAGATAGCTCAAATGGTCATTGTAATAGACTGCCGGCACCCCGCTCCCGGTAAACTGGTACAGCGTCAGCGTTGGAGATTTGACAGCCTCGGGCAACTTGTTGGCCACGATGGTCTGTATGAACATTTCGTCCGGAATCCACACGCGGCGAAAATACGACACGAGCTTGCTGTCCCGGCCGGCCTTGAGAACCTCTTCAACTGAGCGCCATGACAAGGTCCACCATTGCGCCCCGATATGCGGAACGAGGCCCTCGACAAACTTTCGTTTGGGAAGAAACAGACGCTGGAGGTCAAAGTTTGTATCAAACAACTTTCGCTGTGTTTGCCAGTTGAAAAAGTGACGGTACTGATACCGTTCCTTGTTCATGCCATGCGCCCAGTCCTGCTCGTGCATGTTCACGCACTCGATGAACTCCTGGTTTCTGCTGCGCTGGAGATATGCGGCAAACTCGGACAGGGGGCGAACCGGGTAATCCGCTCCACTCAGAAGATGTACGAAATCTACGGACTCCGCGCTCCCGGCCAGAGCTTCAATCGAGTTCAAGGTGGCCTGATCGATAGACCATTGGCCCCACTGCACCTGCACACGAGATGGCCACAGGATGCGCGCCGCGTCCTCGCCCAACTCGCTTTTCAGTTGCTCGATCCCGGCCTCGCCCGAGCGGAGATCATAGTGAATGA
>CAZMVL010000049.1:0-31651 GCA_964569335.1 uncultured Paraperlucidibaca sp.
CGGAGCCCCACTTCCAGATCGCGAACATCGCCAGCGAGCCCTGGACGGAGACCATCGAGCGCAGGCCGCTGTCGCCGGCCTCCAGCTCCAGGCAGGCCAGCCCGTAGGCGGTCGCCGAGGCGCCGGCGCAGCCGTAGCCCTCCAGGTGCATGCCGAGCACGCCGAGCTTGCCCAGCTCGGGGAAGAGCTCCTTGGGGGCCGTGCCGGCGTCGAACCAGTCGCCGACGTAGGGCACGACCTGGCCGCGGACGAACGAGCGGACCGCGTCGCGGATCTCGCGCTCTTCGTCGGAGAGCAGGAAGTCGACCGACGCGACGTCGGTCGCGGACATCGTCGGAGCAGCAGCGGTGGGCGCAGACATCGGGGTTCCTCGGGTGGGAGCGGAGTGGTCGTCGGGAAGCGTCCCACGACACCGGACGTCGCGAGAACTTTTCTTCGAAGATCTATAATCTAGCATCATGGCGTCCGCCCTCGACGATCTCGTGATCCTCGACTTCTCGCGCGTGCTCGCCGGCCCGTTGGCGACGATGACGCTGGCCGACCTGGGCGCGACCGTGATCAAGGTCGAGCGGCCCGGATCGGGTGACGACACCCGCGGCTGGGGCCCGCCCTACGACGACCGCGACGTGGCGACGTACTTCCTCTCCGTCAACCGCAACAAGCGCAGCGTCACGATCGACCTGACGAGCGAGCAGGGCCGCGCCGACGTGCGCCGGCTGGCCGCCCACGCCGACGTGATCGTGGAGAACTTCCGCCCCGGGGTGATGGAGCGGCTGGGGCTCGGCTACGACCAGCTGGCCGCCGGTCGGCCCGAGCTGGTCTACGCGTCGATCACCGGGTTCGGCCGCGAAGGCGGCGCCGCGATGCCCGGCTACGACCTGCTGGTCCAGGCCGTCGGCGGCCTGATGAGCGTCACCGGCGATCCCGACGGCGAGCCGCAGAAGGTCGGCGTCGCGCTGGTCGACGTCGTCACCGGGCTGTACACCGCGATCGGCGTGCTGGCCGCGCTCCGCCACCGCGAGCGCACCGGCCAGGGCCAGCGGGTCGAGGTCGACCTGCTGTCAGCCCTGCTGGCCGGCCTGGTCAACCAGGCCTCGTCGGTCGCTGCGGCCGGCGTCGTTCCCGGGCGGATGGGCAACGCCCACCCGAGCATCGCCCCGTACGAGCTGCTGCCGACCGCCGCCGGCGACCTGGTGCTGGCCGTCGGCAACGACCGCCAGTTCGCGGCGCTCTGCGCCCGGATCGACCGCTCCGCGCTGGCCGACGACCCGCGCTACGCGACCAACGCCGCACGGGTCGCGAACCGCGCCGCACTGCGCGACGCGCTGATCGGCGCGCTGGCCGCCGCCCCGGCGGGAACCTGGACCGAGCAACTGCTGGCGGTCGGCGTCCCGGCGGGCGAGGTCCGCGACGTCGCGGGCGCGATCGCGCTGGCCGAGCAGCTGGGCCTGGAGCCGCTCGTCACCGTCGACGACGAGGTCGGCCGCCCGGTCCGTACCGTCCGCAACCCGCTCCGGCTGTCGGAGACCCCGCCCCGGTACGTCAGCGCGCCGCCCAAGCTGGGCGGGACGCCGATCGACGCCGCACTGGGGCTGACCCGCGACCGACGCTAGCGGGACCGTGTGCGATCCGGGCCCGCCGACGGCCCCGATCGCACGCGGTCGCCACCGCGGCTAGAACCGCAGGATGGCCGCCACGTCCTGGTGCTCCGCCAGCGACTCGGGCGCCCGGAAGACCACCACCTCAGCGTCCTGGGCCAGCGCCCGGGTGGTGACCAGCTCCGCCGCGTCGACCGCACGCAGCTCGTGGTCGTCGACCGGGCAGCGGTCGGCGCCGTCCGCGCCGAGCCAGTCGCACGACGGGCAGCAGCGGGCCTCGCCCAGACGCTCGTGGCGCGGCGTCAGCATCAGCGTGCGGACGCGCGCCTGGACCAGCGCCTCGAGCACCGCCGCCAACCCGGCGACCGCGAGCCCGGTCCCCTGCGCCCCGGCCAGCTCGTCGAGCAGCCCGGCCTCCACCGCATCGCGCTGCTCCTCCACGAACCGCGCCGCCGCCGTCCGCACCTGCTCGTCGGTCGCGCTCTGGACGTCGATCTCGAAGCGACCCCGCAGCCGTCGCTGGAGGTCGCCGTGCAGCCGGTGCTCCATCTCCGCCGTCGCCTCGACCGGGCCGGCCAGCAGCAGGTGGTCGAAGGCCCGGCGCTCGTGCATCCGGAAGAGGTCGTCGGCGACGTGCCGCAGGTGGTCGGAGACCTCCTCGTCGATCGACCGCTGGTAGCGGGCCTGCGACCAGCCGCCGCGCTGGTGGCGACCGTGGGTCTCGTCGTCGATCGCGAGGGCCTCGACCGCGGCGGCGGGCGGCCCGGCGAAGATCCGCGCGACCCGCTTGTCGACCAGCAGCACGCCCCACCGCTCGTCGACGCCGACCGCTGCCAGCGGAGCGACGAACGGCTCGTCCCCCAGGTGGACCTGCTGCTCGACCGACTCGGGCAGCCGGATCACCTCGAACAGCTCCGCCGGCCGGCAGGCGAAGATCGCCAGGCTGCCCGCCCCGTCGGCCGGCACCGCCGCCGGGTCGAGCAGGTCCTTGACCCGTCCGACGTCCTCGCGCAGCCAGCCGCGCTCGTCGTGGTCGAGCCCGTCGGTGCGTTCGACCGCGCGCTCGGCCTCGTGGTGCAGCGACCCGAACGACGACGATCGCGCCGCCGGGTCCGCGAACCGGACCGGGTCGAGGTCGACGAACAGCGACAGCACCTTGCCGCGCTCGGGGCGCAGGTCGGCCAGCTCTCGGAGACGGGCGGAGGTCAGCTCGTTGACGCGCATGCGTCCCGGATACCCGCTCGCGCGGCGGGGACACCCGGGGTGGCCGATCAGCGGGGCGGGATCGGGTCAGCGGCCGCGGTCGAGCACCGCCTCCGCCCGCGCCGCGAGCTCGTCGATCACCGGGTCGAGCCGATCCGGATCGACGTTGGCGTTGGCCGGGTTGTCGCGGAACCGCCGGACGACGCCCTGGACGATGATCGCCAGCTTCCAGCAGCCCTGGGCCTCGTAGAACGGCAGGCCGTCGAGCGGGTCGCCGGTGGCGGCGGCGTAGCGCTCCGCCAGTGCCGCGCGGGTCGGGAAGCCGTCGGCGCGGGTGGGTGACTCGCCGCCGTTGAGCGCCCAGCCGAGCGGATCAGGCGGCTCGATCCAGTAGGTCAGCAGGGTGCCGAGGTCGGCGATCGGGTCGCCGAGCGTGCACAGCTCCCAGTCGAGGATCGCCCGGACCTCGCCGTCGTCGCCGACGACCACGTTCTCCAGCTTGTAGTCGCCGTGGACGACCGCCACCCGGCGCTGCTCGGGGACCGACGCGGCCAGCCGGTCCCGGACCCGCTCGATCGCCGGGATCTCGCGCGTCTTCGACGCCTCCCACTGCCGCCACCAGCCCTTCAGCTGGCGCTCGCCGTAGCCGTGGTGGCGGGCCAGGTCGCCCAGGCCGACCGCGTCGACGTCGACCGCGTGCAGCTCGACCAGCGCGTCGACCAGCGACTCCGCCGCGCGGGCGCGCGCGGCCATCGGCAGCGCATCGAGGTCGCCGACGTCGGTGATCACGTGCCCGGCCGCCAGCTCCATCGCGTAGAACGGCGCGCCGGTGACGGCGTCGTCCTCGCACAGCCCGTACGGCTCCGGAACCCGCACGCCGGCGGGGTGCAGTGCCGCCAGCAACCGGTGCTCGCGGGCCATGTCGTGCGCGCCGCGCAGCAGCGTGCCGAGCGGCGGACGACGCACGATCCAGGCGCCGGCGGACGCGTCCTCGACCCGGAACGTCAGGTTGGAGCGGCCGTCGCCGATCCGCGTGAAGGTGAACGGCGGAGCGGCCCCCGGCAGGACGCCGGTCAGCCAGTCCGAGACGCGGGCGACGTCGATGCCGGGGGGAGCGCTCACCAGATCGCCCCGCAGGCGGCGGCGGTCGACTCGCCCTTGCGGGTGGCGCGCAGCATCGTCCGGGCGATCGTCATGCGGTGCACCTCACTGGCCCCGTCGTAGATCCGGGCGGCGCGCGCGTCGGTGTACCACTGGCCGATCGGCAGGTCGGTCGCGACGCCGTGCGACCCGAAGACCTGGACGCAGCGGTCGAGGATCCGGCCGAACGCCTCGGCGACGAAGGTCTTGACCATCGCCACCTCCTGCCGGTGCTCGATCCCGTGCTCGACCTTCCACGCCGCGTTGAGGACCATCATCCGCGAGGCGTAGAGGTCGATCGCCGAGTCGGCCAGGAACCACTGCATCGACTGGTGGCTGGCGAGCGGGACGCCGAACGCCTCGCGCTCCTCCAGCCGCTGGGTCGTCAGGTCGATCGCCCGCTGGGCCACGCCGATCCAGCGCATCGCGTGGGCCAGCCGGCCGCCGGCCAGCCGCTTCTGGGCGATCACGAAGCCCTCGCCCTCCTTCCCCAGCAGGTTCTCGACCGGGACGCGGACGTCGGTCAGGCGGATCTCGGGGTGACCGCCGACCATGTGCGCGCCGATCAGGCCGGGGTCGCGGACAACCTCCCAGCCGGGGGTGTCGGTCGGGACCAGGATCAGCGAGTAGTCGCGGTGGGAGGCGGGGGTGGCGTTCCCGGTCTTGGCGACGACGATCGCGATCGAGGCGCCGATCGCGCCGGTGATGAACCACTTGCGGCCGTTGAGCACCCACTCGTCGCCGTCGCGGACGGCGGTGGTCGCCAGGTTGGTCGGATCGGACGAGGCGACGTCCGGCTCGGTCATCGCGAAGCACGAGCGGATCTTGCCCTCGGCCAGCGGCCGCAGCCAGCGCTCCTTCTGCGCGTCGTTGCCGGCCATGATCAGCGTGTGCATGTTGCCCTCGTCGGGGGCCATCGCGTTGAGCCCGAGCGAGGCCAGCGGGGTCACGCCGCACTCCTGCGAGATCAGCGACATGCCGAGCACGCCGATGCCCAGGCCGCCCCACTCCTCGGGCAGCGCCGGGGCGTAGATCCCGCGCTCGCGGGCCTTGTCGCGCAGTCGCTCGACGACGTGCCACGAGCCGGTGATCTCGTTCATGTCCGCGATCTCGGCCTCGGCCGGCAGCGCGTCCTCGTTGACGAACGTCCGGATCCGCTCCAGCACGTCGCGCAGCTCGGGCGGGACGGTGAAGCCGATCCCCTCGATCGGCGGCTGACTCGACTGCGACATGCGGGCTCCTGGGCTGGCGGGCGCGACGGTGCTCCGTCGCCGGTACTAGACCGTACCAGTGCGCGGCCTCGGCGGTACCGGGCGGTACCGCCACGATCGCCGCGTGCGCGTCCGGGCCCGCCTGAGACGACGTCTAAGGCCCCGCGTCCGCCTCCGCGTCCCACGCACCGGCGGGGCCCTCGGCGCGCAGTGCGAACTTCTGGACGCGCTGGGTCGCGGTCTTCGGCAGGGCGTCGCGGACCAGCACGTACCGCGGGACCTGGAAGGGGGCCAACTGCTCGGCCGCGTGCGCCCGCAGAGCGGGCGGATCGATCGTCGCCCCGGGACGGGCCACCACGACGATCATCACGTCCTCCTCGCCGAGCTCCGACGGGACGCCGATCGCCGCGCTCTCGGCGACGTCCGGATGCAGGTTGATCGCCCGCTCGACCTCGTAGGAGGAGATGTTCTCGCCGCGGCGACGGATCACGTCCTTCAACCGGTCGAGGAACACGAGGTAGCCGTCCTCGTCCTGGCGTCCGCGGTCGCCCGTCCGGAACCAGCCGTCCCGGAACGCGTCCGTGGTCGCCTCGGGGTTCTTCAGGTACCCGTCGAACAGCACGCCGTCGCGGCGGGCCCGCACCGCGATCTCGCCCGGCTCGCCGTCCGCGGCACGGCTGCCGTCCTCCCGCTGGACCTCCACGTCGGCCCACGACACCGGCCGGCCGAGCTTGCCCGGCTTGATCGCATCCGGCGGCGACCCCAGGCAGAAGCAGGCCGTCTCGGTCAGCCCGTAGATCTCGAGGATCTCCAGCCCGAAGCGCGCCTCGAACGCCCGCCACAGCTCCACCGGCGCCGCGCCACCGACCGCCAGCCGCAACCCGCTGACCGCGTCGTCCGCGCGCGGCGGCTGCTTGTGCAGCATCGTCAGCATCGCGCCGATGTAGTTGAAGACCGTTGCCCCGTGCGCCCGGACGTCGTCCATGAACCCCGACGCGGAGAACCGCGGCGCGAGCACCAGCGGCCGGCCGGAGACGATCGCCCCCATCACCGAGAGCATCTGCGCGTTGACGTGGAACAGCGGCAGGCTGGTGTAGAGCACGTCGTCCGCCCGCACGCGCACGAACTCGCGGGCGAACTCGACGCCAGCCGTCAGGTACGGCCGGTGCCCGTTCATCACGCCCTTCGGCAGCCCGGTCGTGCCCGACGTGTAGAGCACCGTCGCCAGCCCCTCACCGGTCGCGCCCGGCCCCCGCCAGGCCGGCCCGGCGGCCAGCACCTCTGCCGCGCGCCGATCGACGGGAGCCGACGGATCGCGCACCAGCCGCACCCGCGGTCCGACGCCGGCCGGCAGCGCGGCCTCCAGCGTCTCCCGCAGCGGGCCATCGACCACCACCGCCTTGGCCTCCGAGTGCTCCAGCACGTACCGCAGGCCGTCGCCCTTCAGTCCGATGTTGACCGGTACCAGGACGAACCCGCCCACCGCCGCGCCCATCCAGACGTCGAGCAGCTCCAGGCTGTTGGGCAGCACCGTCGCCACCCGGTCGCCCGGCGAGAGCCCGAGCGCTCCGAGCGCGCCGGCGGCCCGCTCCGCCCGGTCGACCATCTCCGCGAAGCTCAGCGTCGTCCCCGCGAACGTGACGAACGTCGCGTCCGGTGTCAGCTCCGCGCGGGCCCGCAGGGCGTCGGCGACCGTCGCCGTCCGCTCGTCGACGATGTACCGCACTGCCTCGCCGGTCATCGGCTACCGCGCCTCGATCGTCGCGTTGCTTCGACGCTCGGCACCGTCCTCGTCGATCGCAAAGCCCTCGTAGTCCGCCGCGACGAACGCCTCGCACTCCGCGGCGTACCGCTCGAACCCTCCGGCGAACGGCAGGAACCGCACCTTCTTGCCCTCCACGTTCTCGCCGGTGAACCACGAACGGGCCTTCGGGTACAGCGTCGCGTGCGCGACCTCATCGACGTGCGCCACCCAGGCGTCCTCCGCCTGCGCGTCGGCCTCGATCCGGGCGAACCCGCGCCTCCTCAGCTCCTGGAGGCAGGCGGTGATCCACCGCACGTGGTGCTCGATGAAGGTGACGACGTTGCCGAGCACCGCCGGGCTGCCCGGGCCGTTCACCAGGAACAGGTTGGGGAAGCCGGCGACCGCCAGACCGAGGAACGCCTGGGGCGACGAGCGCCACTTGGCGGCGAGCTCCAGGCCGTCGCGGCCGCGGACGTCGAGCTCGCCGAGCGCGCCGGTGATCGCGTCGAACCCGATCGCGAAGACGATCACGTCGACCTCGATCTCGCGTCCGTCGGCCAGCCGGATGCCGTTCTCGGTGATCCGCTCGATCGGCGCCTCGCGCACGTCGACGAGCGTCACGTTGGACCGGTTGAAGGTCTCGTAGTAGTTGCTGTCGACGCAGAGCCGCTTGGCCCCGATCGGGAAGCCCCGCGGAAGCAACCGCTCGGCCACCTCCGGGTCCTCCACCGTCGCCCGGATCTTGCCGCGGACGAACTCGGCCATCGACTCGTTGACCTCCGGCTCGGTCATCATGTCCGAGTAGGTCCGCAGGACCGCCGACGCGCCGCCGCGCTGCCAGCCTCGCTCGTACGCCTCGAGCCGCTCGGCGAGGGGCACGTCCGTTCCCGGCGCGAGCACGCCCTCGCTCGGCACCCCGGACGGCGCCCGACGCGCAAGGGCCCGACGCGCGGCGTACTGCGCCTTGACGGCGGCGAGCTGCTCGGCCGCCAACGGGTGGTTGCGGGCCGGCACGCTGAAGTTCGGCGTCCGTTGCAGCACGAAGAGCTGCTCGGCCTCCTCGGCGATCACCGGAATCGCCTGGATTCCGGTCGACCCCGTACCGACCACCGCAACTCGCCGCCCGGTGAAGTCGACCCCGCCCTCCGGCCACCGCGCCGTGTGGTGCCACTCGCCGCGGAAGTCGTCCAGCCCCGGGAAGTCCGGGCGCTTGACGGACGACAGCGGTCCGGTCGCCATCACGCAGTAGGTCGCGTGGAAGCGCCGACCGTCGGTGGTCTCGAGCTCCCACCCGGCGTCACCGAGAACCGCCGACCGGACGCGGGTGCTCAGGTGGATGTCGCGGCGCAGGTCGAAGCGGTCCGCCACGTGATCGAGGTACCGCAGCAGCTCGGGCTGGGCCGCGTAGCGCTCGGTCCAGTCCCACTCCTGCTGCAACTCCTCGGAGAACGAGTACGAGTAGTCGATGCTCTCGACGTCGCAGCGCGCCCCCGGGTAGCGATTCCAGAACCAGGTCCCCCCGACTCCGGTGCCGGCCTCGATGACCTGCACCGAGAAGCCTGCATCGCGGAGTTCGCGCAGCAGGTGGAGCCCGGCGAAGCCTGCCCCCACCACCACGACGTCGAGTTCCACCGGGTCCGTCCGGGGGTGTCCGGTCTGCGCTTCCGCGCCCGTTGCAGCCATGCACCGACCTTGACTGGCGGCAGGTCGCCCGGGCACTGACAGATTCGCTAGGGCACCGGCCCGTCAGGGTTCACGGACCCGCGCTCGCTGGGGCAGCGCGATCCGGAACACCGTTCCGGCCGGGCGGCCACGCTCGACGCTGAGGGTCGCACCGACCTCCGCCAGGTGCCGGCGGACCGCCGCGATCCCGTACCCGGAGGTCGGTACGTCGGTGCCCCCGTCGACGGTCTCGGACCGCCCGGGACGCCGGGCCGGACCCGTATCGCGCACCGTGATCACCACCGCGCCCGCCTCGGTCACGGACGCGGAGACGTCGATCGCACTGGAGCCCGCGTGCTTCGCCGCGTTGACCACGCCCTCTCGCGTGCCGCGCAGCAACGCGTCGAGCTCCGCGTCCTCGAGCACCTCCAGCTCGGGCGCGTCCGGGTCGTCGATCTCGAGCTCGACCGAGATCTGGAACTCCTCCCCAACCGCCCGGACCGTCGCCCGCAGACGCTCGACGAGCCCCGCGGAGACGTGGTCCACCGACACGTGGTTGATGACCTCGCGGATCGACACCTGGCTCCGTGCCATCAGGTCACGCGCCCGCCGCACCGAGGCCGAGACGGCGTCGTCCGCCTGGAGGTCGTTGAGAACCGTGTCGAGCATCAGGTGCCCTGCGAACAGCAGCTGCGCCACGTGGTCGTGCAGGTCGTCGGCGATCCGCTGACGCTCGCGCATCCGCTCGGCCTCCGCGCGTTGGTGCTGGTAGCGCTCGGTCGCCTGGGCCAACGACATCAGCTCGGCGAGCCGCACGATCGCCGATCGCTCGCTGTCGGAGAACGGCTCGCACGGAAGACGCAGCAGCGAGAGCCGGGCCGCCTCGCGTCCGTCGAGCACCACCGGGACGTGGAGGCTGGCCCAGCCCAATCCTCCCAGCACCGACGGCCGCGCCAGCTCGGCTCGCGCCTCGCCGCGGATCTCCTCGTTGACGGTCAGGAAGCGATCCTCCAGCGCGCGCGGCAGCGGGGCCGTGCGGATCCGCACCGCAGGCGTGCCGTCGTGGAAGGTCAGGGCCAGCATCGATGCGTCGAGCGCCCGGCAGAAGCGCTGCAGCAGCTCGGGCTCAGCGCCGTCGACCCGCGCGCCCTGAGCCACCGACGCGGCCACCCGGTTGAGCACGTCCGCCATGCTGCCGCGGCGCGAGAGCTCCAGCCGGTCCCGGACCTGGGTCACGGCGCTGCCCACCATCGGCACCATCCGCCGCATGACGCGCGCGTCGGCAGCGTCGAACGGCGACAGCTTGTTGCCGACGTGCAGCACCCCGAGCGCGGACGGACCAACGGTCAGCGGCACCGTGACGAGCCGCTCGATCCCCATGTCGACGAGCCACTCCCCGTAGAAGGGGATGTCGGCGCGCGGATCGTTGGCGATCCGCGCGCGCCCGGTCCGGTGAACCCGCGCAGCGCCGCTACGCGGGTCGGACGCGGAGATCTGGGCCGAGTCCGTGGAAGCCGCGGTCGCCGAGTACGAGCCCGGCAGCAGGCGCAGGTACTCGCGGTCCTCGTGCCAGAGGCCGACGCCGAGCCGGCACGCACCCACGAGCGGCGCGACCGCAGCGGTCAGGCCCCCGATCAACGCCTCGTACGAGGTCGCGTTGACGCCGAGGTCGGCGACCGCCCGCACCGCGGTGCCCCACGCGAACGGCGGGCTCCCGACGCCGTCGAGTCGTGCCGGATCGAGCGTGTCGGCGAGGTACTCCGCGAGCACCAGCAGGAGCTGCCGCCGGCGCGGGTCGGCGGCGGTCTCCGCCGCGGCGGAGACGTGGAGCACGCCCAACGGGCGGTCGTCGCCCCGGGCCACGGCCGCCACCCACGCGCCGTCCGTCATCACGACGCGATCCCCCGGATCCGCCGCGCGGGCGACCGCCGCCGCCCGCTCCGCCGCGGTCACCGCTCCGGCCACGGCGATCACGGCGCCACCCGTCCCCGTCACGATCACCGCGCGGCAGTCGAGCAGGCGGACCGCGGACGCCGCAAGCGTCGTTGCCGGACCACTCACGTCGACCGCCGAACCGTCATTGCGGCGCTTCGTCGTCGTCGGACACCACCAGGGCCAAGCGGATCGCCGTCGCGATCAGCTCGGCCTTCGTGCGCACCCCCAGGCGGTCCTTGAGGCTCTGCACGTGGAACCGCACGGTCGACTCCGAGATGTGCAGCCGACGGCTGATCGTGCCGTACGTCAAACCCTCCATCACCAGCTCGAGGACACGCTCCTGCTGGGGCGTGATCGGCCGCTCCGTGCCGGACCGGACCGAGGCGTCGTACATCCGCTTGACCACCGCGGACGCACCGGCCCCCGCCGCCAGCGGCCCCGTCCGCGACTCGCGCAACTCGCGCACCGTGGCGAGCAGCTCCTCCGACCCGGCCGCCTTCGTGACGTACGCCGCCGCCCCGGCGTCGATCGAGCGCTGCACGACGTCCTCGTTGAGATAGGTGGTCAGGATCATCACCGCGGTGCTCGGGAACGCCTTGCGCAAGGTCCGGCAAAGCACGTCGCCGGTCGTATCCGGCAGGCGGAAGTCGACCAGCATCAGGTCCGGGAGCGCGCGCTTGGCCAGCGTGATCGCCTCGCGTCCGCTGGCGGCCACGCCCACGACTTCGATCCCGGGCTCGGAGGCGAGCACCGTCTTGAGTCCCTCGCGCACGATCTCGTGGTCGTCGACGATTCCGATCCTCATGGTTCCTCTCTCTGCCGGCCCGGGTGCCGTCCGCGTGGCGCCGTCGGCCCCGACCGACCCTACGTGATGGCACTCAGGATGTTGCGCTCCAGGACGTCGCTCCCGGTCAGGGTCGCGACGATCTTCCCACGCTGCAGGCAGAGCACCCGGTCGCAGACCGCCACCAGCTCCTCCGGCTCACCCGCCACCAGCAACGCCCGGCCGTCGGCCAGCGACCGCATCGCCCGCAGGATGTAGGCGCGACCGACGAGGTCGACGCCGACCGTCGGCTGGTCGACGACGAGCAGGTCGACGTCGGCGTCGAGCCAACGGGCGAACAGCGCACGCTGCTGGTGACCCCCGGACAGCGAGCGCATCGGCGCGCCGGGAGCACCACGGACGTCCAGCGCGTCGATCTGCTCGCGCGCCCAGCGGCGCTCGCGACGTCCCGACACGATGCCGGCGGTCGCGAACCGCTCCAGGCTCGGGAGCGCGACGTGCTCGCCGACCGTCAGGCCGTCGATCACCATCCGCGTCCGCTGCCCGGAGACGAAGCCCACCCCCGCCCGCAATGCGCGGTGGGGATCGCGCGGAGCCACCTGGCCGCCTCCGACCCGAACCGCGCCGGCGGTCGGATGCTCGGCCCCGATCGCCATCGCGATCAGCTCGTCGGCACCCGACGCCAGCAGCCCGACGACCCCGACGATCTCGCCGCGGTGCACGGTCAGGCTCGGGCCGCGCAGGTGGCGGCCCTCCACGCGATCCATCGTCAGCACCGGGTCGTCGGCCGGCGGCGACGCGTCTCCGCGATCCACGCCGGCATTGACGTCAACGCCGTTCACGAGCAGCCCGACGATCGTGTCGCGCTCGACGTCCGCCCCCCGCAGCTCGCGGACGGTGCGGCCGTCGCGCATCACGGACACGGAGTCGCACGCGGCGACGACCTCGTCGATGTGGTGCGAGACCAGGATCAGCGACCGCTGCTCGTTGGTCAGCCGTTGCAGGACCCGCAGCACCTTCACCGCCTCGTGGTGCGGCAGCCCAGCGGTCGGCTCATCGAAGATCAGCAGGCGCACGTCCGGTCGTGCCGCGCCGCGGACGATCGTCAGCAGACGTTGGTCGACGGGACTCAGCGTATGGGTCGGCGCGTCCAGGTCGAGGTCGTGCTCGAGCACGTCGAGCACGGCCTGCACCCGGCGCCGCGCGGCGCGGCGGTCGACCAGCCCGCCGCGTGCGGGCTCGGCGCCCAGCACGCACGCCTCCCATACCCGGTCCTCGGGGGCGAGCGCCAGCTCCTGGGGCACCAGGACGATGCCCTGGCCCTGGACGGCGCGGAACTTCCCGAAGTGGATCGGTTCACCGCCGATCGTGACCTCGCCGGCGTCCGGCGCGATCCGTCCCGCAATCACGTTGAGCAGGGTCGACTTCCCGCAGCCGTTGGGACCCACCAACCCCTTGAGCTCCCCCGCCCGGACCTCGAGGCTGCCGCTCTCGACCGCGGTCACGCCACCGAAGCGCTTCACGACCCCGTCGGCGCGGAGCAACGTCGGGGCGGCGCCGTCGACGCTCACAGCGTCCTCCCCCGGGCCAACATGACGGTCGCGAACAGCACCAGCCCCTGGACGACGCTGATCATCCACACCGGCTGGTTGAGGGCCTGCAGGCCGTTGGAGAGCGTCTGCAGGTAGAACACCCCGAAGAGGGTCGCCGGGATCGAGAACCCGCGACGCCCGACCGCAGCCGCCCCGAAGAACGCGGCCGCGTACGCCGGCAGGAGGAACGCGGTGGTCGAGTTGCTGAAGTAGCCGCTACGCGCGGCGAGCGCCAACCCGGCCAGGGCCGCCAGCGTGCCGCCGAGCGCGAAGCCCATCCACTTGATCCGCTCGACCGGCACCCCCGCCAGACGCGCGGCGTCCTCGTTGCCGCCGATCGCCTGGGCGTTGCGCCCGTAGACGCTCCGGGTCATCAGGAACCACAGCCCGACCGCGATCAACGCGGTCAGGAAGACCGTCAACTCGAGTCCGGCGATCCGCGTGTCGGTGAGCCCCAGCAGCGGCGACGGCAACGAGGGCCGCGAGATGCTGGTGGCGCCCGAGCCGATCTGACTCTGGACGAGCAGCTCCAGGCCGTAGGCGACGGACGAGACCGCCAGCGTGACGACGAACGACGACGCGCTGCCGTAGGCCACGCCGAGCCCGCTCGCGGTTCCCAACGACGTGCCGATCAGCACGGTGACCAGCACGGCGACGATCAGCAGGACCCCGGAGCCCATCCCCGCGGTGGTGGTGAGCACCCCCACGACCACCACCGCCAGCGACGCGACGGCCGGCGCAGCGAGGTCGAACTGGCCGAAGTAGAGGACCACCGTGACGGCCATGGCGAGCAGCGCCAGCACCGTCAGGTCGTTGAGGCCGTTGCGGACGTTCTGCCAGGTCGCGAACTGGTCGGGGCTGGCCGCCGCGAAGGCGACCAGCATGACGACGAAGGTCCCGATCAGCAGCAGCTGCCGCCAGGTCATGCGCGTCCGTGTGGCCAGGGCGCGGGCATCGGCGTTGCCCAGCCGGCCCGAACCTTGCGGGCGGCCGGCGCCGTCGGGGTCCTGGCCGTCGGGGCCAGGCTGCGAATCGATCGTGTCGCTCATCGGTACCTCGTCGTTCGGCCTCGCGGCCCGGATCACGGCGGTTGGCCGTACGCCTATGTGACCGCACGCACAACCCGGCGCCTACTAGCGCATCCGTCAGTGCGGCGGCGACCGCGCGACCTCGTGCGGTCGGCGCGACGGCAGGTGCGGTCGGCGCGAACCCGGAAGGGTCGCGGCACCGCGGAGGGAGGCCGCTCGACGCCCGCGCGGCGGCGCGGTCGGCGAACGGCGGAGGAGGAGTCTCGGGCGGAAGCGTCCGCCCGAGCCCCGGCGCGTCAGGCCTTGGAAGCCTCGTACTGCTGACGGGCCTTCTCGTGCGCGGCCAGCAGCTTCTCACCGGAGCGGCCGAAGGCGTTCAGCGTGTCGACGCTGTTCTGCCGCGGACCGAGCTGGTCGTTGAAGTGCGGGATCACGTGGTCGGCGATCAGCTGGAAGCTCTTCTTCGTGGCCTCCGGGGAACCGATCTCCGTGTTGCCGATCAGGATCGCGCCGAGGCCACCGGACATCTCGACGATCTTCTCGATCCGCTCGATCGCCATCTGGGGCGTGCCGATCACGAACGCCCCCGAGTTCATGTCGTCGACGAGGGCGTCGTGGTCGGACGGGTCGACGCTGGACAGGGGGAGGATCCCCGTCATGTAGCGCGCGAACGCCTCGAGCCCCCAGCGGGCCTCCTCCCGGGCCTGCTCCTCGGTTTCAGCGATGTGCATCATGTGCAGCGCCGACCAGCGGTCGCGGGAGACGGTGGTTCCGTGCTTCGCCGCGGACTCCTCGGCGATGCCCCAGGTCGTCTTCAGCGGGTTGTCGCCGTCGGTGCCCATCACGCCGAACTGGTGCAGGCCGGTCCCGAAGCGCCCCGCCAGCAGCGGCCCCGACGGCGAGCGCTGCGACGCGACGCGGATGTCGAGCTCGCCGTTGTACGGACGCAGGTGCAGCTCGGCCTCGACGAGCTCGAACCAGTCGGTCTTGCGGGTCACCTTGCCGTCGAAGCGGAGCAGCGCGACGATCGCCTCCAGCGCCTCCTCGGTCATCCGACGCTGCTCGAGCGGCTCGACGCCGATCATCCGCGCGTCGAGCGCGAGCGACCCCGCCCCGACGCCCCAGATGAACCGTCCCTTGACCAGGTGGTCGAGCAGGATGATCCGGTCCAGCAGCTGGAACGGGTGGTGGTACGGCAACGAGCTGACGCCGGTGCCGAACCGGAGGTGCGTGGTCTGCTGCGCCGCGGCGGCGATCAGCAGCTCCGGCGCGCTGATGTTCTGCCAGCCCGACGAGTGGTGCTCGCCGACCCAGACCTCGTCGTAGCCCAGGCGGTCGAGATGCCGGATCAGCTCGAGATCCTCCTCGAACTGCACCGTCGGGTTCCGGTCCACCCGGTGGTACGGAAAGATCTGCACTCCGAACCGCAAACTCATAGCGTTTCTCCCTCGACCTCGATGATCGGCGCAGCCTCGCAGGCCGGCTCCGTGAATACGAACCTGAGCATCACCCAGCGTCCGTGGCCGTACGACTGACAGAAAAGTCAGTCGGGGCGGTCCCGGTGACAGCCCCGAAACGCACGAGGGACCGCGGCGCGTCGATCGCACCACGGTCCCGAGACCTCCGCCGGAGCCCAGCTCGCTCCCGCGGGAACGAGCGGCACCGACACCTACCGTCGACCGCGACTAGTCGAGGTCGTACTTCTCACGCCACTCGGCGGCCTGCTCCTCCAGCGCCGGGGCGAACGGGAACGGCTCGCCGCTCTCCGGCAGGTTGTCCTTGGTGATCACGACCGTCTCGTCGTTCTCCACCACGTTGCTCCGGTCGAGCTCCTCGCCGCCCGCCTTCCAGCGCAGCAGCCGGTCGTAGAACTCGAAGACGTGCACGAAGGCGTTCGTCGACGCCAGCGCGTAGTTGCCACCATCGCTCATCAGCTTGGCGGAGGCGGGCGTCAGGTACTGCGTGGCGATCAGCACGTCGTCGCGGCCCTGCCGGTCGAGCACCGGCTGCAGCACGGTCGGCGCGAAGTCCGCGTGATGGACGAGCGTCAGCGGACCCGGGTTCTGCTGCAGCTGCGTCGTGGTGTTCTTGACCATCGAGTTGACGATGTCGGCCAAGTCGTTGTCCTTGAGGTCCTTGAACTCGACGCCCTGCTCCTTCAGGGCCGCCTGCGCGCCCATCGTGAACGAGTCTCCGGTCGAGTCCGCGGACACGCGCGCCCCGACCACGGGGATGTCCGGGCGGTTCTCCACGATCCAGTCCGCCAGCACCTTGGCCAGGCCCGGCGTGTCGTCAGCGACCGTGAAGTCGAACTGCGCCATGCTCTCCTCGTCGCCGGCGAAGGCCAGCGCGACGACCGGGATCCCCGCGGCCTTCGCCTCGGGGAGCTGCTGCTGGATCGGTCCGGCCGGTACGGCCATCAGCGCGATCGCGTCGACCTTCTTGGCGATCAGGGCCTGCATCGCCTGCGCCATCTTGGACGGATCGCCCGCGGGATCGCGCACGTCGACCGTGCAGTCGATCGGCTCGCACGCCTTCTCCATGTAGCCGACGTACCCCTGCAGCAGCTCAGACTGCAGCGTGCTCGGGATCAGACCGATCGTCATGCCCTTCGCGCTTCCGCCCTCCGACGCTCCGCCGGCAGCGGCGGTCGTCGTGGGCTCGTCGTCGCCCCCGCACGCGGCGAGCACGATGGCCACGGCCACCGCGGAGACCGCCGCGGAGAGACGCTTCAAGCGCCTCGATGAAACAGCACTGCCCATGTGATTCTCCCTGTTGCTGAATGCGTAGGCGCATCCTCCGGGCCCGTTCCGGCAACCGGCACTGACAGAAGAGTCAGTCGATACCGGCGTCCGCGACCGGCGCCGCGCGGGGCCTGCCGACCCTGGCGGAAACGCCAGGAGGCAGCCCCGGTCACGGCACGTAGCCTCGGGGCATCCTCCGGGCCAGAGCGGGTCGGAGGCATCCGAACGACCGCAGACCGGGGAGAGCAGATGGACTTCATGGTGGACGCACGCTTCGTCCCGAACGCCGACTACCAGGCGTATCTGGAAGACGAGAAGCGGCACGTCGCGATGCTGCGCGAGCAGGGACGGATCACATCGCTCTTCCAGCGATCGGACGGCACCGGTGCCTTCCTCACCTACTCCGCCGCCTCCGAGGACGAGGCGCGCCAGCAGCTGGAGGAGCTGCCGTTCGTGCAACGCGAGCTGATGACGCTCACCCTCTGGCCGGTACTGGTGCTCTAGCCGACGAGATCCACGAAGTCGCCGCCCCGGGTCGCATAGCCTGCAGATCCACGAAGTCGCCGCCCCGGGTCGCATAGCCTGCTGTTCGCGGTCGGCGGCTGACCATCAGATGAAGGGGCGTTCATGCCTACGTGGTTGATCACCGGATGCTCGTCCGGACTCGGACGAGCGTTCGCCGAAGCGGTCCTGCGGAGTGGCGACAACGTCGTCGCCACGGCCCGCGACGCGTCCCAGGTGCAGGATCTCGCCGATCTGCACCCCGGCTCGGCGCTCGCGCTCGCGCTCGACGTCACCGATCCCGCTCAGATCGCCGGCGCGGTGAGCGCCGCGCACGAGCGGTTCGGCTCGATCGACGTTCTCGTCAACAACGCCGGATACGGCTACCGCGCCGCCGTCGAGGAAGGCGAGTGGGACGAGCTGCATCGGCTGTTCTCCACCAACTTCTTCGGCGCCGTCGGGATGATCAAGGCGGTGCTTCCCGGCATGCGCGCCCGGAGGTCCGGCACGATCGTGAACATCTCGTCGATCGGTGCGCGGGCCTCTCCGCCCGGGTCCGGCTACTACGCAGCCTCCAAGGCCGCCCTGGAGGCCATGACCGGATCGCTGCGCAAGGAGGTCGGGCCGCTCGGCATCAAGGTGCTGGTCGTCGAGCCCGGGGCCTTTCGGACGGACTTCTCGGGCCGGTCCCTGACCCAATCCGCCCGTCCGATCACCGACTACCGCGATACCGCGGGTCAGCGTCGCAAGGAGCTCGACCCCTCCGACGGCACCCAACCCGGGGACCCGGCAAGAGCCGCTCAGGCCCTCATCGAGGTCGTGGCGTGCCCGGCCCCTCCGTTCATGCTCGTCCTCGGCCAGGACGCCCTGTCGCTCTTCCGTGCGTCGCTCGTCGACCTCAGTGCCGATGTCGACGCCCACGAGCGCCTGAGCGCGGGCACGAGCTTCGCCGAGGCCGACGAACCGCCGATCCGGGGCCACCGGACGCCCCCGCTCGAGGAGAACGGCGGCGTCCGGCCGGGTCCCGGCGCGGGCTTCAGGTCAGCGAGACCTTGATCGCGATTCCCGCGTCGACGCTGAGCGCGACGCCCGTGATGTAGCGCGCGTCGTCGGAGGCCAGGAACGCCACCGCCTTGGAGACGTCCTGCGGCTCCACCCAGGGGACCGGCAGCAGGTTCATGTTCGTGGAGACCTCGACGATGTCCTCCTTCGTCGGCGCCTCCAGGTCCGGGCGGAACATCCGGTAGATCTCGTCGTGCATGATCATCGGCGTGTCGACCTGGGTCGGGCAGACGCTGTTGACGCGCACCATGTGCGGCCCGAGCTCGTTCGCGAACGAGCGCATGAGGCCGATCGCGCCGTGCTTGGCGGCGACGTAGTGCGCCAGGTTCGGCGGCCCGATCAGGCCCGACGCGGAGTTCACGATCACGATCGACCCGGAGCGCTGCGCGACCATCTGCGGCGCGACCGCCTTGATCGTGTGCCAGACGCCGGTCAGGTTGATGTCGATCATGTCGCGCCAGGCCTCCGGCGGGATCTCGGTGCCCGCGGCGTAGGTCGCGATCCCGGCGTTCGGAACCGCCACGTCGACGCGTCCGAGCTCCTCGACCGCGTCCGCGACGACCGCGATCATGCCGTCGTGATCGCGGACGTCGACGACCCGCGTGAGCACCCGCCGGCCGTGCTCCCGCACCAGCCGGGCCGTCTCCTCCAGGTCCTCGACGGTCGAGAGCGGATACGCGACCGTCTCGACCTCGCCGCAGAGGTCGATCGCCACGATGTCGGCGCCCTCCTCCGCCAGCTGCAGGGCGTGACTCCGACCCTGGCCCCGGGCCGCTCCGGTGATCACGGCCACCTTCCCCGCGAAACGTCCTGACATCACAGACCTCCTGGGTCTCTCCGAACAACAACATCGATCATGACGGCGGTGGCATCCCGACCGCCGGGGAGCGCCGGCGGCGACGGCGACGCCCGTTCACGCAACGCGCCCGGTGGGCGGTCACGCCGTCCAGTTCGTCGCCGCCGTGCCCTGGGTCCCGGCGATCGCCCCGCTCTCCCGCTGCTCGGCGACGCCGGGCGCGTGCGACGTGAATCCGCCGTCGACGGCCAGGACCTGGCCGGACACGTAGCGGGAGGCATCCGACGCCAGGAAGGCGACCACCGACGCGATGTCCTCCGGCTCACCCAGATGGGGCGTGTCGACGTGCCGCTGGTAGACCGCGAGCGCCTCCTCGCCGATCGCCAGGCTCGGCTGCGTCAGGATCAGGCCCGGTGCCACCGCGTTGCAGCGCACGCCGCTCTTCCCCCACTGCGTCGAGATCGCCCGCACGAGCTGGTTGACGGCGGCCTTCGCGGCGCCGTAGAGCGTCAGGTTGAGCTCGCCGACCTGGCCCGAGGTCGAGCTGGTCAGGATCACGCTGCCGCCGCCCGAGGCGACCATCGCCGGGATCGCGTGCTTGGCGCAGAGCACGGAGCCCAGCACGATCGTGTCGAACAGCGACCGGTACTGCTCGACCGTCGCCTCGGTGATCTCCGGATCACCCGGCTCGAACAGCCGGGAGAGGTCGGCGGCCTGGCTGTGCAGCACGTCGAGCCGTCCGAAGCGGTCGACCGTCGTCTGCACCATCGCGGCGACCTGCTGCTCTTCGCGGACGTCGGTCTCGACCGCGAACGCGTTGCCGCCCGCGTCGCGGATCTCCTCCGCACGGGCCTCGGCCGATTCCAGGTCGATGTCGGCCAGCACGACCGACGCTCCGGAGCGGGCCAGGAGCGCAGCGCTCGCGGCCCCCTGGCCGCGGACTCGTCCGGCGCCGGTGACGATGGCCACTCGCCCGTCAAGATCGAACATCTTCCTGCTCTCCCTACCTCGCTGTACGCCTTCCATCTCATACCGGCGCCGCCACCGCTACTACTGTCAGATCGGCTAGTCGAGCGCGGATCCGTCCGACGTCGCATCGCGTTCGCTCGAGGTCTCCATCGGGTGCCCGACCCGCAGGCCCAGGACCGCGGAGATCGCTGCCTTCTGCCAGTGCATCCCGGCCCGGCGCGACGCCCACGGCCCGGCGTCGAGAGCTCCCACGAGCACGTACTTGAGCGCCAGCAGGCCGACGACCTCGTGGCGCTCGGCCGACGGCACGCCGAGGCAACGGGCGACGTCCTCCGCCGGCAGCCCCGCGACGAGCGATCGGTACGCGGCGGCGTCCACCGCGACCAGCGTCAGGTCCAGGGTCGTGCCCTTGTCCCCGGAGCGTCCACAGGCGATGTCGCCGACCGCTACCGTGCCCACGCGATCTCCTCCCGCACCTGGTCGCGCGCGATCCGTCCGTCGACGACCGCGACGTGATCGCGCCGCTCGATGCGGATCCCTCCCGCGTGGGCCGGGCCCGCGAGCGCGAGCCAGACCAGCTCGTCCTCGACCGCCTGCGCCAGCTCGTCGTTGTCGCAGGCCACGGACGCGTGCACCCGGACCTCGGGAGGCGCGCACCTCAGCGGCGTCGACGCGGGACCGAGCAGCGAGTCGACGCCAACCAGATCGATGGTCGGATCCGACACACCGAGCTGCTCGAAGCGCAACCGGAGCACCTCGGCCGCCTCCCGTGCACGCTCCAGGGCTCCCGGACCACCGAAGCCGACCTCCACATCGCTGATCATCCCCGGTAGCGCGACGAATCCCGACACCTTGAGGTTCTCCGGACGTCCCCGGTGGCTCGCACCGCCCACGCGGACGCGGTTTCGCCCCACCTCCTCGACCGTGACCGTGGTCAGGTCGATGATCGCGTCCGGCGTGAGGTAGCGCCGCGGATCGTGGACCTCGTAGAGCAGCTGGAGCGTCGTCGTGTCCCGGTTGATGCAGCCGGCGGCGTCCGGCAGCAGCGACAGCTCCGCGCTGCCGTCCGTCCCGACCGTCGCGATCGGATAGCCGAGCCGGGCGTGCTCCGCCGGCGAGAGCCGCGATCCGCCCGCGGCCTGGTAGTTGCCCCCGGTCAGCTGCCCGGTGCACTCGAGCAGGTGCCCGACCACCAGCGCACCGGCCAGCGGGTCACCCTGGTCGCCGACGAGCGCACGCAGCCCACCCGCCGCGAGCGCGCTGTCCGCTGCCCGCCCGGCGATCACCACGTCCGCACCCTGGTCGAGCGCCGCGGCGATGCCTTCGCTCCCGACGTACGCGTGCGTCCCCAGCCAATCGCCCACGGCAGGACCGTCCTCCCAGGCGATCCGGTCCTCGCTGCCGGCCAGATCGTCACCGGTGACCGCCGCGATCCGCAGGTGCCGCAAGCCGAGCTCCCGGGCCAGCACCCGCGTGGCCTCGGCGGCGCCCACCGGGTCCGCGGCGCCGATGTTGGTGACGATCCGGGTCCCGGTCCTCGCGCACACGGGGAGCAACGGGGCGAAGCGGCGACGCAGTCGCGGGTCGAACGCGGATCCGCCGGCCCGACGTTGCCGCAGCGCGTGGACCATCGTCCGCTCAGCCAGGCATTCGAGCACGAGCACGTCGGTTGCTCCCGAGGCTGCGAGCGCGACCGCCGGCTCGATCCGATCACCGGCGAAGCCCGCACCGGCACCGACGCGCATCGGACGCGTCGCCCGCGAGGGAGCGGTCACGCGTCCTCCGCGGGCGGCGCCGGAATCGAGAACGGATCGCGGGTCGCGCCCGACAGCTCGATCCAGACCGCCTTCTCCTCCGTGTAGTCGAGCACCGCCGCCGCGCCGTTCTCGCGCCCGAAGCCGCTCTGCTTGATGCCGCCGAACGGGACGTTCGGCGACGTGTTGCGGTAGCAGTTGACCCACACGACGCCCGCTTCAGCCCGTCGGGCGATGCGGTGCGCACGCTGCAGGTCGCGCGTCCAGACACCACAGGCCAGCCCGAGCGGCGTGCCGTTGGCCAGCCGGATCGCCTCGTCCTCGTCGCCGTCGGGGAACGGGATCACCGCCAGCACCGGCCCGAACACCTCCTGCTGCCCGAGTCGCGAGTCGGGATCGACGCCGGCCACGATCGTCGGCTCGACGAAGCAGGACCCGTGCAGGCCCGGACCGGACGCCCGGCGTCCACCGGTGACGATCTGGCCGCCGTCCTGCTCGGCGGCGTCGATCAGCGCCATCACGCGCTCGACCTGCTCCTCGCTGACCAGCGGCCCCATCTCCGACGCGGGGTCCATCTGGTCGCCGAGCACGATCCGGCCGGCGCGCTCGCGCAGCCGCTCGACGAGCGCGTCGTGGATCGACGCGGCGACCAGCAGACGCCCGCCGGCGATGCACATCTGCCCGCTCGACGCGAACACTCCGGCGACGATCCCGTTCGCCGCGGCGTCCAGGTCCGCGTCGGCGAAGACGACGTTCGCGGACTTGCCGCCGAGCTCCAGGCTGATCTGCGCGACATGCTCGGCCGCGTCCTTCATCACCGCGCTGCCGACCGCGGTGGAGCCGGTGAAGGAGACGCGATCGACGCCCGGGTGGCGCGCCAGTGCACTTCCGGCGGGCAGGCCCGGGCCGGTGATCACGTTGAGCGCGCCGGCCGGGAATCCGGCCTGCTCGACGAGCGCCGCGAAGGCCAGCGTCGACGCCGGGGTCTGCTCGGCGGGCTTGACGACCACGGTGCAGCCCGCCGCAAGGGCGGGGGCCGCCTTCATCACCAGCATCATCACCGGGTTGTTCCACGGGACGATCGCGCCGACGACGCCGACCGGCTCGCGCGTCGTGTAGACGAGGACGTTGGGGTCCGCCGTCGGCAGGGTCTGGCCGGCGATCTTGTCGGCCAGCCCCGCGTAGTAGCGGAGCCACACGGGGACCTGGCTCATCACCGCGCGGGTCTCGCGGATCAGCTTGCCGTTGTCCGCCGACTCGATCGCCGCCAGACGTTCCGCGTCGCGCGCGACCAGATCGGCCAGTCGCAGCAGCAGCAGCGATCGCTGGGTGCCGGTCAGCGCACCCCAGTCACCGGCGAACGCCGCCCGCGCCGCCCGCACGGCATCGTCGACGTCCGCTTCCGCGGCCGCCGGAGCGGTCACCCAGACCTCGTTGGTGAACGGGTCGACCGACCCAAGCGTCTCGCCCGACCGCGCGGGGACCCACCGGCCGCCGATGAACATCTCCAGCCGGGGCGAGGCGAACAGCCCGTCGCGGGAGGACGTCGGAGAAGCGCACATGACGGCAGGCTATGTCCGGCCGTGGGGCGCACCAGCTGACATATCTGCCAGTAGGCGGCGTGCGTCGTACCGAGCATCGTGAGCGCATGTCCCTCCCCGACGCCGTTCGGATCCGCGAGGTCGGTCCGCGCGATGGCTTCCAGAACGAGCCCGAGACGATTCCCACGGCGACGAAGCTCGAGCTGATCGCGCAGCTCGCCCGCACCGGGGTGCCACGGATCGAGCTGACCTCGTTCGTCCGCGCCGACGTGATCCCGCAGCTGGCCGACGCCGTGGAGGTGCTGCGCCGGGCCGACGTTCCCGCCGGCGTCGAGCGCTCGGTGATCGTGCCCAACTCGCGCGGGCTCGACCTCGCCCTGGAGCACGCGCCGCTGATCGACGACGTCAACGTCTTCCTGTCGGCCTCCGAGTCCCACAATCAGCGCAACGTGAACCGCTCGGTGGCCGCGTCGTTGCGCGACCTGGAAGGCATGATCGGACGCGTCCGCGACGCGGGGCTCCGCCCGCGGGCGACGATCTCGACCGCCTTCGGCTGCCCCTACGAGGGTCCCGTGCCCGCGGACCGCGTGGTCGAGATCGCCACCGCGCTCGCGGACGTCGGCGCCGAAGAGGTCGGCCTCGGTGACACCACCGGGATGGCCAACCCGCTCCAGAGCGAGCGCCTGATCGCGGCCCTGCGCGACCGGACCGGGGAGCGCGTCGAGCTGACCGCGCACTTCCACAACACGCGCGGACAGGGGCTCGCCAACGTGCTCGGGGCGCTCCACGGCGGCTGCACGTCGTTCGACGCGAGCTTCGGCGAGCTGGGCGGCTGTCCGGTGCCGGTGGGGGCGACCGGCAACATCGCCACCGAGGACCTGGTCAGCATGCTCGACGAGATGGAGATCGCGACCGGCGTGGCGCTCGACCGCGTGATCGCGGCCGGGCTGGCGGTCCAGTCGGCGCTCGGCCGGACGCTCGCGTCGCGCACGCTGGTCGCGGGCCCGATCGAGTGGAACCCGCGCCCGGCGTCGCCGATCGGCTGAGCGGCCCGTGGCCGGGGCGCGCTGCGCGCCCCGGCCACGGGCCCGGTTCAGCGGTAGGCGTGCGTGGGCGCCGCGAGCGACTCGAACTGGGCCAGGTCGTGTCCGAAGATCACCGCGCGGACGTCGTGCTCGGCAACGACCTCGCGCAGCCGACGGACCGACCGGACGGTGGCGGGGGCATCCAGGTAGAAGGGCAGCGCCTGGTCGGCGAAGTGCTCGCTCGACACCGCCGCGTCACTGGTCAGCAGGACCGGGCTGCTGTCCAGCCGAACGAGCAGCGAGATCAACCCGGGCGAATGGCCCGGCGAATGGATCGCGACGACGCTGCCGTCTCCCAGCAGGTCCCGCTGCCCGGTCTCGTCGACGTCGAACGGATCCCACGCCGTCGAGCGTCCGATGTGACCCGCCGGGTAGGCGAACCGTGCGAACCAGTCCGGATCCCGAGCGTACTCCCAGTCGGCGCGGTGGACCAGGTGGCGGGCCGCGGGGAAGTGCCCGATGGCGCCGACGTGGTCCCAGTGCAGATGGGACGTGATCGCGTACCGAACGTCTCCGCGCGACACGCCGAGCGCCTCGACCTGGGCCGCCACGTGGTGCTCCGGCTCCGCGTGGATCTCGTATCCGGGGAGGTCGCCGACCAGCTCGCGGACGTCGGGCTGCATCCCGCCCTCGAAGACCAGGTCCCCGTCGGGGTGGCGGATCAGGAAGGCGGGGATCGGCACGGTCACCAGCTCGCTTCCCCCGCCGAACCAGATCTGGTCGCGCGGCAGGGTCAGCCGGCCGCAGTCGAGCACGTGCAGCGAGATTCCGGACATCAGGTCGTCACCAATCCTCCGTTGGGGCTGAGCGTGGCGCCGACGAAGTACGAGGCTCCGTCCGACACCAGGAACGTCACGGTCGCCGCGACCTCGTCGGCCCGGCCGAGGCGACCGGCCGGCGTGGTCCGCACGACCTCGTCGAGCGCGGCGGGGGGCAGGGTCAGCAGCGGCGTCTCGATCTGGCCCGGCGCGACGGCGTTGACCCGCACGCCGTGCGGCGCGAGTTCCTTCGCGACGGCCTTCGTGAAGCCGATGATCCCGGCCTTCGCCGCCGAGTAGTGGGGGGCCGTCGCGCAACCCGCGAGGCCACAGATCGAGGCCATGTTGACGATCGCGCCGGAGCCCCGGGCGACCATCGACCGCGCGGCGGCGCGCGTGCCGAAGAACGTGCCGTCGAGATGCACCCGGATCATCCGGTGCCAGCTGTCGTCGTCGACGAGCTCCAAGCACGACGTCGGGATCGCGGCGACGCCGGCGCCCCGCACCGGACCGCTGGCGGCCACCCGCTCGGCGAGCACCGGGTCGGAGAGACCGGCGTTGTTGACCCAGATGTCGACCGGCCCGAGCTGCCGCTCGACGGCCTCCAGGGCCCGATCGACCGCAGCTGAGTCGGTCACGTCGACCGCGACGGTCGCCGCGACGGGCAGCCCGGCGGCGACGGCGCGGGCCGCGGACGCGTCCCGGTCGAGCACCGCCACGTGCGCGCCGGCCTCCGCCAGCGCCCGGCAGGTAGCCGCCCCGATCCCGGAGCCGCCGCCGGTGACCGCGGCCACGCGGGCCCGCAGAGGCGGTGCCGGCGGCCGCACCACGGTCATGCGTCCCGGTCCCGCGACGGCCCCGGCGATGCCGGCCTCGTCCGCGCGGCGCTCGACGCCGTGCGCGCGATCAGGCGGAGCGCATCGTCGGCCTCGCCCACGACGCCCGTCAGCGGCAGGAACCCGTGGGGCATCGTCGGGTAGCGTTCGATCGCGACGACGACACCGGCGTCCCGCAGGCGGCGTCCGTAGGCCACGCCCTCGTCGTGGAGCGGATCGTGACCGGCGACCAGCAACAGCGTCGGCGGCATCCCGCTGAGATCCGGGGTCGCCAGCACCGAGACATCGGGCGACGCCCGTACCTGCTCGTCGGGGACGTAGAGATCCCAGAACCACCGCATGTCGTCGCTGCCGATCAGCAGCGGAGCGGCGTGCGTCCGGTACGACGGCGTGCTCATCCGGTGATCGGTCACCGGATACACGAGGATCTGCAGCGCCAGGCGCGGCCCGTCGGCGTCCCGCAACCGCCGGGCCACCACCGTCGCCAGGTTGCCTCCGGCACTGTCGCCCATGACGATCAGCGGCTCCCGCCGCTCGCACTGCGCCGCGACCCAGCGCAGCGCCGTCTCGGCGTCCTCGACCGCTGCGGGGAACGGGTGCTCCGGGGCCAGCCGGTAGCCGACGCTCACCACGTCGCAGCCCGATTGCACGGCCAGCTCGCGGCACAGCGCGTCGGACTCGTCGAGCCCACCGACGACCCACCCCCCACCGTGGAGGAAGACGATCACGCCGATCGCTGCCTCCCCCGTCGGGCGGTACCAACGGACGGGTACGCCGCCGTGCGGGGCCGGCGCCACGCGATCCTCCACCGACGGCAGCCGCGGGCCCGGATCCGCGGCACGGCGAGCCGCTCGCAGGTCGGCGCGAGCATCCGCCACGCCGCGGACGTGCAACGGACGCGGCTCGGCGGCCCGGCGTGCCTCGATCAACGCCCCGAGGGTCGGATCGAGATCCCCGATCTGGGACGACGCCCTCCGGCGCGGCGGCGTCGGCACTCAGGCCCTTCCGCCGGCCAGCGCAGCGTCGATCTCGTCGTTCGAGAAGCCCGCGTCCCGCAGCACCTCGACGCCGTCGGCGCCGAGCTCCGGCGGCCACCGCAGCTCAACGTCCGGGGGCAGCACCGGGAGGCGCAGAAGGCGCGGGTCCTGCTCCGACGGCGGCCCGCCGTCCGGGTCGACCAGCAGGTGGCGCTCCCGCGCCAGCGGCTCCTGGATCGCCACGTCGAGGCGGTGGACGGCGGAGACCGGGACGCCGTGCTCGGTCAGCAGCATGGTCACCCGATCAGCCGGAAGCTCCCGCGTCAGGCCCTCGAGCGCCGCGTGCAGCGCGGGCCGATTCGCGAGCCGATCCGCGACCGTCGCGAACCGGGCGTCGTCCGCCAGTTCCGGCGTTCCCAGCGCGACGCAGAATCGCCGGAAGATCCCGTCGTTGCCGGCGGCGACCATCACCGGCTCGGTGGCGGTCGCGAAGGTCTCGTACGGCGCGGCGATCGGCGTCTCGGCGCCGGTCCGGCGGGGTGGCTCGCCGCCGGCCTGCCAGCTCAACAGCTGATGCGACATCAGGGCGAACCCGCTGTCGACCAGCGACGTGGCGACCCGCCCACCCCGGCCCGTCTGGGCGCGCCGGGCCAAGGCCGCCATGATCCCGGACGCCGCCCACATGCCGGTCGTCAGGTCGACCAGCGACGCGGAGACGCGCGCCGGCGGCCCGTCCTGATGTCCGGTGGCGTCCATGATCCCGGTGAACGCCTGGACGATCGGGTCGTAGCCGGGCAGGTCGTGGCCCAGCGGCCCGTCGCCGAACGCGGAGACCGAGCAGTAGACGAGCCGCGGGTTGCGCGCGCTCAGCGCCTCGTACGACAAGCCGAGGGCGTCGACCTTGCCCGGACGGAAGCTCTCGACGAAGACGTCGGCGTCGTCGATCAGCCGGAGCACCGCTTCGAGCGCCTCCGGTCGCTTGAGGTCCAGCTGGATGCTGCGCTTGTTGCGGTTGAGCGCCAGGAAGACGGTGCCGTCCCCGCGCTCGCCGTCCTGCCGGGGCCAGAACGGCGGCATCCAGCGCGCGTCGTCGCCGCGTCCGGCCCGTTCGACCTTGACCACGTCGGCCCCGAGGTCCGCCAGGATCATCGTGGCCATCGGCCCCGCGATCATCGCGCTGAGGTCGACGACGCGCACGCCCTCGTAGGCGTGGGCGATGTCCGGATCGGTGAAGCTCGGGGCAACCACGCCCTCATCGTCACGCCGTCGAGCCGCGCTCCCAACTGACGGTTCTGACAGCCTGCCGCGCTCGCGCCCGCCCCACGACGGTCAGACGGTCAGACGCGGAACGAGGACCGGCTTGATCTCGCGCATCTGCCGCATCGACTCCATCGCCTCCGCCGCCTGGTGCAGCCCGTAGCGAGCGCCGATCATGCGGTCCCAGTCGAACCGATCCTGGTGGGCATCGAGGAACTCGAGCGCCTTGTAGTAGGCGTCGATGTCTCCACTCATCGACCCGCGAACACGCAGGCCACGGGTGGTGATCCGTGACACGTCGACCGGCTGCTCGCCACCGCCGACGGTCCCGGTGATCACGTAGCGGCCGTTCGGGCGCAGCATCGCGACGCCCTCGGCCGCCGCTCCACGCGCGCCGGACAGCTCGAACGCGACGTGCGGACCGCCCCCGGTGATCTCCAGGATCGCCTCCCGTCGCGACGCGGGATCGGGATGCTCGGCGATCCCGACGGTGTGGGTCGCGCCCCACTCCCGCGCCAGCTGCAACCGATCGTCGGGAGCACCCACGACGATCAACTGCCTGGGCGCGTGCAGCGAGAGCAGCGCCGTGGCGAAGAGGCCCAGCGGACCGGCGCCCTGCACGACCACCGAGTCCAGCGAGTCGATCCGCCCCGCCGCCTCGACGCTGTTGATCACGGTCCGCAGCGCGCAGCTCCCCGCCGACGCCCACTCGCTCTTGACCCCGTCCGGGACGCGGACGCGCCCCTGCCCGGGCGAGACGTACCCGTAGTCGGCGAAGGTCCCGACGAAGTGCGGCGGGACCGAGCAGTCGGTGAGGGCGATCAGCTTGCGCGACGGGCAGAGCGTCAACTCGTGGTCGACCGTGCAGGTCTCGCAGTGCCGGCACGGCTCGTTGGCCCAGACGATCCGGTCGCCGACCGCCAGCGGACGACCGAGCGCATCGCGCTCGGCGCCCGCGCCGAGCGCGTCGATCACCCCGACCATCTCGTGCCCGAGCACCAGCGGGAGAGGCAGCGTGTACGTGCCGCCCAGGTCGTTCTCCCAGATGTGGAGGTCGCTGCCGCAGACCGTCGCCAGCTCGATCCGCGCCACGATGGCGCCGGGCTCGGGCGCGGGCACCGGATACTCGCGAATCTCGAACGGCTCGTTGAACGCGCGGAGCACCGCCGCGCGGCCTGTCGCTTGGGACATCGTGTCTCCCTGGCTCGGTGAACTGCGCCGACGACTCCGATCGCCGGGCCCCTCCAGCTCACCGCATCGCCTGGGCCTCCGGCACTGCCTCTTCCGACAGTGCCGGGACCTCAGCTGATCTCGAGCACGATCTTGCCGCGGGTGCGGCCCGCCTCGAGCCAGTCGTGCGCCTCCGCCGCCCGCTCCAGCGGAAACGTCTTGCCGACCACCGGGCGCCAGTCGGGCAACTCGTCGACCAGCGCCAGCATCGCCGCGAAGTCCCGCGGACTGCCCATCGTCGTCCCGAGCAGGTCGAACTGACCGAAGTAGAACGGCCGGATCTCGACCTGCGCGATCTCGGCGGCGTTGGCGCCGAACGTCACCAGTCGGCCCCCCGCGCGCAGGGTGGCGAGCGCCTCCGCCCACTGCCCCACCGGATCGATCACCAGGTCGAAGCCCCCGTCGCTGCGCTCGCGGGCCCGCTGCGGCCAGCGGTCGTCCGTGTACAGGACACCGCCTTCGGCGCCCAGCTCGCGGGCCCGGGCGATCGACTCCGCGGACGACGAGGTCACGGTGACCCGTGCTCCGGCGGCCCGGGCAAAGGCGATCAGGAAGCTCGCCACGCCGCCCCCGGCGCCGAGCACCAGGACCTGGTCGCCCCGTCGCAGACGGCCCCGCCCGAACAGCGCGCGAGTCGCCGTCAGGCCGGCGAGCGGCAGGGCCGCCGCCTCGACCCAGGACAGCTGGCGCGGCTTGGGGAAGACGTTCTCCGCCGGGACCGCCACCAGCTCGGCGTAGGTCCCGTCGACCCGATCGCCGAGGATCTCGAAGCGCGTTCCCGGCGCCTCGTCGCGATCGCCCCACCACAGCGAAGGCAGGATCACCACCTGCTCGCCGGTGCCACGGACCACGCCCGCACCGTCGGCCCCCGGGATCAGCGGCAGCGGCGCCGGATAGCGGCCGATCCGGACCAGCCGATCGTGCCAGTTGAGGGCGGCGGCCCGGAGCTCCACGAGCACCCATCCGTCGGGCACGACCGGGTCGTCGACGGTCTGGCAACGGAGGTTCTCGCTCCCCCCGTACTCGTGCAGGCAGATCGCCCGCATCAGCGGATCACCGGTCGCCGGCCGTCAGCCGGCACCGCCGGATCGCCGTCGACGATCGACGCGCACCGCCGGGCGTGGGCCCGTCGGACGGCCACGACATCGCCCAGCGACACCCGCGGGGCGTCGTGCGCTCGCGCGTAGGCGGCCAGCTCCTGCGGGCCGGCCACCTCGCCGCGGGGATCGAGCATCGTGCAGAGCACCGCCGCCGCGGTGCCCCCGGCGAGCCGCAGCAGGTCGACCGCGGCCTCGCCCGCGTCCGGCCGCTCGAGCACGCCGCCCGCAACGGTCCAGACCGGGAACACGTGCCCCGGCACCACCAGGTCGTCGGCGGTCGCATCGGGCGCGATCGCCGCCGCCACGGTGACCGCGCGGTCCTGAGCCGAGATTCCCGTGGTGACCCCGCGACGGGCTTCGATCGACAGCGTGAACGGCCGGCCGCTGCCGTCGTGGCCACCGGACCTCTGCGGCTCCAAGCCGAGCCGCTCGCAGCGCGATGCCGGCATCGCGAGCGCGACCAGGCCCCGGGCCTCGGCCGCCAGGCGGTTGATCGTGGTGGCGTCCGCGTGATCGCCGGCCACCACCAGCTGCGACGCCCCGTGCCCGACCGCGCTGCCGTCGAGCACCACGACTCGGCCCTCCCGCAGCGCCGCGACCGCCCGCTCGACGCGGACCGCCGACGCACGATCGTGCTCGTCCAGCCGCGCCCGCACCGCGGGGACGGCCGCCGCGATCTCCGCCGCCAGCGCGTCGGCGGTCACCTCGCCGCGCACGAGCTCCAGCAGCTCGACCCGCACGCGCCGGCCGTAGAGGTCGCCGGAGAACTCGAGCAGGTGCGCCTCCAGCAGCGGCTCCGGATCGGCGCCGAACGTCCGGCGCATTCCGACGCCGACCGCCGCCGGATGGCCGTCCAGCCGGCCCGCGTACACGCCGAAGCGCGGGACCGGGTCGTCGCCGAGCCGGACGTTCGCCGTCGGGAATCCGAGCAGCCGCCCCCGCTGGTCTGCGTGCAGTACGTCTCCCGTGATCACGCGCGCGGTCATCGCAAGGTCATCCAATCGTCCGTCCGCGAGCCCGCTCCGGACCCGGCTCCGGGGCGCCCGGTGGGGCCCCGGTCGCCGACTTCTAGCACGGTCGTCGGTACCGATCGCCACGCGCGCTCGGCCCGATGATCCGCTTTCCCGGCCCTCTCTCGGCGGGA
>CAZMVL010000050.1:0-31000 GCA_964569335.1 uncultured Paraperlucidibaca sp.
GGGGCTTGAAAATCTGGGTTGTGGGCGTATCCCCGGAGGGAACACCCCACTGTCCGCTGTCGCGATCCAGATGAAAGGCTGTCTTGGCCTGTGCGCCGGCGAGGCTGAACTGACCGGCATCGCCAATCCGGCGCATCGCCGCGCCATCGCGGCGCAAGTCACGCAAGCGATCGCCGATTTCCTGTTCGCTCAGAGGCTCGAAAGCCTCGCCGGTGATGAGTTCTTCGCCATGCGACAGGAATTGCACCGCGCCGGCACAGTCACGCCCGACATGCCTGAGCAGCGCGAAGGGACTGCGCGCCGAAACCTGAAACCGTTGGGCCCACCGGGCAAGTGTCTGCTCATTGTCGGGAAGCAGCCCCCACAGAAATGCCTCAACCACCTTGCCCTGGTAGGTTCTGCTGATCGGCGGCATCGAGAGAGAAAGCGGAATGGCAACCGGGCCGTTCATCCAGGCCTCATCATAGGAGAAGGCAAGCATGCCGCCGGCAAGCTGATGCAACGCGCCGACCAGACGGCCGGAAATGTAGACGTCGAGTGTCTCGATCGGATTCATGTCATTGCCATCAGAGCGTATAGGGAGGCGTGTCAGCCAGGCTGGCATCCGTCTGCGACGAACCCGGCAGATTGAAATTCATCTCGACGCCGAGCACAGTCAGAGCCAGAAGCACACTGCCTATCTCTGCGCTCTGTTTTCCATTTTCGATCCACGAAACCCATGTCTGGGTGCTGTTGATCAACTTGGCCAAAGCAGCCTGAGACAACCCACGCTGCCGACGGGCCTCCTTGATCAGAAGGCCGATGTCTCTGGACGTCCTGATCCGCATGGCATGCTCCTGTAGTCACACCATGTCATATATGTTCATATATACGCCGCGTCAATATATTCTCGTATATTAAACGGCATCTATATACGCAAGTATATGAACCGTTGAGGCCCAGGCAAAACCGAACCTGATTGCCAGACCGGGCAGATTCCTCAGCCCCAAACCGACCCGCGTGTCAGTCATTGCGGCGGTGCCAGCTCCTCACCTGATCCGATCGGCCCGATGTCTTCCGGCACCTCACGCAGGATGCTCTGTCCTTTCTGCAGCCTACGCCCCAACGTCTCGACAAAGCCTTCGAAGCGCTCTCGTCCCTTTGCCTGCGCTGCTGCCTGCGCATCTGCCGGCAAGGGAGGCGTGACCGTCAGCCAGAACCGCACAAACAGCGCCAGAGTCTCTGCGGTGATCCCAAGGTCGCGCTCAAGGCGCTGGACCTGCCGCGACAGCCGGTCAAGCCGGCGGACAAAGGCGGCCTCGCGATGATCTGCCCCATCTGGCGACAGGAAGGATGCGACGGCAGCCTCCACGACCGCAGAACGTGACAACTTGCGCCGGTCTGCGAGCGCGCTGATCTCGCTAAGCATCGCCGGCGGAAAATAGACGTTCATCCTGCTGCGCATCATGGCCCCTAAAGCTCTATTCCGTCATTCGGGTCGAGTGCCACCTGACGGGCGACACCGCGCAATTGCTGGCGCAGTGCGCGCGACTGGCGTGCGACATCCTCAGGCTCATCATCAAGCACGCCCTCGAATTCGCTTGCCGGATTGCCGGTCGCGGTCTCGCTTGTGATCGCAACATGCTCGGGCAATTCCGGTTCCCTGCGAATACCGCCATTAGCGACATCTTCTCGAGCGCTAGTGCCAATGGCACCAACGCGATGAGCCGTTGACGCCACCAGCCCCTGCCAGAGATCGGCTTGCGTGGTGAGGCCGCAAGACCTTGGATCCGGGGGCGGTGACACACGCTCGCGGAAGCGCGCATCCTCAAAGTAGCGCGCCTTGCTTGCGCGAATGGGCGGGGTTGCCGCGAGCATGACGATCTCTTCGGCAGGCGGCAGTTGCATGATCTCGCCAGGGGTCAAAAGCGGGCGCGCCGTCTCCGCACGCGACACCATCAGATGACCAAGCCATGGCGAGAGGCGGTGCCCTGCATAGTTCTTCATCGCCTTCATCTCGGTTGCGGTGCCGAGCGCATCCGAGACGCGCCGAGCCGTGCGCTCATCATTGGTCGCAAAACTCACCCGGACATGACAATTATCCAGGATCGAATTGTTGGGACCATACGCTTTCTCAATCTGGTTGAGCGACTGAGCGATCAGGAAGCTCTTGAGACCATATCCCGCCATGAAGGCAAGCGCGCTTTCGAAGAAGTCGAGCCGCCCAAGCGCTGGAAACTCATCCAGCATCATCAGGACACGATGACGCCGCTCCCGGGCGTTGAGGTCTTCCGTGAGCCGCCGGCCGATCTGGTTGAGCACGAGGCGGATCAACGGTTTCGTGCGCGAGATATCCGAGGGCGGCACGACCAGATACAGCGTCGCCGGGCGCGCCTCTGTGACGAGGTCGGCAATGCGCCAGTCGCAGCGCTGCGTCACCCTGGACACCACCGGATCCCGGTAGAGCCCAAGAAAGGACATGGCGGTCGACAGGACGCCGGAGCGCTCATTATCGGATTTGTTCAACAACTCACGCGCTGTGGAGGCAACAACAGGGTGAGCACCCCCCTCGCCCAGGTGCGGCGTCTTCATCATTGCCTCGAGCGTCGCTTCGATCGAGCGCCGGGGATCTGACAGAAAGCTGGCCACACCAGCCAGGGTCTTGTCTGTCTCGGCATAGAGGACATGCAGGATCGCGCCGACCAGCAGCGAGTGACTGGTCTTCTCCCAATGGTTGCGCTTCTCCAGCGACCCCTCGGGATCGACAAGGACGTCTGCAACATTCTGGACGTCACGCACCTCCCATTCGCCACGCCGTACTTCCAGCAAGGGATTGTAGGCCGCAGAACTCGCATTGGTCGGGTCGAACAGAAGCACCCGGCCGTGCGTTGCCCGGAAACCCGCTGTCAGTTGCCAGTTTTCTCCCTTGATGTCGTGGACGATCGCCGAGCCCGGCCAGGAGAGCAAAGTCGGGACGACAAGGCCGACGCCCTTGCCTGAGCGCGTCGGTGCAAAACACAAAACATGTTCGGGCCCGTCGTGGCGCAGGTACTGGCCATCAAGTCTGCCGAGCACCACGCCGTCAGGCTCAAACAGACCGGCCGCCTTGACTTCGGCGCTGGTCGCCCAGCGCGCCGACCCGTAGGTCTGGGCCTGCTTTGCCTCGCGCGCCCGCCAGACTGACATACCAATGGCAACGGCAATGGAGATGAACCCGCCTGAAACTGCGATGACTGCGCCGCGATTGAACACGCCGGGCGCATAGGCATCGAAAAAGTACCACCACCAGAAGAAAGCGGGCGGATAGTAGACGGGGATCGGGCCGAGCGTAAACCAGGGTGTACCAAGCCGCTCCTGATAGCCGAGTTGCCAGGCGGTCCATTGCGTCGCACACCAGATCGTCGAAAGCACGATGAGGAAGACAACCAGGATCTGGCCCCAGAGGATCTTCGTTCCAGACAAACCGCTTCTCCTTGCAGGCGCAGGCATGCCCCGGGAGGTCGGGCTTGCAAGCTCGCGCCATCAAGATCGCGTTCTGGCGTAAGAAAACGTCGGGCCCGCATCAAAGCGACAATCCCTGCTTGCGGCCGAGGCTCCAGGCGATGCCTCCCCCGTCCTTGGCTGTGCCCGTGACGTTGCGGCCGAGCCTCTGCTCGATCTCCCGCGACCAGGGGACAAGCTGGAACCCCAGGCCGTTGTCGATCATCGCAAACCGCCCCGAGGTCAGATTGAGGCGCTGGCGATAGATGCCGTCAACCCGTTCCCCTGCTGCTGCCCTGACATGTGGAAGCCCCGTCTCGGCAGACAATCGCGCAGTTACTGTTTCCATCTCGCGCCGGCGCAGTGTCGCCAGAAGGTCGCGCTGGAGAATGACACGCCCGCTCTGCCTGGAGGCCAGCCCCTGTTCCACCAGATGCTCCGCACGCGCGCCCAGCGCTTCGCGCACGTCACGTCCAAAGCCGCCCATCGCAAGCGGCGCCGGATCCCGCTCGACCAGGCGATGGTCGAGCCAGGTGGCGCCAGGCGCTTTGACCTGCGATGCGAGGTCATGATCCGAGCGGGTCGCGAGAACAAGCGTCGGTGCCGGATCGTCGGTCTGGCCAAAGCGCCGGATCTCGACAATCCCGCCAGGTGCCGGGGCATGCGCGACGGCATCCAGGCCGGAGAAGCGGATGTGATGCACGCGGCCATCCACGCCATCAATGATCGTATAGGCCTCGCCGGTCAGCTCGTTATGCTGACCCTTCTCGACCAGACGACCGACGATGACTGCATCGCCCTGCCCGATCGCAAAGTCCGCAACCGAACGGTCCTCGCCGCGTTGGGCAAACGCGCGGTGCATCGTCTTGATGATGTCGCCGCGCTCACCGAGATCACGAAGGCGCCGCTCCGCATCAAGACCCACAACCCATTCCCCGGCCCCAACAGGTGTGGCAAGCCCCATCCTCTCCAGGTGCTGCAACCTGCCGGTCATCAGACGTCTTGACGGCAGATCGGCAGCCGGATCTGGACCAGGGCGAAGATCGATCCAGCCTGTCTCGTCTGCGAGAGCGCGGACCTCCACGTCAAGCCGCGTCCAGCGCTCCGCAGTCACATCCCGCTCCAGAGCGCTTCTGATCTGGTGCTCGGGCTTCGGTCCGAGTTCGATGCCCACAAGCTCCGCTGCGCGCTCGCGCAGGCCCCGGGTCAGATAGTCACGCGAGATGACGAGATCAGCGCCGCTGGCATCAACGCCGCGCACAAGCATATGGACATGGGGGTTGTCAGTGTTCCAGTGATCGACGGCGATCCAGTCAAGCCGCGTCCCCAGGTCGCTTGTCATGCGGCCCGCAAGATCGCGGGTAAAGGCGCGCAGGTCTGTCATCTCGCCTGCGTCCTCAGGCGAGACGATCAACCGGAAATGGTGACGGTCATCCTTGCAGCGCTCCGCGAAAGCGCGGTCATCTGCCCGGTCGCTGTCACTGTCGAACATAACGGCCCTCTCGCCATCTCGTGTGACGCCGTCGCGCTTGAGATAGGCAAGATGGGTTGCCAGGGGCGCTGAGCGATAGGCGCGTCCCTGATGCCGGGCGATGCGAGTGATGACCGCCACCCGGCGCTGATTGGCAAACAACCGGCTGTGGCTGAAGGCCAGCCGGCCGCGCCCGAAAGTCGAGCCTCCGGCGCGCAGTGCCGAAGGTTTCGTAGGAAGCGGACCGGCGACATGGCCGGCCCTGCGCGTGGCGCGCAGCACCTGCGCAACGAATGGTTTGGTCCGCTGCGCCCGTGTCTGACGGATACGGCCGGGCCGGATGCGGAAGTCATTGTCGCCCTCAGCCATCGGCCAGAAACCGGCGACCTGGACGCAGAAGTGCCGCAAACAAGCCTGTAATCATTGGCAAATTCCCCTGGAACGGCACGCGCCCCGACCGACCGGCACGCCGAAACACAAGCCATTTCAATGGCTTGTCGTTGAGACGGCGAGCCGCTTTCATCTTGCCATCGATCTTTTTGGCACGTCCCTGCCCTCCCCCCACCTTTCAGGACAGCGTGCATGATCATCATCAGGGCTCCATGGCGCTCGAGGGCGACGTGACGAATAGCCCCTTCGAGCCGGCAGGAGAGGATGCATCCGGCCGCGCCTCTGGCTTGCCGACAAACAGCGGCGCATCGCTCCAATCTGATGCAGACTTTCTGCGTCCAGCCAGCGGGAGCTTTGCGCCGGAAGAACCAAGCTGGGGCGCAATTGCTGCAACATAGGCGCTGGTCTCCGGCGGCAGCGGACGACCGCGCTCAAGATATTCCGTGTAGCGCCCTGGTCCCGCATTATAGGCGGCAAGAAAGCCTGGCGAGCCGAAGCGTGTGTGCAATTCGCGCAGATAGGCAACGCCTGCGAAGATGTTGTCACGTGGCTCGAAGGGATCTGGCCCGAGCCTGTGGCGCGCTCTGAGTTCCTCCCATGTCTTGGGCATGATCTGCATCAAACCCATTGCGCCGGCGGACGAAACAGCTCCTGGACGGCTGCGGCTTTCTGCATGCATGACAGCCCTGATCCAGGATTGCGGCACCCCGAAGCGACGCGATGCCTCGGCGATATGGTTCCCGTAGGGATCATGTGCTTGCGCGATTCTGGACGCTGCGTGCGGCAGGCGCTCCCCTGCCTCGGCGGGCGCAGCGAGGATGGCCACGACGAAGGCCATCCCTGCAAGGAGCATGTTGCGCAACAAAGCGTGCTGGCGTCGCACGGAGTTCATGCCTGCTCACCACGCCTGGGCTGCCGGTTCCAGTGTAGTGTCCAGACAGCCTCTTCGCCTGACTGGAACAGGTTGGCGCGGATTGGCTGGGCAAGCGCCGGGTCGTCGATGACGATAGCGAGATACTCGCCTGCCTTCTCGCCGCTGCGTTTCCAGGCCGCTCCGATCTCCGGACCACGCGCATCGCCGAGGTGGATGCGAAAGTCAGGCGCGTTCTCCGCCTCGCTTTGCGGCAGCTCAATAAGGGTGGTGGACATGTCGAGAAGCGCGCTGCGCAGCCGCCCGGCAAAGCCCGATCCGTCGCGGGTGAATGTTCCGATCTGTGGCATCAATTCTTCCTTTTCGGTGCTTGTTGGATGTCAGGGTGATTGCGGCTCAGAGAGCGGGATGCGCCAGATGAAGCGGCCATCGCCTTCGGGATCGATCAGCAAAGGGACAGCACGGGCAACCACGCTTGCGCGGGGGAGCGCCCCGAAATAGCGGCCGTCGAGGCTGTCGCGAACCCCGTAGTTCATGAGCAGAACCTCGTCGCTTCTGATGCGCCGGCACCCGCTCCAGACCGGCAGAGGACGGCCCTCCCGGTCGCGCTGAAGCGCCTCGCCCATCTCCACGCCATCAACCGTGACCGTGCTGCCGATACGGCACAGGCGCTGTCCCGGAAGCCCGGCGACACGTTTGAGGAGGAGTGCGCCACGCGGCAGAAAGCCGTTCCTATCGAGATAGAGCTGAAGTGCTGCAGGCGGCGCAACGGCGACAAGGTCAGTGACGTCAAGGCGCTCGATCGCCGTCAGCCGGTAGAGCCCACGCGGCACGCTCGCAGAACCATTCCAGACCAACAGCTTCGGCATGACAGCCGCAGCCGAGCCAAGTGCTGCCAGGCAGACAGCACTCGCGGCGAGGATCCAGGCGAGCCGGCTCATGGCGCTGCCCGCCGACGCAAAAGGAAAGCCCGATGTTGCGCAAGGGCGTAGGCCCGCGGCTCGCCCCCGGATGCCAGGCGGTTATGGACATGCCGCCAATAATGGGGTGCGGCGTCAGCAGGATCGATATCAAGCGCTTCGATCTGGTCAACGCACTGGAGCACACGCTCCACCTTCGGCCAGCCTTGCACCTTCAGCAGGAGTTCGCCGCCGGGCCGCACCAAAGGCAGCGTCTGATAGGGCTCCCCGGCCCCGACTGCGCGCAGGATGTCGACCCTGGAGACCACGGTCCCGTACTGATTTGCGGCCCAGCGCAAAAAGCAGAACACGCTTCCTGCCGCGAAGCTGACGATGCGCCGGCGCTTGTCCAATCGCTCTTCTAAGACCGGCCGGCCGAAGCGGATGCGGTGCTCGATGCGCTTTTCGATCCAGGTCAGCTCGACGCTGGTCAGGCTGGTGGCCACCCGCGCTGCTTCAACAGTGCTGCCGAACCTCATGTTCCATCTCCCGTCCGGGAGGGACAATCGGGCTCGTCTTCTGCAAACTGGCTGCAGGGCGGCGCGACGCCTGCGGAGCCGGGGTCTTGGCCTGCCTCGCGCGCGCTAAAGTTAGATTCTTTGTTAGACTCTAAGTTAAGGGCGCGAATTTCACTGTTGTTGCAAGACGTTAGGTCTGGTTTGGGTTCCTGATAGCACGATAGTGCGGTTCCCGATGGCACGATAGGTCGGGTTCCCGATAGCACGAGGCCGTCCACAGGCTCGAAGGCGAACAGGAGACGTCCCCCCGCCTCGATTTCGATGAAGAGCTGATAGCCGGGCAAGGGCTGGCGCCGGATGGCATCGCGCAACTCGAAGACGAAGCGCTTGTAGGGGGCGAGGCTGCCCGATTTCTGGTGCAGATGGCGCATATCGAAGCGCCAACCCTCGCGCTGCCTGCCACCATGTTTGCGCACCAGCCGGTACAGCCAGCGGTCCAGGCCACCGGTCAGCGCAAAATAGGCCCGGTCGATGGTAAGGACCAAAGCGTCATTGAGCACCGCGCTGTAGAACCAGTCAGGCAAGATGAGTTCGATGCCGGCCGGCTGGCATCGCCGATCCACTCGCTCCTGCCACTCGTTGATCCAGGAGAACCGGTGCCGCCGCCCCTCCCGCAATTGACGCAATGAGGTCGCGACAGTGGTCGACTGAAGCCGGTCCAGCGCCGCCTTGAGGCGCTGGTAATCGCGCAGCGACACCCCGCGACCGACGAAATTGAGGATCTCGTAGGGCGTTGCCGCCAGGAGGCGAGAGGTCCGCATTCCCTTGTCGCGGGCTTCGACGATCTGGCTGGCCGCCCAGATCAGGATATCGGCGTCCCAGATGGTCGCCATGCCATGATCCGGAACTGCCTCAACCCGGATCGAGACATTGCCCGAGACAAAGTCGATGGGCTGCGTCCGGTGCGATTTGGACAGCGAGAAGAAGGGATAGGCCATCAGATCCTGTGCATCGCGGACGGCAAACTCGCCGGGCAAGGCGTGAAACAGTTCGAGTTGATTGCGCTCAATGGACGAACCCCGGACCATAGCTGTCAGCGCCGCTCGCGCCCGGCATAGGCAATCAGCCGGGAGGCATGCCGCTTGGCCGGCAGCACGGAGCCGCGCGGATCCGAGGTCGAGGTCATCGCGCCACGCGCCACCCAGGCCTGCAGATCATCCAGCGCGTAGACGACACGACCGCCGAGCTTGCGATAGGCCGGGCCAGTGCCATACGTGCGATGCTTTTCAAGCGTACGCCCGGACAGGCTGAGGAAGCGCGCCGCCTCGGTGGTCCTGAGGTAGCGCGGCGGCAGTTCGGGGGTGGTGGCGGTCATCTGGCGTCTCCATGACGCCGCCGGAAACAGGCGGCGGATGGCGGCGAACCTGGCGCAGGCGAAGACAGATGTTCAGGTGCGAAAGAAGGCAGGCCAAAATCGCACAGGCTTCACGATGCACTGCGGCGACGCGAGCGAAGCAGTTCACGATACCCGCCGCCCACCATGCGCTGGCCATCATGAAGCAGGCGCTGGATCGTGTAGCGTAAGGACGAGGAAGGCCAGTCGGTGGCAGTGACAAGACGGCGGCCGAACAGACCAAGAGCGATCTCCAGCTGCGACGCGCCTTCGGCTCGGCCGTCGAGCGCGCGCAGCATATGGGCCAGCCTGCGGCGCTGGGCTGCTGTCACGCGGGCATCCGGACGAAACCCGCCAGGCTGGGGCCGGATCAAGCGCTTCACGGCTGCGAGGCGATCGAGCGCAGTGTTATCCAACGGGATGACCGCAGAGAGCGGGCTATCTGGCAGGACGTCCTCCAGCAGGGCCAGTTGTGGCCCTGACGGGTGTTTCAGGCGAACGTGGCGAGCGACCTCGTCTTCAACGCCGTATGCCGCCGCAAGGGTGCGAGGCGGGTCAGCATCCGAGCGCAGGCTTGCGGGAGTTGCGATCAGGATGACGACACCCGGATCAACGTCGGGTGACCAATAGACGGGCCGGACTGCGGCTGACTTGTCGGGGCTGGCCGCGAAAGTGCACCCCCCAGCGCTTGCGCAGGCCGTTCAGGCCGGGATCGCCAGAGGCGATCTCGGCGTCGGCAACATCAAGCTGGTACTCGGGGTTACGGCGCAGGAACTCCCAGGCGATAGCGTCTGCGGCAGCGTTCTTGATGAAAGTGTAGGGCTCAGGGTCCAGCCATTTCGAGGCATCCGGCTTCATCGACGTCCATCCCTGCTCTGGTAGGACGTTTGTTAGGACGGGCCCGATTTTGCAGGTATCCCGGTATTCCGGGATTGACGTCAGAAATCCAAACCGGCGCGCTCACAACGCCTAAGCCCGAACCTCCTCAACCCTCTTAAGGGCAGCAGCCCAGACGCGATACGATGCCTCATCGCCCTGGCTCCAGGCCTGAAACGCCTGCCAAGCGATCAAGTCGGGTGGCGACTCTCCATACCCCACCCCCCTACCCTTCCCTTGCAGGCACTCCAGGTCTGCGAGCAACGAACGGATATGCTGGAGGGGGAAGTCCACCAGATCCGTATTGTCTTCCATCTCGCGCAGGACGACCGCACACTTTGCGACAGCGCCTGCGAGGCTTCGCGCCGGCGTCTGCGCCAACTCCGCAAGAAGTTCCTCCGCTCTGGCTGAGGCATCACTCTCGGCCCGCAAGGCTTCGGCATGTGCTCCACGACTGGCTCCCCCGCGTGCAGGCACAAGCCTTGACGGACCTGTCTCCAGCGCCTGCTGGCGAGCGCATAGTTCCTGGGTCGTCGCGTGCGCTTCAAGCCACCTGAGGGATAGAGCAAGCGCAAGATCGCCTTCCTCGCTCGCGCAAGTCGTGACGGAAGGCAAACTCGTGCTATTGTCGGAATCACCCATGATCCGAGCTCCACACAGCTTAGCAATGGTGAGACCTGCTCGGGTGTTGAAGTCACCCGAGCGGTCGCTACGTCCAGTTGAGTCTTATGTCACTTTTTGTGACTTTATCAAGAAGAAATGTCATGAAAAAGGACATTACGCCAGAGCAAATTCGCGCTGCACGTGCGTTGATCGACTGGTCACGTGAAGATCTTGCTGGAAAATGCGGGGTAACGATTAGGACGTTGTCACGAATTGAGAACGGCCAAACCGTGCCAAGGGAAACAACTTTGAACGCTCTTGCAACGACACTTGAAGATGCAGGCGTGGAGTTTATCCCAGAGAACGGAAGCGGACCCGGCGTCCGCCTCAAGCGGAAGCGATCTGATCAACCCAATCCGCAGTAGCGTACTGATCTGCAATCTGCAAAGCCACCATCGAGCGAGCGCCGTAGGAGCGGAGCGCAGCGTAGCGGGACCGACGCGAGAGCGTTGATCGGCCCCCGACCCCGAAGGGGCGGCATCGCGAAGCGATAGGCCGAAGGCCGTCCGTGCGCCCGCAGGAGCGCCGTTTCAGGCGCGGGACCGAGCGCATCCGACAACGCGGTGAAGATGGCTGGCGCAATCGCCAGCTTTCCAATTGGCCATGATCTTCACAGGGGAAGGCCGCCCGGCTTTTTGCCGGGCGGCCTGTGATGACTTACTCGCCGTTGCTGCGGCTCGGGCGTGACCAGACCAGGCTGTGGGTCTCGCCGCCTTCGTCTTCGAAGAGCCGGGCGTAGATCGGAGCATTGAAGCTCGGGTCATCCAGCTTGATCGAGAGGTAGGCCCGATCCTCTGCAGAGCGCTCCGACCAGGCGGCGCCGATCTCTGCGCGTCCCACGAAGACGCGGTGGCTTGGCATCTTCTCGCCGGTGCGGGTTTCTGGGACGAGGCGGACGTTCTTGGCCTGGACGCTCAGGGTGACGATCTCGCCGGTGTATTCGTTGCCGTTCTTCTTGAAAGTGCCGATGGTAGCCATGTGAGTTCTCCTTGATCCTGTTTTCGAGCCGCGACCATCGCGGCCTCGATGGGATCGTCAGGACCGAAGGCGACCGGCAGCGCATCCGAAGGACCGCAACGAAGTGGAGGATCAGTCGCTAGAGGTTTCTTGTCTCGCGAGGAATGCCGGAACGGCAGGGGAAGAAACCTCGAAACGGCTGATTGCGCAAAGTCGGGCGAGGCAAAGCCGATCTTCGGACAGATCACCCATCGAAGAGGCCGCAATTGGTCGTGGTTCCCGTCAGGAACGAGAGAAGTCTTTGGCTGGCGCATGCACAGTGATTGGCAGGCAAATTCTCGCGGGTACCACCCGCAGCATCAGGCTGTGCGCCCGCATAGCCACAGTCTACCGGTGATGAATGTCAGTGACCCGATCTATGTGAGGAGCGAGATACAGCGCCACGCTGTCGACAGACACTACTTGCGTCGGGCCGCTTCTCGTTCACGCCTTGCGATGACCTGGGTCTCAGGCTCTGGAACCTGCACCAGCTTTTGATCCGGCAAGGGCCGTTGCAACGTCTTGGCCTCTGACCACGGCGCCGACAGCCATGCTTCGATTTCATCGCGCCCGGTCAATATCACGGGCATGGCCTTCTTGTGGATTGGCCCCACAACGCCGTTCGGTTCGGTGGTCAGAAATGCAAAGAGGTCATTGGATGTGAGCCTTTCCTTGACCTTGCGCACACTCTCCCACCGCGGCACCCAACAGCCGGCAAAGAAAGCCAGGGGCTGTGTATCGTTAACTGCAAACCATGCGTTCGGGGTCCAACCATCATCCGGCTTGCTTGCTGGGTCTGGCTCAGCGAAAGCCGTGAAAGGCACCACTGCGCGGTTCTCAACGCCCAGCCATCTCGACCAGTGTTTCGAACTGGTATTCCGGATATTGGTCGTGCCGCTGTCCGGCTCAAGCTTCAACATGGCATCGAAATCGACAGGCTTGCCTTTCGCGCGCAGTTTGTCGGCCCGTTTGGCGCTAGCCTGATAGATTGCCTGACTGGACGAGGGCATGCCCCAGCGCATGCGCACAAGCTCGCGCGCGCCATCCAGACCGTTGCGAACAACCGGCGCTGGGTAGTCAGGGTATATATCGAAGGACGGCTCCATGTTTCCCGCAAGATCACGCAGCGCGCGCGACCACTCGATGATCGCCTGATGTGTCGTGGTGATGTTGTAGAGATTGCACATAGAGGCATCGTGCATGAGGAACTGGCTCTGTCCATACTTGACAGTCTGCCGCATTTTGTTCCTATTATGTTCCAATGCTCCCAGCAGCCCGAATTGTAGGCGGCCTATGCTCCCGCCACGGTTACCCGTGGTCCACCAGGCGGAATGCCGGACGGTGCATATGCTATGCCTGAAGAATACGCACATAAGCGCCGTCCCTACCCACTCTCGAACCTGGTTGACTACCTTCAACTGGTTCGCGTCACTTGCACCTATTGCAAACGCAGCCAAGTCTACCGGCCAGAAGACCTGATCCAGATTTATGGTGATGTGGATGTCGATTCCCTGATGAGCCGCATGCGGTGCGAAGCAGGCGCAGAACATGGACATCTGGATGTGAAGGCGTTCTCGCCGAGCGGGAAAGAGGCGGTCTGGCTGAAAATCAGGCGGCTCGTCGCGCTCAAGATGATGCGCGTCCCCGTCTGGCGGGACGATTGACGCTGCCCCTACCGCTTCGACCTGACTTCGAATGGATCATACTCGAACAGGATTTCGACTTCCGCATCGTCCAGTTCGGCGCTCGGCATCACGCCATATTCGCCATCGACCTCGAAGAGGGAGACAGGGGTCATCAGGATGCGTGCGAGATCGAGTGCGTGGTTCTGTGCGAGGGCAAGATCGTGTGACATTCCGGGCTCCGCTTGGGCGGGCAAATCCCGCTCGACGGCGTCCGTCAGTCCGATCTTCCGCGCGGCGATCACCGCGAAGGCGCCAGCCGCAAGCGGCGGCATGCGAAGCATAGTCCGACCCTCAAACGGGTTGATCGTGACGCGGAAGATCGGGCAGGAAAGTAAGGAGAGCGGGTAGATCCGCAAATGCGCCCAGAGGCTCAACACTGCCACTTCAGAACCCGCATTCGCCGGCCTGATGATCCCCATCTCACCAGAAGTCAGAGATCAGGTCTTGTCGAGCTCGCCGTCGACGATGCGCTTGACGGTTTCGAGATCCATGTCGGCGTCAGGGCAGATGCGGGCGACTTCGGCTGCGACGTTCGCCCAGTGCCAGAATCCATCTGCATCGCCACGGGCGCGCGCAGACGCTGCCCGCCGTTGCGCTTCATAATAGGAGGTGCGTGGCTGATCCTTTGCCAGTAGCAATGCGTCAGCCTGCCAGCGCCGCCGCAACGCGCGGCGCTTCTCCAGCCAGTTGCGGATCGGGCCTATCATGGCGGCAAGCATCTTACAGATGCCGCCAGATTGGAATGCCCAGCTTGCGGGCCTTGTCGGCAAGATTTTCCTGAATGCCGTTGCCCGGAAAGATGAGAATGCCGATCGGCAGCACACCGAGCATTTCGTCGTTGCGCCGGAAGGGTGCAGCCTTTCCGTGTTTGGTCCAATCCGGCTTGAAGGCGACCTGTACGACCTTGCGGCTGTCAGCCCAGCGCGCTGCAATCAGTTCCGCGCCCTTGGGCGAACCGCCATGCATAAGGACCATATCCGGATGCTTGACGCGGACCTGGTCAAGCCGGGTCCAGATGGCGTTGTGGTCGTTGAAGTCCAAGCCGCCGCTAAGCGCGATCTTCGTTCCTGTGGGGAGGTAGACTTCGTTATCCGCTCTCCTGCGCGCCGCCTGAAAGTCGCGGCTGTCGATTACCGCCGCAGTCAGGGCCTTATGGTTGACTTTCGAGCCAACGCGCGGACGCCATGCAGACCCGGTTGCCGCCTCGAACTGTTCGCCGGCACAATCACGCATCAGTTCGAAGGCGTTGCGCCGCTCGATCAGCGTCTGCCCTTCAGCGGTTAGCCGCTCGAGATCGACGGATTTGACCTCGGACCCATCCTGGTCGCGTTGGGCGCGGCGCTGTGCCTGCTCGTTGGCGTCGAGCTCAAGCTCGATGCGCAGCGCGGCGCGGTGGAACAGGTTGGTCGTTGACCAGAGAAGTTCCTCGAGATCCGGCTCAAGGCGGGTGTCGGAAAGCGTTGCGACCAATGCGCCGAAGATATCGGCGACCGCATCCTGCAGACGATCCGCATCGGGCAGGCAACGCGGGTCTGGCTCGTCCTGGAAGGGCCTGTAGCCATAGAGTTGCAACTCGTCGAGGACGCGCGCCATTGGTGAGCTTTGCGGGGAAAAGCCGTGGTCTGTCATCGCTGGATCCTTTTGCTGGTGACCGCGACACTCGCGGCCTTCTGGCGAGGACAAGCCACAGGCAGGATGCTGACGCACCCGGAGCGCCGGCGACGGGCGCACGATGGCCGCGCCCCGCTATTTTGGGTCGCGATGGAAAGGGCGCATCAGCGCCCGCCGGAAAATAGCGGGGCAAGCGCCATTGCGGCAGAAGCAGGACTGTGGCGTCCCGCCCTCCCGAAGGCCGCAGGGCGCGGCGCAAAGCGCAGATCGCCGCACCAGGCGAGGCTTCACCGCAAGGTCAAGTGAGAAACCGGGCGGCGTCCTGTGGCTCCAGTTGCAGCGCCAGTGAGGCCCGGAGCGCGTCGCGACCGAGCAGGCGCAGGTCGTCGTTGAAATCATTCAGCCGTGGTCCCAGGCCGACGATGTCGCTGCCCTGGGAGCGGGCTCTTCCGGTCAACCGGTCAAGTGCAGCTGCGCCTTCCGCGTCGTTATCATAAGCAACGTAGAGCCTGCGCAATCCAACCGGGAAACGGATGGACCCGAGGTGGCCGGCGGAGAGAGCTGCCGCCATGGGCATGTCAGGCATCAGGCAACGCAAGGACAGAACGGTCTCGATGCCTTCGCCGACGAGCAGCAGATCGCAGGCACGACCAAAGCGCACGGCATTGCCGAGCAGGTTTCCGATCGCACGCCGCGGCGTTGCGATTTGCGCTTTTCCATGGTCCGGCAGATCAGGTGTGACCGGGCGAGCCAGATAGGTGCGATGGACGCCGACAATCACTCCGGTCTCATCCGTTACGCTGGCGATCAGCGCCGGCCATTGCTGTGCCGGCAGCGACTGATCCGGCCGGTAGTAGCAGCGTGGATGAAAACGCAGACTGTCGAGACCGCCGAGATGCCAGATTGCTCTGTAGCGCAGATAGAGTTCGGCGGCGGTGCCAAGGATCGGCCGGGATGCGGCGAAGAGGTTGCGGGCGGCCTCGGGCGATCCGGACTGTGCCGCCAGTTTGTCGGGAACATAGCGTGCAAGCGCCTGACGCGGCATCGCGAGAAACCTGCGCGCCTCATCGAGTGCCTGGCCAAAGCTGCTCAGGCCGAGGCTTTCGCGGATCAGGTCAAACAGATCGCCATGCTCACCTGTCGCGGCGTCCATCCAACGCCCCGCCCGGGCTGCATCTCTCCCGCCGAGCCGCACATACATGGAGCGCCCCGCGCTCCCGCGCACATCGCCGACTATCCAGTAGTTCCCGCTACGTCTGCCGTGCGGGAGGTAGTGCCGGCATACGGCCTCTGTATCGCGGTTCAATCGCGATGCCACATTTTCGATCTCGCTCGACATCACGCGGCCTCGCGTGCACGGATGTTCTGGAGCGCGTAGGTCTTCAGGATGCGCTCCAGTACCTGCGGCCCCTTCTCGTCCACCGGTACAAAGAAGCGAAGCTTCCAGGAGATGATTTCGGCGAAACAGCCATAGGCGCGCAGCCGCTCGCGCATCGCATCCGTAAAATTGGCAAGTTCCAGCCTGTTGACGCCCATCACGCGCACACGCCGCAGTTGAAGACCCTCAGACAGGTCAACGACAGCCCCCGTTGCCATGATGGAGGCCATCAAGTCAGCGGCGGGGACCTCAATTCCGGCCTCAACCGAGGTGGCAGCAACCCAGGCTGGAGAAACCTTGCGGCCGATGATGCGCTGTCCCGTCTCCAGTTGAAGGCGCAGGATCCGGGTCGCATCATTGGGGAGACGGCGCCAGATCGGCAGCAGCAGACCGGTGACAATGTGGATGGTGCTGTCGCTAAACTCCGGGACGGATGCCACCTCCCTGTTCCAGGCTTCCTCGAACTCAACTCTCTCAGCGACGCGCCAATTGCTTTCCTGCAGCATCTTGATGGCAATGTTCAGATAATCCATGGGCCGGACCAGACGTACGCGCCGTTCAATCTCACCGTCATCAAGCATGACGCTCGAAGCGCTTTCGCGAATAGCAGCGCGGCCGGATCGGTCGTTGATGAGCAGGTTCTCCACGTTTCCGGCGCGCGATACCGCTTGGTCGAGACGCATAGGCTCGTTGCGCTGACGCTGACGGATGGTGAGGAGTGAGGTCGCAGCGCCCGATGGATGTGTGTAGATCGGTCTACTATCGGTGACGACAAAGCTCTCGGCGCTCAACGTCTCCAAACCGGCATCGAAGGTGCCGGCAGCGATAGCCCCTTCTACGCGCTCGGCAAGCAATTGTTCGAATGCCTCGAACAGGATGTTTTGTAGCCCAATCGTCAGGGCCAGAAGCCGATTGAGGAAAGTGGTGATCGGCGGGAGGTCTTCGCGCAGTCCGGTATCATCTGTCAGGACGAGGCCAGTCGCCTCCTCAAACTGCGCCAAAGAACAGCCGTGAATCTTGCCAGAGAAGATCAGATTGTAGAGCCGGCGCAGCGCATCGCGCGCGTAAGAGCTCTCCAGGTTGTCCTCAGCCCGAAACAGGCCCTGCCCGCCGGTCTGCCGCTGGCCGCGCGTGATCGCGCCGAGTGTATCGAGACGGCGCGCGATGGTGGACAGAAAGCGCTTCTCGGCCTTGACGTCGGTGGCAACAGGCCGAAACAGAGGCGTCTGTGCCTGATTGGTTCGATTGGTGCGGCCGAGACCCTGGATCGCAGTATCGGCCTTCCACCCGGCTTCAAGCAGATAATGTACCCGAAGACGCTGGTTACGGGCCGAGAGTTCGGCATGATACGAGCGCCCGGTCCCGCCTGCATCAGAAAAGACCAGGATGCGCTTTTCATCATTCATGAAGGCCTGTGCTTCCGCGAGGTTTGCAGAGCCCGGACGGCTTTCGACGACAAGACGATCAACCCCAACCGCGCCAGTACCGCACCGCCTGACGATGCGCCGCGAGCGTCCGGTGACCTCCGCTACCAGCTCCGCGCCAAATTTCTGGACGATCTGGTCGAGCGCGCCAGGAACCGGATCGAGGCTGGCGAGTTTTTCGATCAGCCCATCCCGTCGGGCCACAGCCTCGCGGCATTCCACCGGCTGGCCGTCACGATAGACCGGACGGGACGACAGGTTTCCATCGGCATCCGAGTAGGGCTCGTAGAGCTGCACCGGAAAGGAATGCTGCAGATAGTCGAGCACATATTCTCGCGGCGTGATGTCGACCCGAACATCGCCAAACTCTTCCGCAGGAATTTCCGCAAGCCGACGCTCCATCAAGGCCTCGCCGGTCGAGACAATCTGGATGACAGGCGCGTGTCCCTGCTCCAGATCATGCTCAATCGCGCCGATCAGGGAGGGTGTCTTCATGGCGGTGATCAGGTGATTGAAAAAGCGCTGCTTGGCGCTCTCAAATGCGGATCGCGCAGCTGCCTTGGCTTGTCTGTTCAGTGCTCCCGCAGCGCCGGTGATATTGGCGGCCTCCATGGCCGCAGTCAGGTTATTATGGATGATCTGGAATGCGCCGGCATAGGCGTCATAGGTGGCCCGCTGGGCGTCTGTCAGTTGGTGCTCAAGCAGTTCGTACTCCACGCCTTCGTAAGACAGCGAGCGGGACGCATATAGGCCAAGCGCCTTCAAATCACGCGCCAGCACTTCCATGGCAGCCACTCCGCCGCCTTCTACAGCTTCAACGAACTCTGCGCGGTTGGCGAATGGAAAATCCTCACCGCCCCATAGGCCGAGACGCTGCGCATAGGCCAGATTGTGCACCGTCGTCGCGCCTGTCGCAGATACGTAGAGGACACGCGCATTGGGCAAAGCATGTTGTAGCCGCAGGCCCGCTCTGCCCTGTTGCGATGCTTCCTGATCACCGCGCTCGCCTGTAGAACCCGCAGCGTTCTGCAGAGCGTGGCTCTCGTCGAAAACAATGACGCCGTCGAAATCGCGCCCGAGCCAATCAACGATCTGACGGACGCGCGATGCTTTCCCGTTGCGGTCGTCGGACCGCAGGGTTGCATAGGTGGTAAAGAGGATCCCCTCAGGTAGCCGGATCGGAGCACCTTGCACAAAGCGCGAAAGCGGTGTGACCAGCAGCCGCTCCATACCAAGCGCTGACCAATCTCGCTGGGCGTCCTCAAGCAGCTTGTCGGACTTCGAGACCCAGACTGCCCTGCGCCGCCCTTTGAGCCAATTGTCGAGAAGGACACCGGCGACCTGTCGCCCCTTGCCGGCGCCCGTCCCGTCTCCCAGAAACCAGCCCCGGCGGAAGCGCACCGCCTCTTTCGTATCGTCTGGTACGGCAGAGATCTGGTCGAATGTTTCGCCAACGGTCCAGGAGCCGGCGAGCAGGCCGGCATGTGCCTCCCCCGCATAGATGACGCTTTCAAGCTGAGCGTCAGAGAGGAGAGCGGCCTCAACAAGGCCAACCGGCAGATGCGGCCGGTAGCTTGGCTTGGGCGGCGCGACCGGCGCCATGGCGGCAGACTGGACCAGTCTGGTCGGATGTATGTTGGCTCCCGGTATGCGGATCGATTGCAGTGCATAGGGCTCGTAGATCGACTCCGAGAGGTCACCGACTTCATTCGGTTGCCAGTCGATCACATCGTAGGACAGTTCCACCCCAACCGGGTCCACCGAGAGTGGCCGCGATACCATCGCTGCAGGGGTCGGCCGGGTCTGTCCTCGAACTGAAGCGCCACCACTCTCGCAGCCGGGCGGGTATGAGATGACCTGTCGCGGCGGAACAAGATCGCCGATCCATTCCAGCAATTGCCCAACCGTCTCGGCACGTCCCAGCATCACATCGAACCGAGTGGGGTCATCTGCCGGAACCTTGTCGAAAACAGTCAGGCGGGTTTCCGTGGTCGTGCCGTGCCGCGCGTAGACCCTTCCATCGATCGCGACCGAAAAAACCATCCGTGCTTTGCCCTGAAGGGTAACGAAGGCATCGCGCCAGAGCGCATTGGCCGGTGAGAATGAGCCGCCGGTGATGGCGACCAATCTGCCGCCGTCGACGAGGCGCGAAAGCGCTGACGAGACATGACGCAGTCCTGCATCGCGCATGCGTCGATCCACATGGGCGAGAGCTGAGAATGGCGGGTTCATAAGGACAACACTGGGCTGAACCTCCAATCCGAGATGATCGTTGATTTGGGCCGCATCGCAATCTGTGACGGAGACCGCAGGAAACAGTCTCTCAACCAGACCGCGCCGCGTCGACGAAAGCTCGTTGAGATGTAGTCGCGCCCCAAGCGTTTGCGCATGGATCGCCAACAAGCCATTGCCGGCTGACGGCTCCAGAACCAGGTCTTGAGCTGTGATCGACGCGGCAACGGCCGCTGCAAATCCGAGTTCTATCGGCGTCGAGAATTGCTGTAGAGCCTCGCTTTCTTCAGACCGGCGCGTGTGGGTCGGAAGGAGGCTGGCAAGGCGTTCCAGCATCCGAAGCTGGTTCGCAACTGATCGTGTCCGAAAGCCTCCAGCATGTTTGGTGAGAAACAGCACGGTTGCAGCCTCGCAGGCCTCGTACACCTGTTTCCAAGTCCATGCGCCTGACGCATCCGAGCCTGCGAATGCGGCACACATGACGGAACGCAGAAGTTTGGAATCAATCTTCCGACCTGCCTCCATATGAGGGAGAAGCTCTCTTGCAGCCTCGTAGATCGCTGCGCTGACCGACCTCACATCCAGAGGTACGGACAAATCTGTGGTTCCAGTCTTGGCAAGAATGTTCATAGGACAGCCTCATGTTCGTCGTTGGGTTCGAGCGCTCTGGCGCTCACGGCGAACAGCCGCCCCTTTTCCAAGGGGCGGCCGGCAATCAAGCGGTATATGGTGTGCGTCCAGCCATAGCGGCTTCCGTCGCGCAAAGAGGTGTGACGGCGTCCCGACTACTCGGCGGCGACCGGATAAGGGTCATCGAGGTCGGCGGTCGCTTCTGCAGACGGTGTGTCAGCTTCGTCAGTCAGAAATCCCGGAAGCGCCATATCTATCTCACCAGCGGCCTGGTCGAGATCAACTGTACGCAGCGGCTCGGGCAGCCACCCTGCCCCGTCGAGCAGGCGTTGCGCCTCGAGTGCCATATCCGGCTTCTTCAGATGCTCAATCAGAAGTGCGGCCTGTTCTCCTCGCGCCTCACGCACTGCTTCAAGGATACGGGGTTTCGTGACCCGGCCGAGATAGTTCTCGACGGTCGGCCGCCAACCGGCTTCGACCATGTTGAGCTGAACAGCTCGGCTGATCCGGTCAGCCTGTCCGATACGGTAGGCAATATCTTCAGCGCGCAGCCCTGACGAATACGGGTTGGGCTTCTCATAGAGAGCATTCACACCAAACGATACGCAGTGCGCCAGGAGGGCCAATCGCCGGCTTTCCTCAAGATCGGCCAGCCAGGTCCAGAGATCGCTCTCATCATTCGGCAACTCAGCCTTCCAGGTCTGATGACGCAAGTCTGTAGACTTGACTGAAGCTGCCTCCTTCAGTTCCGACGACTGCAGCCCTAAATGCGGCGTCCGCACATGGGCCTCCAAACAGTTCGCACGCGAGCGGTACCCGAACGCATCAAGGCATAGCTTGTGCAGCAGGGCCGTTAGCGCGACAGACGGATTGACGGCGATTGCATCCCGCAAGGCCAGCGTCCGGTATGCAGTCAACTCGATCAGCAGCCGATCTGGAAGCGGACGTATCCCGCTCTCATCTTCTTCCTCGACTGCATCGGCGCTCTCCCCATGAGACGAAGAGGTCGTCCCAGCGTTCACAGTTCCGGTATCGCCTGCAGTCGAGGGCTGATCGCGAACTAAGTCCGCTTCATCTTCTGCGCGCACAAAGCCGCGTTCGACCTCCACGCCGCCGTTTGATGCAATGCTGACGAACGCGCCAGCAACGGCCTTGTCGGCATCCAGGAATGAAAAGCGCTCATGATCAAAGGCAGCAATTTCAGCTTCCAACTCGCCAAGGCGCTGATCCACCTCTTCAGGTAGTTCATCCGCCTCACCATACTGGGCTTCAAGCTCGTCCTGCTCTGCAAGCAGAACGCCCAGCGCAACCTGCCTTTCATCTGACAGCTCGGATGGAACGGGATCGATCTGGCGAAGGCCGTTGGTATGGCCATACGGAAAATCGATGGACTTCTCGACCCACTTCCAGCCCTCGGCAGCAACCAACAAAGCCTCCGCATCGAGCTTCTCGGCAACGAGGCGGTCAAGCAGTGCGACGTCCCCAATCCAGCCGCCATTGTCTTCGGTAAACAGATCACGCATCACAGAGCCGCCCGCTTCCTGGAAGGCTTCAAGACCGACGAATTGCACACGACGTTCCGAAACGCGCACAATCTTCTCGGTCAGCATCCGACGGATGACGTAGGGTTCCTTCGACCAGGACGATTGTATCTGGGCCCAGACCTGATCCTGCCGCTCATGATCGTCCGTTACGGAAAACGCCATGAGTTGTTCTAGCGTCATGCCGTCGTCCGCGTAGACATCCAGCAGCGCCGCCGAAACGCCGGCGAGTTTCAGTCGCTGCCTGACCACGGTGACAGCGACAAAGAAGCGCGCTGCGATTTCATCTTCTGAGATGCCATTTTCACGTAGCGCCTGAAAGGCACGGAACTGGTCGAGTGGATGGAGCGCGGCGCGCTGCACGTTCTCTGCCAGCGAATCCTCCTCGGCAATGCCGCCTTCGCGGACGACGCAGGGGACCAGCGCAGTCTTGGCAAGCCGCTTGTGCTTGACCAGCAGTTCGAGCGCCCGATAGCGGCGCCCGCCGGCCGGGATTTCGTACATGCCGGTCTCATTGCCGGCAGCATCCGTGACTGCACGTACATTGAGGCTCTGCAACAAACCACGCCTGGCGATGTCCTCCGCCAGTTCCTCGATCGATACGCCGGTCTTGATGCGCCGAACGTTAGCCTGGCTCAGCACCAGCTTGTTGAATGCGATGTCGCGCGAAAGCGCCAACTGGACTTTCTGGGTGGTCATGGGAGCAATCTCCGTGACAGGCGCCGAGAGCCTCTCTCTCGAACCCTATCCTGTCGCCCAGACAGGACCTACCTCTGGCTTTCAAGTCACCGGCCCGCGAACGCTGCGGACGAATCGCAGCAAGACGGACCGAACGTCCGGAATGGGGCCGGTTGCTGACTGACAGCTTTCCTATACCAGAAGACAAAAGCGGACATTTTTAACTCAACCGCTTGATCGGCAGGGACTGGTCGTTTGAAGTCATTCCGAGCGCTGCAAGCGAGTAGATTCGATTCCAAAACTAGATCTGGCAATTGGGGATGTCGGGTGGACAACAGCCTGCGAGAGTTCTACGAAAGCCTGAATCAGGAGGAGCGGGCTCTCGCGGCTGAAGTCGCAACCGACCGTCTCGGGCTGCTGATGCGGATCGCCATCAATGAGCTCGACCTCGATTTCGAAGGTGTAGACATCGGAACTGCGCCGACCGAGGCCGATCACGAGCGATCATACCTCATGCGCATCGGAGTGGTCCGCATCATCAAGCTGGCCATGCAGGCACACGATCGGTTCGACGCGCCAACGGTGACGATCCAGCGCGATCTCACCTACTCGGGTGCGGTGATCTCGCTCGTCGGTGTGGCTGGCGCAATCGAGCACGGCCGGCGCGTGGCGCAGAGCCTGACTGCAAAGGGAGGGTGGATAGAGAAGCTGCCCGATCGCTTCCGTATCGTGCTGCCCGCGAAGCTGGCCGATCTCGAGCTGCACGAGCGCGAGCTCGAGCGTCTTCAAAAAGGGCATTACAAAAGAATATTCGCGGAGGGTTACGAAGCAATGGTCGGCGCCAAAATAGGCGACGAAGTCAGATCGCTGCTTACCGATCTCGTCTATCCATTCGCGAAATACTTCATCGGCTACGAAGCCGATCCGACGCTGGACTTCTACTTCTTCGGTCCCGCCTACAACGACATGCTGCTTGCGAAGGGTTTCGACACTTTCCATTTCTCGACGATCTTCGGTGGCGTGACGTTCGCGAACTACCAGCTCGCGGCGATCTTCATCGTATCAGTGGCAATGAAGCACCGTGCATACGTGCGAGCGCTCCTAGACAAGGACCCTTCGATCAGGATCGAGGACGTCCTCACCGTGTCGGTCGAGACCGCAGGCTTTCTCGAAGGAATGCGAGCGTTCATCAATGAGTTCGGCGAGCGATTCGACGGCCACGTGCCCGTAACGGATGACACGGTGCGTATCATCTTCGACGTGCTCTCCGTGAGCAGGCGCAATCTGGTGCTGCTTGATCGGCCGGGGGCTCCAATACCTCCGTTGATCCAGTGCTCCGACGATCATGTCATCAGACCCCTCGCCGGCGCGGTCAGTGATGAGGTCATGCTGTTCCTCCTGAATTCCTTGCAACACAGGTTTCCGAAGGAATACGATCGGGCCCAGCAGGCTCGGGAAGGCGTGATGCAGCGATCGGCCGAGAGGGCAATTCGGTCGGTGCTTCCAACGCTGGAATTCCGGGGCAACATCAAGCTGAGGCAGGCCGGCAAGGTTCTGACTGACATCGATCTGGTGATCGTCGAGGCGCCGTGCGACCGCGTGATCCTTACGCAGCTGAAGCATCAGGACCCGTACGGCGCTGATTTCGCCACGATGCTGGCGAGAACCAACCGGCTCAATCACCAAGTGAGCAACTGGCTTCGCGGGGTGCGTTCATGGCTCGCTGCTGTGAGCACAACCGAACTTCGCGCGACCTTGCGGCTGCCGGCCGGTTCAGCGAGGCCCGAGGTCAGCCTGCTTGTTCTCACGCGGCACTACGCGCATTCGCTCCGAATGGTTGTGGACGACGAAGATGCTACGTTCTCCAACTGGAATCAGCTTGTCACAGCGACAACACGACTTCAGGAGCGAGCAGGCGAAGCCACGATGAGCGATCTGGTCGCGGAGCTGAGAGCTCTGAGCGCTCCGGAAGAGGAAGAGCATCTGCCCGAGCCATCCAGAGTCTGGACTATCGGGAACCTGCATTTCACGATCGAGCAGGAACATGCCTAGAAGGCCGCACCACGCATTTTTTTTGAAAACCCGGCCAAAGTCGCACGCTCATCGATCTGGCCGCGACTTGGCGCCTGACGGATGCCTGCATGGGGCCAATGAGGGCACCGCGCAAGATGGCGGCATCACCAATCTATCCGCGTTGCCAGAGCATCTAAAGATCAAATTGATCTGGGGCGTTTGATATCGAGCGCGGCCAAGCCGTCGAGCAGAGAGCTTGTCAGGTTTTCGGGCTTCGTGGTCTGGCACTCCCAGACCACGAGGACCTTCCAGCCTGCGGCAACGAGTTCCCGTTCGACCCGTTTATCCCTCGTCGCGTTGGCCTCAAACTTCGCCGTCCAAAATTCTCTGCGCGTCTTAGGGGTCGTCGTCTTGCGGCAGTCGGCGTGGCGATGCCAGAAGCACCCATGAACGAAAATGGCCAGACGTCGGCCCGGAAGCACGATGTCGGGGCAACCCGGCAAGTCACGTCGCTGTAGTCTGAACCTGAAGCCCAAGCTGTGCAGAACGCGTCTAACCGCAATTTCCGTTTTCGTATCCTTGCCTTTCACCGCACGCATGATGGCGGAGCGCTGGGGAGACACTTCCGACTCGTGCATTTTCCGACCTCTGAATTGTTTTGGCCCGATACCTACATTCAAATCGCGGCGACACGTTGGCCGCCCATTTGTATTACCTTCTCGCTTATTTCCGTACGCCGGCGCGGACGTTGCCACTGGCGTCTCTGGGAAGCTCGGCCGCATTCGCTCGCCGCGCCGCAGCTTCGCCTCGGCGTTGTCCAAAGCGCCTCCGGATCGCGCTAACTTCTAGTCAATGCCAATCCAATATAGCATAAGAATAAATCGCACGACGGCGGTTCTTGCGTGGGGGATAAGGATGGCGGACGGCGACACGACCGAGGAACGGCTGGAGAAGGATCCGCTACTTGTGGATGCTTCTCCAACTAAAAGCTTCTTCGTCAGCATCATCACGCGCGATGTGCAGTTGGACGATGCGATCGCAGACTTGGTCGACAACTGCGTCGACGGCGCCAAGCGCCTCCGCAAAGGGGGCAACCTGAAAGGTCTTTGGGTGAATATCTCCGTCAGCGCCGACGGGTTTTCCATCGAAGATAACTGTGGGGGTATTCCGCTCGACATCGCTCGACGCTACGCGTTTAAATTCGGGCGAGATGTAGACTATCAGGACTCCGACTACTCGGTCGGCCAGTTCGGGGTAGGCATGAAGCGGACCCTTTTCAAGCTCGGTACTCATTTCTCGGTCGAGACCGTCGAGCCGGAAAACTCATATAAGATCGAGGTGCCGGTCACCCAATGGCTAGGCGAACCCGAATGGGACTTCCACATCTCCGACCTAGTGCCCGGACAGTTCGCAGCCGATCAGCTCGGTACGAAGATCGTGGTGGACGAATTGCACGAGTCGGTCGGCCATACATTAGGTCAAGGCTGGTTCCAGCGCGATCTCCGTACCAAGATCCAGCGCGTGCAGCAGAATTTTATGCGGAACGGGCTGAGCATCACCTTCAATGGCGTCGCGATCATTCCAGACGACTGGGGCCTGAAGGAGGGAGAAGGCATCGAACCCTTTTTCAGACGCTTCGAGGACGACCTCGGTGGTCAATATCCGCTGAAGACCCGGCTGTATGCGGGCATCGGGTCAGGCGACAGGCGGGGCGCCGGTTGGTACGTGTTCTGCAACGGCCGATGTATAGTCGAAGCCGATCAGTCTGCACTGACGGGCTGGGGCGAAGTCGGCCAAGGCGGCATTTCCATCCCGCGCTACCACGCGCAGTTCGGCAAGTTCAGGGGGTACGCCTTTCTGGATTGTCGCGACGCCAGCCTTTTGCCGTGGAACACAACGAAGACTTCGATCGACGTGGAGAACCCCGCCTACCGCAGGCTGCTGGGCCGAATGGTCGACGCCACGCGGCCCGTGATTGACTTCCTGAACGCTCTGGATGGCGAGAACGATTTCGCGGAGGAGGAACGCGACCTTTCAGCGAGCGTAGCTAAGGCTGCCTACAGGTCGGTGGAAGCTCTGACCGAGCGGCCGTCGTTCACCTACAAGCCGCCCGAGAAGGCTCGGGTGAAGAACGTGACCATCAGTTATAAAAAGCCGCCCGGCGAGGTCGAAAGGATGAAGGAAGTATTGGAGGTGTCGACGAATCGCGACGTCGGCACCAGGACGCTCGAACTCGCTTGGGAACGGCTTGTCGAAGAATGACCGACAGCTATCGCTCCATCGATTATCGCATCAGACCCGCCAAGCACGCCGAGCGTTACATGCTTTGCGACGTGATGCGCCGGATGAGGTTTACCCATCTGGACGACTATCAATACGTCGGTTTCGGCTCCGTAGCCTTCCAGGATTTCCGACTGATTCATAGGCTGCTCGGCGTGAACGCCATGATCAGCATCGAGGATGTGGACGCGACAGCGAAGACGAAACAAGCGCGATTCCGCGAAAACGCACCGTTCGGATGCGTGGAGATGAAGTTCGGCAACTCTGCTACCCAACTGCCACTTATCGACTTCGCAAAACCCTCGCTGGTCTGGCTGGACTACGACAACCACCTCTCCGAAAACATGGCGGCGGACCTGAGAACGGTCGGGCGTAGCGTTGCGGCGGGATCGTTCGTGGCAGTGACCTATGCGGCGCAGATGCCGACCGCAAAGGAGAGTCGCATCAAGGAACTCGCTCGTTTGGTCGGGGAGTTCCCGACAATTCTCGGCGAGGATACCGAGGCTTCGGAGTTCGACGGTCTTCTATATGCCAAGTTTGGTCGAACGTTACTAACCGACGCGCTCGACAAGTCGATCGCGGACGCGGACGCGGGCAAGGCGCAGGGTGGTCGCCGACACGCACGTCAAGTCGTCTTCATCCAGTACAAGGACGGGAAGCAGATGGCTACCTTAGCCTGGCTTGTCCTCGACGACGGGATGGAGCAGCCTTACGTAGAGGGGCGTTTCGACACGCTGCCGTTCTTCTCCGACGGCGATGCGCCGTTCAAGATACAAATTCCCTTCATCACCCCTCACGAGTTCCGGACGCTTGAGCGGGCAGCGCCGGGTTTCGCCGCTGAGTCCATGCCTGATTGGATACCCGAGGCCGACCGCAACGCCTTCATGGCATCGTACAGATACCTGCCGCATTTCGGCGTTTTCGAGGGCGGCTGATGGATCGGGAAATTCCGATCGCCACGCGTGGCGATTCGATAGCATCTGCGGTTCGGCCCATAGTACTGGACCTCTTCTGTGGCGGCGGCGGTTTCGGGTTGGGGGCCGAATTGGCAGGCTTCCACTCAACGCTCGCGGTCGACGTCGACCCGGATCTTCAGTCGATCTACAAACTGAATTTTCCCGGGACCAAGGCAGTCGAGGGCGACATCGGCGCATTGGACGGCGACGGCTGGCGTTTCCTAACCGAAGGCGTCCGGCCGACGGTGGTCGTGGGTGGTCCACCCTGCCAAGGTTTCAGCCGAATAGGCAAACGCGACCGCAGCGATCCGAGAAATTCCCTCATAGGCCACTATTTCCGTCACATCGATATCCTTCGCCCGAAAGCGTTTGTCATGGAGAACGTGGAGGGCCTTCTGGACGAAGGCAACCGCGAACAGCTCGATGCGGGCATCGAATTGCTTTCGGGAAGATATTCCATCGTCGGCCCGATCATAGTGAATGCCCTCGATTTCGGTGCTCCCACTGTCCGTCGGCGGGTCGTCATCGTGGGGTACGATCCCGACGATATGTCCGAGCTTTCCATCGATGAGCTTCGTCTTTCGGCAGGCCGCTTCATAACGGTCGAGGATGCCATCGCCGATCTTCCCAGCCCGCTCCCGGGACCGCCTCTGCCGGGAGATTGGGGATGGGCGCGCTTGCCGGCGGTCAATCCGGGCGAGGCTGAGATCTCGGACTACGCCAGAGAGATGCGGAGCATGCCTCCGCCAGGGCTGGGATGGTCGGTCGCGGTTGAGCGGCTGGCTGAGGGTATGGTGTCCGGACTAATGCCCACCTTACACACTGAACCCGTCCGCACCCGTTTTGGAATGATCGAGCCGGGCAAGGTCGACGACGTCAGTCGATATCCCAGACTTGCTTGGAACGGCCACTGCCCGACTTTAAGGGCCGGTACGGGCAAGGAAAAGGGCAGTTTCCAGTCGATGCGCCCTATCCATCCCTCGGAGCCACGCGTGATCACCGTACGCGAGGCGGCCCGGCTGCAAGGTTTCCCCGACTGGTTTGCGTTCGGGCCGACCAAATGGCACAGCTTCCGCGTTATCGGAAACAGCGTGTCGCCGAAGGTTTCTGCGGGGATACTGTCGCTCATAAAGAGTAAGCTAGGCTATTCTGAAGCGTCGAATCGAATGTTCGGGTGAGAAGCCTCTCCCGAGACGGAGGGGCAATTGTCGGGAGAATTCGAGACTGGTTACTTTGAAGTCAATCGAGGTGTGGACGGGGGATATTTCCAGCGGCTACTGACCCGCGACATCTCCGCCATGGAGTCCATCCACGACCTGGTCGACAACGCGATCGATGCGGCGCGCGACCGCATTCTTTCACTGCTGGACGCGCCGGTCGATCAGTACGGACTGCCGGCGGACTATCGCGGCTTCCGGATCGCGCTTCGACTCGGGGCAACCTCGATCTCGATTCTGGACAACTGCGTCGGCATCGACCCAGCCACTTTGTCCGAACGGGTCTTCGTTACCGGGTCGGAGTCGAGCCACCGCTTCGGTATTGGCTTCTTCGGCGTTGGCCTTAAGCGTGCCCTACTGCGTTTGGGAACCACCTACAGGCTGCATACCGACACCGGCAGCACTGCGAGCCGGATGCTTTTTGGATCGTCGGAGCTTGGCGGTACGGGCGCTGGCCAATTGTCTGCCCTGGCGATGCTCACACGAGGTACACCTAAAACGTTGATCCACGTGTCGGGTCTGCCCGCGTCGGTACGGCACGAAACGGGATCCGAAGCATGGCGCCAAGCGCTGCTCTCGAATTTCTCCCGACGTTACGGCAGATACATCGCGAAAGGGCTCTCGCTCAGCGTGAATGGCGTGCCGGTCCCCGGCTTCGCGCCGGGCTTCAGAACCGACAGCCCAGTCCCACATCAGAGCGCAAACTTCACGACGGCGGAGGGGGTCCAGGTCTTCGTCGATGCCGGGATGCACGAGGCTTACAGGCTCACGCATGAGAAGGATTACGTGAAGGATGACATCTACCAACTGACCAATCAGTACGGCTGGTACTTTGTCTGCAATGATCGCGTCGTCCGCGTGGCCAGTCACGAGGCCGAGTTGGGGTGGTCAGCCAGCTGGCACCAGGAATATTACGGCTTTCTTGGATGGGTGCATTTCGTCGATCCGGATGTGGTCAACCTTCCGTGGGACACCAAGAAGACGACCATCGACCCTGCATCATCGGTGTTCAGGCAGGTAGCCGGTCAGCTTCAAGGCTTCGCAGAGGGATACAAGGTCGCGAACAAAAAAGCCAAGAAGAGCGAGCGCGGCGGCGAAGGTGCATCGACCTCAAAGGCGGCGGGGAGTTCTACACACACCGTTTCCAAGTCTACAAGAGCGCGGGCGCAGGGCGGACAGGGCGCGAGAGATGCCGGAGCCCATAACGAACGCTGGCCAACACTCTTGCCCGCTATGGAGTATGAAGGATCCAATCTCAAGCTGTCAGCACTTCTGGACGAGGCGAGCCGCTTGAAGGTCGAGGATTGCTATGCCGGCGCAATGCTGCTGAGAGCGGTCTTCGAGCACGCCTTGTGGGAGGCTCTAAAAACCTCCAGGCGGCTAAAGGACGTGAAGCAACGTGTTTTCGACGAGCAGGCCAAAGACGGTCGCCCCTTCACCGATGAACAGAAAAAGAAGTTCCGGCCTAAGCTACGAGATATGGTCGACTGGCTTTCGAGCGAGCCCGAATTCTTTCCGGTGGACGACCGAAAGGAAGCGATGATGGCATTGCGGAAGTTCTCCCAGCATCTCTCCGAGTTGAACGGGGTCGCGCATGAAGCTACGCTCATCGATAGCGGCAAGCTCAAGATCATGAGGAACGATACCATCCACTTACTCATGGGTTTGTTGTAAAGGTGACCCTTGGTAGCCAAAATTGAGCTGCTCAACGCTACCGACCCTGCAGTTTTGCTGTCCAGAACCACCCAGACGAACCTCAATCCGGGTGACGTTGCCCCCAGTTTCTATCCAGTTCTGAGTTCGTTTCCGGCGTTGGTTT
>CAZMVL010000051.1:0-10689 GCA_964569335.1 uncultured Paraperlucidibaca sp.
GTCCTCGCCGAGCTCGGACGGCACCGGGAAGACCGCGACCGCCTCGACGTCGCCCTCGGCCGCGATCGCCGCCTCGACCTCGAAGGACGAGATGTTCTCGCCGCGCCGGCGGATCGAGTCCGTCAGCCGGTCGAGGAACCGGAAGCGGCCGTCCGGATCGCGCACGACCCGGTCGCCGGTGTGGAACCAGAGGTTGCGCCAGGCCTCCACGGTCTTCTCGGGCATCGCGTGGTAGCCGCTGGCGAAGCTGAACGGCTCGTCGCAGCGCAGCAGCAGCTCGCCGGCCTGGCCGTCGGCCAGCGGGACGTCGTGCTCGTCGACGACGCGCGCGTCGAACCCCGGGAGGATCCGCCCCATCGTGCCGGGCCGGCCGTCGCCGGGCAGCGACCCCATCACGTGGTTGGTCTCCGTCGAGCCGTAGGCCTCGACCAGGGCGACCCCGAACCGGCGCTCGAACGCCGCGAGCGCGTCCGGCGGGGTGGCCGGCGAGAGCGCGATCCGGACCCGGTGCCGACGCTCCTCCTCGCGCTCCGGCTGCTCCAGCAGGATGCCGACCATCGCCCCGAGCAGGAATGTGACCGTCGCGCCGTCGTCGACCGCGCGGCGCCAGAACCGCGACGCCGAGAACCGCGGCCCGAGGCTGTACGTCGCGCCGAAGACCAGCGCCTGGACGAAGGCACTGAGCGCGTTGGTGTGGAACAGCGGCAGGCACGTGGACACCACGTCCTGCTCGCCGAGCTCCAGGTTCCAGCCGGTGTTGACGCCCCACCAGAAGAGCTGGGCCTGCGAGCAGACGACGCCCTTCGGCAGGCCGGTGGTGCCGGAGGTGTAGATGATCACCGCGGGATCGCCGGGTCCGACCGCGCCCGCCGGGATCGGGTCCTGGGGCGCGGGCAGGGCCGACGTCGGCGCGGCCGACCGCGGGGCGTCGGCGGCCGGCGGATCGAGCGTCCAGACGCGCTCGAGCGCGGGCAGCGGCTCGTCGATCCCCGCCAGGTGGGGCGCGAGCTCGCCCTCGGCTACCAGCACCCGGGCGCCGGAGTTGGCCAGGACGTGGTGCAGCTGGACGCCGCGCAGCGCGACGTTGATCATCACCGGGACCGCGCCGATCCAGGAGCACGCCAGCATCAGGTCGAGGACCTCGCGGCGGTTGGTCGACATGATCGCCAGCCGATCGCCGGCGGCGATTCCGTGCGCCGTCAGGCTGCCCGCGCGCCGCGCCACCGCGTCGACGGTCTCGGCGTAGCTGCGATCCTGCCCGCCGCAGCGCACCAGCACCGCGTCGGGACGGGTCTCGGCCTGCCGCCGGAGCAGCGACGGAAGGGTCAGGTCGGCGACGGCGAGCGTCCGCAGCGACGCCGGGACGCGCGCCCAGGCTGGTCCTCGTGTCGACATCGGGCTACTCGTTGCCGAAGAACAGCGGGCGGCCGACCCGCGCCTCGATCTTGAGGTAGCGCCACAGGCGCCCGCCGGGAGCCTCCGTCTCGCGGAGCAGGTTGCAGACCGCGGCGGCGGTGGCGAAGTCCGGGACGTCGGCCAGGATGTAGGACGTCCAGGGGAAGGTCGTCGACGACCCGACCAGCAGCTCGTCGTCGTCCATCGTGCCGAGGACCTCGATCCCGAAGCGCCCGCGCAGGTCGGCGAAGGCCTCCTTGATGATCCCGATCACCTGGAGCTGCACCTCCCGCTCCGCCTCGAACGTGGCGGGCATCACGCCGATGCAGAAGAGCACCCGCAGCGCTCCGCTCTCGTTGTCCCGGTAGTTGTCGCTCATGTGGCTCTTCCTTGCTGTGGTTGGTGGTCGGCGGGGACCAGGCGCGCGGCCTCCCACGCCTTCTCGAACATCTCCTGGAGCGGCTTCACCAGGTCGGGGTGGCGGATCACGATGCTGTTGGGCGCCTGCTCGCCGCTGGCCGGGTCGCGCAGCGAGACCATCGCCTCGGCTCCGTCGCGGATCAGCAGCTTCATCGGGATCACCGGGGCGACCCGGACCTCGCCGCCGGCCTCGACGATCGGCGCCCACCGGTGCTCGTCCTCGATCGCCGGCGGCGTGAAGAGCGCCTGCACCGAGACGCCGCGACGCAGGGCGTCGGTCTCCGCGACGTTCCAGCGCGACCGCGGCTGGAGGAACGGCGGCTGCGTCATGTTCGCGACCGAGTGCTCGGCCCGCGCGAACATCCCGGCCAGCGCCTCCGTCGTCCGCACCCGGCCGACGATCGCCTCGAAGTACTCGTCCAGGTCGCCGGCCGCCTCGAGCCCGGCGGGCTCGGGGAGCAGCGTCAGGAGGTCCGACGCGATCCGGTCGTCCCGGTCCTGCATCAGCGCCCGCTCCTGCTCCCGGTGCGCGATCCAGCCGGGCAGCGCCTGCTCGGGCGCGACGGCGCGGAAGCGCGTGACGGGCTCGCCGGCGACCGCCCGGCAGAAGCCCCGCTCCTCCAGCAGCCGCAGCGCCTCGTAGACCTTGGGGCGCACGAGCTCGGCGTTGGCCGCCACCTCCGCGGCGGAGAGCAGCGGGTGCCGCAGCAGCGCGACGTAGGCGCGGGCCTCCGCCGCCGTCAGCCCGAGCTCGAGCAGTCCGGCCACCGACGGGTCGGACGTCTTGCTGGCGCGGGTCGAGGCGGGCTTCCGCGCCGCAGGCTTCCGGGCGTCGCCGGCCTTGGAGTCGCGAGGGCTCATGAGCGGGGTACCTCCATCGAGGACTAGAGTAGCAACTACCTCCAGGTAGTACTAGTTCTGGAACCGCGGCGATCACGCACCGACGCCGCGATCGGGGCGGCGGAGCCCGCGGAGCCGAACCGTCCTGGAGCGCCGTCATCGTACCCCGGCCGCTGACGGTCACCCGAGCGGATCAGCCGCGTTCCGTCGCGGCCGCGACGACCGGCGGGTCCGCGCCGACGGGGAGCCCCGCCAGCAGCAGGGCGACCGTCGCCTGACGCTCGACGACCTCGCAGATCGTCAGGGCCTCCTCGACGGTGGCCCCGACGCCGACGACGCCGTGGCGCTCGAGCAGCACCGCCTTGCCCGCGCCCAGGTAGGCGGTCGCCGTCTCGGCCAGCTGCGCCGACCCGGCCGGGCAGTGGGGCGCGACCGGCACCGCGCCGAGCGAGAAGTACTCGACCTCCTCGGTGTCGAGCGTCAGCGCCCGAGCCCGGAACGACCACGCCACGGCGTGCGGGCTGTGCGTGTGCACGACCCCGCCGACGTCCGGGCGGGCGCGGTAGACCTCGGCGTGCAGCCGCCACTCGCGCGACGTGGCGCCCCCGCCGCCGACGCGCCGGCCGTCCTCCAGCCGCACCAGATCGCGCCGCCGGAGGGCGGCGTAGGGCGACCGCGACGGCGTGATCAGGAAGCCGTCCCGGCCGGTGCGGGCGCTGACGTTGCCGACGGTGCCCACGACCAGTCCCGCCCGGTGCATCCGCCGCGCGACGTCGATCACGGCGCCCCGGCGCCCACCCGGCGCGAGCCGCCGTCCGCTCACACGACCTTCCCCGGGTTGAGCAGCCCCTTCGGGTCGAACAGCGCCTTGATCCCGCGCTGGAGCGCGAGCTCCTCGGGGGCGCTGTGGCGCTCCAGGTGGGGGCGCTTGACCCGGCCGATGCCGTGCTCGCCCGAGAGCGTGCCGTCGATCGACCGGACGTACGCGAAGAGCTCGCCCGCAGCCGCGTCGGCCCGCGCGAACCCGTCGGCGTCACCCGACCCGATCAGGAAGCTCGAGTGGAGGTTGCCGTCGCCCGCGTGACCCCAGCTGCACGCACGCAGCCCGTGCCGCTCGCCGATCTCGATCGTCGCCTGGACGGCCTCCCCCAGGCGCTCGAACGGCACCGCGACGTCCTCGCTGAGCTTGGCGCCGTGGACCGCCGCGACGGCACCGGAGACGGAGTCGCGCCAGCGCCAGACCGCCGGGCCCTGGCGGTCGGCGTCGACGGTCAGCGCGCCGTCGGAGAGCGCGTCGGCCAGCTCCGCGCGCAGCTCCGCGGCCTCGCGCGCGCCGCCGTCGGCCTCGGCGATCACCGCGAAGGCCGCGTCGGCCGGAACCGTGCCCGGGTAGCCCGCGGCGACGCAGGCCAGCGCGGTCCCGTCCAGGTACTCGAGGGCCGCCGGCAGCAGGCCGCTGCCGAGCACCGTCTGCAGGCCCTCGCAGCCCGCTTCGACGCTCGGGTAGAAGGCCACGACGGGGTGCCGCGCCTCCGGGGCCGGCCGCAGCCGCAGCGTGACCGCGGTGACGATCCCCAGCGCGCCCTCGGAGCCGATCAGCAGGCTGCGCAGGTCGAAGCCGGCGACGTCCTTGGTCAGCGCGCCGCCGAGCCGGACGACGTCGCCGGGCGGCAGGACGACTTCCAGGCCGGTGACCCAGTCGCCGGTCACGCCGTACTTGAAGGCGTGCGGGCCGCCGGCGTTGGTCGCGACGTTGCCGCCGATCTGCGACTGCTCCGCGGCACCGGGGTCGGGGGCGAACTGCAGGCCGTTGTCCCGCGCCAGGCGCTGGACGTTCTCCGTCGTCACCCCGGCCTCGACCTCCAGCCGCCAGAGCAGCGGGTCGAACGCGCGCACCGCGCGCATCCGCTCGAGGCTGAGCACCACCCCGCCGAACGGCGCCGCGCCGCCGGACAGCCCCGTTCCGCCCCCGCGGGTGACGATCGGGACGTCCGCGGCGTAGCAGCAGGCGACGACGTCGCGGACCTCGGCCGTGCTGGCCGGCCGCACCACCGCGTCGGCCCAGGGCCCGGCGTGCGACAGGTCCAGGGCGTCGTTCAGGTACTCGCGAGGCACGTCCGTCAGGACGTGCTCGCTGCCGACCATCCGACGCAGGTGGCTGACGACCGCGGCCGAGCGTGGGGTGGTCGCCGAGCTCATGTCGCGCCGGTGGGAACCGGCGGCGGCACCAGCGACCCGTGCGCCTCCTGCCACGAGACGACCGGGTTGCGCAGCGTGCCGACGTGCTCGATCTCCGCCTCGATCAGGTCGCCCGGCTTCAGGTACCAGGCCTCCGGGTCCTCGCTGAATCCGGCGATGCCCGACACCGTGCCGGTCGACAGCACGTCACCCGCGCTGTACCCGAGCGGCGAGTACGACGACAGGATCTCGCCGATCGAGAAGTCCATCCGGCTGGTGTCGGAGTCCTGGCGCAGCTCGCCGTTGACCGAGAGCCGCATCTGCAGGTCGTGCGGATCCGGGACCTCGTCCGGCGTGACGATCCACGGGCCGAGCGGGCAGAAGGTGTCGATCGCCTTGCAGAAGGAGAAGATCCCCGCCTTCATCTCGCGCCGCTGGATGTCGCGGGCGGTGATGTCGTTGAAGATCGTGTAGCCGCCGATGTACGGCTCGGCGTCCTCCGGCGCGAAGTGCTTGCCGTCCTTCGCCAGCACGACGGCCAGCTCCAGCTCGTAGTCCAGCTCGCGGGTCAGGTGCGGCGGGTAGACGACCGGCTCATCCGGGCCGACGATCGCGTCGACGTTCTGGAAGAAGACGATCCACGGCGGGATCGGGTGCGAGAAGTCGACCCGCTTGGACTCCTCCTCGTGCTCGCGGAAGTTGCCGGCGGTGTGGAAGAACTTGCGCGGCATGATCGGCGCGTGCAGGCGCACGTCGGCGAGCGCCAGGTCCGAGCGACCGGCGTCGAAGGCCGCGCGGGCCGCCGCCATCGCGCGCTCGCCGCCGGCGAACAGCGCGACCATGTCCGGGGCCACGTGCGCCAGGTCGACGACGACCTCGTCGGCGATCACGCCGATCGACGCCGGCGACCCCGCCTGGCTGTAGGTGACGAGCTTCACGACACGACCCCGCAGATCCGGGCGGCCGCCAGGGCGTACACCTTGGTCGCCTTCATCAGTCCTTCGATCTCCACGTTCTCTCCCTTGGCGGCGTTCGGCAGCCCGCTCGCCGTCCCGTAGTTGACGGTGGTGATGCCGTAGCGCGTCAGCGCGCTCGCATCGGAAAACCAGTGCACGACGTCGCGCTCGGGCGCGCGGCCGAACACCTCCGTGTGGCTGGCGTCGACCGCCGCGACCAGCGGGTCGTCGGCGTCGATCTCGGCCCCGGGGGCCGTCAGGTAGACCTCGGCCTCGAGGCCGAAGTCGGGGAAGCGCCCTTCGAGCTCCCGCACGAACGCGAGCAGGCGACGGCGCGCCTCGGCCATCGACACGCGCGGCGGGATCCGCACGTCGAGGAAGAGGTCCGTGCGGTGCGGGGTGCGGCTGACGCGCCACGGCAGTCCGCCGCGGAGCGCGCCGACGTTGACGATGCCCTCCAGCCCGTCCTGGCTCATCTCCCGCTGCCAGCCCGGGATCCACTCCTGGACCGCCTGCAGCACCTGCTGCATCCGCAGGATCGAGTTCTCCTGCTCGCGGCCGACGCTGAAGGCCGTGTGGATGAACGGGCCCTTCGTCGAGATCCGCACCCACATCGACCCGTAGTGGGCCAGCACGATCTTGTGGCTGGTCGGCTCGCCGAGGATGCAGACGTCGGCGACGCCCCCGTGGGTCACCAGGTGCCGCGAGCCGGTCGAGTACCCGCGGTACTGCCGGCCGCGGAACTCGTCGCCCCACTCGGTCTTCTCGATCTCGCCCGCGACCGCCGCGATCTGGACGTCGCCGGCCAGCCGGACGCCGGCGTCGCGCAGCGCGCGGACCGCCTCGACGTAGCAGCAGAGCGCGCCCTTCATGTTGGCGACGCCGAGTCCGTAGATGTACCCGTCCTCCTCGAAGCCGTTCGGCTGGAAGCCGGGGATCCCGGCCAGCCACGGCTCCTGGCCGGAGTACGAGGTGTCCATGTGCCCGTTGAACATCAGCGTCTGGCCGTCACCGGCGCCGCGCAGGGTGCCGAGCACGTTGGCCCGCCCCTCCTCGACCTCCTGGACGACGACGTCGAGGCCGGCGTCGCCGAGCACGTCCTCCATCAGCTCGCCCATCGCCCACTCGTCGCCGGTGGGGCTGGGCGTGTCGACCGTCTGGATGACGGTCTCGACCAGGCGCCGCTCGTCGATCGCGGCCAGGATCCGCTCGCTCTGGCTCATGACTCGAGGTGCGGGAGGACTTCCTCCCCGAAGAGCTTGATCTGCTCGAGCCGGTTGTCGCCCCAGAGCTCCAGCATGATGTGGTCGCAACCGGCGGCCCGGAACTCCTGGATCCGCTCGATGCAGTCGGCGGGCGTCCCGGCGATCGCCTTGGTCTTGTTGAAGATCTCCTTGGTGACCTTCTCCTTGGCGGCCAGGCGGCCCCCGCGGTCCATCGCCTCGGCGATCGGCGCGATCTCCTCCTGCGTCAGGCCGGCCTTCTCGAGCAGCGTGTCGGCCGCGCCGCGGATGTTCTGGACCTTGTTGGCCAGGTACATCGCGGCGAACTCGCGGGCGCCGTCGAGGCCCTCCTCGCGGTCCCTCGCGATCGACGAGATGCAGGTCGCGCCGAGCTCGAGCTTCTCCGGATCGCGGCCCGCGGTGCGCGCGCCCTCGTCCAGGTTGGCCCGCGAGTAGCCCATGAACGCGGGCGTCGAGATGCTCGCGGTGAGCAGCGCGTCGCCGACCTCGCCGGCGATCTTCTGCATCTTCGGTCCGGTGCCCGCGACGTAGATCGGCACCGCGCCGCGGGGGGTGTCGGTGTCGTCCTTGAGGGCCGGCAGGTAGGCCGAGAAGACCTTGCCGGTGTAGTTGACCTCGCCGCCCTCGAGGACCGCGCGGACGATCTCCGTGCTCTCGCGGATGGCGGTGCCCGGCAGCGACTTGCGGCCGTGCTCGCCCTCCCCGATGTGCCGCATGAAGATCTTGGAGGCCCCGAGTCCGACGATGAAGCGGTCGGGCGCGACCTCCTGCATCACGCGCGCCTCCATCGCGATCTCGATCGGATGACGGCTGTACGGCGTGATGATCCCCCAGCCGATGGTGACCCGCTCGGTCTCACGGGCGATGATCGCCGACTGCGCGGTGGCGGAGCGCGCCTCCATCGAGTGCTTCCTCCACCACGGATAGTTCTCTGCCATCCAGATCGTGTGGAAGTCGTAACGGTCGATCGCCTTCGCGAAGGCGATGATCTCGTCGATCGGCTCCATCGTCGGCTGCATCACGCTGATGCGAAGCGGGCGGGCCATGGCTCTGGGTGCCTTCCTCTTGGGTTCCGGAATCAAGCTGGCGGCCGAGGCACGGGGCCGGCCGACGCAGCGGAGCTTATCCGCAGATTAGATCAAATGTCAAATGACCGGAGGTCGGGGAGCGCCCGGTCGGCGGACCCTCAGGCCCGCACGGGATTGGCCAGGACCCCGACCCGCTCGACGTCGACCTCGACGAGATCGCCGGCCACGAGCCAGCGCGGCGGGTCGTACCAGGCGCCGATCCCGTGCGGGGTGCCGGTCGCGATCAGGTCCCCGGGCTCCAGGGTGATCGCCTGACTGGCGTAGGCGATGATCTCCGCCACGCTGAAGATCATGTCCGCGGTCGACGCCTCCTGAACCGTCTCCCCGTTGACCCGACAGGCGATCCGCAGGGTCTGGGGATCGCCGACCTCGGCCGGCGGCACCAGCCGCGGCCCGACCGGCCCGAAGGTGTCGAACGACTTCCCGCGCGTCCACTGCTTGTCCGCGCGCTGCAGGTCCCGCGCGCTGACGTCGTTGAAGCACACGTACCCGGCCACGACGTCCAGCGCGGAGGCGACCGAGACGCCCTTGACACGCTCGCCGATCACGACCCCGAGCTCGGCCTCGTAGTCGATCTTGGCGGGGACCGACGGCACGCGGATCGCCGCCCCGGGACCGATCAGCGACGTCGGGAACTTCGCGAAGAGCATCGGCTGCGCGGGCAGCTCCAGGCCGGCCTCGGCCGCGTGGTCGCGGTAGTTCAGGCCGACGCAGATGACCTTCGGGGGACGGGGGATCGGCAGCGAGCCGTCAGCGGCATGGGATTCCATGCCGCAACTGTACCTACAGAGATGTAGTTACACAATTGGCTCCGGACTCGGCGGCCCGTCCGCGTCGTCCCCGCTCGGCGGACGCCCCGCCTCCAGCTTGGCCCGCAGGTCCGGGCGATCGACGCAGAGCCGCCCGCCCGACGCCCAGCTGTCGAGCGGCACCTCCTGGAAGACGATGTGGATCGACTCCGGCTTGTGGTTCATGAACGGCGCCAGCACGTCGGTGATCCCCTGCGCCATGCGGCGCTTGTTCTCGACCGACTGCCCTTCCCACATCTGCACGGTCACGACTGGCATCTCAGCCCTCCTCGCTCGGTTGCGGAGCCGCACGGAGCACGGCTCGCAGGACATCTCCCTCGTACCCCAGCGCGACGCGCGCGCCGGGCGGCGTGCCCGGTGCGACCGCGACGACCAGCATCGGGCCGGCGTCGGCCCGCACGGAGGCGATCGACGACGCCCCGTCGGGGCCGCCCACTGCGCGGTGCACCGTGGTCACCTCCTCCACGGTCCCGGCGTCGGCCGGCTCGCGCCGCCAGCGCTCGGCGCCGCAGGCCGGGCACGCCAGGCGCGGCGGGAAGACGGCGACGGCGCACGCCGCGCAGCGCTCGACCTCCAGCTCGCGGGTGATCACGTCGTCGCCTCCAGCACCACCGCGTTGGCGCAGGCGCAGTAGCGGTAGAGCGCCATGCCGTACCCGGAGACGACGCCCAACCGCGCCGCCGGGATCTGGCGGGGCCCCTCGCGCCCGCGCAGCTGCCGGACGACCTCGACGACCCCGTGCAGGCTGCCCCCGGCGCCGGCCTGGCCGGCCGACAGCTGCCCACCGGAGGTGTTGATCGGTCGCCGTCGCTCGACCAGCTCGCGGGCGACGAACGCCCCGACGTCGCCGTCGGGCACGAAGCCGAGATCCGCCAGCTGGACCAGCACCATCGTCGTGTAGTCGTCGTAGACGCCGATCACGTCGACGTCCTCGGGGCGGGCCTCCGCCTGCGCCCACAGCGGGGACGCGACGTCGGCCAGCCCGGTCCGCAGGCCGTCCCCCTGCTGGTCGTCCGGGTTGAACGACGCCGCGGTCGCGCGGATCCGGACCGGCGGGTAACGGGTCCGGACGTCCGGCGCGGTCACCAGGATCGCGTCCGCTCCGGCCACCACCGGAACGCAGTCGTAGCGGCACAGCGGCTCGGCGACGAACGGCGCGGCCAGGTACTCGTCGACCGTCAGCGGGCTCGTGTAGACCGCCTCCGGGTTGCCCGCGGCCCAACGCCGCTGGGCGACGGCGACCTGCCCGTAGCTCGCGCGGTCCAGGCCGTGGAGCGCCATGTGCCGCTGGGTCAGCAGCGCGAACAGGCCGTTCGGCCCGCCGTAGCCCAGCGGCGCCAGGTGCTCGCGGGTGACTGCGTTGAACGCCCCGGTCAGGGCGCCGAAGTCCTCCCCCGTCAGCACGTCCCCGGCGAGCACGAGGATCGCGCGCGCGTCGCCGGCGGCGACCGCCCGGGCGGCGTGGACCAGCATGTTGAGCGCGCCGGCGCCCCCGGTGTGGTCGTCCATCAGCCAGCGGGAGCGCAGCCCCAGCTTCCAGGCCAGGTCGACGGCGTGGTCGGGCGCCAGCGAGAACGACCCGACCGCCAGGCCGTCGACGTCGGCCAGCCGCAGGCCGGCGTCCGCCAGCGCGCCGCGGGCGGCCCGGGCCAGCACCAGCTCGGTGGTGGTGCCGGCGTCCACCCGCCGCCGGTACGGCGCCCGCCCCGTGCCTGCCACTCCTAGGGCGAGCCCCGAGGCCGTGATCGCGGGCACGGGG
>CAZMVL010000051.1:10699-29636 GCA_964569335.1 uncultured Paraperlucidibaca sp.
CGCCGGGTTGCGGTCGAAGAAGCCCGACGGCTTGAGCGTGAAGCCGACGTAGTCGACGGGCATCACGGGCCAGTCCTCGGGCCGGACCGCGTGCGACGTCCCGAGCGTGTGCCAGAGCACGACGTCCGTGTCCACCAGCTCGCGGTCCTGCTCGGCCCAGACCGGCAGGCCCATCGGCCCCGGGTTGAGGTTGGGGAACGGTCCCCCGGCCTGCAGCTCGTCGGGGTCGAACCGCGAGACCCAGAGGCTCGCCGCCGCGAAGCCCGCCCGCTGGGCCAACCGCGACCCCTCACGTGCGAGCAGCAACGGTCCGTTGTACGGGTGGAGCTTGTAGCCGACGGGCTGGCCGAGCCGGTTGCGGACGTGCTCGTTGACGACCTTCCAGGTGCGGGTCGCCAGCGGCTCGATCATCCGGCGACCGTCGCGCTCGCGCTCGATCCGCGTCGACCGGGTGACCATCGCCGCGTCGTGGGGGTTCGCCGGACCGGGATCGTCCGCCACCAGATCCAGCTCGTGGACCGAGTTGTCGGTCCCCTCGACCGCGAAGTCCAGCCGGACGTTGAAGAGGTGCTGGTGGTGCGGGCCGGCCAGCTGCGGGGCGACCATCTCCCCGTGCGGATCCGTCTGCCCCGGCGGCACGGCCTTCGTCAGCAGCACGCCGGTCAGCTTCATCTCGCACTCGATCGTCCCGTCGAGGTAGAAGTACCAGAAGAACCCGTAGTCGTAGTTGCCCAGCGTCGCGATCGACGACACGACCAGCCGTCGCGAGCGCCGGACCTCGGTCTGCCCGCTCATCCAGTCGTAGTGCTTCCAGAGGATCCCGTAGTCCTCCTCGTGGATGCAGATCGCGTTGGGGATCGTCTCCGGCTCGCCGGTCGGCCCGGCGATCACCGCGTCCAGGTAGCGGATCTCGCCCAGGCAGTCGCAGCCCAGCTGCAGCGAGTTGGCGGCGCGACCGAGCCCGCCCTCGCCGGCGTCGAAGTAGTTGCGCCAGTGGAAGTCCCCGTCGGGGTCCCCGTACGGCACGACCATCTCGCTGAGCCCAGCCCGGTAGAGGATCGAGCGCTCGCGCCCGTCGTCCTCGTACCGGATCCCGTGCAGCGTCAGCCCCTCGAGCGCCTGCAGCGAGACGTGGAAGCGCCAGCGCTGCCAGCGCAGCTCGTGGTCCTCGACGGTGAAGCTGGGCCCGTCGGGCTGGGTGATCTGCAGGTCCCGCAGGTCGTCGCGCAGGGGCCCGGCGACGTCTGCGGTGAAGTTGCCCGACTCCGGCGGCAGCGGGACGACGTCGCCGTCGACGACGTGGACGACCTCCTCGGTGAGCAGGTCGACGCAGGCCCGGACGTTCTCGATCGGCCGCGCGTAGTGGTTGTCGCCGAGGAACTCCTGGACGTACGGGACCGCCCAGGCCACCCGGCGGTCGCCGGGGGTCAGCTGCTCGTGGCCGGGCATCACCGGATCGATGCGCACGTGATCGAGGTCCTCGATCCCGCGGCGGCGCAGCGCCTCGCGGAAGCGCGGATCGGCCTTGGCCGCGCGGATCGGGATCTCGTACTCGGAGGCGAGCAGCGCCGGATGCGCGCCCGGGTGCGTGCGCTCGCGGATCACGCGGCCGCCGGGGAGCGCCACGACCGCCTCGTGCAGCACGCCGGTGCTCCGGCGCAGGTAGACGGCGGTCGCCTCGCGGGCGACCGCGGCGGCGTCGGCCCGGCCGACGACCTGCTCCTTCGGCGGCTCGCGCAGCGCGATCGACGCGAAGATCGCATCGTCGGCCAGGCTCTCGTCCTGGGCCAGGATCGCGTCGCGGACGCGCAGCAGCTCCGGCGCGTCGAGCGGCGCCAGCGGATGACGATCGGTTGCGGGCACGGTTCCCCCTAGAACTTGATCCACGTCGTCTTGAGCTCGGTGTATTTGTCGAACGAGTGCAGCGACAGGTCGCGCCCGTTGCCCGACTGCTTCATGCCGCCGAACGGCGTCGCGTTGCTCATCGCGTCGACGGTGTTCACGGACACCGTGCCGGCGCGCAGCCGGCGCGACACGCGCAGCGCCTGCGAGAGGTCGTCGGTCCAGACCGACGCCGCCAGTCCGTAGATCGACGCGTTGGCGAGGGCGATGCCCTCCTCCTCCGTGTCGAAGGCCATGACCGCCAGCACGGGACCGAAGATCTCCTCGCGGACGATCCGCGATTCGGGGTCGGCGTCGGCGAAGATCGTCGGCTCGACGTAGCAGCCGCTGCCGTCGACCCAGGTCTGGTTGCCGCCGGCGACGAGCCGGGCCTGCTGCTTGCCCTCGGCGATGTACTCGAGCACGGTCTCGGTGTGGCGCGCGTCGACCAGCGCCCCCATCGTGCTGGCCGGGTCGAGCGGGTCGCCGGGTCGGATCGCGCGGGCCCGCTCCGCCATCCGGGCGAGGAACTCGTCCTGGACCTCGCGCTGGACGAGCAGCCGCGAGTTGGCCGAGCAGACCGCGCCCTGGTTGAAGAAGATGTTGCCGGCCGTCGCCGCCGCGGCGGCGTCAAGGTCGCGGCAGCCGGCGAAGACCAGGTTCGGGCTCTTCCCGCCCGCCTCGAGCCAGACGCGCTTCATGTTGGACGCGGCCGAGTAGCCCAGCAGTGCCTTGCCGACCCCGGTCGATCCGGTGAACACGAGGCAGTCGACATCCATGTGGGTGCCGAGCGGCTCGCCGACCGCGCTGGCCACGCCCGGAATCACGTTCAGCACGCCCGCGGGGAGCCCCGCCTCGCTCGCGAGCTCGGCCAGCCGCAGCGCGTACAGCGGCGTCTGCCGCGACGGCTTCAGGACCACGCTGTTGCCGGCCGCCAGCGCGGGGGCCAGCTTCCAGAGCGTGAGGTTGAGCGGGAAGTTCCACGGCATGATCGCGCCGACCACGCCGATCGGCTCGCGGGTGACGATCGCCAGGTCGCGGGCGCCGGTCGGGGCGACCTCCCCGTAGACCTTGTCGATCGCCTCGGCGTGCCACTGCAGGGCGTCGGCTGCGATCGGCACCTCGATGCCGACCGCCTCGGTCACCAGCTTGCCCATGTCGAGCGAGATCAGCAGGCCCATGTGGTCCGCGTCGGCGCGGATCAGGTCCGCCAGCCGCAGCAGCACCGCCTTGCGCTCGGAGGGGTGGGCGTCGGCCCAGTCGCCGGCGTCGAAGGCGCGGCGGGCGGCCGCGACCGCCCGGTCCACGTCGGCCGCGTCGCAGGCGGCGATCTCCGCGATCACCTGCCCGGTCGCGGGGTTCACCGACGCGTACGTCGCGCCGCTCTGCGCCGGCACGAACGCACCGTCGATGAAGGCCTCGGTCCGCGGCGCGAGCGCCGCGGCGCGCGCCTTCCACTCGTCACGGCTGGGTGTCGACATGCGTTCTCCTGGAGGCTTGGGAAGGTGCGCGGAAGCGCACGGGGTCGGTGCGGGTCGGCCGCTCGCCGTGGGGGAGCGAGGCGGTGCGGGGATACGGACGTCGGGGACGGGGGTCGTCGACCGGAGCGGGCCGCAGCGAGCGCGCGGCTCGCCGCAGGCGCGCGCGACCGAGCGCGACGCCGATGCGGAAGGAGGGCAGGCCGATCAGCACGACCGCCGCCGCCTCCTCGACCGGGATGCCGCCGACGTGCCCCGACGGGAGCGCCGGGATCACGGCGCGATCCGTCCGGCGGGATCGGGAGCGAGGGAGCGTCTGCTGTTCATCTGGGCTCACCGTCCATCGGGGCTCAACGTATCGCAAGTTATATCAAGTATCAAAGCGATGCCGATCATCTTACGCCATCGGATCGCGCCGGTTTGCAGTACGTTCTGGAGGTGCCCACCACCTCTCGCTCGCCGTCGAGGCGCGACGGCGGACTCCCCCAGATCGACGCCCCCAAGGGCGGACGCACGCTGTCCGCGCGGGCTCTCTCGGCCCTCCACGATGCGATCCTGTCGGGCACGCTCGCCCCCGGGACGCACCTGCCGATCGAGGACCTCGCCGCCCAGCTCGGCATGAGCCCGATGCCGATCCGCGAGGCCCTGCGGCAGCTCGACTCGGCCGGACTGGTGGAGAACGTCCCCCACCGCGGCGCGCGGGTCACCGAGCTCTCGCTGGTCGACCTGCGGGAGATCTACGAGGCGCGACTCGCCCTCGAGCCGCTGGCGATCCGCAAGGCCGCCGAGCGGTTCGACCACGAGGACGCGGCCCGCGCCCGCGAGTGCCTGGCCCGGCTGGCCAAGGCCCAGAAGGCCAAGGACGCCGACGCGGTGTGGGCCGCGCACACGGACTTCCACTTCACCTTCTACCGGCGTGCCGACTCGAAGTGGCTGCTGCGGCTGATCGGCCCGCTGTGGGAGAGCAGCGAGCGCTACCGGCGCGCGTCGCCGGCCGCCCGCAAGCTCCAGACCAAGCGGTCGGTGCAGGACGAGTCGCTGCTCGAGGCCTGCGAGGCCCGCGACCCGGAGCGCGCCGGGAACGAGCTGCACGATCACCTGGTCCACACCGCCAACCGGCTGTCGGCGGAGATGGGCGGCGAGCCCCTCTTCGCGCTGCTCGGGACGCCGGCCCAGACCCCGCGAAGCTGACCGCGGGGCGGGCGCGCACGCCGGCCGGAGGCGGCGCTCGCCACCCGCCCGCCGCCTACTGCTCGGTGAGGTGGTGGCGCAGCGTGTCACCGGAGTAGTCCTGGCGGAAGCGGCCGCGCTGCTGGAGCAACGGCACGACGCCCGAGGTGAACTCCTGCAGCGCCCCGGGGATCCCGGAGCTCAGCACCATGAAGCCGTCGCCGCCGGCGCCGTCGTGCAGCGCCTCCAGCTGATCGGCGACCTGCTCGGCCGTGCCGACCACGTGCAGGCCCAGACCGGACCCGTACATCTGCGCCATCTCCCCGACGGTGCCGACGGTGCCGAAGTCCTTGATCAGCGCCTTGGTGATGCCCTCGCCATAGCCGCTCGCCCCTTCGAGCGTCGCCAGGTTGGTGTCCAGGTCGACACCGGAGGCGTCCAGGCCCATGTGGTTGGAGAGGAACGCCAGGCCGCCCTCCGGCGGCACGTTCTCGCGGATCTGCTGCTCCTTCTCGATCGCCGCCTGCTCCGTCTCGCCGATGATCGGGAAGACGCCCCACATCACCGGCACCGACTCGGGATCCCGGCCGAACGACGCGACCTTCTCGTGCAGCAGATCGCGTTGCCGCTTCATCCCCTCGGCGTTGAACTGGATGCCGAAGACCGCGTCGACGTTCTTGGCGCAGAAGTCCAGGCCGCGGCCCGACTGCCCGGCCCCGAACAGGACCGGCGATCCGGTGACCGGCGGGATCACGTTGAGCGGACCGCGGCAGCGGTAGAACTCGCCCTCGTGGTTGATCGCGCGGATCTTGCTCGGGTCCGACCAGATCCGGTTCTCGACGTCTTCCAGGATCGCGTCCGGCTCCCAGCTGGTCCAGAGCTTCTTGCAGACCTCGACGAACTCGTCCGCCCGGTCGTAGCGCGTGTCGTGCGCGATCACGCCCTCCAGGCCGAAGTTCGCCGCCTCCGCCTCGAACGAGCTGGCGACGACGTTCCAGCCGGCGCGGCCGGCCGTCAGGTTCGCGAGGGTCTGGAAGCTGCGCGCGGGACCGTACGGGTGGGCGTAGCTCGCCGACGACGTGGCCGCGATGCCCATCTGCGACGTGACCTGCGCCAGGTACGGGAGCAGCATCACCGGGTCGTGCTCCGGGAACTGGATCGAGTACTTGATCGCGGCGTCGGGCGACTTCCCGTAGTGGTCGTTGGCCGCCAGGCTGTCGGCAAAGAACATCACGTCGAACTTGGCCCGCTCGAGCATCCGGGCCGTCTCCTGCCAGCCGTCCGGCCGGGTCCAGTCCGCCGAGCGGTATCCGGGAAGCGCCCACTCCCCGATCGCCCACTGGGTCTGCCCGAGCATGAGCACCGCCCCGAGATGGATCTTCTTCGCCATCGTCTCCTCCTTGCTGAAGTCCTCTGATACGGCCCGCCGGTCGGCGGGCCGCGCACTGCATGGGCGCGCGAGCGGCGAGCTCGCGCGGGCCCGGATCAGGCGAGCAGCGGCTTGATCTGCTCGCCGATCACCCGGGGAATGCGCTCCAGGTCGAGCACCGCGGGCTTCAACGCCGCCTCGGTCACCCCGGCCTCCTCGTACCGCCGCAGCTGGGCGGCGCACTCCTCGGGCGTCCCGGCGATCGCCACCTGCTCCACCAGCCGGTCGGGAATCGCGTCGTCGGGCGACGCGCCGGCCGCGAGCCGCTGCATGATCGCGACGTAGTCGGCGGTCGTGATCCCCTCGAGGTTGGCGGTGAAGGCGTCGACGAACGACTCCTGGCCGACGAAGTAGTCGAACTCGACCCGGGCGATGTGGTCGATCAGCGACTTGGCCTGCGAGCGCGCCGTCGCCGAGTCGTCGTCGCAGGCGAAGACGAAGTACTGGATCACGTTGAGGTCGTCGACGTCGCGGCCGGCCTTGGCCGCGCCCGCACGCAGCCGCTCCATGCCGCGCTGCACCGACGCCAGCGGCTCCATCACCGAGATCAGCCAGCCGTCGGCGACCTCGCCCGCCGTCTCGATCGAGCGCGGTCCCATCGCGCCCCACAGCAGCGGCGCGGGGTACTCGTCGGCCCGGAAGCCCATCTCGACGTCGCGGACGTCGAGGACCTTGCCCGCGTAGGTCGTGGGTCCGCCGGCGAGCATCGACCGGGTGACCTCGATCGCCTCCTTGACCGCGGTGCGCGGGTAGCGCTGCGGGATCCCCACCTGGCCCAGCCAGCTCTCGACGCCGGCGGCGAGCGCGATCGTCGAGCGGCCCTTCGACAGCTCCGCGAGGGTCGCGTGGTGCATCGCGAAGTACGTCGGATGCATCATGTACGGCGTCAGGATCCCGATCCCGATCCCGATCCGCTCGGTGGCCTGCGCGCAGGCGCTCGCGATCGGCAACGCCGCGAGCTGCCAGAGCGACTCGTCGACCCAGAAGCCGTCGACGCCGTGGCGTTCGCAGGCGCGCGCCGCCTCGACGGCGGTCGGCGCATCCCAGTGCGCGAAGAACGAGACCTTCATCGCGTGACCTCCGTGTTGACTGCTGCCTCGAGCGCCGCAAGGCGCGGCTTGATCTCCTCGCCGATCAGGCGAGCGTGGTGCTCCGCGTCGACCACCAGCGGCTGCAGCGCGGTCTCGGTGATGCCCAGCTGCCCGAAGCGGTGGAGCTGGGCGGCGCACTCGGCCGGGTCGCCCGCGATCGCGGTCTGGTCGAGCAGCGTGTCGGGGATCGCCTCGTCCGGCGATACGCCGTCGGACAGCCGCCGCATGATCGCCGCGTAGTCCTGGGCGGTGATGTCGACCAGGTCGGCGCTGAGCGCCTCCAGCGTCGAGTCCTGGCCCTCGAGGAACTCGAACTCCAGGCGGAAGATCGTGGCGATCAGGTCCTTGGCCTCGCTGCGGGCCTTGCGCGAGTCCTCGTCGCAGGCGAACAGCTGGTACTGGACCAGGTCGAAGTCGTCGACCGTCCGGCCACGCTTGCCCGCGCCCTTGGCCAGCAGCTCCAGGCCGCGCTCGACGTACGCCGTGGGCTCCATCACGGAGAGCACCCAGCCGTCGGCGACCTCGCCTGCGGTCTCGATCGAGCGGTCGCCCATCGCGCCCCAGTACAGCGGCGTCGGCTGCGTGCTCTTGAAGCCCAGCTCGACGTCCTGGACGGAGAAGACCTTGCCGTCGTAGTTGGTGCGCTGGTTGGCCAGCAGCGACCCGGCGATCTCGATCGCCTCCTTGACCGACGTGCGCGGGTACGACCACTTCATGCCGAGCTGCTCGACCCAGCTCGCCACTCCCGAGCCGACGCCGACGACCGCCCGGCCGCCCGACAGCTCGGCGAGCGTCGCGTACTGCATCGCCAGGTAGGTCGGGTTCATGATGTACGGGTTGATCGACGCGCAGCCCAGGCGGAGCTGCGTGGTCTCGACCGCGCAGGCGCTGAGCATCGACAGCGTGCCGCGGTACCAGAGCGACTCGTCGTGCCAGATCGAGTCGACGCCGAACCGCTCGCAGGCCTTCGCTGCGTCGACCACCACGGGGGTCGGGGTCCGGCTGACGTACAGGCCGAGCTTCACTTCGCGACTCCGTTCTCGTCGGTTCCGTCCGCCGCCGGCGGACTCAGTACGAACAGCACCCGCGACGTGGCGCGGAAGGTCCAGTCGGAGACGCGGCCCACGGGCAGGACGGCGACGTCGCCGTCGCGCAGCTCGTGCACGTCGCCGTTGTCGAGCGCGATCCGCACGTCGCCCTTCAGCAGGTGGACCGTCTCGCTCGACTCGAGCCGGTACCGCGTGCGGCACGGCTCCTGCTGGTAGACGCCCACGGCGAAGCCTCCCGGCGCGAAGCCGCTGCCGCCCGGGCCGTCCTCGAAGATCGTGACGGCCTGCGTCTGCGGGTCCCCCTCGAGGACCTCGAGCGTCTCGACGGTCCACGGCTCCAGGGGCACGTCGTAGGCGTTGACTGCCTTGACTGTCTTCATTCGTTCCTCTTGTCTCTCAGCTGGGAGCACCGTCGGCGCCGGCCGGGCCACGGTCCCGGCGACCCGGACGCCCTGCGCGCCGCTGCGGCGATCTCCCCGTGCGGGCAATCTCTCAGATATTTGATCAAAAGGCAAGCTACCCGAGGAAATCCGCGACCTCACGGGCCGTCGCGATGCCGCTCTCGACGCCGCCGTCGATCAAGCCGGCCCAGCCGGACGCGAAGTCCGCGCCCGCGACGAAGACCGGACCGCGCACCTGATCGAGGGCCGTCAGCCGCGTCAGCTGCCGGGGCCGCAGCATCGTCCAGGTGCCCTGGGAGTAGGGATCCTGCACCCAGTCGTGACCGGTCGACTCCAGCACCCGCACGTCCGGCAGGATCGGCTCGAGCGCGGCCTGGACGGCATCGCGATCGGTCGGATCGAGCGCGGCGATGTCCGGCCCGAGGCCCATCAGCAGCGTGCGGTCGTCCTCCTCGCGGATCACCGAGACCCAGGTCAGCAGGTGGTCGTCGGAGAGCGCGCACCAGGGCCCGACCCGACCCTCGACCCAGGCCCAGACCTTCAGGCCCCGGCTGACCTGCTTCTCCCGCGAGACCTCCTCGACGGCCGGCGGCAGCGGCGGGTCGAACACGATGTCCGCCAGGCAGTTGAGCGGGACGGCGACGACGACCGCCTTCGCCTCCAGGCGCTCACCGTCGGCCAGGGTCACGCACACCCCGTCCGGCCCCTCGGCCACGAACGAGACGGGCGAGGAGAGCCGGACGTCGAAGCCGCCGTCCGCGACGATCGCGTCGATCAGCTGCCGGGTGCCGCCGGGCAGCTCGTACCCGGCCAGCACCTCGAGCAGCAGGCGCCACTCACCGCCCGCCAGCGCGATCCAGCGCAGGCACTGGGTGAGCGCCCCCTCCTCCGGAGGACCCTGGAACTGGATCTTCCAGAACGCGTGCAGCAGGGCCCGCTGCTCCGCGGTCAGCGCCATCGCGTCGGCGCGGTCGGAGTAGGACAGGCCGTCGAGCGACTCCAGCAGCTCGCGCTCGGAGGTCGGGTCGTACGGGTTCGGGAACAGCTCGCGCGAGTCGGCGGCGAACGCCGTCAGCGGCGCTTCCAGCTCGTCGCAGAACTCGTCGAACGTCCCGCTCCGGCGCAGGCCGTCGACCAGCCAGGTCGTCCGCTCCGGGTCCGGCGGCGACGACAGCTCGATGCCGTAGCGCGTGATCTCGGCCCAGACGAAGGGCTGCAACCAGTGGACGCTCATGCCGCCCATCTCCATGTCGCGGCCCATCCGGTGGTCGACCCAGGTCCGACCGCCGAGCCGATCGCGCGCCTCCAGGAGGGTCACGCCGACGCCCCGCTTGGCCAGTTCCCGCGCCGCGGTGACGCCGGCGATCCCGCCGCCGACCACCAGCACGTCGGCCTGCTGCTCGCTCTGCTGCTTCATGCTCCAAATCTATCACTACCTATAGGTAGTTACAATAGCGGCAGCGGGGCGACGACCCGCGGATTCGCGGGACGCCGGGACGCTCAGGAGCGCCGCATGCGGAACGCGGCGTCGAGCCCGACCGCGGTCAGCAGGATCACGCCGGTGACCATCTGCTTGTAGGACGGATCGAGCGCGAGCAGGTTGAAGCCGTTGTGGATCAGCGCCAGCAGGAAGACGCCGACGACCGTCCGCCAGACCGCCCCCTCGCCGCCGACCAGCGAGTTGCCGCCGACCAGGATCGCGGTCCACACGTCGAAGGCGACGTTCGCCGTGGACGAGGTCGCGCTCGCGCTCCGGCTCGCCACCAGCACGGCCGCCAGGCCCGCGGTCAGGCCGGAGATCGCGTACGCGGCGGTCGTGATGACGTTGGTCCGCAGGCCCGACAGCCGGGCCGCCTGGAGGTTGCCGCCGACCGCCCGCAGCCGTCGACCGTAGGTGGTTCGGCCCAGCAGGAAGCTGATCAGCACGATCCCGATCAGGAGGATCCAGATCGAGAGCTTGACCCCGAGCGCCTCGGACCGGCCGATCCAGCCGAATCCGCCGTCGGTCACGGTGATCACGAACCCGCCGGTGATCGCCACGCCGAGCCCCGAGTAGACGATCAACGTGCCGATCGTCGCGACGAAGGGGTTCATCCGGCCGACGGTCGTCAGGAGCCCGTTGATCGTGCCCAGACCCAGGCCGACGACCAGGCCGGCGAGGATGCCGATCTCCGCCGAGGTCGCGTTCGCGATGCTCGCGGCCGCGACCCCGGCGACCACGAAGATGCCCCCGACCGAGAGGTCGAAGCCCCCGGCGATGATCACGACCGTCCCGCCGAGCGCCATCAGCCCGACCGGGGCCCACTGCTCGACGACGTTCAGCAGGTTCTGCTGGGTGAGGAACGCGTCCGACGTCAGGGACAGCGTGACGAACAGGACCACGAGGGCGCCGACGACCACGAAGTCGAGGGACCGCTTGAGGTTCAACGTGCGACCCCCCGCAGCGGGAGCCACCCCGGCTCCGGTGGTAACGGGCTGCGGTTCCATCAGGACTCCTTCGTCGGTTGGTGCTGCCCGAAGGCAGCGGACAGGATCTCGGCCTGCGAGGCCTCGGGCTCGAACATCGCCGCGAGCCGACCGCCGCGCATGACGGCGATGCGGTCCGCGAGGCCCTGGACCTCGATCAGGTCGCTCGAGATCAGCAGCACGGCCATGCCCTGGTCGGCAAGCCGGAAGATCAGGTCGTAGATCGCGCGCTTGGCGCCGATGTCGACCCCGCGGGTCGGCTCGTCGATCAGGAACAGCGACGGCGGATCGTGGAGCCACTTGCCCAGCGCGACCTTCTGCTGGTTGCCGCCGGACAGGCTCGAGACGGCGTGCTCCAGCCCGCCGCCGCGCACGCCGACGACGTCGGCCAGCGCCTGCGCTCCGCTCCGCTCGCGGTCCCCGTCGATGACGCCGGCCCGGGCGAAGGCGCCCAGCGCGGGCAGCGTCAGGTTCTGGCGGACGCCGAGGTTCAGGACCAGCCCGTGGTCCTTGCGGTCCTCCGGGAGGAACGCGACGCCGCTGCGCGCGGCGTCGGCCGGGGAGCGGAAGCGGACGGCGCGTCCGTCGAGCGTGACCGTTCCCGCGTGCACCGGGTCGGCGCCGAAGATCGCCCGGGCGAGTTCGCTCCGGCCCGAGCCGACCAGGCCGGCGAACCCGAGGATCTCGCCCGCGGAGATCGTGAACGAAATGTCCTCGAGCACTCCCCGCCGACAGAGGTTCCGGACGTCGAGCACGACCGGCGCGTCGGCCACCGGCCGCCGCTTCTCCGGGAACGCGGAGTCGAGCGGCTGGCCGAGCATCGCCGTGATCAGCTCGCTGGCGGTCGCCCCACGCGCCGGGCGGGTGAGGACGTGGTTGCCGTCCTTGATCACCGAGACGTCGTCGGACAGGGCCAGGACCTCGTCCAGCTGGTGCGAGATGTAGACGACCGTCGTGCCCTGGTCGCGGAGGCCCTTGATGACCTCCATCAGCCGGTCGACCTCGGTCGCGGCCAGCGGCGCCGTCGGCTCGTCCATCACGATCAGCCGGGCGCCGCTGGCGACCGCCCGGAGGATCTCGACGATCTGCCGCTCCGCGACCCGCAGGTCCCCGACGCGCGCCGCCGGGTCCAGGACCAGGCCGGTCCGCTCCATCAGCGCGGTCACCCGCGCGCGCGTCTCACGACGCCGGACCGTGAAGAAGCGGCTGACCTCGGAGCCCAGGAAGATGTTGTCCTCGACGGAGAGCGACGGCGCCAGGGCCAGCTCCTGGTGGACCAGCGCCACGCCCGCCGCGAGCGCGTCGCGCGCCCCGTGGAAGTCGACCGGCTGGCCGTCCAGGCGGAGCTCGCCGCCGGACGGGCGCACCACGCCGGCGATCATCTTGCCGATCGTGGACTTCCCCGCGCCGTTCTCGCCGACGAGGGAGTGGACCGTCCCCCGCGCGATCGCCAGCGACACGTCGTCGACCGCGACGTTCCCCTCGTACTCCCGTCGCAGCCCGACGAGCTCGACGTGGGGCGCCGCGGCACCTTCCCCGGCGGAAGCTGCTGACACCAAGGAATCACCCGCGATCATCGCGGTACCGCCAAGCCGTGCACTCTGGAACGCCTCCCGTCAGGGCCATCTCGAACATCGGCAGCCTGCCAGATATTTGATCACATAGCAAATCGCTAGAGGCCTGCCGCGGCGCCGGGCCCCGTACGGGCGGCCCGGCTCAGCCCGTCAGGCGGCCACGATCGACGCCGTGCACTCGATCTCGACCTGCAGCTCCGGGAGCGCCAGGCCAACCACCCCGACGACGCTCTGCGCCGGGTGCCCCGACCCTCCGGTCGCCTCGTTGATCGCGTCCATGATGATCGGCCAGTCGTGCGGTCGGGTCGTGAAGATGGTGCGGCGCACCACGTCGTCCCAGGTCGCGCCGACCGCCTCGAGCGCCAGCGCGACGTTGCTCATCGCCTGCAGCGTCTGCGCCCGGAGGTCGTCCGCCTCGATCGGGACGTCGGCCGACACCCCGTCCCAGGAGGGGTCGATCCCGACCTGCCCGGAGAAGTGGACGATCGTGTCGCCTCGGGCGATCACGGCGTGCGTGTACTCAGGCCCCACGTGGAGGCTGGGGGGATTGACGAGCTCTCGCGGCATCAGGTTCCTGTCGTCGAAGGGCACCGATCCGATGGCCCTCGACGGCGTGCGCGAAGCGGCATCGGCGGTGCAAGTATGATCTTTGCGATTTGATCATATCTGCGCTCGGGCCGCCGACGCAACCCGCACTCGCGCGCACCCGGAACCCCAGCCGAGGCCGGCGCCGCCCCAACGCGACAGGCCCCGCCCGGCGCACGCCACGCCGCCCACATATCTTGCATTTTGATCAAATATTTGGGACGCTGCGCCCCCAGGGCTAGGGGGCGGCGGCCTCGCCGAGCACCACCGCCTTCCGACGCCGGAGGACCCAAGCAACCGAGAGGCGGCACCATGAAGTCACGGACACTGAGGGCGTGCGCGGTAGCGGCGCTGATGGCATCGACGGCCCTGGTGGGCTGCGGGTCGAGCGACGACGAGACGACGACCGCCGCCGGGAGCGACGGAGCAGCGAAGAACGTCCGCGTCGGGCTGCTGCTCGCCGGCGAGACCGCCTACGAGGCCGCGAACGTCCGCGGCGCCAAGGCCACCGCCGAGAAGGCGGGGGCCAGCGTCGTCGAGTTCTCGGCCAACTTCGATCCGGGCCAGCAGCTGCAGCAGTGCATGGACGTGATCACGGCCAAGAAGGTCGACCAGCTGGTGATCGTCCCGGTCGACGGGTCCGCGATCCTGCCGTGCGTCGCGGCGGCGAAGGACGCCGGCATCGGCGTCTTCAGCATCGACACGCCGATCGGCCCGGACTACACCAGCAAGGAAATCCAGGATCCGGGCGTGACCGGCCAGGTGATCCAGCCGATCACCGACGACGCGCGCGCGGCGGTCGACATGGTCCTCGCGGCCTGCGGCGACAAGGACCCCTGCAAGGTCGCGCTCGGCGTGGGCGAGCCCTCGTTCACCTACAGCGCCAGCAAGCTGAAGTACGAGAAGGAGTTCATCGCGGAGCACCCCAACCTGGAGGTCGTGGCGACGATCCAGACCGGGCTGAGCCAGCCCGACAAGGCGCACTCGGCCGCGCAGGACCTGCTCAGCAAGCACAAGGACCTGGACGTCATCCTGACCGACGACGACATCGGCTTGACGGGCGTCGAGCGGGCGATCGAGTCGGCCGGCCGCAGTGGCCAGATCGCGCTGATCGGCGACGCGGCCAGCGGGACCGGTGTGCAGGCGATCAAGGACGGCCGCTGGTTCGGCAGCGTGATCTACATGCCCGAGACGACCGGGGCGAAGGTCATGGAGATGGCGATCGCGCACGGTCGTGGGGAGGAGCTGACCGACAACAACCTGACGGTCCTCGACCTCAACCCGCTGAAGACCCTCCAGCTCACGAAGGAGAACGTCGACGAGTTCTCCCCCGAGTGGGACGCGGGCAAGTAGCGCCCGCGAGCACGGCAGGTCCTCCGGTCGGTGCCGCGTGGCACCGACCGGAGCGCAGGACGAGCCCGGCAGCGAGGACGCCGCCGGGCGCAACCACCGGTTGAGGAGCGAGAGGCATGAACGAGACGGCCCACGGCACGACCACGCGCCGGTCCGCGCACCACCCCGCGAGGCGGCCGCTCGAGCGGACCCCGCACGGGACGCCGACCGCGAAGCGACGGATCCCCGTCTCCCCGCCGCACCGCTCGACCCCGACGGTCGCGGCCGCCGGCGCCGCGCTGCGGGCCGGTCGCATGGTCCTGCTCTCCGGCGGTGACGACCGCCCCCACGAGGTCGACCTGCTGGTCGCCGCGGAGCACGCCGACGCCGCCGCCGTCAACCTGATGGCGCGCGAGGCACGGGGCATCGTCTGCGTCGCGCTGCCGGCCGACCGCTGCGACCAGCTGCAGCTGCGCTCGATGCGGCGCGACCCGCGGGGACGCGACCTCCCGGGCTTCACCGTCTCGGTCGAGGCCCGGTCGGGCGTGACGACGGGGATCTCGGCCCCGGACCGGGCCCGGACGATCGCCGCCGTCGCAGCGCCGACGAGCACCGCCGGCGACCTGGTCAGCCCCGGTCACGTGTTCCCGGTGCGCACCCACGAGGGCGGCCTGCTCCGTCACCCCGGCAAGGCCGAAGCCGCGGTCGCGCTGACGCAGCTGGCGGGGCTCTCCGCCGCCGCGGTGACCTGTGCCGTCATGAACGACGACGGCTCGATGATGACGACCGACGACGCGCGGACCTTCGCCTTCCGCCACGGCCTGCTCACGGTCGACGTGGCGGACGTGCGGGCGACCGTTCGCGGCAACCAGCCCCGCGTGACCCGGATCGGGACCACCACGACCGTCGCCCCGGCGGGCGGCGTCGTCGAGGTGATCCGCTACCTCGCCCCCGGCGACGGCACCGTGCACGCGGCGTTCGTCGTCGGCGACGTCCGCGCCGGCGCCGCGGTACGCCTGCAGGCCCGGACCGCCGACCTCGCCGCGGACCTCCTCGCCGGCCCCACCCCGACCGGCCCGGCGGCGGCGCTGCAGCGACTGGCGGCTTCCGGCGATCCGGGCGTGCTGGTGTACCTGGCCGACCGCACCGGCGTGCCCGGCCCGGCCACCCCGGCCACCCCGGCCTCCGACGCCGAGATCGTCGCCAGCGTGCTCCACGACCTCACGGTCCACGCCGTGCGGCTCGACCCGACGGCCGACCCGCTGCTGACCGAGCTGCGGGACCTCGCCGTCCGCGTCGAGACGAGCTGAGGAGCAAGACTCGTCCGCGCCGGACGTCCGGCGGATTCCGGCCGCCCGGCGCTCAACCGGCCGTCGCCGCGACCGCGTCGAACGCGCGCTGCGCTTCCTCTACCCCGAAGAACGGCGTCAGGCACTGGCCGGCGCCCGCGCGCCATTCCGGAGGGCTTCCGGTACGAGATCTCCGCGAACCGGGGCTTGCGTCAGCCGCGCCGCGCAGGCCAGGCTCCCTGCGTGAGCGGAGATCCGACCCCGAGCAGGGAGATGCGTCGGCACCGGGTACGGGCTTCGACCCCGTGCTGGCCCCATCGACGCCAGACGCTCGTACCGCTCCTGGTCCTCGGCTCCCTCGTCGCATCGATCGCGATCAACCTGACGATCGGCGCCAGCCGCCCCTATCCCGGCGTCGCCCTCGGCAGCGGCCTCCTGCTGGTGCTGGAACGCACGATCGCGACCTGGGCAGTCGCACTCTTGGTGCTCGTTGTCGGTGACCAGGCGCTGAAGGGGCGATCCCGGACGAGATCAGCGGGCGCGGGGTGCGTTACGCGTCACGGGAGGAGGTCGAGCGCGTGTCTGCTCGTGCGACCGATACGAGCGACGCGGTTGCCGACCGCGTCTCCGCCGTGGAAGGCCGTCTGGATCGGCTCATCCACGAGTGCAGACAAAACGTTGCGTACGATCCCGACCGAGAGTAAGTTGGCTTGCAATGACCCAGGACGAGCTCATCGCCGTCATCGCGCAGCGCTTCGAGAGTGGCGCGCGAATCAACATCCAGATGATCGCCGCGGAGCTCGGGGTGCACCGCTTCGACGTGCTCGATGCCTACGACACGTACGCGCAGCGGCTTGGCTACGACCCGCTGACCTACCGCACGGAGGTATCCCTGGAGCGCATGCGTGCTTTGAGTCGAGGCTGACCCGACTCTCGAGGCCCGCTACCCCACGACCCGCCGCAGCGCGTCCGCCGCGGCGCCGTCCAGGCCGGTACCGCGGGCCAGCTCGATCCCCGGAACCGTCAAGGCCCGGTAGACCGCGGCGATCGAGGGCTCGTGGTCGTCGAGCCACCCCAGGTGGCGCTCGACCGTTCCCGCGTCGCCGCGGCGCAGCGGACCGCTCAGGGCGTGGTCCACGCCCTCGGCGGCCAGGTTGTCGAGCGCGCCCTGCATCAGCGGCAGCAACGCGGCCGTCGCCGCTCCGCGGTCGAGGCCCGCGCGCTCCAACAGTGCCACCGCTTGCGCCGCCAGCACGATCGGGAAGTTCGAGGCCACGGTCCCGGCCGCGTGGTACGCGACCCAGCCGTCGGCCGTGACCGCGCACGGCACACCGCCGATCGCGGCCACCAGCACCCCCAGCCGCTCCGCCAGCGCGTCGCCGGACGCGCCGATCCCGAAGGTCGCGCCACGCAGCACCGCGGGCGAGCGCACCTCCGGGAAGGGGTAGAACGGATGCGCGATGCCGACCGCCAGGCCCGCCGCGCGCAGTGGCTCCAGCGGACCGAAGCCGCTCGCCCCGCTCAGGTGGACGACCGCAGGGCCGCCTTGCCGTTCCGGGCCCGCGAGCCCGCCCGGGGATGCGGGGCCCTCTGCCCCTGACGGCCCGGAGCGTCGAGCCGCGACCCCGTCCGTCGCCGCTCCCTCCGTCGCCTCGACGATCGGCCGGCCACCCTGCAGCGCATCGACCACCCGCTCCGCGACCGCCGCGATCGCGCCGTCCGGAACCGCCACCACGACCAGCGCATCGTCCGCGAACCCCGCGGCGAACGACGCGTCGTCGCGCGCGGACCGCAGCTCCACCGTGATCCCGGCGGCGGCCCAGGCGTCGGCCAGCGAGCGACCGACCCGCCCGCGGCCGAGGATCACGACCGGACCCGCCGCGTCCGCCCCGCCCCGCCCGTCGGCTGTGCCCGTCATCCGGGGCACGCTACACCGGGTTCCTCCCGACCGCCGCTACTGGTCCGGCGACGGCGTCCCCGGGCGAGCGGGCGGACGGACCCCGGTCACCAGCTGGTCGACGCCCTCGTCGACCCGCCACTCCGAGTTGGGCGCCGAGCCGACGGCCCGGTCGGAGTCCTTCGTGTCCCGCTTCAGCTCCTCCGGCGACAGCCGCACCGCGCCGAAGCGGAGCGGCTTCCCGCGGGTCCCCTGCACCGTCACCGTCGCCCGCTTGCCGTCCTCCGACAGCTCGGCGTCGAGCACGACGTCCTCCGCCGCGCGGCCGGTCCCGCCGTCGGCCTTGCTCGACCCGCCGGGCAGCATCACGATCGCCCGGTCCAGCGCGCCACGGCAGGTGCCGGCCAGCGTCTTCGCCAGTCGCTCGCGCTCGTCCTCGGTCAGCAGCGCGCACGCCCGCTGACCGTTGCTCTGCCCGACCGAGGCGCGCAGCAGCTGGTGCACCGCGGACCGCGGGTCGTCCTCCGGGTAGTGGCCCCGCGGGTCGCAGGCGGCCAGGCTCAGGCCCAGCAGCACGGCCAGCGCCACCCCGGCGGTCCGCCGCCGAGCCCCCACCGCACGGCGGGCGATCGCGGTCGGACGACGCGGCACGGGACTCCGAGCGGGCGGCTGCGGGGCGCGGCCCGGGGTCACGCGTCGTCGTCGCCGTCGTCCTCGTACAGCGACTCGCGGGCCAGCTCGCGACCGTCGGTGCCGAGCACGGCGACCTCCAGCGTGTCCCCGTGGTAGTCGTCCGGCGCCAGCAGCGTGAAGCGTCCGTCGCGGACCGGGCAGCGGTCGACGACGATGCCGTCCAGCTCGGCCACCGCGTGCGCGGCCCCCGACACCAGCGGACGCCCCCAGACCAGCGTCATCGCGGCGACGTCGCCGTCCCCGCGCCACGCGCCGACGACCGACTCGCAGAGGTCGATCTGCCACTCGGGATTGCTCTCCGCCAGCTCACCGGTGACCTGGGCGTCGCCCTCGAGCCCGCGCGGCTCGCTGCCCGACTCCTCGTCGGCCGGCACGTAGCGGACGTACCCGTAGGCCTCCAGGCCCGTGGTCGTGCGGGTGCTGACGGGCACGAAGGTCCGGCCGTGCCAGGTCCGGTCGGGGAACCAGGTCAGCTCGCCGACCTCGCCGATCCCGTCGGCCTCGGACGGCTCGTCGGGATCGGGCTCGACCTCGCCGACGGCCGCGGTGAACGCGGCGCCGAGGCGCTCCGCCCAGCGGCCGTAGGGGGCGGTCTCCTGCGG
>CAZMVL010000052.1:0-28766 GCA_964569335.1 uncultured Paraperlucidibaca sp.
TGCAAGTCATTCACGGCAGGGTCTGCCGGTGTCAACTTGCGCCCGCTGTCAGACACCAACGTGGGCGCAAGCCAGGGCAAGGCGCGCGGTTGCGCCGAAACTGGCAGTTCATCCCTCAGCAGCGGAAGATTGGCAATGATCGTGCGCCATAATGGTGCCGGGTCGCCTGTAGCATCTGACAGCGAAACCAGCGTTGTCAGCGGACCGCCGCCGCGCATCGACGTGCGATTGCCTGCGCCGCCCGCAGGCGCAAATTGTTGCAATGCATAAAGCGCGATTGCAGCCGCAGGCAGGCCCATCGCGGGATAGCGCCCACGCCAGGTCAGGACATCGGCGTTCTTCTTCTGGCCATTCGCGCCGGGTGTATCGATCAACAGCGCCTCGACCGGCGTCTCCTCCCCGCTGAATGCCTCAAAATCCTGCATGAACAACGGGCCATCGCCGACAAGATTGAAGGCATGGAGATAGCGCCCGGCCTCCACAGCGACATCGTCCGACGTAGGAGGATCATTCCACAGGTCGCGCCAGCCCGCATCCGACTGCGGCTGAAACAATAGCAGCGACAGCCCTATGGCCAGTTCAAATGATGCGATGTTGAGATCGGGGCGGGGCCAATCGAAGGCGACCGGCGAGTCATCTCCCTCAATGATGGCAAGCTCTGCAAAGCTTGCCCAGCGTTTGCCGCCCGAGCGGGTGACAACCGGAAACAGGGCATCGCGCAATATGTTGAACTGCATCAAACCTCCCAAGGCCCGATCCTTCAATCCCACTGCCACGCGCGCAAGTTGCACACCAGGCAATCAACAGCTTTGTTGGCAGACAGAAAAGGTTGGGCATCGCCATAGCGAAGTAGATGGCCAGCAGCGCAAAGCCCCACTGGCCATCAGAGATGACTATCTCTATAAAGCGGTCATAGACCGCGAAGTCAGGGTCTGATCATGATAAGTACCACGCTCTCTGATCTTGGCTGACTGTTGGTCGGCTAAACTTCCAGTCAACTGCGGTTCTCGTGCGACCATCGGCCTTTGGGCCGGTGGTCGATTCGCATCAAAAGGCATGACAGGAGATCTGTCAACGTTCAAAGCACTAGCACTTATTAATTTGATGAGTTACCTAGCTTCAGTCGTTCATCCCCGCGTATGCGGGGAACTGCGCTAACACCAAGAAGTAGCTAAGCACTAGCACGGTTCATCCCCGCATTTGCAGGTGGCGCGCGATTTATATCTCCGATCCAGACGGACAATTCAAGTTCTGCTCCTGACGCATCCGCAGCAACCCCCGCCGGTCGTTATAATTCAGGCCCTCACCCATCGTGAGACTGCCATCCAGCAACACCTCCCCCAGAAGGATAGATCGCTCAAACTCCGGCCATCCGGCCTTGATCGCAGAACTCTCGGCGGTATCCTCCACGAGTGTTTCTGGCAGAAGATTTCTGCGGAAAGTCAGTTCGGACAGCGCCCACAGTAACGGCTCGTCAGCCCCGTCGAGAGCCGCCCAGGGGATCAGCAATCCCCCGACACGGCGTGCCAGGCGCACTGTAACCTGAACCTCTCCAAGGCGGGTACCAATCGTCTCGTCCGTGCCGAGGAGGTCTGCGAGAACCGCATATCCCTGAGCGGGCGCGATGACATTTGCATCCGCCAGCGACTTCTGGCCGAACTCATAGCCCTGCGCCTTCAGTGTCGCGCCGTGCAGGCAAGCAGGCAGGTCGGTTTCATCCGGCATATAGACTGCGTCGAGCATCTGGCGAAATGCCGGCTCGTCCGGTTGCGGCAGTGACCCGCGCTGAAACAATTCCGCCGCTGTGCGCCACATCACGTCGGGGCGACGGTAGACGAACGCCGCCGCACCCAGGGTGGATTCAAGCCATCGATGCGATTGAATGTTTGAAGGATTGGGTGACACGACCCCCAGACAGGGCGAGCCGGCGGGACGCTGCCTGGCTGGCCGGACCGTCATATGCCGCCACAAGCGACCGGCCCGCTGGATTAGCAAATCGACCGGGGCAAGGTCGGAAACCATAAAGTCGAAATCGAGATCCAGACTCTGTTCCACCACCTGCGTGGCCACCAGTATCTTGCCGGCGCGCAGTGCAGCATCGGCATCTTTGCCAAACATTCGCAGGACCCGTTCTTCAATCGCAAGCCGGTCACACATGGCATAACGGGCATGGAACAACAGAACCGCATCCGGGTCGCCAAGCGCCGACAGAGCTGCCTGGTGCACGTCGATTGCATCGGCGACAGCGTTGCAGATGATTGCAACCGCGCCACCACGGCGCGCCACCGCCACCGCTTCAGCGATCGCAGCCGCGCGTGTATCCAGGCGCTGAACCTGGACCGGAGGCCGGCCCGAGTCAAAAAAATTGCCGGGTTGTTCCGACACACCTTCGGCATGAATCTGTGTCAACAATGGAAAGGCCTTGCTGGTCAGCTCAACCGGTGGCGCACGCCGCGCCCTTTCGCGCTCGCGGCGCGGCAGCATGGCTATCTCGTCTTCCGACGGCGCGGTCCAGGCACCACGGGCAAAAGCATCTGAAAATTCCTCCCGAAGCGCCGTAGTCAGCGTCGCCGACAGAATGATTGCCGAGCCACCATTCATCGCGTGCAAATGCAACAGCGCCTGCATCTCTTTGCCCATATAGGCGTCGAAACTATGCGCCTCATCGACGATCAGGACACGATTGGCGAGCGCAAACTGGCGAAGGGTCAGAAATTTCTTGCGCAATACGGCAAGAAACGCCTGGTCGATTGTCCCCACGCCGACATCGGCGAACAACGCCTTGCGTCGGCTGTCGGAGATCCAGGCGTTGCAGTGAGCTGCAACCTCGCCAGAGCCGCCGCCGCCAAGCTCCGCCATCCGCCGCGCAAGACCGGCCTTGCCGTGCGCAAGGATGAGTGACGGCCCGGCAGAACTGTCAGGTTCAAAAAATGCGCGATAGCAGCCCTCCAACCGCGCATGCATGGCGTTGGCAGTCGCCATTGTGGGCAGTGCAAAATAGATGCCCTCTCCCTTACCCGCCCGCATAAGCCTCGCTGCCAGCATCAGCGCTGTCTCGGTTTTGCCGGCTCCGGTCATGTCCTCAACAATGAAGAGGTTTGGCCCGGGTACGATCTCAATATCTGACAGCGCCTTTTGCATCGGGCGCAGTGTCTTCGGGTTCAGCCCCAGTTTCGGCCATTCCATTTGCGCGACGGTGAGCGGTGCGAGGCCGCGCATTTTCACTGCTGCATACGCAACTTGCCGGGCTTCCAGCCAATAGGCTTGTGCATCGAACGCGCCGGCTGTACCCGAAACCGGCGTCGGGAAACCGGAGGCGACCCAATCAGCGGTGGTGATCAAGCCGTTCAGCAGCAGTGAGGCCTTGATCAGCCTACCTTCTTCAATCTCTGGGAACCGCTGCCCGCCCAAAACCGACAGCAGCGCCTCAACCGCGATTGCCGCCGTCTGAAGGGAACCTCTGGGCAGCGCTTTCCCCTCCGAGTGGATTGTTCGCGGCTGCTGGGATCGCCCCAGCCATTCAGCAGATGGCGGCTGTCCATGGTGACCGGCGGAGATCGTAGCGAGCTGATCGCCGATACTCGCCCAGCATTGGCCGAACAGATCTGCGAGCAGATCACTAGAGGGACCTTCTCGCATCAACAGAGCCGTGTACCGCCAATGGCCTGCATCTACGGCCCGTTCTGACGAACCAAGTTCCTCCCATGGACATAGCTCGGGAAGCTTGGCCTGAAACGCTGCTGCAAACTTGCCAAGATCGTGCAGCCCGGCCAGCAGCGCGCAGAGCCGCTGAGTTTGCACCCGCTCCATGCCGAGCAGATGTGCAACCCGGGCCAGCAAGGCTGGCCGAACATCCAGCAGCTGATCCGCAACGGCCGCTGAATCGATCAAATGGTGGATCACCGGCTTAGCAATTTGCAGGCCGCTAACCGAATAGGTTTTACCCCAGAAGCGCAGGATAGAATCAATACCTGCCACGATACATCTCCACTACCTCCGCAGATCCGGCCGGGATACTCCCGGCCAACAGTTCATCTTTGGACATAACCCCTCGTCCTCAAGTTCCTCGGTATCCGGCAGATCGAGCAGCGTGTTTTTAGCCCGAACTCTGATAGGGATGGCCGGCTGCGCGACGAGTCCCGAACGAGATGCTGTCCACAATGCTGGCCAAGGCACGCATCATGCTGGCCAACTGGCGCGCCGATTACAATGGCTCGCGCCCGCATCAAAACTGAACTGGCAGACGCCGTCGGCCCTTGCCGCAATATTCAATCCGCACTCGCAGCAGATATGACAGCCTCCGTCCCTTCCATGCGCATCTACGCAATTCCGACGGCAGAATCATAAAGCTCTGTCGATCAGATCGAGACAGCTAGAGAATTCATGTTGGAATTGGTTGCGGGGGCAGGATTTGCTCACAACTTGCGAAAGTCACGACAGGCAACTGCCGAACGGCTATTGGCCAGCATTGCTGCGGTACTTGATAACCACGCGGCGCGTGGAGGACCATTCCACGCGATTGCGTAGCACGATGCCGATCATGCAAATTCTAGTTGTTCATTTCAAGTCACTGTCCCGCGCGCGGCAACCGGCTCGCTGCGGACATACCGGTCCCCACGTACCAGGTGCACCCTGTCCACCATGTTGGAAACAACGCAGGCGTGGTTGGGAATGATCCGCACGACACCCGCCACCTTGAGGTTGTTCCGACAGCGAGTGACAAGTGGCCATGCTCTTCGCTGAGACGTGTGATCGTCACGCCAGGTTGATCCAGAATTTGCCATGCCCTTCGAGCCCGAACAGGTCTGACGTCAGCGTCTTGGAGCCGGCATCTATGGCTGCCCGGTCGGGGGCGGGAACGCTGACAACGGTCGACATGGACTGTCGTGCCATCCAGGCAGAAACGCGCGGCTGATCGCTGCTTCCATCCAAACCTGCGACGGTTCGCGAGGCATTGGGGCCGGCACAAGGCCGAGCCTCGCTATGTCTGAGTGCGATAAATTTCATAATGACAAATTTATTGCACAAAGCTTGACCGGTGCAGCCAGATGGCCTAGACCTTGGATGGGAGAGATTTCATTAGCTGGAATTTCTTGCGTCATGGCGACGGGAGGTCTATCGCCAGACACCGAGTGGAGGAGAAGCATGAACAAGGTTCTGATGGCTGCGCTTGGCGCTGCCACGATGTCGATTGCGCTTATGTCTGCGAGCAGCGCATCCGCGCAAAGCAAGTTTCAATGCAAGGAAGGTGAAACCTACGTGATGAACGTGATGGTTTCAGCACACCCCTATTGGGTCCCTGTTTACCAGGGCTTCAAACAGGCGGCTCAGGCCATGGGCTGCAAGACAGTTTTCTCGGGCACACCGGACTACGATATTGCCAAGCAGATTGCGTCCTTCGAGCAGGACCTGATCAAGAAGCCTGCGGGTGTGCTGCTGCATCCGATGCAGGCCGATCCGTTTATCGAGCCGATCAATGCAGCTATTGCCAACGGCACGACTGTCGTGACCTTCGCAGCTGACTCGCCGAAGTCGAAGCGAGTTTCCTACATCACCTCCGATAACCTGGCCGAAGCGAAGTTTGCGGCAGAGGAAATCGTCAAACAGGTTGGCGACAGCGCAGAATATGCGGTGCTGGAAAACCCGGGTCAGAGCAATCACGACCTGCGGGTCACCGCCCTAATCGACTACTTCGCCAAGAACTACCCGAATATGAAACTGGTCGGCCGCCAGGCATCCAACCAGGATGCGACCGTGGCCAACAAAGCCGTCGCGTCGATGCTACAGGCAAACCCGAACCTCAAGGCACTGTGGATCCCGGAAGCCGGCTCGGCCGAGGGTGCCGTGGCGGCGGTTCTCGAAGCCAAGGCCAAGGTTCTGATCATGCACGCCGACATCACGCCGGCCACGCTTGAGCAGATCAAGGCAGGCAATATTCACATGGCGCTGAGCCCGAACCAGGGCATGCAGGGATATCTTGGCTTCCTGGCCACCTTCATGGCCGCACACCCCGACCTGATCGATCCGTTCAACGACTACAAGGTCTCCGGCTACAACCCGATGTCGGTGCCTTTTGCGGACAACGGCTTTGCGGTCATCACCAAGGATAACGCCGACTCGTTTGACCTGAACAAGTACATGGAAGGACGCGACCCGAGCTGATCGCTTTGCCAACCAGCCCGCGCCCAAACTGGCGCGGGCTCAGCCCCTGTCGCGCAAGATTGCCATGGAACACTCCGTCATCCTCAGCATATCGAACCTAAGCAAGTCGTTCGGATCAGTCCGGGCCCTGAGAGGCGTCAATCTGGAACTCCGACGCGGCGAGATCCATGCGATCGCCGGTGAGAACGGCGCTGGGAAATCGACCTTGATGAAAATCATCGACGGCATACTGCGTCCCGACAGCGGCGAGATCTTCATCGACGGCAAGCCGGCCCACATCGCCTCACCGACTGAAGCGCAGCAGCTGGGCATCGGCTTTGTGCATCAGGAGATCGCCCTGTGCCCGGATGTCTCCGTTGCGGAGAACATCTTCATGGGCGTCACCAACACAAGCCGGGCGCTGCTGATGGACTACCGCGACCTGAGACAGCGCGCTGCGGTCATTCTGAACCAGCTTGGCGATATTGACCCTTCTGCATTGGTCGGAACGCTTTCGATTTCCCAGCAACAGCTGGTCGAGATCGCAAAAGCGCTGACGCTGGATTGTCGCATACTCATCTTTGACGAGCCGACTGCTGCCCTCACCGAGCGCGAAGCAACCCTGCTCTTCGAGATCATCCACCGGCTTGCCAATCAAGGCATCGCTGTCATCTACATCTCCCATCGCATGGCGGAGATTTTTGCCCATTGCGACCGCGTAACGGTGCTGCGTGACGGCCAGTACATCACAACGCAAGACATCAGGAGCACGTCGCCCGAACAGGTCGTGGCGGCGATGGTCGGGCGGGTCATCGACAAGCTCTACCCCGAGAAGCAGACACAGGATGAGAAATCGGACGAGATTATTCTCGACGTCGCCCACCTCTCCGAAACGGGACGCTTCCACGACATTACCTTCCAGTTGCGCAAGGGCGAGATTCTCGGTTTCGGCGGTCTGATCGGCGCAGGGCGAAGCGAGATCGTGAAAGGCATCTGCGCGCTGGAAGGCCAGGTGACTGGCACGGTCAGGCTCCATGGGCAGCAGCTTGCACCTTCGCATTACCGCGACAGCATCGACGCAGGCATTGTCTACTTGTCGGAAGATCGCAAGGGCGACGGCCTGTTCCTCGACATGTCCATCGCATCAAACATCTCGGCTCTCTCGGTAGAGCAGGTGGCGTCGCCGCTCGGTCTGATCGATGACCGTCGTGAAATGCAGCAGGCGCGGGAGCTGGGGCGTCTGCTCGCGCTCAAATGCGCCAGCGTCGCAGATTCGGTCTCGACGCTCTCCGGCGGCAACCAGCAGAAGGTTGCTATCGCCAAGATGCTGTCAGTCGACCCAAAGGTGATCTTCCTGGATGAGCCAACCCGTGGCGTTGATGTCGGCGCCAAGGCGGAAATTCATCGCATCCTGCGTGATCTCGCACGCAGCGGCGTCGGCATCGTTGTCATTTCCTCGGAGCTGCCTGAACTGATCGGCTTCTGTGACCGCGTACTGGTTGTTCGTGAAGGACGGATCGCCGGCGAGGTGGCAGGCGAAGACATGACTGAGGAGAAGATCATGTACCTTGCCTCGATTGCGGCCGAAAGGCAGTGCGCAGCATGAGCGTTACAGAAACCTCATCGAAGCCTGCGGATCGCGCCAGCCGGTCAACAGACACCGTTCTGGGCCGGATGTTCAGAATGCGCGAGACAGGTCTCATCCTGATCATCGCGGTGCTTTTCATCGTGATGTCCTTCGCATCGCCCTACTTCCTGACCTGGGAAAACATGCGCGCAATGGCGATGGCCTTCGCTGTCGAGGGCATCGTGGTCATCGGCATGACCATCCTGCTGATTTCGGGCGGCATCGACCTTTCGGTCGGCTCGGTGACGGCGCTTGCCATGGTCATCGCGGGCCTGCTCTTCCTCAACGGCTTGGACCCCTGGACCGCTTCCCTCATCGCCATTTCAGCATGCACAGCGATCGGCGCAATCATGGGCTTTTTCGTTACCAAGGTCGGCCTGCATCATTTCATTGTATCACTGGCGGTCATGGTCATCGCCAGAGGGCTCTGCCTGCTGGGCACCGGGGGCAGGCCGCTCGGCCTCTACACGCTGCCTCCCGAGTTCAAGTTCATCGGCCAGGGCTCTATCGGCCCGGTGCCGGTGGTCATTATCATCTTTGTACTGTTCGTCATCGCATTCGACTTCATGCTCCGCCGCACGACGGCTTTCCGCAAGGTTTTCTACACGGGCTCCAACGAGAAGGCGGCAGCCTATTCGGGCATCCGCACAAAACGCGTCATCATGCTCACCACGACCCTTTGCGCGGCGCTGAGCGGCATTGCCGGCATCATCTACATGGCGCGCTTCGGTTCGGCCCAGCCGACCTTCGGCGTCGGCATGGAACTGAACGTCATCGCCGCCGCCGTCATCGGTGGTGCCAGCCTCAAGGGCGGAACGGGCACAATCCTCGGTGCAATTCTGGGGACGATCCTGCTGTCGGTCGTCTCCAGCTCATTGGCACTGCTTGATGTCTCTGTCTACTGGCAGGACATTATCCGCGGCTCGATACTGCTCACGGCAGTGACCATCGATCACTATCTGAGCAAGCGTCGGAACTGAGGACAAGACCATGGCTGACGGCAAGGAAGAATTCGAAACAATCCGGCAGATCCACACTGTGCTGGTGCTGCACTTCATGGACGGCATGCGGCAGAACGACATCGCGACTGCGCTGAACCTGTCGCCCTCAAAGGTCAATAGGCTGATTGCCCAGGGCCGCAAGCTTGGCATGGTGAAGATTGCCATTGAAAGCCCGTATCAGCTGCTGGTCGAGATCGAGCGGCAACTCGCAGAGTTTGCCGGACTGTCGAGTGCGCTCGTTACCCCGACGGTCAGCGGCAGCACCGACAGCACGCTGCAGCAGGTTGGCCGCGCTGCCGCGAACCAGCTGGTTGAGAGCCTGCGCGACGGTGACGTGATCGCAATCACCGGCGGAAAGGCAGTCAGCGCCGTAGTCGAAAATCTGGAAGCGGAGCGCACGTTCGATATCACAGTCGTCCCGCTGACTGGCGGCGTCCAGGGCAAGCACTACACGGACGTCAATCATCTCGCCACACGGCTAGCGGAGAAGCTGGGTGGACAGCCTCTGCTCATGCATGCACCGCTTTTCGCTGAGAGTGCGGAGCAGCGCGACCTGCTGATGCAGATGGCGTCTGTCCGTGATGTCTTCGACGTGGCCCGTAAAGCCGCTATCGCTGTGGTCGGTATCGGATCGATCCTCACGCCGGGATCTAGCTACTACGACCTGCACCCGACAGCCGGCCCCGATCGCGACAAGTTCGCAAACAGTGGTGCCGTCGGCGAGTTTCTGGCGCATCTGATCCGCGAGGATGGAACGCTTGCTGACTATCCGCCGAACGCGCGGCTGGTGGCACTTCACCCCGGCGAACTCGCACATTGCCGCTCGGTCATGGGAGTCGCCTCCGGCATCGAGAAGGTGCGGCCAATCCGGGCGGCGCTGAACGGCAAATATGTCAAATCACTCGTCGTCGACGAGGATACGGCAAATGCCGTCCTGAATAATACCGGGAGCATACGGAATGTCGCATGAAACATTGACCCGCCAGATCGGCCGGTCAGGCATCGAGGCATCGGCAGTCGGGCTCGGCACCTGGGCCATCGGCGGCTGGATGTGGGGCGGGACCGACGAGGGTCAATCAATCGACGCGATCCAGGCCTCTATCGACGAAGGCATATCGCTGATCGACACCGCACCTGCCTACGGCCAGGGCCTGTCGGAACAGATCGTTGGCAAAGCCATCAAGGGCCGGCGCGACCAGGTCGTTCTGGCAACCAAGCTCGGCCTCGTCTGGCACACGACAAAAGGCAACCACTTCTTCGATTACGATGGCAAGCCGGTGCATCGCTATCTCGGCGCAGACTCGATCGTCTATGAGGTCGAGCAGAGCCTGAAGCGCCTCGGCACCGACCATATCGACCACTACATCACACACTGGCAGGACCCGACCACTCCCGTCGCCGAAACGATGGAGGCCCTGGAGCGCCTGAAAAGACAGGGCAAGATCCGGTCGATTGGTGCGAGCAACGTCAGCCAGGCCGAGATTGAGGCCTACCACACAGCAGGCCAGCTCGACGCCATACAGCAGGAATACAGCATGGTTCAGCGCGGAATCGAAGATGAGATCGCGCCATACTGCCTGAAGCATGGCGTTTCAATCCTCAGCTACTCCTCGCTGGCGCTTGGCCTGCTGTCCGGCAAGGTCGGACCTGATCGCATCTTCTCAGGCGATGATCAGCGCAAGAACAACCCACGCTTTTCCAAAGCCAACCGCGAGAAGGTGGCGCACCTGATGAAGCAGATTCACCCCGTTGCCGAGGGGCATGGAGCGACCGAAGCCCAGATCGTCATCGCGTGGACCGTTCAGCAGCCGGGCATCACCTTCGCCTTGTGCGGCGCGCGAAGTCCCGGGCAGGCGCGCGAAAACGCAAAGGCCGGACGCATCCGGCTTTCCGATCAAGAAATCAAGCAGGTAAGCGAAGCGGTTCTACATAATCTGACTGATCTCGATTCCTGAGCACTTGCCAACACCAGAGGATGACCGGCTGCCTTGCGGCAGTCAGCGCTAGAGCCATGCCTGAACAAAGAGACGAGAACCTCGAGAAAATCCGCCTTGATGGCGCTTTCGACGTCATCGTCCTGGGCGGCGGGATCAACGGCATAGGCGTGTTCCGGGACCTCTCGCTGCAAGGCCTTCGGGTCCTGCTGGTCGAACAGAATGACTTCTGCTCGGGCTGCAGTGCGGCCCTTTCACGGATGATCCACGGCGGCCTTCGTTACCTTGAGAACGGAGAGTTTGATCTGGTTCGCGAGTCGCTGCGAGAGCGCGACGCGCTTCTCGCCAACGCCCCGCACATGGTGCGGCCGCTACCAACCACCATCCCGATCCGCTCAATCTTCTCGGGCATGCTGAATGGCGTTTCGAACTTCCTCCGGCTGTCCGAGACCCCTTCGAGTCGTGGCGCAATCGCGATCAAGGCCGGGCTCTCCCTGTACGACTGGACGACACGCAAGCGCCGTGTCCTGCCACGCCACACCTTCCGCACAGCACAGCAGACCTTCGCCAAATGGCCATGTCTCGACCCCAAACTCCGCTATTCCGCCACCTATCACGACGCCTGGATCAGCTACCCCGAACGACTGGGCATCGAGCTGATCGCGGATACTGCGAGGCTTGCACCACAAAGCATCGCGCTGAACTACGCACGTCTGTCGCATAGTGCCGGACGCTTCGAACTGGCCGACAGCGTGACCGGCAACCGGTTGACCGTATCGGCCGGCGCATCCGTCAACGCGACCGGTGCCTGGATTGATGAAACAGCGCCGCTGCTGGGCGCCGACAGCACTGCCGGGCGACTCGTGGAGGGCACCAAGGGCTCGCACCTGGTTGTCAAATCACGGGAACTCTATGAGGCACTCAACGGCCACATGATCTTCTATGAGAACGAAGACGGCCGGGTTTGCATCGCTTTCCCGTACCTCGGCAACGTCCTCGCCGGATCAACCGACATTCGTGTCGGTCAGGTCAGGCGCGTTCGCTGCGAGCCTGATGAATTCGATTACATTCTGGCTTCCCTGCGTGTCGTATTCCCCGGCATCACGGTGTTGCCCGAACAAGTGGTCTACACCTACAGCGGGATCAGGCCGCTGCCAAAGAGCGAGCAAGCGTTCACCGGGCGGATCTCCCGCGACCATTTCGTCCGGAAGATCGAAGGTGATGTTCCCCAATTCGGCATGATCGGTGGCAAGTGGACGACCTTTCGTGCCTTTGCAGAGCAAACTGCCGATGCCGTGTTGCTTGAACTTGGCCGACCGCGTCATACCGAAACCATCAACCTGGCGATCGGCGGCGGGGACGGCTTTGTCGGCGACGGCAGCGATATTACCCGCGATCTGATCCGCCATTTCGGGATCACGAAGTCCCGGGGCGCACATCTGGTCGAGACTTACGGGTCCAGGGCAACAGAGGTCATGTCCTTCTGCCGTAGTGTGGGTGATGATGTTCGGCTGATCGGCGAGACCGAGATCACCAACGCCGAGATCATCTACCTCATCCGCCACGAGTACGTAGTCGGTCTCTCCGATCTGCTCCAGCGGCGGACATCTCTTGCAATCAAGGGTCATCTTTCAACCCGCCTCATCGATCAGGTCGCCGACATTCTCGGCCGGGAGCTGGGCTGGGAAAGCGCGGCTCGACGGCACCAGGTTCAGACTTTCATCGCTGATCTACAGCACTTTCATGGCGTCTCGCGCGAGATGCTTGACCAACCGCAAGACAGGAGTCCCGCATGCGCTTGAGTCCCAAGGCACGCATGAACCGCATGTTCACCAACGGAAGATGCCTCGACGTCGCGCTTGATCACGGTGTGTGCAACGAGCCGGGTTTCCTCAACGGACTGGAAGACATGCCTGCTGTGGTGGACGCCCTGATCCATGCCCGACCGGACGCGATCCAGATGGCCTACGGCCAGTCTGACCTGCTGCAGTCTCGCCCCGAAAAGGACAAGCCCGCGCTGGTCATGCGCATCGATATGGGAAATCCCTACAACGCCCAACGCCATCGGGTCATGTGGTCGCTGCTGCAGAATGCCGACGAGCCCATCATCGGCGCGCTGGAGATGGACGCTGCCTGCGTTGTGGTCAATCTCTTCATGTTACCGGACGAACCCGACCTGTTCCGCCAGTGCGTCGAGAACATCAGCCGGGTGCGCGCCGCATGCCAACGCTACGGCATGCCGCTCATGATCGAGCCGCTGGTCATGCTGCCCAATGATGTGCGCGGAGGTTATCAGGTCGATGGCGACGCGGAGAAGATCATAACGCTGGTTCGCCTCGCCTCCGAGATGGGCGCCGACATCATCAAGGCCGACCCGACAACCAACCCCGAAGATTTCCACAAGGTCGTTCAGGCCGCCCGGGTTCCGGTGCTCGTCCGCGGCGGCGGCAAGGACGACCTGAAAGTGGTCCTGAACAAGTCATCAGCGCTTCTAAAGACCGGAGCCAAGGGCCTCGTTTATGGCCGCAACATCTATCAGCACGCCAACCCCAAAGCCGTCGTCAACGCACTGATGGCCCTCATCCATCAGGATGCGTCTGGCGCAGAAGCCTGGGAGATTTACAACAATGGCTGATCGAAATCGCTATCTGCTGGGCCTCGACGCCGGCAACACTGTCATCAAGGCCGTGCTGTTTGACCTCACCGGTCGCCAGATCGCCATGCACGCGATTGATGGTCATTCGCACACGCCAAAGCCTGGCCATGTCGAGCGCGACCTGAATGAGCTTTGGTCCAACGCCTGCGAGGCGATCCGTACGTGCATTACATCAGCGGGCATCGATCCCGCAGATATCGCTGCTGTCGGGTGCGCAGGCCACGGCAACGGGCTCTATCTTTCTGACTCTGCGGGACTGCCGCTTCTCGGCATCCAGTCTCTCGACACGCGCGCGAGCGACATCGCCGCAGAGCTTGATGCCAAAGCCGGCGAAGCCCTGCACGCCATCTGCCTGCAAAAACCCTGGCCATCACAGACGCCAACTTTGCTTGCCTGGGTCAAGGCCAGCCAGCCGGATCTTTACGCCCGCGCGCATACGGTGATGCTCTGCAAGGACTTCATTACGTTTCAACTGACCGGTGAGCGGGTCAGTGACATCTCCGATATGTCCGGCGCAGGCTTTGTCCGTATGCCGGAAGCGGCCTACGACGACGAGTTGCTTGCACTCTACGGACTTGATGATGCGAGGGCGAAGCTGCCGCGCCTTCTGGACCCGGCCGACGTGGCGGGAAGTGTTACTGCGCAAGCAGCGCATAAAACAGGCCTTGCCGTCGGCACACCAGTCATTGCCGGCTATTTCGATGTAGTCGCCAGCGCCATGGGTGCGGGTGTCGTCGGGCCTGGCGAGGCATCCATCATTGCCGGAACATGGTCCATCAACCAGGTCTTCTCCGATGCCCCGGTCGTTGATCCCAAGGTGTTCATGGTGTCGCGGTTCGGACCTGGCCGCTTCGTCAACATCGAGTCCAGCGCCACATCCGCAGCCAATCTCGAATGGTACGTCCGTGAGCTCGTAGAGCGCGGGCATCACCACGATGATCCGTTCGGACATTGCAACGCACAGATCGGCAAGGTCTCAGCTGCTGCTGACGATCCACTGTTCCATCCTTTCCTATATGGTTCTCGCCTCGGCTCGGACTACTGCGGTGGCTTCTACGGTGTTGCCGGATGGCACAAGGAAGGGCACCTGCTGCGGGCATTGTTCGAAGGCGTCATGTTCGAACATCGGCGTCACGTCGAAGTCCTGTCCAGGGCCGGCGTTACCTTCGAGCGCGCGGTGCTCTCGGGCGGCGGCTCCCGCAGTCCGCATTGGCCACAGATGTTCGCCGACGGGCTCGGCGTCACCATCACCGTTCCGGAAGCGCGCGAGACCGGAGCCCTGGGCGCTGCAATCGGTGCTGGCGTTGCTGTTGGCCTTTTCGCAGACTACGAGGCGGGCATTGCCGCGATGACAAGACCGCGCGAAGTTCGCCATCCAGACACGGCGATGTCCAGGCACTATGATCGCCGCTATCGTGTCTTTACCGAGATCGCCAAAGTGATGCGTCCGCTTTGGCAGGAGCTTGGATCGGGGCGCAATTCGGCATGAGTGAACGATCGGATATCGGGTCGTTTGACTACGTCATAGTCGGCGCTGGATCGTCCGGCCGTGTGCTGGCAAACCGGCTGAGCGCCGACCCCGGCAAACGTGTGCTGCTGCTCGAGGCTGGCGGTCCGACAACTACCACTGGATCCATATCCCGGTCGGCTATCTCTACTGTATGGGCAATCCGCGCACCGACTGGGGCTATCACACAGCCGACGAGCCAGGTCTCAACGGGCGATCCCTGGCCTATCCGCGCGGCAAGGTGATGGGCGGCTGTTCGTCCATCAACGGCATGATCTACATGCGCGGCCAGGCGGCCGATTATGATCAGTGGCGCCAGCTCGGAAACCCCGGCTGGGGCTGGGATGACGTGTTGCCCCTGTTCAGGAGGTCAGAGGACCATCAGCGTCTCAGCGGTCCCTTTCACGGCCAGGGCGGCGAGTTGCGCGTCGAGCGCCAGCGCCTCTCCTGGCCGATACTTGATGCGGTACGCCAGACAGCCGAAGAGCTGGGCGTCCCGCAGGTGGACGACTTCAACACCGGGGACAATTTCGGTTCGTCCTATTTCGAGGTGAACCAGAAGGCAGGCTTCCCTTCAACGCGGTGCGCGCCTTTGTCAACCCGGTACGCCATCGCAAGAACCTCACAGTCCTGACCGGCGCGCAGGCCGAGCGCATTTTGCTGTCCGGACGCAAGGCAACCGGGCTCGAGTTCACCCACAAGGGAACGCCGGGCAAGGCAACTGTGTCAGGCGAACTGATCCTGTCGGCAGGCGCTATCGGCACACCGCAGATCCTGCAGCTTTCCGGCATCGGGCCGGGTGAATTGCTGGGAAAGCATGGGGTAGATGTCGTGCATGATCTGCCCGGCGTCGGCGAGAACCTTCAGGACCACCTCCAGATCAGAACGGCATTCAAGATCAGCGGCGCACGCACGTTGAATGAGCGCCAGTCGACGCTTTCCGGAAAGCTCGGGATCGCGCTCGAATACGCCTTCCGTCGATCAGGCCCGATGTCCATGGCGCCCAGCCAGCTCGGCATCTTCATGAAGTCTGACGCGCGCTTCGAGACGCCAAACATCGAGTTCCACGTGCAGCCGCTATCACTGGACGCCTTCGGCCAGCCCTTGCACAGCTATCCGGCAATCACCGTCTGGGTCTGCAACCTGAGACCTGAATCCAGGGGCAGCGTACGCATCACCTCGCCACGCTTCTCGGATCACCCGACGATCTCGCCCAACTACCTTTCGACAGCTGGCGACTGTCAGGTCGCTGCAGATTCCATCACGGCAGCACGCCGGCTGATGTCTACGCAACGCATGTCGCAGTACAGGCCAGAAGAGTTCAGGCCAGGGGAACATCCAGACACCAGACGACCTCGCCCGCGCAGCAGGCGACATCGCAACGAAGATCTTTCACCCTGTCGGCACCGCGAGGATGGGCACGGACGACATGGCTGTCGTTGACCCCGAACTCCGGGTTCGTGGCATCCAGGCATTGCGCGTCGTGGATTGCTCGATCATGCCGACAATCGTTTCAGGAAACACCCATGCGCCGGCGGTTATGATCGCGGAGAAAGCAGCACAGCTGATCCACGCAAAAACATGGTCCACCGAGAGCGGGATAGCAAAAAGCCCGCACAAGGCGGGCTTTTGAATTTGGTTGCGGGGGGCAGGATTTGCTCACAACTTGCGACCATCGCAACAGCCCCTGCTAACGCGGCTATTGGTCAGTATTGCCGCGATGGTCGCCAACAATACTGCGAGTAGCAGGCATTTCGGGCCATGGCGTAGGGAGCGGCAGGTCGAAGAGCGAGGATGGGTGATCATCGATTTCAGAGTGCACGTGGCTCAACTGTCCCGCTCTCATCATAGCGGCAGCCCGCCGCAGCTCATAAGCGCTGCCGTCGTTGCCTCCAGATGGCCACGCCCTCCGACCCACGAATGTCATCGGGATCGATCCCGGTTTGCTTTGTCAATGCCTCCAGCATTCTGGTGTCTGAACCGAAGGGCAGTATCCGGCTCGCAAAGCTCCCGTCGCGCATAGCAAGGTGAAGCGTATGCACCGGAATCGAGGGATGGTTTTTCTTCGGCCGCATCAACGTGAACTCGACGGCCATCGCCGAAATATCGGCATAGGTCAGCCTTAACGGCCGGAAGAACTGACCTATCACGAGATCATCCCGGCGCAGGGTCAGATAGGGTCCACGCGCAAACCGCCAGCATCGCCAAGCCAGAAACAGCAGGACCAGGCCGAGCACCAACATCAGCCATTCATCCGGACCAATACGACGGCGCAGCATTGGCAGCATGAAGAAGATCGCAACCGCAGCCAGCCCGACTGCAAAGATGCTGAGCGGCGTCTTCGATTTCTTGTCGTAGAAATGCTGACGTGCCCCAGCTCGGCCAAACAAGCCAGGCAGGCCCTTCACGTGGTTTGAGATGAGCATTTTCGGCCTCGCTATTCGAACGCCCGCCACGCCTTGGGGATGAATATCCATTGCCCGTTCACGCGCACCAAGCCGTCATAGCGCGTGCCGGTCTTCTTGCCTGGCTCGACGAAGGTGAAGCCGTAGAACTGCGTTCCAAGCCGGAAGTGCCGCCTTGCATTGCGATAGCCCAGTGGAGTTGGCGGGGGTCTGGGCCAATGATGCGTATTTCCGTCTGACCCGGCTTGGCTGCGGCCAGCCCAGGCTTGAGTTCGTCGTAAATGGCATCGACATAGGCCCGCATCTTGTCAGCCGCAGGCAGCGTTCTGGATATTGCATTGATCTGGATTGCATTGATCTGGGAAGTCTTCGGCTTTCACCTTGCCGCGTTGCCCAGATCTTCGCGGATGGCTTCCGCGATGACGCGTATCTCAGCCTCGATATCGGCAGGAGGAACGCGTATGGGCTTCGCCGTGGTTGGCAGCTTGGTGACAACGAGTTGCTCGGCACCGACGCCGTCTGACTCAGACATCACACAGCGGCTGGGTACCTTCGAACCGTCCTCCGTCATGCTGTAGAGCGCCACCCCACCGCGCACGCCCGGGGTCGTCACAATGGCCGCCAGGTAGTTTCCGGAAATCACACCGATGCCGGTTGTCTCGCCGGTCGGTCTCGACCATTTGACTTCCAGAACCGAGGCATCCGTCCGCTTGCCGATGGAGAGCGTGCCTCCGCTCTCTATCCTGAAATTGGTGGGAGCAGTCTCGGTGCCCGTCGCCAGCAAAACTTCCGCCTCCACGGCTGAGCCGGCAATCGTTGGCGCCCACAGACCTTCCATTCGCACTGAGCCACTCCCCGGCGCGCCGAGGTGATAGATGTGCAGGCTCTTGACGCCTTTGCCAAACGACGCTGCCAGCATACCCGACTTCGGCAGTGCAATGCCAAAACCAGCATCACTGGCACCGCCGGGATAGACCCACCTGATCCGCTCCGGAACCTTCGGGATGGTGTGGGTCACCGTCATTCTGCCCAGCGGCCCAGAGGAGCCGTCAGGCATACGCGATGAGATGATCCTAAGCTGAGCAACCTGGCTCCGAATGGCCGTTTTTCCAGTCGCCGGAGCCTCACGTCGGCGGTTGAGAATGAGCGCGTCCGTTGCTGACTTCATGAGGGCGTAATTCGGTGGCGGCGATCGCTCGCCGGATGAGATCCATCGCTTCAGCAACGTCGCCTGCCTGACCAGAGAACCTGCCCCGGCAGAGACAGTCCTGACGTCGATATCTTTTCTCTTCGACAACTCGATGAGCTTTCTGACCTGCTCGGCACTGGCGTGATAGCTCTCCGCAAGCTCGGCCGCACGCTCCGGCTCGAACTGCCCCATGCGCGCCAATGGGCAACACGCGTTATCGTGGCCTGTTGGCCGGTCAGCCGGTGCTCGTCATTGGTAGGCTCATCGACAGTCGGCACATCGAGGCCGCCTACATCATCGCCGGTGAGCGCGGAGATTTCGATAACCACCTCGCGCGTATGGCAAGCGGAGCCGAAAAGCAACGGCCTACTGGTTCAGGGTTGCCTCGATAGCTTCCGCCATCATCCTGATGTTGTGCTGGATCAGCTTTGTCACGTTGCGACTGCGTGGGGGCACGTAGACGCGTCGCATTCCCCTGAGATTTACCTCTGGCGGGGTATGCGGACTGCGTCCGCATGTGCACAGAGGCTCGGAAAGCAAGGGAGGGTGTGATGTCTACGACAGCTGCAGCGCTGATGTGGATCTGGCCGAAACTGGCAATCGCCCTGTTCGTCGCTGTCATCATCCTGTCCTACAGGATCGAGAAACGATCTCCGGAACTCACCAACAGAACTGGCCTGCCGCGTTGGGCGATGCTGTCTCACACAATCACCAACTTCAAGGTTCCGCGTGACCGCAAAGCCCAGCTGATGCGGCGAGTCATGCTGGCCTTGCTTGCTGCGATCATAGCGCTTTTCATCCTTGTCGCATTCGCCGTGAGCATGATCGAAAGACCTGCGGTTTAGCGCGCAAGTGATGCGTCGTCGACCAAGAGCGTGCGGCGCAGGCTTACAAAAGTGCGGCATACCCCTCCGGTAGTATGACGACGTTTTCCAGTCGAACCATGTTGCGAATGAGATGACACACCGCTCTGGCACGGTGCCTGGGCGGCACACTCAATACAGAATGGAAGGCCACCATGAAGTATCTGAAGGCAATCACCGTGACCGGGCTCCTGGTCCTCGGTCCGCTTCTTTCGCGAGCGCAGCTTGTGTGCCAGCCTGTACCGGGAAAGATATCGTCGCTATGCGTCAGACGGGGGCCGTTTCTATTGCGCTCCGCCGACAACCAAGCCCGTACCAGCATACCCGAAGTCCGACGCCCCTGCAACGCCGGCCCCACAGCCTCGCGAGGATGACAGGCTTCGCCAAGTCATTCGCGGGCTCCGCTGCGCCGCGCGTTGTGATCCGGTTCCTGCATATCCTGCCGGCTCTGGCAGCAATAGGGATCCTGCCCATACTGTTGCAGGCGATCCCCAATGCTGTCGCACGCGGTAACTGGCGCAGCGCGGCCTTCGTCTGCTCCTATTGCCGGGGCTGCTCGGCGTAACCAGTTTGGTTCTGATGCCTCAGCGCTTGCAGACCAGAACCGGCGTCAGGGTGGCTCTCGTAACGGGGCTGCTCATGGCAGGGCGACTTCGAAGGCGGAGACAGGCCCTTTCTTCTATACATCTGGACCCTTATCGTGGCCGGGCATTAGCTCCGGTAGTCAGCTTTGCTCGGGCGAGAGAGCAGCAAGGCAATGCGCGAGAAGTTCCCCATGGATCTGCGGACCAGAGAAATCAGAAAGTCAAGTTAGAGCGACCATTCGCGACTAGAAGTTCACCGCGCTCTAGAAGCCGACGCTAAACCCCAATCGAGGGAGAAGGAGGTCGTTCTTGAACTTGTACTCGATCATCTCGCCTGGGAAGGCGTTTGGATCCGTCCCCGCAATCTCGTCGTCATCAAGGTTTATGAAGAGCATTTCCAGCTTGGCGGTGAAGCGATTAGTGAGCTTTTGTTCAAAGCCCATGCCCAGCGTGTAGCCGAGCTTTGTGCCGGAGGATGACCAGTCAGGACTTTGATAGCCGATCTCAGGCAGTGCGAGTTCGAAGCGGTTCCTGACTTGTCCGGCGGCTAAGCCTGCCGAGGCGAACAATAGCGAGTTGCCAAATGCATAGCCACCGCGCAGTCGCAGCGTTCCGATGGTACCGAATTCGGTTTCATACCGTGTGTTGGTACTCACGCCGGGAAAAGGCGAAGTGGGGACGTTGTCGATCCTCGAATAATCGTGCGCGATGTTTGCATCAGCATAGCCGATGTCTCCCTCGACGCCCCAGACAATGTTGCCAGATTGCACGTTGAAGCCGACGGATACGCCTCCAAGGATACCAGCAGTGTTGCCGTCAATGCTTTGCGGGAAAAGGCCATACTCAACGTCGAGCGGGATCAGAGATCCCCAGAAATCGCCGATATCAGCCTTCCCGTTGCTGACAGCCGCACCGCCGAATGCTCCGAAATGTGCCCCGGACCAATCTGCCTGGGCGTCAAGACTTGGGCGAAGCGCCCAATTGTTTGCAAGTGCAGGCTGGGCGCTCATCAACAGTGCAATCAAGAGAAGTCGATACACAAAAAATCTCCACGCGCCCTTCTACGCCGATAGGGCATGCCGTCGAAAGATGGTGAAGGATTAAGGATAAAAATTCTTTAACGCCTACGAATTCGTAACCATGCTCACTCGATTTTCTGCGACTTAACCCCGCTGGAAGACTCTAAAATACAGAGTTCCGTGTGTTTTGCTCCAGTGTTGCGGATGCGGGAAATGGGCCTTTCAGAAATCGGCGCTGGCTATCAGCGCCTCATAGAATACTTCGTGCCGGATTCCGTGCGCTCCGACCGTGAGGCTGCCAATCAAGCAAGAATGTTTTTGATCAGTCACACCATGGGGCCAATCCTGGGCAACTCGGTGGTTTTGGCGCTGATGTTTGTGGATCCCACTCCCAGCTTTGACATCCTAATTCTGTCGCTGAGCGTCACTGGGTTCTGGGTATTCCCGTTCCTGCTGCGCCGCGGCGTCGACTATGACAAGTTGGTCATCACGTCGGTCATGAATCTGAACTTCTGTATATTCTGGAGTTGCTACTTCAATGGCGGCGTGCTGTCGCCAACCCTGCCTTGGGTTCTCATTATCCCGATACTGTCGTTTTTCTACATTGGCGGGATCACGCATCTGCAGGGCAAGCTGATGGCCATCTTTGCGGCGTCTTTTGCTCTGTTTCTCGGAGCGTATTACGGGTTCAATCCGGCACCAAATGACGTTCCCGAGGTGGCGATGGTGTCGCTTGGAGTGGTCTCTACGACAGCTGCGCTCTGCTACGTTGCAACGATGGCGATCTACTACGCCAGAATCTTTGACGCTGGCGTCGAGCTCGAATCCGATGTCCGCCGCAGGCGGCAAGCTGCCGATGAACTGCGCCATGCAATTCTTGCTGCCGATGAGGCGGGATTGTTAAAGGCCGAGTATCTGGCTCGCATGAGCCATGAACTGCGAACGCCACTGAATGCCGTGATCGGCTACAGTCAGATTTTAAAAGAAGAGGCAGTCGACAGCAATAATCAGCACATGAAAGAGGATGTCGAGCGCATCGATGCGGCTGGCAAATACTTGCTGCGCCTGATCAATGTGATCCTCGATCTGTCCAAGATCGAGGCGGGCCGGATGCAGTTCAAGGTTGAATCCACCGACCTGCGTGAAATCGTCGAGGATGCTTTTGCGGCCACTCGACCAGCGATGCTCGAAGCTGGCAACAGCGTCGAACTCCAGCTTCAAACATCTTTGGCGGCGGTGGAATCAGACAAGTTGCGCCTGCAGCAAATTTTGACCGCAATCCTGGAGAACCCGCCGATTCATGCCGTGGGCTCCCACGTAGTGGTTACGTGCGCACAGTCAACGACGATGGAAGGCTACATGATTTCCATCAGCGACAATGGGCCTGGCATAGCTCCTGAGCGCTTGAAAACGATTTTCGAAACACTGACCGAGGAACGCGATGCGTCGGTTAGCAAGTATGGTGGTACAGGCCTCAGCCTGAGCGTCATGCATAAGCTGGCAAACGCCATCGGCTGCCAGTTGAGTGCCGAAAACCTGCCGGAGGGCGGAGCCCTTCTGACGCTTTCGGTTCCCCGGCGATGGAAGCCACTCATGGCCTCTGCCTCACCGCCTCAAGACTCCCGGAATGCAGACAAAGCCAGCTGCTGGGAAGGCCGGCCGCGACCATTATGACGCTTGTTTAGGCATCTTAAGCATTTCGTTGAGAACTCAATTAACCAAAAAAAGCAGCCATTTTCCGGGTTAACGGATTCGTATCGCAGACCATCGTAGCAATAGCATCAGAAAGCAAAAATCTAACAGGGTGTATAATGACAACCAAGACCATTGATGGCGTACCGGAAACCGCCCTCCAAGGCAGCATGCGAGATTTCCGTGTCATGGAAGGTCGTGATCTGCTCGGGCGCTGCAACCAGTTCTACACTTGGCAAGACAACCGCCGTCAGTCGGGCACGTGGCCGTTCTCTCGTGCAACCGAAACCGGTCCAGCTTCGACCTGCGCAGTTCGGGATGACCGAGGTAATCTCAGCGAAGGCGTAAATTTCGCGTCGCAGGATTATCTCAGCCTCTCGTCGCATCCTGCAGTTCTCGCCGCAGCCAAGGCAGCCATCGATGAATTTGGCGTCCACTCGGCCGGCTCGCCGGCGCTGGTTGGAAACACCTCCACCTCCGTCGCCCTTGAGCAGCGTCTCGCGCAGTTCCTGAAAATGGAAGCGTCCGTGCTTTTCCCGACCGGCTGGGCCGCTGGCTTCGGTGTCATCAAGGGTCTGGTTCGCTCGCATGATTACATTGTCATCGACGCACTGGCTCATGCCTGCCTGCAGACTGGCGCTCAGGCTGCTACGCGCAACGTGTCCTTGTTCCGCCATAACAACCTCGAGCATTGTCGTGATCGCCTTAAGGACATCCGTCGCCGTGACGTAAACGGCGGCATCATGATCGTCACCGAGGGCTTGTTCTCGATGGACAGCGATACGCCAGACATTATGGCGCTGCAGGACCTGGCGCATGAGTATGGTGCGACCCTCATGGTCGATGTCGCTCACGATCTCGGTTGCCTCGGCGAAGACGGAACCGGCCATATCGGTATTCAGAACATGCTCGGCAAAGTCGATCTGGTTATGGGCAGTTTCTCCAAGACGTTTGGCTCGAACGGCGGCTTCGTGGCCACCAATTCGCGCGCAGTGAAGGAATATCTGCGCTACTATTCGCCGAGTTGCACCTTCTCGAACGCGCTGTCGCCGGCACAAGTGGCGACAATCGCCAAGGCGCTCGACATCGTTGAATCCGACGAGGGCAAGGCGCTGCGCGGCGATCTTATGAGGAACATCCACGACCTGCGGCAAGGCCTCAAGGCACGCGGCATGGATTACTATGGTGATCCGTCTGCCATCGTGGCCGTCAAGACTGGTGATGAAGCGCTTGCACGCATGACGTCACGGGCGCTGCCAGAAATGGGCCTGATCTCCAATCTGGTAGAGTTTCCTGCCGTTGGAAAGGGGCTTGCCCGCTTCCGCCTGCAGGTAATGGCTGGCCATACCGACTTCGAGATTGCAGCAGCGGCAGACCGCTTGCAGGCTGCAATGCAATTGGCGCAGTCGCGGCTCGATGCCGGATTCGACGTGGCGCAACAGCGCTTGGCCGGCTGACGGTTTGGCTGAGGGGCGGGAGTTCATGACGAACAACAAGGTTATCAACTGGTTCATTCGAGGCGGCGCCATTCGTGGACGCACCAACCTCGAAATGGTCAGGATCTTTGTGTTCACCCATCTGGCCGGGCCGCTGATTGCCCAGCCAATGGCGATCGCGCTGTACCTCGTGTCCCCGGTTGTCACACCCCAACTGCTGATCATGGTGCTGGGGATTCTCAGCTTCGCGACGCTGCCTTTCATCTTGAGGATGACTGGCAACCTTCCGCTGGCGACATTCCTGTCGTTCCAGGGTCTGACGGGGATGTCGCTGTTCGGGACCTACTTTTACGGCGGTTTCAGCTCGCCCTTCCTGCCCTGGCTAATCGTGGGGCTTCTGCTCGGACTGTTCTATCAGTCCAAAAAGGTACCGTTGGTGCTGACGGTGTTTGTGGCGAACCTGTCTGTGTTCATCGCCTGCATAACCTACTTCGGACTCCCCAATGATATCCCGGCACAGGATCTGCGGCTGCTGGTCTGGCTTTCGATAATTGCAGCTACCGTCTACATGACCTGGATGGCGCTCTACTATGCTCGAGTGATGGCGTTGCGCACCGAACTCGAGATCGAAGCCGAACGGTTCCGCAATACGCTTCAGGAACTGGAGCATGCACGTGAAGTTGCCGAGAAGGTAAACCGCAACCGCTCGCTGTTTCTGTCAAAGATGAGCCATGAGCTGCGCACGCCGCTGAATGCCATCATCGGCTATTCGGACATCCTCCTTGAAGAATGCATGGATAAGCCGACCAATCCGCAGACCAAACAGGATTTGAGCCGCATCAATGCAGCTGGAAAGCACCTTCTTTCACTGGTCTCCGAGGTTCTGGACCCCGAAAAAATCGAGAACGGGATACAGGATGTCGACCTGGTGGAATTCACCCTTGGCCAGCTGTGCGATGATGTCGTAGCCACGGCCTATCCGACCATCACCAGGGCCAACAACAAACTGGTTGTCGACTGCTCGATGCGGAACGAGATTCTGCAGACCGACCGCACCAAAGTCGCACAGATATTGATCAACCTTCTCGGCAATGCCGGCAAGTTTACCCAGAACGGCACGGTTAAGCTGTTGATACGCATCGAGAAATCTATCGCCGACGATCGCCTGATCGCCACGGTATCCGACACAGGTATAGGCATCTCGCACACGGCGATTCCAAAGCTGTTCGAAGCTTACATCCAGGCCGACGTCAACATATCGGGACGCTTTGGTGGCACTGGAATGGGACTGGCCATCACCCGCAAATTCTGTGCGCTGCTGGGTGGAGAAATCAGCGTGACCAGCAAACTTGGCGAAGGCTCGCAGTTCACGGTCGACATCCCCGCATACCTTTCCGCAGATCGTGGATCAGTGGTGTCAGAAGCGCTCATGAAACGTGCAGCCTGATTTTGTTTCTCTAATAATTCCTGGGTAACCAGGGGAAAAGAACGATGCAGAACTCTACAGTGACTAAACTTTCCGAAGATGCAGCGGTTTCACTGCGGCCCAAGCCCCGTGTGCTGGTGGTGGACGATGTTGCCGACAATCGCGACATTCTCAGCCGCCGCCTCGTGCGCCGTGATTTTGAGGTCGAAGAGGCTTCCGGAGGGCGCGAAGCACTGGAGAAAATCTTCTCCAACAATTACGATATTGTCCTGCTTGATATCATGATGCCCGATGTCTCCGGAAACGATGTGCTGAAGCAGGTGCGCGCAAATCCCCGTTACAACGCGCTGCCGATCATAATGGTGACTGCAAAGTCCCAGAGCGAGGACGTTGTCGAAAGCCTGACACTTGGCGCGAACGATTACATCACCAAGCCTGTCGATTTTGCGGTTGCTTTGGCGCGCATCAACGCCCAGATCGAGCGCAAGCGCGCGCATGAGGCCAGCGAAAGCGAGAACGCGACACTTGCCCTCCGCTCTGTGCAGCTTGATGAGAAGCTGGAAACCACGTCACTGCAGCTTGCCGAAGAATCGCGCCGGCGGAGCGTCTCGGAAGAACGCCTGCGCTATCTCGCCTATCACGACACGCTGACAGGTCTGATGAATCGTCAGGGCTTTCGCGATAGCCTCTACCAGGTTCTCGACGAGATGCCGGTCAATGACACGGAACCGGTTTTACTGTTCATCGACCTTGATGGCTTCAAGCTGGTCAACGACACCTACGGACACGACATTGGCGACCAGCTGCTTATTGCAGTGGCCGACCGGCTGGCAAAGACACTTCCTGCAGGCACGAGCATCGCTCGCCTTGGTGGTGACGAGTTCTCGGCCATTGTTGAGAACATTTTCAAGGTGCCTGAAGCGATGGTCTGGGCAGAGGCCGTTGTTGAGGCGCTGGCCCGGCCGTTCTCGGTCAACGGGAACGTGGTCAGCATCGGTGCCAGCTGCGGCCTCGCTCCGGCTCGCAGTTTCAGTGGCGACCTCGATGGTCTGATAAAGGCAGCCGACCTCGCCATGTATCACGCCAAGGTAAAGGGCACGGGCGGTGTTGTGTTGTTCGAAACGCGCATGCTTGAGGAGCAGCATGAGCGTCGCCAGCTGGAACTGGATTTGAAGCTGGCAGTCAGCACCAATCAACTGGCGGTTTTCTATCAGCCAATACTCGATGTTCGCAGCCGAGAAATCACAGGGTTCGAAGCGCTGATCCGCTGGCCGCATCCGACGCGGGGCATGATGTCTCCCGAGACATTCATTCCTCTGGCCGAAGAGACCGGTATGATAACGCAGATCGGCGCCTGGGTCCTGCGCACCGCTTGCGAGCAGGCCATGCAGTGGCCTCAGCATATCGCGATCTCTGTGAACCTTTCGCCGATCCAGTTTGACAGTCCGTCATTGTTGCCGACCATCGTCAATACGCTGGCGGCGACTGGTCTCGCCCCGCACCGCCTTGAGCTTGAGATCACCGAGAGCGCGTTGCTCGGGACGGAAGGCAAGAACTTCAAAATCCTGGAATCGCTGCGCCAGCTTGGGGTCAAAGTATCGATTGACGACTTCGGCACCGGTTATTCTTCGCTGGCCTATCTCCGAAACTTCCGTTTCGACAAGATCAAGATCGACAAGCGGTTCATCCAGGGAATACTCGGCAATCAGTCGGATACCGCGATTGTTCGTTCGGTCATTATGTTGAGCCAGAGCATCGGCGTCGGCACGACGGCCGAGGGCATAGAGACAGAGCAGCAGCTTGAGTCCGTCGCCAGCGAAGGCTGCATACAGGGCCAAGGCTATCTGTTCAGCCGTCCACTCAGCGCACAGGACGCATCGAATTACATAAAAAGGCTTCCAACGTCGGAATCCAAGAACGTTGCTTAGCCATTCTCCAGCCTTGCAAGGAATTGACCGGTAGAAAGAACAAATCGGATCATGCAACCGATAACCATAGACCATCAGGTCTCAGACAGTTCAGTTTTGCGGAGCGTGCTGCCATTTGCTGTGGCGGTCTGCCTTGGGGCGGTTGTTCTCGCATTCCAACTGGGGAGCGGCGTTTCGCTCGCGCTGGCGACCATCGTCGCGCTGCTCAGCGCAACTGTGCCCCTGCTTGCAATCAAGAGTCCGGAAAACCTGTCTGCGACACGCAAAATGCTGCGTAGTTTGGGCGTTGTTCAACTGGCTTTGCTTTTGTGGATTTCAGTCCTGTGTGGCCACTAGTTGGCAGGTGGTAATGGCATAGCATCCACATTGATGGCAGTGGCGTCGTTCATGGTTCTGCTTGGGTTTGACGCTGTCCTCACGCTGCTAGTTGCTCGCGTGGTTCATGGCCCGGTCGGCTTCGGCTCGGCTGCGGCCTTGCTTATGTCTGAAAAATACAAAGGTCAGGAGGTGATCTGACCTGGTAGCTCAGGTTACTTCGGCTCTTCGCGAGTGACCTCCTACCCAGAAAGCGGACCACGTCGTTACACGCGCAGAAGTAGCGCGCCACGGGAAGAGCGCAGTCCAGCTCACAACCGAGATTCTAGGAGAGGATTAGCGACCCTGGGCGCTCGACTCACTCAAAATCGCGGACGAACTTGATCTGGTGTAGGACGCTCACTTGGGAAGGTACCCCGGCAGCGGGTCCGACGGATCGAGGACTAGCTGTGGAGTCGGCGAATAAGCGCACGACCTGGGCGCGCAAGTATGAGGAAGGCTCGCTCAATACGGATGTGCCCATGACCGGGCTTGTGCGCGACTGCGAGAAGCCGATTGCCGCGCTTGAGCAGCTTGTTGGCCAGCAGACGCTGGAGATCGAGTTTCTAAAGGGGGCGCTGAAATTGCCCTCCCTTCCAAAAACGGGACTATCTTGCTCGTCACCGGCCCTCTGGCCTCAGCATCTCGAAAGGCTGCCGGCTGATGGGACTTGCACACTCGACACTCTATGGTCTGCGAGAGCTTCAGTTGCTACGGCTATCACCGGGTCGGTGCAGCACTTCACCATCAGGGACTGATCGCCAATCACAAGAATATCTGAAGTCTAATGCGCGAACACACCCTGCAACCCAAGGTCAGAGGGCGTTTTGCGATCACGACCACCACCAGCAACCATGACGGGCCGATCTTCCCCAATCTGGCTGCAGACGTCGCGCCAGCAGGGCCCGATTAGCTCTGGGTCGCCGACATCACATATGTCGCCCTGCCCGACCGGTTGCCTACATCGCCATCGTGCTTGATGCCTAGTCACGGCGACCGTTGGC